>JBBRAE010000036.1:0-24287 GCA_038207085.1 Armatimonadota bacterium
GCGAGCTGCCGCGACGACGAATGCCGCCTCTGTCGGATCACCGTTTGCGCTGAACTTCCCATCGGCTTCCATCAACTCCGAATCGCTCGCTAGCGCTGCACCGGCCAGCGCCCTCTTCGCCTGCTCGTTCTCCAGAAGACTTCCGCCAACCACTTCCTCCGGCACTCCCGGGATCCACACCGACTCCACCGTCATTCGGTTCTGCGTCAGCGTCCCGGTTTTGTCTGTTACAATGACCGTGGCAGAACCCAAAGACTCCACCGCTGGAAGCCGCCGTATGATCGCATTCCGGCGGGCCATGCTCCTGAGCCCCATCGCCAGTGCCACAGTCACCACAGCGGGCAGACCTTCAGGAATGGCGGCTACCGCAGAAGCCACCGCAAACATAAACATCTCCAGCACGTCGATTCCCCTGAGAAGGCCTATGACGAACACCAAGCCCGCCAGTCCGAGGGCGATGATCCCCAGCGTCTTGCCCACAACCGCCAACTGCCGCTGCAGTGGAGTGTCCTCACGCTCCGTCGCACGCACCTCCGTGGCGATCTTGCCAAACTCGGTGGCCCCACCTGTCTCCGCAACAACAGCCATCCCCCGACCCCGTGTCACGACCGTACCGGAGTAGACCATATTGCTGCGCGCGGCGAGCGCCGTCTTCGTGTCCACGGACTCCGCATTCTTCTCCACCGGCTCAGACTCGCCTGTCAGCGCAGACTCGTTGGACTCCAGACTATGCGCTTCCAGCACCCTGCCATCCGCGGGAACTCTGTCCCCGGCGACAAGCATCACCACATCCCCGGGTACCAGTTGCGCCGACACGATATCCCGTTCCTCACCACCTCGACTGACCCTTGCCGTGGGTGCGGCGAACTTCGCAAGTTCCGCCATGGCCCGTTCCGCCCGATACTCTTGAACGAATCCAATAACGGTGTTGAGGATAACAATCGTGAGTATGACCGCTGCATCCGTAGGGTGTCCCGCCGCCAGCGATACCCCCGCCGCGATGGCAAGCACATATACCAGTGGGCTTTTTACCTGCGCGACCGCAGTGTGCAGCCAGGATATCTCTGCCTGCTGCCCAAACTCGTTCGGTCCATACAGCGCAAGACGCTCTTCCGCTTCCTCTTCGCGCAACCCGTCGCGCGAAGACCCTAGCGCCGCCAGGGCTTCGTCCACACCTATCGCATGCCAAATGTGTTCTACCAACCAGTTACCTCCATGCCAATGCCGCTTGCTAGCCGGCATTATTCACGAGTGGCGTGAATAATGCTCTGTTAGCGAAAGCTTTTTTCGCTTCACGAATAAAGCGGGCTAGCTCAATGGCTAACATGACGACTTACCCTGTTTATTCCAATAGTAAGCTCATCCGGTGTGATATTCGGGGTCAACTAATCAGTTCGTTTGGCACACACCAACGTCAGATCGTTCCGCAGGTTCTTTTCCGTTCTGGATTCAATGACAGTCAGGACGCGGTCGACCATTTCCTGAGCACCGAGGTGAGTGCTCTCTAGCAACAGGCGACGGACCACATCTCCTCTCCGAGCCGCTCTCCTGTTGTGGTCTTGGATTCGGTAGCTCCGTCCGTATTCACAGCGAGGACATCGCCGGGCTCAAGTTTGAGACGCGAGGGCGCATTTCCACCGGCAAGCCCCTCGCGAGACAGAAAAGCTTTATTCGCTTCCCGAATAAAGCAGGCTGGAATGATTGCTGTATTCACAGTGTCAGCCGAAAATCAGGGACATCCGAATTATGATGCCTTTATTTATGCACGTCGGCTCAGTATGATCCCCCTCTTCTTCATAGCTATGCCGTTCAACGAAATCCTCACCAGGGTGTTTGGCATACTATGGATTTTCGGTAGATAACTATATGGTTAGCCGCAGAGTATTCGAGCCGAGAATTATTCTCGACTTTCGGGTTGAAGGCTCAGTGGATATTCGTTAAGTCACTGCCCGAAAGTCAATAGGCAGATCGGCGCACACCAGCGACAAGCGAGCATCAGGTGTCGCCATATCATCAACATATTTGATTCTTCGCGTTTGAACCTCAGCTGTAGTTGGTATAATTTCAAAGACGCTGAACCCATACCAGCCTGCTACCAGGCGGTTAGATCAGCCTCAGGTCAAGATCGCCGCTACAGCAGTATTAGAAAAAATGCAGCTACGGACAGCCATACTGCATCGCGCGATTCCGTCCCCGAAAACAACTAATTCAGAGGCAGACCTACGCAACATGGACTGCCCGCAGGTGAAAGGACAAGACTAATATGGACAGACACCGACCCCTTTTGCGACTGCTCCTTGCGGCGGCCGCCGTCACCCTTGTCATCGGCCAAATCCCCTCCCAAGGGGATACTGGCGTGGCGACTGAGAAAACGGATGCCTATACCGCCGCCAAGAAGCGTCATGCCAGACTAGTAACCCAGGTCGAAAGAGAAGCAGCAGCCCAGCGTCTCGCCCAAAAGGTCGCTGCGGCGAAGAAGAACAATACGAAGAAGAACGGGCCCGCCACAAGCTCGCTTTCAGTGACAAGCAGCGAGCTTGGTCCGATCGTCGGACAGGGAGATGTGCCCGACTACTTCAGCCCGACCGTTCCCAACTGGAACTACACGCCGAAGCTGAAGAAATTCGTCGACAAACTCCCCGGACTTGGCCCGGATAAGGCCAACCTGCTCGGGCAGTATATCCCCGTCGCCGTGCCGGATCGCACAACTTACCCCGGAATCGACCCTGGAGTCAACTCCGATTACTACGAAATCGCGGTAGTTCAGTATAAAGAAAAGCTGCACAGCGAGCTTCCTCCGACGACACTCAGAGGCTACGTGCAGATCGACACTCCGGTTATCCCCGACACGTCGACCCGGTTCGCCCTGACCTATCCCGACGGCAGCCCGATCCTCGACGCGCAGGGCAACTAGGTCTACGCGGTCGACAAGCCGCATTACCTTGGCCCGATGATCGTCGCCAAGCGAAACGTCCCAGTGCGTCTGAAGTTCAACAACTATCTCCCCAAGGGACTCAGCGGCGACCTTTTCATCCCCGTCGATCCTTCCGTAATGGGCGCGGGTATGGGCCCGGCTATGCTTATGGCACACATGGTCGAAGCGAGCGGCAAGACGGTCTCCATAATGACCATGGAGCCCCACGGCCTGCAAGTCGGCGACAAGGTGACTCTGAAAGGCTTCCAGCCCAAAACCTACAACGGTTCTTTCACCGTAAAATCGGTACCATCAGCAATGGACCTGCAGATCGAGCTCGCGAGCGACCCCGGCGGCAATCCCACCGTCATCGGTGAGTTGATGGAGAACTACACCGACAACCGCGCAGTCGTTCACCTCCATGGCGGGCGCACCCCCTGGATCAGCGACGGCACGCCTCATCAGTGGATCACCCCCGCAGGCGAGGATACCTCCTATCCCCAGGGAGTGAGCGTCATGCCGGTCCCGGACATGCTCAATACGGACCCCGGTGACCCCCGCGACGGCTCAATGACCTACTACTACACCAACCAGCAGAGCGCCAGATTGATGTTCTACCACGATCACGTCTACGGCATCACCCGACTGAACGTCTACGCGGGCGAGGCTGCCGGCTACATGATCGAAGATAACATCGAGCAGGCGCTCGTAGCAAGCGGAGTCATCCCATCAGAACAGATCCCGCTCATCATCCAGGACAAGATCTTCGTCGACGCGAATACGATCGGCAAGCTCGACCCGACATGGCGCTGGGGAACCGGCACGGATGATGACCTGAACGGCTATCCCGACTTCAACACGGGCGACCTCTGGGTGCCGCACGTCTACATGCCCGCCCAGAACCCCTACGACATCTCAGGTATGGCCGCGATGGGACGCTGGCACTACGGCCCCTGGTTCTGGCCGCCTACCACCGGCATCAGCCATCAGCCTATCGCAAACCCTTACTACAATCCCGACGTGTGGCCCTGGCAGCCGGCGGAGATCCCGGACGTGCCGGATCCTTCGATGGGAATGGAAGCCTTCAACGATACGCCGCTTGTAAACGGCACGGTATACCCGACTCTTACAATCGAGCCCAAACCCTATCGCTTGCGGATACTAAACGCCGCAAACGACCGATTCTGGAACCTGCAGCTCTACGAGGCGGACTCCACCGTGACCACGTCTGACGGCAGGACCCACACCGAGGTCAAGATGGTCCCGGCGGTCCCGAACCCGTCCGACCCGACCTGGCCCGCAGACTATGAAGAGGGCAACCCGACCTGGCCTATCGACGGACGAGACGGGGGAGTCCCTGACTGGAACACCCGCGGCCCCAAATGGATACAGATCGGCACCGAGGGCGGATTCCTGCCGATGCCGGTAGAGATCGTCCACCGGCCAATCGACTGGAACGTCGACGTGACGACCTTCAACGCGGGGCTCGTCAACTCCCACGCGCTCGTGCTCGGCCCTGCGGAACGCGCCGACGTCATCGTCGACTTCTCGGCTTACGCGGGAAAGACTCTTATTTTATACAATGACGCCCCGGCTGCCTACCCCTCGCCGGACGCAAGATATGACTATTTCACCGGCATGCCTGATATGAGAGACACGGGCGGACACGACCCGACCGAGGCGGGATTCGGCCCCAACACCCGGACGATCATGCAGATCAAAGTAGAGGGCACGCCCACCGACCCATTCGATCTCCCTGCTCTTGAGGCGGTATGGAAGTCGACAGAGACCCAGGATGGCGTCTTCAAGCGAGCACAGGACCCACTTATCGTCGCTCAGGGAGAATTGCTGCCCGGATACGACCAGTATAACAAGGCCTACAACGCCACCTTCCCGACCAGATGGCCCGACTGGGGTATATCGAGGATTCACGACACCTCGCTCAGGTTCAAAACAATCGAAGGCAACGTCTTCACTATTCCCATGGAGCGAAAAGCGATCCAGGACGAGATGGGCGAGACCTTCGACGACTACGGCAGGATGAGCGGCAAGCTCGGGCTTCAACTCCCGAACCCTCAGGCCGGAGGACAGACCTTCGTCCTGCAGAGCTATGTCGACCCGACAACCGAGGTAATCACAGCATCCATGACCCCGCTCACTCCCGCAATCGCCGGGGATGGCACGCAGATATGGAAGATCACGCACAACGGTGTCGATACCCACCCGATCCACTTCCACTTCTTCGACGTGCAGCTCATAAACCGCGTCGGCTGGGACAACGGAGTGACGCTCCCGGACGCAAACGAACTGGGATGGAAAGAGACCATTCGAGTCAGCCCGCTTGAGGATACGATCGTAGCGCTGCGGCCCGTCGCGCCGAAGCTTCCGTTCAAGCTGCCGGACAGCGTTCGACTGCTCGACCCTACGATGCCCGAAGGCGCGACGTGGCCGGGATTCGACCCGATCACCGCCAACCCAATCACTGTCACAAACGCCAAGACCAACTTCGGCTGGGAGTATATGTGGCACTGCCACATCCTGAGCCACGAAGAGATGGAGATGATGCGTCCGATCTCGTTCCACGCTTCACCTGCCAAGCCGACGGCCCTCACCGCGGCGCCGTCGACCACATTCCCGGTGTTCGTGACACTTGACTGGACCAACAACGCAACGCTCCCGGCGGTCACAAACTGGCTCATCGAGCGGGCGACCGACTCTGACTTCACGCAGAGCCTGACGACCTTCACCGTGGCCGACCCGTCCACGACCGACTATACTGACACGGCGGTCGCCCAGGGCGCGACCTACTTCTATCGCGTGCGGGCTGAAAACGAGATCGCCTACTCGGTCTGGACAGGCAGCGCATCGGCGACGACGCTCATCGTCCCACCCGCCGCGCCGACCAGCGTGCAGGCCGCCGTCACTAGTCCGACGATCATCAACATCACTTGGACGGATAACTCGGACAATGAATCCGGCTTCCGCATCGAGCGAGCTGTTCTCCCAGGTGAATACTCGGCGATCGGCACAACACCGGCCAACGCCACCGAGTACAGCGACGACACCACCGACTGGGGCGTCACCTACAGTTACCGAGTAGTCGCGTTCAACGCCGCGGGCGACGCGGCCTCGGACCCGGTTTCGGCACAGATCACAGGTTCTGCCCTGCCCGTTCTTGGGCAGGTGAGGGCTATCGTTCCGGACAACGAGACAGTCAACCTGACCGACCTCGTCGTCACGGGCGT
The DNA here is from genome assembly GCA_038207085.1 of Armatimonadota bacterium. Taxonomy (GTDB): domain Bacteria; phylum Armatimonadota; class UBA5829; order UBA5829; family DTLH01; genus JBBRAE01. The sequence goes on from JBBRAE010000036.1 coordinate 6,160, forward strand.
CTTCCCAGACACATCGAGCTACTACGTCGTGCGCCTCGACAGGTCGGCGGGCATCCGGGTTGAATCGACGACCCTGCCCACAGTCGGACAGATCGGCTCCCTCACCGGGACGATCATCACCGCAGGCGGCGAAAGAAAGATCACAGACGGCGTGTTCACCCCGTCGGGGAGCACGACCGTGCCCAAGCCTCTGTTCCTGCCGATACCGATCATCGGTGGCGGAAGCGCTGGACTCGTTCCGGGTATGACCGGGATGATCGGTCTGAACAACGTAGGACAGCTCGTGCGCACATTCGGAACAGTCGGCGCGACATCCCTCGGCAGCTTCACGCTGACCGACGGCACAAGCTCGATCAAAGTGGTCGTTCCCGCCGGAGTCACCGCTCCGCTCGCGGGCCAGATGGTTGCGTTGACGGGTAATTGCTCCGTCGAGGCGTCCGGCGCGGACTTCCTGCCCGTGCTCCTGGTTCGCGACCAGTCCGATCTCCAGGTGCTTCCTCAGCCCGCGACGGCTGACGCAGTGCTAAACTGGAACGGCATATCGATCAACTCACTGAAGTCCGCCGCGCAGACCTCAGTCATCGCATCGCGCACACTTGCGATGGTCCACGCGGCTATCTACGACAGCGTCAACTCGATCACGGGCGGCTATCAGGCCTATCGAACGACCGTCCCGGACGTCTCCGGGGCATCCAAAGAGGCGGCTGTCGCCTCGGCGGCTCACAGAGTCCTTTCCGGGCTCTTCCCTACCCAATCGGCGACACTTGACGCGGCGCTTGCCGCTTCACTCTCGCCGATCCCCGACGGCCAGGCGAAAACCGACGGCATAACCGCCGGTCAGACCGTCGCCGACGCCATGCTCACCTGGAGAAGTATGGACCATTCGATGGACATGACTCACTTCATGGGTGGCACGGCTCCTGGGCAGTGGCGTCCGACCCCACCGGCTTACGCTATGGGAATGATGCCGCAGTGGGCGCTCGTCACCCCTTGGGCAATGACGAGCGGCACGCAGTTCCGCCTGCCGACTCCTCCCGCCCTCGACAGCGCGGAGTACGCCACTGCAGTAAACGAAACTAAGTCCATCGGTATGAAGAACAGCCTGATGCGAACGGCCGAGCAGACCCAGATCGCTTACTTCTGGGCCGACAGTCCCGGCACGGTCACCACGGTTGGCCGGTGGAATATCGTAGCGCGGGACGCGGCGATCGCCCGCAGTCTGACCCTGGAGCAGAACGCGCGCCTGTTCGCGATGCTGAACGTATCGCTCGCCGACGCGGGTATCAGCTCCTGGGACAGCAAATACTTCTACGCGCTGTGGAGGCCGATTACAGCGATCCGCGAGGCCGCATCGGACGGCAACGCGCTGACCGACGCCGATCTGACCTGGGAGCCCGAGCTTATGAATCCGGCGTTCCCTGAATACGCGTCGGCTCACAGCACATTCAGCGGCGCGGGCGCTGAGGTTCTGAAGCGGTTCTTCGGAACCGACAACGCCGTGTTCTCGATCCCGTCTCTATCCAACCCTGCGGCATTCCGTTCCTACGGAAGCTTCACCCAGGCAGCGGACGAGGCAGGAATCAGCCGCATCTACGGCGGCATCCATTACCGCTTCAGCGACCTTGCAGGCAACTCGTCAGGTCGAAGCGTCACCGGCTACGTGTTCGACAACTACTTCCAGCCGACCCCGTAGCAACAACCCACAACGCCCGGCACCGAACCCAGTGCCGGGCGTTGTCCCCCCAAATTTGTCTTCTCCACCCAACTCCGAAATCGCGTAGGGAATAGACGGGGAAACGTGGGAGCACTACCGGGAGAACTTGGAGGCGAACCTTCAAAACTATAGTGGACCCAGGAATCTAGACAGTTTTCGTGGCAGAAATAAGCTATAATCACAGACATGAGAAAGCATCACAGTGCTGCATTCAAGGTCCAGACGATACTGGAGGTATTGAAAGAGGAGAAGACGATCTCTCAGATAGCCGGAGTCTGTCCGGGCCTGTGACACGGTGGAGGGAATGTGTGACAACCGATACCTGACGTTGGCCAGGCTCGATCCGGAGTGGATAGCGGCAATCTGACCCTGTGACAACGGTCTGGCATGGGAACCCTATTTCGTAGGCGCGGTGGTCTTCCTGATCATCATCTCCATTGCGAGCACGATCTCCTGGTTCCCCTCTATTTCGCCGTTGATCTCCTTTATCATGAGCCTCGCACTCTCCTCACCCATCTGCTCGATTGGAAATCTCACTGTGGTCAGGATGTTATCTCAGACCGTGGAGATAATGCCGTCGGTGTCGTCGAAGCTTATAAGGCTGATATCCAGAGGGATGCTAAACCCCGCTTGCACGAGCACGCAATACACCGGTAATGCGGCGTAATCGTTGACTGCAATGACTGCGGTGATTTCCGGACGTCTTCTCAGCCGTTCGACGAGTTCTCGACCTGATGCAAGATGGTCATCATCGTAGGGTAGTTCTTGTTCGACGAGATAGTCATCACCTTGTAATTGGCGGCATGCTTAGCAAGCAAGGATTCTGGGCATAGTATATAGATGGAGAGAATATATTCGGCCAGACGCCTAAGGCCGATGATGACCACTAATAGCCAGCGACCGCGATGATTGGTCACACTGGCTAACTCTTTTCTGGAGTTAACACCTCGCCGCCGCACAGACGAACGGCATAACTACCGAACAGACGGCTGACATTCGGACCATACGGTTATTCCTGTCACTATGGACAGAGTCCTCAGCTCAGCGACTGCCCTAACCGGGTGCACATTCTATGCCCACCACAATGGCATTAACGGTGCGGGATTCCCTGAAAACACCAAGTTTGCCGGCAACGTGGAGTCCGTAACCAGGGCGTCCGGAAACACCGCCGGTCAGATCGACGTGGGATTCGTCAGCGCCGTTTTGCCAGGTGGGGAGCGATTACCCGTAGAGGGTCGCTCATATCGCTGGGCGATATGAGCGTCAAGGTGGACCAGATGCCCCGGCGGGCACGCGGTTCGGCTTACTTCTCGGACAAGACGTGACGATTCCAAGCCCCAGATATGGAGCCATACCCGGATCGACCGGACCTGGTCCGGATGCCGGTTCAGGCTGGCGGGTGACTTTCGACAACCTGCAGTCTGTGACGAGTGGCTATGACCTGATGGTGCCGTTCCGCACGGTGATGGATGCCGCATCCCGGATTATCAATGGAGCAAACTACGTTTCTGCGAGCTTTATCGAACAGCTTACCGGTAGGACTGCCTACTGGAACCAGAAGTCCGGAGTCCTGCGAATAGAATAGGACACCGGTTCAATAAATCCCAGTGCGGGGCGTTCAGAATGTGCCGCGCACTGGGGTTGGAAATAAGATGAATGGAGAGTTACAAATGGGTACTTACCTAGAGCGTCCGTCATCAGATGAAAGATCATCCTGGACGGCGGTAGTGTTCTTCCTGGTGCTAATCATTGCCGTCCTATTGATCGGCTACTTCGCCTGGTGGGCTCCGAGCCAGCGAACCACGGTTGTCGTACCGCAGCCCACGACAACGGCCCCTGCGCCACAAGCACCTCCCGTGCCTGCGGCCCAAGGCCCGTCCGGTACACCTGGCCCTTCGGGCCCCTCCGGTGCAACCGGTGCTGCGGGACCCTCCGGTGCAGCTGGTGCGCCAGGTGCACCGGCGCCGCCCGCCACTCCGGCAGTGCCAAGCGGCCAATAGCCAGGGAGCGAAAGCTTTATTCGTGAAGCGAATAAAGCGGGCTAAATGCAAGCGCTGTGTCGGGCACGACATGTTGCCCGACCCGCGATGGTTGGACCAGAGTTAGGCTTTGGCCTATTGTTGTTACCAAGGGAGGTGACAAAGATGATATGGACAGTATTCGTGATTCTTCTGATCTTGTGGCTGGCAGGTTTTCTAGGCCACGTCGGGGGCAGCCTGATTCACCTCGTGCTTGTAGTAGCGGTGATCGTGCTAGTCTTCAATCTGCTCACAGGGCGTAGGGGCATGGCTTGAGCAATGCAAAAATGTACGAGGAGGTTCCAGCGATGTTGCGACGCCTTAGCGTTAGCAAGAATGGGCAGATAGCGATTCTGCCCATTCTCGGACTATTAGTATTGGTGCTGTCGGTTGTGGTGATAGCCGGCTGCGCAAAACAGTCGGCAGAGGCAACTGCCGGCCGACGTGATATCACCGCCTATCTACCGGCCCAGGGAACGGTCGTTGCCCCTGCATCGGCGCGGGCGGACGTCCGCTCCCCATACGAGGTGCCTGTGGAGAAAATATACGTGACTGTGGGGCAGAACGTCCGACGCGGGGAGGCTCTGATACTGTTCTCCGCGCCGCAGAACCAGGCTTACTACGAGCAAGCGCGCGTTGTCCTGCTGCAGGCGCAGAAGTCTTTGGAGCAGGCCCGCGGGCAATATGGACAGGAAGTTAGATCCGCGCAGAAGCGGCTTGCGGCGTCCCGCTCGACTGAGAGGAAGGCAAGGATGACCACCTCGGAAGGTGTCGACTCGTCCACGTCCAATCCTCCTGACACGAGCGCGCCAACAGTCAACAGACAGGCTGACGAACAGGCAGTCATCGACACGCAGGCCAGGATGGCCGAAGGATTGGTCCCTTACCAACAATCGGTGGCTGCAGCGCAAGAAGAGTTCGACGCGGCCCAGGCTGGCAGCAAGTCCGCCCAGGTCAAGTCTCCGATCACTGGCACCGTACTCGCCCTGAACGTCAGCATAGGAACGACTCCCGATCCGCAGGACAAGAAGCCGCTGGTTACTGTGGTGAACCTGGAAGCTCTGAAGGTCGCGGCCGGAGTTGACGAGGAAAAACTAAGTATGCTGAAGCCGAAGAGCCCGACACTTGTAACGCTCAAGGAAGCTCCGAACGTAGAGTTTCCGGGTTCGCTGAATGAGATCTATTCCGAGAAGGCTGGCTTCCTTCAGGGGCAGAAATACGTTGCTCTGGTGGACTTCAGGAACACCAAAGGCCAAGCCAAGCCTGGCATGGAAGCGACGGTCTCGATCAAGGTGGGCGAGGTGCGCGATGTGCTTGCTGTCCCCGCCAACGCGACGTACATGGTGGACAAGCGGCAATACGCGGTGAAGCTGCGCGAAGGCAAGGAATGGCGACAGCGGATAGTAGAAATCGGCCTCAGCGACGGCAAGTACACGCAGATCAAGTCAGGACTAAAAGAAGGCGACGTAGTGATGACCAATCCGTGATCGGCATCTAATTATCCCGTTGACCGCACCGATGACCCGTCTAACGGCGTGATAGGCGTCCAACCTTGACCCACATGCGTGAGAGACCACTGAGCTCCCGAGTGTGGGTCAATGCTCGACGCCGATGGCGGGTCAATATTCAGTGCCGACTGACAGTTGGGACACAGGAGCAAGATTTCGGATGACAAAACTCTCATCGTGCGGTATAATTTACCGGGCAACAGCAAACAGCACCATCCATTTCAGAAGCAATTTCAGAAGCAAAATTGGATTTCAGTAGCATTTGCATTGCCAAGGCCCGAGCGATGTCCCAATATCACGCTCGGACATGCGTCGTGGAGGCGTGCTCGAGTGGTTTAAGGGAGCGGTCTTGAAAACCGTCGTGCTGAAAGGCACCAGGGGTTCGAATCCCTTCGCCTCCGCCATCTGATTTACTCATAAAATGCCCGAGCTTTCAACAGCAAAGCTCGGGCATTTTGCATTTTGGCTTCCTGAAAGACCCGTATGGGCGAGATCACCTTTTCCGTGCCGCACACTTACAGGGCATCAAACTTCAGTCTTCACTACTTAAAGCCCTTCGGTGAAGCTCGTACCTGTGATCCGTGACGGAGGAGGCAGGTGAACCTGCGCCCGACAGGGGGTTCTCTGCCGGCGCTACCAGTGATATTCCGCCAACCATTCAGAGTAGTGCTTTCGGATAATCTCCAAAGCGTCTTCGGCCTTATCTACGCAGCAGGGGATATCCATGTCGACCGAGTCAGCAAGCAGTTCGTCACCTTCAATCATACTTGCTTTTGCCCAGTCCAGCATTCCCCTCCACATCGGGCCGACAAGGATCAGTGGAACATTGTAGAGGTGGCCGACCTGCAGCAACTGCCAGATCATCATCGTCTCAAGCAGCGTGCCTACCCCACCGGGGACTGCGATGAAGGCGTTGGACCTGAGCACGAAGTGCTGCAGTCGCGAGAAGAAGGTCCTGTGCTCATACACTCTCCCGACAAAGGTGTTGGGAGCCTGTTCAAGTGGCAGATGTATGTTCAACCCAATGGAGCTCTCCATTTTGCCGGGATTGGCTTCGAGCGCGCCTTCATTGGCCGCCTCCATAAGCCCCGGTCCGCCCCCTGTGATAATCCGACAGCCCATCGCAGCGAGCTCCCTTGCAAGGATCCGGACTTCGTTGTAGTGCTTGGATTCCCTCGTGATCCGGGAGGAGCCAAATATCGTGACACCGTAGAACTCCGTGTGTGTTGGACGCAGCCGGGTCAGGTTATCAACGACATCCCAGAGCTTGAAAATGGAGTCCTGCCAGATCTGCACAGCCATCTTTTGGTCTATGCCGGACGCAATCTCTTCTGAGTAGTCGAACGTTTCGTGTTGATTCATCGGCATAACTCCCTATTCATACAGTTACCCCAACGGCGTCTGTGCGAAAACGATCGGTCTCGCCCAACGAGAAGAAGAACATCGCGCCCTTGTCTACCTCACTTGTAGTTGGTGATCCTCGACGGCACCCCGGTCTTAGCGACCGCACCGTATGTCTCAATCCAGTAGAGTTCAACGCCGGGGAGAATCTCACTGACCCGCATTATTCACGCGATAAAATGACGACAGCGGCGTCATCGGCAAGGCGACCTTCAGCCCAATCGACTGCGGCACTCAATATCTGATTCGCGAGACACTCAACTGACAGATCACCGCGTTCTTTGACAATGTCCATCAGCCTGTCGAAATCGAACATCTCTCGCCCCCTGCGAGCCTCAGTTATGCCGTCCGTATACATGATAATCTTGTCTCCCGGTGACATTACAAGTGTGCCTGCCGTATAGGTGGCGTCCGGCATTACGCGCAGCGGAAACTTACCGTGGTTGACTACCGATATACCGCCGTCAGCGCGGCGAAGAATCGGCGAAAGGTGTCCGGCGTTGGCGTAGTTCACCATTCCTGAGGACTGATTCACCATAGCGAAGAAAACAGTAACAAACGAAGTCATCTCGACGTAGTGGGAGTATAGAACAGCATTTGCCCGGGTCAGCACGTCGCCCACATCTGACGTCTGATGGGCGAGAGTGTGAATGGTAGTCCGAGTGGTTGCTGCAAGCGCGGCGGCCTCAAACCCCTTGCCTGCGACATCGCCTATCAGCACCCCCGACATACCATCAGAGACATCAAAAGCGTCGTAGAAGTCCCCGCCGATCTCCCTGTCGGCATACGCGGGAACATACTTCACCGCAACGCGATAACCTCCGCCGATACTTGGCTGCTCGGGCAAAAGCGCACGCTGGAGTATCAGAGAGAAATGCCGTTCGCGCTCCAGAGCTTCAGCGATATCACTGCGGCTGCGCGAAAGGTCCTCGTAGAGTCTAGCGTTTTCGATGACTGATGCGGTTCTGTCGGCCGTTGTCTCTATGAACCGGATATCATCAATGTCAAACGCCCGGGGAGCATGGAACTCAACGCTGACTACGCCCAGCAGTCTGTTGCGCGAAATCATTGGTGTGCCCAGTATAGCCATCACTCCACGCCCTCTGGCATCATCGTCGAGCTGCTTGGGATTGGTGAGTGAAAGAGTGCGGCGGCCTGTCCCCATTTTCCAGATGACACTCTCGACCGACTCAACATGCACGCCCAATAGCTCAGGAACATTGCTAATAGATCGTGCCACCAGCTGCCTGGAAACCTCATCAAACAGGTATATACACCCGCCGTCGGCTTCAAGTCCTTCTGCGATCTTCGACACGTATATATCGAGCATGCCGGGGAGATCCATCAGCGACGTCGCCACTGCTGCCATATCAGCCATAGCAGCGAGTCTGCGCGTCTCCTTCTGTGACTCCTGAAGCAGTTTTTCGAGGTTCAGGCGCAGCGTCACAAGCTCCGTTATATCATCCATGGTCACAACCGCCGATGTAACATTCCCGGAGGCGTCAGTCACGGGGGCACTGTTCACAAGTATAGACACCTCAGACCCGTCTCCGCGACGAATAAGCATCTCCACCCCCGTCGCCTTCTCAGCCTTCCGAAGCGAACGTATCAGTGGAAGCTCTTCAATTGCAAATAGGGTGCCATCGGGACGAAGCAAAGCATACCCTTTGAGTGCGGTTACGGCGGCAGAGCCTGGCACAGGCCCGCCGGCAATCTCCATCGTCGCAGCGTTGTAGTAGGTAACAGCATCCGTTTTCGCATCGGCTATAACCACTCCGACTGGTATGGTATGCAGCACTGTCCGCAGTGTCGCCGCGTGTTCCGCGGCCCGTATTTCCATTTGCCGCTGGAGTGAAATGTCCTGAATAGCGGCAACACCACCGATTACCCTGCCATTTTCGTCTGTGATGGGTGCGGCTGAGTTTAGAATCGTCCCTCTCGCGCCGTCGAAGCATTCGATGTCTATCACTTCGCCCACCGATGTCTCCCCCTTCAAAACAGCCCTGGCAAGCGCCCAATCCTCTGCTTTGACACGTTCGCCCGTCTCTGGCCACCATCCCTTGTATGCTGAATATTCCTCTACAAATCTGGGTCTAGGAGCACTACCTCCCCAAATATCGTCCACCAGGCTGTTGGTTTGAACGATTCTCCCCGAGACGTCCGCTATGAACACACCGACCGGGAGCGCATCCAGCACCGCTTGAAGCCTCCGGGCTTGGACATCAAGGTCCGACACCATCCTCCTGCGATCACTGATATCCCGGAAGTACGTTGATACACCCTCTCTTGATGGGTATGCGTGTAGTTCGAACCATGCGCCAAGCTCCACATATTCGTCTTCGACGCTGAACGGCAGTCGTGTGTTCATCACTTGTTCGTAGGCCCGCACGAAGACACTCTCTCGTGGGAATATGCTCCAGATATCTCTGCCGACAGTCTCACCCCGGCGCAGTCCCAGCATTTCTTCGGCACGACGGTTGAGGAGTGTGACGGTAGCGTTGTAGTCGATGGCGAGGAATCCGTCGATGATGCTTTCGAGGATGTTTTGCACTCTGTCAGTCTCAAGCTCCCGTGCCTGGAAAGCGACGGTCGTAACGAATGCCCCGAGCATAGCGGCTGCCTTAGATATGGCGCTTACATCAGAAACGCAGAACGCGGCCTCAACGTCGGAGCTGACCCTGAGCACCCCTATAACTCCGCGGATGCCGCCCAATGGCAGGCTGATGAAGCTTCCAGATGACTCAAGCGCCAGTGTGTCTTCACGGGTATCACTATCGCCGGAGAACACCGTGTAGTCGCGCAACAGAAGTGCTTCCTCCCCACTCGCACAGCCCATTGGAACACACAGGAACTTCCAGTCGTGAACACGAATTGCAAGAGAGACGACATCCGCTCGATGGGCCTTGTGGATCAGCCAGAGGACCCGTAGTAGTCGCTCAGCCCAGTCTTCAACAGCTGACAACTCTTCCGCTATATCCTCCAGCAGAACAGCGTCAGTCGACGTAGTATCGGCGCGTTCCTCAAAGCCCATACAGTGATTCCCCCGCAACGCACAGCCGTGGCCTTCCCCTGACTCACAAGCGTAATCTAAAATACCCAGTTCAGGTACGTCGCACACCTCTAGTGTCGGATTAACTTGAATCTGACGCATTCGGCACCCTGTTAATCGAAGCCTCTGCACGCTCCGGTGACGTTGCGAGATATCAGTCAAATCCAGGTTAAGCGTGCACTAGCCCGCTATATTCGTTAAGCGAATAAAGCTCTCGCCAGCAATCACAAGAAATTAGGGGGAGTATCGGCGGAGTCTGGTCAGCCCATATCGGTAGGGGAACACTCGGTAATCTGCGGATTGGTCTTCAGGACTCCGATAGTGTGACCGACCCAACGTTTTGCCCGCGCATTAACCAAGCCTCACAGTCACATCAATAAGTCAGCACCGCTCGAATGGTGCTCCACATCTCACTCACACGCACAGCAGACTTTTCGCGCCTTGCCCCGCCCATGGGAATGAGTATCAGCCATTTGGACATCCGAACCGCGCATACAAGAGCGATTGTGGCCCGGAGCGTAAGCCCTTTCAAGAATCCGAAGTGCCTCTGGATGAGCCTACACCGGCTCTTCATGAGCTGAGCCTGCATCCTGGCACTCGCCTGTTTCGTGCTCTGTCCGCCATGATGGACGACAACCGCGTCTGAAACATAGTAAAGCTTCCAACCGGCCCGAGTCATGCGAATCGACCAGTCAACGTCCTCTCCGTAGACGAAGTATCTCGGGTCTTGGACGCCGATCTGCTCCACAGTCTCCCGCCGCACGATAAAGCTTGTGCCCCAGGTAACGCATGGAACCTGCTGAGTGACGGACAAGTCGGCCTCCGCGCCATCACGAGCCCCTGGAACGATGTTGTCGCGCAGGTTCGCCGATGCCGGAGAGATTGCCTCCATCATGGCCCACCGGAAGTTGTCTCCAACTCCGAAGAAGTTGGGGTGTTTGCCTCCGCCGGGGAGCACGAGTTTCGGGGTAGCGCCGCCAGCCTCGGGGTGTTCGTCCATGAACTGAACGAGGCGATCAAACGCACTGGGCTGAACGATCGTATCACTGTTCAGGGCAAGCACGTAGCGTCCAGCGCTCGCTTCAAGCCCCTGATTGGTCGCTGCGGCAAGGCCCTTGTTGTCCGAGTTTCTGATCAGGTGAACGCTCGGGAACTCAGACGCGACCATATCCGCGCTGCCGTCGCTTGAATTGTTGTCGACAAGCCAAATATCAAACGAGATGTCGCTTGTGTTTTCATATATCGACTCAAGACACTCTCGGGTGAGGTCCCTGGTGTTGAAGCTTACGATTGTTATTGAAAGGTCGGGGCGGTTTGCATCCATTGCGCTATCTGAACAGCCCACGCTCTTTGAGTTCGTTTGTTGCGGCATCCAGCCTGTCCTCCGATCGCTTGTCGCCTGCCCAGGATAGAAACTCCCTGATCCCCTGCTCGAAACTGACCTGCGGCTCGTAACCAAGGAGTCTCTTCGCGCGCGAGAGGTCGGCGTGGCAGTGGCGAATGTCCCCCACCCTGAACTTTCCGATCACCTCGGGCTCAAAGCTCTGCCCCATCTCTCGGACCATCGTGCGGGCCATTTCAAGAACAGAAAGCGCCTCACCGCTTCCGACGTTTACGACTTCATAGTCCGCGCCGCCGTTCATGCACAAGACGCACGCGTTAACGACATCGCTTACGTGGACAAAGTCCCGGGACTCTAAACCATCTTCATAGATCAACGGAGCCTCGCCGTTTCGAATCTTGGAGGCGAATATTGTAATAATCCCGGTATAGGGGTTTGTGAGCGACTGGCCTGAGCCATAGACGTTGAAGAACCTAAGCGCAGTCGTCGGAACGCCGTAGGCCTGACCTGTGCACAGGCAGAGCTCCTCCTGATCGCGCTTGGTGATCGCATAGACCGACCCTGGCCGAAGAGGCTTGTCCTCGTCAGTTGCAAGCGGAGCAAGCTCGGCTTCACACGTCGGGCAGAATATCTCCCAACGGGCTGCGTCCATCTGAGCGACCGATCTTGGCGCGGGATAGACCACACCGCAGGTCGGGCAGGTATACTTACCTTCACCATAGACCGCTCGCGAGGAGGCGACGACCACCCGGCGCACACCCGTATTGCCGGAGGCGATAAGCTCAAGAAGCTGTGCGGTCCCGCCGACGTTGCAGCTCACGTACTCGTTTATCTGGTACATCGACTGCCCGACGCCGGTCTGCGCAGCCAAGTGATAGACAACCTCGATGCCCTCAAGCACCCCAATGAGCGCCTCAGCGTCCCGAACGTCGCCTCTCACAAACTCGACGCCCTCGGGCACAGACGACGAATCGCCGTGCACCTGCGGGGTGAAGTTGTCAAACACCCGGACCCGGTGACCCAGTTCAATAAGCCGCCGACAGAGATGAGTTCCGATAAACCCCGCGCCGCCGGTTACTAGTATATTTTTGCTAATTCGTGTATCCATAGTCTTTATAAAATGATAGGCAGAATGCCCTCAAAACTTCAGGGTTTGACCTTGGTTCGCCCAACTCCGATGTAGGTAAACCCAAGTTTCGCGGCCTTGACGGGGTCAAAGATGTTTCGCAGGTCGATCAAGAGCGGCGTCTTCATCCTGCTTTTCAGCTCGCATAGGTCCAGATCAAGATACTGCTTCCACTCGGTCATAAGTACCAGCACGTCGGCGCCATCGGCGACCGATCTCGGGTCCGACACCATCTCAACCTCGGGCAAAAGCGCCGACGCGATCTCCATAGCTTCAGGATCGTGAGCTCTCACTCTCGCGCCGTTCTCGATCAGCCTCGGCAGAATGCTAAGAGCCGCTGAATCGCGCATGTCGTCGGTTTCAGGCTTAAATGCAAGCCCCAGCACCCCGATGGTCTTGCCGCACTCCGAACCGTCGAGCGCCTTTCTGATCTTGTGGACCATCCTCGCCTTTTGAGCGTCGTTGACCTCAACAGCCGACTCCATAATCCGAAGGCTTGCGCCGTGCTCCTGAGCGATGCGTAGCAGCGCTTTGCAGTCCTTGGGGAAGCACGAACCGCCGTAACCGGGGCCTGGCTTCAGAAACGCGGTCCCGATGCGGCCGTCGAGCCCGATTCCCCGGGCAACGTCGAGCACGTCAGCTCCAACAGACTCACAAAGGTTCGCGATCTCATTAACAAACGAAATCTTAAGGGCAAGAAAGGCGTTGGAAGTATACTTGATGAGCTCAGCGCTCTCCAGGCTCGTCACAAGAAGCGGCCTGCCGGAAAGACACAGCGGGTCATAGATTCGTCGCATCGTCTCTGCTGCCTTGTCTGAGTCAGCGCCGACCACCACCCTGTCTGGGTTCAGAAAGTCGCTGATCGCGGCCCCTTCCCTCAAAAACTCGGGGTTTGAGACCACATCGAACTCAGCCCTCGGGTTGACTGCCTGAATCGTTCTAGCGACCTGCCTCGCCGTGCCGACGGGAACGGTGCTCTTGTCGACAACCACGGTATACTCGTTCAGGTAAGGAGCGATATCGGTCGCAGCAGCATAGACGTAGGACAAATCAGCGTAGCCGTCGCCTCGTCTTGAAGAAGGGGTGCCGACCGCGATAAAGACGGCGTCAGCCTCCTGAACGGGCCCAGCACAGTCCGTCGTAAACTTCAGCCGGCCCTCCACGCTGTTCTTCATAACCAACTCGGAAAGCCCCGGCTCATAGATCGGTGTCTGCCCGTTACGCAGAGCCGCGATTTTCTGTTCGTCGGTGTCAACACAGGTCACGCTGTGCCCAAGCTCAGCAAAACACGCGCCCGATACCAGCCCGACGTAACCCGCTCCTATCAAAACCAGTTTCAAAGTATTCTCCTTCGCAAATGGCGTCTCTTGCCATTTACGTTCTCATCGTGACGAGGCCCTTGGCGACAGCAGTATATAATACTGCGAAAGGCATCAGGCACGATTCCTAACGCAATCGCTTTTTGCCTGATTTGGCATCAATCAAAGAACCGAAAAGCTCAAGCAGACTATCAACGTGGTTTTCAATGCTGAATTCTGTTTCGGCGCGGAGCCTCGCATTCCTCCCCATCGACTCCACAAGCGCCGCATCCCCCGACAGCCGGTCCATCGCCTGAGCAAGCTCACTGGCGTTTCCGGCCTCCACAAGCGCCCCGACATCCTTGGTAACCTGCTCGCACAGCCCGCCAAGAGCCGACGCGATCACCGGCTTGCCCGCGGCAAACGATTCATACACGACATTTGGAGCGTTGTCGTGCCAAAGCGAGGGCACTACAACATATTTCGCCCCGCCAACAATCTGCTGCAACTCTTCACCCCATTTGCCACCAACGAACTTGACGCGGCCCTTCAAGTCATCGGTGACAAGCGAGTGAAGATAAGACACATATTCATCCGGCCCGTCACCTACAATCACGAGCGGATCGCGCCCTGCGCTCTGTCGATAGGCCTCAAGCAGGAACTCAATGCCCTTCTCGGGCATAAGTCTGCCGAAATAGAGGATGTAACCGTCATTGTCATACCTCGGCTGCCACTTGGTCGAGTTCACAAACGTGGGGATATGGTGCAGTTTCTTCGGCGAGTATCCGAAACGAACCAGGGCGTCACTCATAAACTTGGTCGTAGTGACGATCGCCCCCGGCTTTTCGTAGACCCTCCAAAAGTTGTGAGCATACATTCCCGCCACCCGGACCACCGTCGCGGGCCTCGAACCGTGGACGCAGTTGTGGAACAATGCGCGGTAGAACCCGTTTTCGCAGTCCGTGCACACACCGCTCGCACGCCGGAACAGGTAGCTTGCGCACATCAGGTAGTAGTCCGACAACCGCAGGACGACCGGGACACGCTTTTCGTGCGCTGCATCGATGATGCTCGGGGACAGGTGGTTCACGATGTTCAGGCAGTAGATGAGGTCTGGCTTGGTATCGTCGATCAGCCGCTCAAGCGCGCGCTTTGCCTCGACGGAATAGACCGTCCGCCCCGCGATCCTGAACTTGGTGCCCAGGCCGCCTTCGAGCTTATCAAGCTTGGTCTCGCCGCCACCGCCTGCGGGGTTAACGAAGTATTTCGCGTATTCCGAGGGCTCGTTTCGTGGGTACGCTACAGCGAACGGGATTACCTCGTGGCCAAGCGACCTGAGGTAATCCGACAGGCTGAAGAGATACCTCTCCGGCCCTCCATCGATGTAGTAGTATTTGTTGGCGATGACTATTCGCATTTTTCTGCAAAACCTATATGCCCAATACGGTGTTACTGAGGGTTGTCGATCATCCAGCGCACTATCAGTGCGAGTCCTTCTCTGAAGCTTACTGACGGCTCGTAGCCGAGCAGTCTCTTTGCCTTGTCGATATTTGCGAGCGTGTGCTTCACGTCTCCGGCGCGATCATCTGAGAGTATGGGAGGGATGTCCGTCCCCAAGAGCTCATTCAGCCACGTAACGATGTCGGCAAGAGTGTATCTTGCACCGCAGGCGATATTGAACGCCTCACCGGCAGCTTCGCTTGGAGCGGTGCACGCCCGTAGGTTCGCATCTACGACGTTTTCAACGTAAGTAAAGTCGCGAGACTGCAGTCCGTCACCGAATATCACGGGCTGACGGCCCTCTCTTAGCGCGGTTATGAACAGCGGGATCACGGTCGCGTACTGCGACTTCGGGTCCTGCCGTGGGCCAAAGACGTTGAAGTACCGAAGCGACACCGTCTCGATGCCGTATAGACTAGTAAACGTGCGGCAGAAGTGTTCACCTGCGAGCTTGGTCACAGCGTAGGGTGACACCGGCACGGTGTACATCGTCTCTTCTTTCGGAAGCTCGGGGCTGTTACCGTAGACGGATGAAGATGACGCTACTACCATCCGTTTGACCCCAGCGTCCCTGCTTGCAACAAGCAGATTCATCGTGCCCTTGATGTTAACATCGCAATACGGCAGAGGCGCCGCGACCGACACAGGCACAGACCGAAGCGCCGCCTGATGCAGCACATAGTCCACACCTTCTACAGCCGACACGACGGTGTCCAGATCGACAATGTCGCCTTTCACCAGCTCGATTTTCGACAGGTTGTGCTCGATATGCTCCATCTTCCCAGTGAAGAAATTATCAAGCACCCGAACTTCCTGCCCATCAGCAACGAGCCTGTCCACGATGTGCGAGCCGATAAAGCCCGCGCCACCGGTGACTAGATACCTCAATACGCACCTCTACTTCCAGTCGCCACCCGTGCGGCGTAATCTTTGTAAATCTCTGAAGGGACCACAAACTCGACCCCCTTGCCCTTGAGCCAGCGGAGAAACGATCGCAGCTTCCTGTGATCACGGTCCATGCGTTGGGCTTCAACCCAAAGGAACCACACAGACTCGTCCCCGGACTCCCGAGCGATCTCTTCCCAAAGTGACCGAAGATACCGCAGGCTGTTTGGAGCAAGCATCAACCCATCCTCACCGCGGCAGTACTTGGTCATTCCAAGCGGCACGGAAAGAACGCGACTTGCGCCCTCGCATGTCACGTCATCTGGGTCCATATAGTAGGGTTTTCCAGGTGCAACTGTCCAGTCGCGCGTAGTAAACTTGGTGAACGCGCCGCAGTTGTCCAGGTTGACCAGAAGATCGTTTGCTTCGAGAGCTGGGACGAACCATTCGTTCATACCGAAGTAGCCGGTCGAGTGACAGGCAGGCTTCACACCGCAGTCCTCAAGCATCCCCACGTGGGATGAGATCACCCTCTCGATGTGCTTTCCGTAACCGTAGTACAGGCACGAACCGTCCGGCTCATCTTCATGCACGTGAAGGCCGATCTCTCCACCGCAAGCAGCGACATCGTTCCAAAGTGTCTTGTAGTCAGACGACGTAAAGAACGCGTCACCGTGCTCTCGACGCATAAACGGAGACGTATGCGCCAAAAACGCCGCCTTGCCGTTACACTCACATTGTATCACATCCGCCGCCAATTTGGCGCGCCGTAGAGTCTGTTGGTGCGAATATTGGCATCGATGCGTAACGAACGGACTATAGCCTTCAAAGTCACACTCAACGGCGACAAGCAACTTTGCCATCAGTCGACCTCCAGGGCGATTCGAGCCATCTGCCTGCACTCGCCGCCAAACTGCCACCCAGCCTTGAGGGTAACGTCGCAGCGCAGCCGAGAGCCATCAGACAAGACATTCGTGACACCTAGCCCAGTGGTGCCTTCCATAAAACTCACAGTTAGTCTTGGACCGTCAGACAGCAACACGCGCGCGGCAGTTATAGTTCCGCCGATGCGGTCGGTCACCTCGACCGAGGCAATCTTAGAGTCAAAGTCGATCACTGGCATCCAAACCCGAACAATTCGGTGCTCGAAGTCGGCTGTCGAAAGTTTGAGCGAGTTCACAGAACCCTCGGACTGCGCGGCAAACTTAAGCAGTCCGCGTTCGCCGGACTCGAACATTTCGACGGCTTCGGTCTCCCCAATCTCAGGCGGGCATGACGGAGGAGGAAGCACCTGTTTCCGGCTCGCGATCTTCGCAACCCCAGCCGGGCCAAGAATGATCTTCACGTATTTCTTGATCAGCGGCTTAAATGGACGAAGCATCATCTTGACCGATGGTTTCGACTTTGCAGGCTTGGCAAGCTCCACCACGGCCCCTACCCTAACGCCCTGAACCGCTGGGGCCTCGGGGTACGTCTTCTTCTCAAGCCCAAACGACTCGCCCCGCATCCTCAGGAGCGCGCAGCCCGCATCGAGCATTCCCCAAGTCACCATCCCGGACTCGCCGCCCATAATGGTGATCTCTTGAAGAAGCTTCAGCGGGTGAGCCTCAGATATTCCACCCGTCGCGGGGTTCATCAGTCCCGCCGCACGCTTGAACGAAAACTCGGCAAGATTCTTCCAAAAGTCGTCCCCAGTGGCTGTAAATAGCCTCGAATAGAGCTCGCAGGCAAGCGCCGTGTTCCAAGGGGAGACGTGAGGGCTGAACGATTCCGACATCGGGTCGATCATACCGTACGGGTCCACCTTGTCCCCGCGCCACCAGTCGTGCCAGGTAAGGAGATAGCAGGCGAGAAGCTTCGCCGACTCCAAGTAAGCGGACTCGCCCGTTACTTCAAAGAGCTCGAGGTTCGCGCTCGCGAGCTGGATTCCCGACGTCGCGTCTGTCTCGAACTCGCTTGCATCACGGAGGTCGCCGTAGCCACGGAAGCCAAATAACGGCGGCTCGGGGTTCAGCACCTCTGCGGCCCGTTTGGCCGACCGCAGATACATCTCATCACCGAAGACTTTGTATGCCCAGATAAGCGCGCGGACAGCTTCGGCGGCCCCACCACAGGCTTTTGAGCTAGGGCCAGTCTTGGTCTTTTGAGCGCGCACGCTGAACTCGTCGAAAGTTGGCACAGTGAAGGGGAACGAGCCGTCGTCGTTCTGCACGGCAACAAGCCAGTTCGCCCCCTGCCGCAGCCGGTCAAGAATCGCCGCATTACCGGAAAGGTGCGAGTATTCAAG
>JBBRAE010000037.1:0-24181 GCA_038207085.1 Armatimonadota bacterium
GGTAGGCGGACGCGAAGAGAAACGAATCGGATTTTTGGCTTAGATATATATGGGCGGGCCTGTGTGTGAGCTTGTATAATGCAGAATGACTACCAGCTACGCCTTTTCGGTATCGGGGTCAATAATAGACATTACAGGAGATTACATAATGCGACAGAACGACTTTTCACAGATACAGGCGGTGCTCGCAAACGAACGGCCCGACCGACCGACGCTTTTTGAGTTCTTTCTGAACGGCTCGCTCTACCAGAAGCTGAGCGGCACGGCTGAGATGCCGCCGGTGTGGAGTCTTGAGTGGCACCGGGTAGCTATGTTTGCCTACCAGAAGGCCGGATATGACTATGCGCCAGTTCCTGCCTCGGCTCTTGTCTTCCCACAAAGGGAGCACGATAAACAGGCAAGCCGCTCTATGAGCGAGACTGCCCTGATCTCTGACAGGGCGAGCTTCGAGAGCTACCCCTGGCCGGACGTCGATGCGTTTCCTTCCTACCTGCCCAAGCTTGCAGGGGACGTGCCGGATGGGATGAAGCTGATCGTCTTTGGGCCGGGGGGCGTCCTCGAGAACGTGATGCAGCTAGCCGGGTATGAGCCGCTCTGTTATATGCTCTTTGATGCCCCTGAGCTTGTCCAGGATCTATTTGATTACGTTGGCTCGCGCCTGCAGCGTTACTACGAGCTTGTCGCAGCAGACACTTGTGTTGGCGCGCTCATTGTAAACGACGACTGGGGCTTCAACACCCAGACTATGCTTCCACCCGAGGACATGCGCCGCTACGTCATCCATTGGCACAAGATAATAGTAGAAACGATACACGCTGCAGGGAAGCCGGCGATCCTTCACTCCTGCGGCAATCTCGCACCCGTGATGGATGACATCATAGACGTGATCGGCTACGACGCCAAGCACTCCTATGAGGATAACATCATCCCTGTTGAGGATGCCTATGACAAGTGGGGCAGCCGCATCGCGATCCTCGGAGGGATGGATCTGGACTTTATGTGCCGCTCGACTCCTGATGCAGTCACCGCGAGGTGCCGCGCTATGATAAAGAAGACTGAGCGGAGAGGTGGCTACGCTCTTGGCACCGGCAACAGCGTGCCGGAGTACGTGCCACACGAGAACTACTTTGCCATGATCGAGTCAGCGCTGAATTACTAACCCGCATTATTCACGAGTAGTGTGAATAATGCTCTGTTAGCGAAAGCTTTTCGATGCTTCGGCTCGTCCTTTGGAGCCGAAGCCTTCTAATCGGCGATAGTGGCCGCTATCACCGTAGCACATATCTATCGCTCGAAAACTGTCGCGTATGTCGCGCTGCTCAAGAACAACGCCCGAGTCGCCGCGAAGATCGCCGCCTCGGTAGGTGGACGCGAAGAGAAACGAATCGGATTTTTGGCTTCCCCATGACGCGAGCACCTGATCTTTAGTCATACCACATCTCCATTGACCAATTCCATCAGTCTACGTCGCTCCCGCTCTCGTTCCTCAGCCACATATGCTGCTCTCTGTCGTTCATCCGCAATTGTCTGTGCCTCTTGTTCTCGCAGTTGCATTGATCGACACCGCGCGATCCATCGTTTCGAGTCCTTGTAATGCTCTACTGCCGAGAAGTACCTAATTGCAGCTTGCCAGTCCTTCCGTGCGGCCTGCTGCTGTCCCGATGTGTTAAGGTAGTCTCTGTGCCTTTCCTTACACACCATAACTCCGGTGACTGTGAAAGCGGTCATCGTAACTAGTAGGGCCACACCAAGAGCCCAATGACGAGAGAAGTAGGTAATCATACGCAGAATCGTAGCTACCAATATGTCCATTCCTGAAAACGGTGGACCTAGGGCCATGGTGGTATGCTGTGGCGAGGTCCAGCCCCATGGGTCTGGTGTCCCCGAAGGCGGTGGTGGGTCAGGTGGCTGGCACTGCGCGCACATTCCATTGTCGGTGCATTGGTCACACACAAGGTGACCACAATTTGGACAACGCAAATACGCCAGTGAAGACTTGCAGATATGGCAGTTGGACATCCCTATAACCCCGACTCTGACAGTGCGGATAAATCAAGCGGCTCCTGCATACACGACATTATGCTCTACCCCTAGAGCATAATGTCAAGTGAGTAAAACGTGACATACACCTTTTACTCGCCTCTCTTGCCGGTCGCAACCGGTCCACTCCAACGCAAGATATGGTATGATATACATGTATATCATAGGAGGTGCATACGATGAAAAAAATGATGGCTATCCGGTTGCCCGAAGACATAGATCAGCGTCTGTCTGCACTTGCCAATCGTACGGGGAGAACGAAGACTTTCTACGCCAGGGAAGCCATTCTCAGGTACCTTGAGGATATGGAAGATACCTACGTCGCGCTCAAGCGCCTCGAACATCCAGACCGACGTCTTAGCATGGAAGAAGCGGAGCGCGAGCTTGGCTTGGAGCATTGAGTGGGATGAGCGGGCGGTTAAGGATGCCAAGAAGCTGGATGAAAACGCGCGACGCAGGATCGTCGGCTATCTTCGGGAGAGAGTCGCAACCGAAGAAGACCCCCGCAGGTTTGGCAAAGCTCTGACTGCGAGCAAGTCCGGTCTGTGGCGTTACCGGGTAGGAGGCTATCGGACCGTCTGCCGAATAGAAGATGAAAGGCTGATAGCCCGCTTTATTCGTGAAGCGAATAAAGCTCTCGCTAGCAAAGCGTTATTCACGCTCCTCGTGAATAATGCAGGATAGTGCTTATCCTGGCTGTAGGTCACCGAAAAACGGTGTACGGCTGACCGCCGCAGGCCGGGCATACACTCCAAAGCAACACACGCACGTCAATAATGAGCCTCTCATCCCTCCGCGCCTCTTGCCTTCAGCCCGCTATTGCTGCTATTCTATATGTGAGCTGTGCACCACAGCGGCGCACGTCACTAAATATGTTCCTAGTGTGACGCATATACATCCAGCTCGTTGCTAATTTGCGCAGTATGTGATATACTGTGAACATAACTTAGGAGCTCGCGTATGGGACCAATGGTTTATCTCAACGGCAAACTCGTTCCTGACTCTGAAGCCTCGGTGTCGGTTATCGACCACGGTTTTATGTATGGGGACGGTATTTTTGAAGGTATTCGCGTATACAACCGCAAGATCTTCAAACTGAAAGAGCACATTGCTCGACTCTTTACAGGAGCGCGCGCTATTGCCATTGAGATTCCGATGGCAGAGGAGCAGTTCGTCGACGCGGTGTGTGAAGTGGTTCGCACCAACGAACTGGTAGACGGATATATCCGAGTCACAGTCTCGCGTGGACCGGCCCTGGGCCTCGACCCGAGGAACTGTACCAAGCCCACAATCGTAATTATGACCGGGAGTCTTGCTCTTTATCCCGAGGACATGTACCGCAACGGCCTCCGGGTTGTTACGGTTTCGACCCGGGTGCCACCGGCGCAGTCGCTTGAGCCCAGGATCAAGTCGCTTGGCAAGTATATATGCAACATCCAGGCCAAGATCGAGGCGAACCTAGTGAACGCTGGCGAAGGCCTGATGCTAAACACCGAAGGCTACGTGGCCGAGTGCACCGGAGACAATATTTTCGTCATCAAGGGCGGGGTTGTGAAGACTCCTCCGGCTTACGCTGGGATCCTTGAAGGGATCACCCGCGCGACCGTTATGGACCTCGCCCGCGAGGCCGGTCTTCCGGTCGTAGAGACGATGATGACCATTTTTGACGTTTACAGCGCCGACGAGTGCTTCCTTACAGGGACCGCGGCTGAGGTTATCCCCGTGGTCGATGTGGACTCTCGAAGGATCGGCGACGGCAAGCCCGGTGAGATCACCAACCAGTTGATCAAGGCGTTCCGAGTCGTTACCGCTTCGGAGGGCGTGCCGGTGTGACCGGAGACGAGCAAGTTTGTCAACTTTGTCAGGCCAGAAAAGCGACCGTCAGCTTCAGTTGTTGGCGGTCGGGCCGTTTTCTAGACCGAACGTTTGTGTGCCTGGAATGTGCGCCGACCTTCGAGCGGATCTCCTACGGCAACTCGGGCCGACTTGCGAAGTTTGTCGCAAGCGCCGCACTGGTGCGCTCAAAAGCCGCGGGAATCGACCCGCAAAAGGGCTGTCCGGGCTGCGGCAAGACCGCTGCTATGATCCTGACCGATGCGGTAGCCGGGTGCGAGGTCTGTTACAAGCATTTCGGGGAGCAACTGGCCGAGCCGATAGCCTCTGTTCAGCCGTGGGGAGCACATGTCGGCAAATCCCCAAGAGGTGGGTAAGCTAGTGATGTGGAAGCACACCCCACCGGCTTGGACCAGGGCCGACGGACCGGAGTCGGACATCGTTCTTTCGACGCGAGCGAGGCTTGCGAGGAACGTTTCGGGGGTTCCTTTCCCCGGAAGAGCCGGCGGGTCGGACCTTGAAAACGTAGCGGAGCTTGCGAGGCTTTCGGCAAAAGGTCTTGCCCGGAAGTGGCCGAAGATCGAGGTCTATGACGTTGCCGCGATCGACGAAGACAGCCGGATGTTCCTGGTAGACGCCCATCTCGCGAGCCCGTGGCAAATTACCCCACGTCCTGGGGGTGCAATTCTGCTGGAGCCGAGCGGCACAATTGCCATAATGGTTAATGAGGAAGATCATTTTCGTATGCAGGCAATTCTGCCTGGCCTGCAGCCGCTTGCGGCGTGGCAGATGGTGGATGAGATAGACGATGAGCTTGCAAAATCTATCAGATTCGCGTATTCTGATCGTCTCGGATATCTAACCGCAAGCCTTTCGAACCTGGGCACGGGCCTTAGGATTTCGGCGATGATGCACCTTGCGGGCCTTGCAAACGTTGGACGCCTTCGAGCGACCCTTCGGGCCGCAATCGAGCTCGGGGTTTCGGTGCGAGGGTTTTTTGGGGAAGGCTCACAGGGGCTTGGTGATCTTTATCAGGTCTCAAACGAGATGACTCTCGGAGCGCCGGAGCGAGAGCTTGCCGAGCGGGTTCGGGGAGTGGCCGAGCATATTCTGATTGAGGAGCGTCGGGCGAGAGAAGAGCTTTCTTCCGATGGCCGAGCGAAGATCCTGCGGGCCGCGAGAGCGAACATAAGAAAGATCAGGGGAGCTGAGACGATTTCATCGGGCGATGCGCTTGCCCTGCTTTCGCCGATCAGGCTTGCCGCCTCGGTTGCACGAATCGACGGGCTGGGCGCCATGCTCCTAAACGAGCTTATGGTCGAAATGAAAGTGGTCCATAGCGGCGACCCGAGCCGTCAGGCGACAACAGTCGCCGACCGCCATCGAGCGGTGCATCTGCGCAGGCGTCTGCGTGGAATAGATTTTTGAATGAGAACTAGCATTCCTGCGAACCAACAGTGCAGGTAATTCGTCTAGTATAGTGGAATACACTTACAATATAGAGTTCACCGGAGGCAGGAAGCCTCCATAGTGTTCGGAGCCAGCTGGTTCCGAACAGTCCCTAGCAAAGGAGGGAAACGATAAATGTGGCAGAGGTTCACGGAGCGAGCACGGAGAGTGGTGTTCTTTGCCCAGGAAGAGGCCGGCAGACTCGGCGAGAATTATGTCTCGACTGAGCACCTGCTCCTCGGACTGGTCAGAGAAAACGACAGCGTTGCAGCGAGAATCCTTGACCGCATGGGTGTAAGCCTCAGTCGGATCAAGTCCGAGATTGAGCGGCAGGTCTCTCGCGGAGACGGTCGCCTTGGGCAGGACATGCAGCTTACCCCCAGAGCGAAACGAGTGATCGACCTTGCCTACGATGAGGCGAGACAACTCAATAACAACTATATCGGCACTGAGCACCTTCTCCTTGGACTAATCCGGGAGGCCGAAGGCTTGGCAGGCCGCGTGCTTGCCAAGCTGGGTGTTGATCTTGAGCGCACCAGGCGCGAGGTCACGAGCCTTCAGGACGGAGATACGGCGCTCTCGCCTGCCGCTGGTGGGCGCACCAGATCGCGCACCCCTACTTTGGATGAGTTCGGGCGCGACCTGACTGAGCTGGCGCGCAACGAAAAACTGGACCCTTGCATCGGTCGCAACAGTGAGATTGAGCGTGTGATCCAGATTCTATCGCGGCGCACGAAGAATAACCCGGCCCTCATCGGTGAACCCGGTGTTGGTAAGACTGCTATTGCCGAAGGCCTCGCACAGAGGATCATCGCCGGAGACACTCCGGAGACCCTTCGGGACAAGCGGATCGTATCCTTGGACCTTGCGGGGCTGGTAGCCGGAACCAAGTATCGCGGCGAGTTTGAAGAGCGGATGAAACGCGTTATGGAAGAGGTGCGCAAAGCCTCGGGCGAGGTCATCCTGTTCATCGACGAGCTTCACACGCTTGTCGGGGCGGGAGCCGCCGAAGGGGCCATCGACGCTTCCAACATAATGAAACCGGCTCTGGCACGAGGCGAACTGCAGTGCATCGGCGCAACTACGATGGACGAGTTCCGAAAGTACATCGAGCGCGACGCGGCACTGGAGAGAAGGTTCCAGCCGGTAAAGGTTAGCGAGCCATCCGTGGAGGAGGCGATCGAGATCCTGAAGGGGATTCGCGACCGCTACGAAAGCCACCACGGCGTGGAAATACGAGATGGAGCACTGTTGGCTGCCGCAAGGCTTGCCGACAGATACATAACCGACAGGTTCCTGCCGGACAAAGCTATCGACCTGATCGACGAAGCGGCTTCGAGGGTGAGACTGCAGCTTACGCTGCCGCCTCAGAACCTTCGGGCTGCAAAGCAGGAGCTCGCGAAGATCACCAAAGACCTAAACGGCATTCCCGCAAGCGAGCAGTATGACGACGGCCCACAGCTTGCTGCAAAGCAAAAAGAGCTGAAAGCCAAGGTCGACGAGCTTGACGCTGAGTGGCAGGAGAGCAGAAGCTCTCTGCCGAACATAGTGGACGAGGACCAGATCGCCCACATTGTCTACAGTTGGACGGGTATTCCCGTCTCGCGCCTCGTTGAAGGCGAGAGCGCGAAGCTGCTCAAGATGGAAGAGGCGCTTCATGGGCGCTTGATTGGGCAGCATGAGGCTGTGGTCGCCGTATCCAAGGCGGTGCGGCGCGCAAGGTCCGGCTTGAAGGACCCGAGACGGCCGATGGGAACGTTTATCTTCCTTGGCCCGACCGGCGTCGGAAAGACGGAGCTTGCAAGGGCACTTGCGGCGTTCCTCTTCGACAACGAAGAGGCGCTTATCAGGATCGACATGTCCGAGTATATGGAGCGCTTTGCGGTCTCAAGACTCGTCGGGGCTCCTCCCGGATACGTCGGGTATGATGAGGGTGGTCAGCTCACCGAAGCTGTAAAGCGAAAGCCTTACTCGGTGGTGCTGCTTGACGAGATAGAAAAGGCCCATCCCGAGGTCTTCAACATCCTGCTCCAGGTTATGGAGGACGGGCGGTTGACGGACTCTCAGGGCAGGGTCATCGACTTCAAGAACACGGTTTTGATCATGACGTCGAATATCGGCGCGCAGTCGATCGCAAGCGGTGAGAATATCGGGTTCCGCCCGGCAGTCAAGCCGCAGGAGAACGAGCGAGCCTACGACAGCATGAGAAACAGGATCGTGGACGAGATGAAGCGGCTGTTCAGGCCAGAGTTCTTGAACAGGGTAGACGAGACGATCGTCTTCCATCCGCTGACTCAGGACGAGATCCTGCAGATCGTGGACCTGATGGTCTCAAGAGTTCGGACCCAGCTAACCACGCAGGGCATCGGTCTTGAGGTCACTCAGGAGGTCAAAGAGACGCTGGCGAAGGAAGGCTTCGACCCGCAGTTTGGCGCACGGCCTCTTCGCCGCGCGATCCAGCGGTATATCGAAGACCCGCTTTCCGAGGAGATATTGCTCGGACGCTTCAGCGAAGGCGACACAATCCGCGCCGAGCTCGAAGACGGACGAATCTTCTTCACGAAGGCCGAAAACCGCGAGGTCGCAACGACCAGCATATAAGCCGATCCGAAAAGATCGACAACGACTAACCAAAGCCCCCGCCGAGATAATCGGCGGGGGCTTTTTGATGCTGCGTATGGGAAACAAAAACGCGTTAACTCACAATATCCCCCGGGGTAAATAGAAAACAAAGGCAAGAAACGACACGTCAGGGGGAAGATCCGTGAAAAACCCAAATCACGCTTTTTACCGCGAATCGACAAGACGACGAAACGCGCTTTCGGCCAGAACTTCGGCGGGATCATCGGCGAGTCCGACCCGGGGCGATCCTCTGTGAGCCGTGGGAACTGATAGACGGCTGAGTTCGCAATATTGTTTCCAAGCGAAACCGGCAGGCGTTGTCGGCAACCCCCAAATGCTGTATAATTAAACTGCCGGGCATAATGCACGGGACTTCGAAAAACATCGGCGTTGTTGCCTGGCGACGCCGCAAGGTCCCGCACTGTTTTTGGAGAAAAGATGATTTATCGGCAACTTGGACAATCTGGAATGGACGTTTCAGTTATCGGCCTTGGCACCTGGGCTATGGGCGGCACCTGGTGGGGAGGTACCGATGAAGAGGACTCCGTCGCCGCTATCCGCTATGGCCTCGATAACGGGATAAACCTGATCGACACCGCGCCCGTCTACGGCTATGGCCTCGCGGAGACAATCGTCGGGCAGGCGATCAAGAGTTATGACCGCGACAAAGTCTTTATCGCGACCAAAGTCGGCCTTATCTGGCACAAGGCGATGGGAGTCGCGTTTTTTGAGGCTGATGGTAAGAAGGTCTATCGCAGCCTGAAGCCCGAGAACATCCGATACGAGGTGGAACAGAGCCTGACGCGCCTGGACGTCGACTATATAGACCTCTACCAGACCCACTGGCAGGACCCGAAGACCTCCATCGCCGACACGATGGCCGAGCTCCTCAAGCTAAAAGACGAGGGCAAGATCCGCGCGATCGGAGTCTCAAATGCAAGCGTCCACCAGATGGAGCAGTACCTTGGGGTGGGGCGGATCGAGTCCACCCAGCCGCTGTACAACATGCTCGACCGGGCGATCGAGGAAGAAGAGTTGCCGTTCAGCATCGAGCATATGGTCGGGGTCCTGAGCTACTCGACCCTTGGCATGGGGCTTCTGACAGGCAAAATGACCCCTGACCGCCAGTTCCCAGCAGGTGACACGCGGGCGGAGCGTCCGCAGTTTGCCTTTGAGCCGATCGAAAAGATCAACGCGATGCTCGAAAAGTTTGCGCCTTTCCGGAACAAGTATGGCCTGACCCAGCCCCAGCTGACCGCAAGTTGGGCGATCAGCCGCCACGGCGTGACATGCGCCCTGGTAGGCGTGCGAAACGTCGATCAGGCCGCTGAGATCATCCCCGCCGGCAACGTGCTGATCGAGGAGTCCGACCTCGAAGCAATGGACCAAATAATCGAGGCTGCTGAGGTCTAAGTTTTTAGGCTATGGCATAGCATAAAAAAGAACCCCGGACTCCGGGGTTCTTTTGCATTACACATACTTCAAACGAGAGGTCTAACCTCAGGCCAGCGTCTGAATATCGGTTGACGATCGCACTCTGACACATCTGAAGTAGTCGGGGTCGACGAAGTAGAGCGTCGAGATCCCGGTGACGGCGACGAACTTGTTGAGTGCCGGCCGTGTGATCGTGCCGCTGTCGACTCTCACGCCCTTGACTGCCCCTCCGCTTGGCACTCCGCAGCCGTCGTCTATGATAAAGTATCCGGCGCCGGACTCAACAACCCTGCCTACGGTCTTGACGAGCATCCCCACATTGTTCAAGCCCGACCCGCCGAGCACACCGATCTGCCCCTGGCCGTTTACTGAGCCGCGGGCATAGTCGGCTCCACCAAGCGCCGCGTTTGAAAGCGCGACCGGGTTGACCGTGGCATTTGTCGACACTTGGGTTCTGGAGGTTATCGACACATAGCGCTCGCCGTTGGTGTCGGTTGTGATCATGCCCACGATTCTCTGACGGCTCTTTAGCACAGGCATCGTAAGCGTGCCTGTGAGCTTGAACTTCATTCCACCCGTGCGGTCGAAAGACTCGGCATAGAAGCAGTCTGAAAAGACCGCAGTCACCACAACGCCTGCGTTGTTTTCGTCATTGATTGTAACTCCTACGCTGTCTGGCCTGCGCTTGGCGTCGGTTATCCACATATAAGTCTGGTTCAGGCGCCGCTCCATCTGCCCGCACTCGTACTCTGTCATCGGCACGAAGTTCTTGACGACGTTCGCCAGTTGCCCCACTTGGTAGTAGTTGGCTACTCCAGGGACAATCACGTCAACGGTCTGCCCTCTAGGCACAGACAGGGCGTATCGGATCATCGACTGGTAGTCCACCTGCCCCATACCGTACCCTACAGTGACGCTTGGATACCCTCCTCCAAGTGGCTTCATACCGATAACGCCTATGTTCTTGCTGCGACACATCGGCACCTGATCAGTCCAGTAAGGAAGAGAGGAGTTCAGACCGTTGGCAAACCCGAGGAAGCAGTCCCAGTCGTACATCGTAAGCGCCGTTTTGACGTTTGCGGAGTCCGGATGCCCGGTCATACCCATAAAGCGAATGACCCCCTCATCCCGCAGCTTGCAAAGTGTCCAGTAGGCCCCGTTGGTCTGCCCAAAGGCTGCGAGGTTGTCGTTGTTGTTGACCATGTGAACCTGCAGCAGGTCGATATAGCTTGTCTGCAGAGCGAGGAGGCTGTTCTCCACCTCGGGCATGATTATATCGTAGGTGCGGTTGGCAAGCCCCGCTTCAAATTTGGTGGCAAGAAACGCCTCACTGCGCCGGGTTGCCATAACCAGTCCGATTCGGAGTTGGCTTCGGTTGTAGTTGTTCGCGGTGTCGAGATAGGAAATGCCGTTGTCTAAGGCGTTGTGGATAGCGTTTGCCACATAAGGGTCATCGGCATCCGTGCCGTCCTTAATCCAGCAGGCTCCGCCGAGCCCGAGGCGGCTGACTGATACTCCTGTCCGTCCCAGAACAACCTGTGGCAGCTTCTGGGAGTACGACATGGGGTAGGGCCCTGCCGCTTCAGCTTTCTTGGCTCCGGACAACACCGAAAGACCGACTCCAGCAGCAACCGTCCCCGATGCTTTCAGGAACTCTCTGCGAGTCAAGTTATTCATACTTAGAACCCCCTAACAAAGGTGTACGTGAAGCAGGCGATGCTGGCTAGGAGTGCCAATGTTGCACCATTTCCAATTTCACAAGAATAGCTTATTTGTCTCAGGATACCATGTTTTCACGGAGCATGCATGCAATTTCAGGAAAGTTATGCACGTCGGATACGTTTGACAATTTTCAAATGCATTGGTGACCAAATTGATGAGCTGGGGAACAGGCTGCAACGGAGCCTATTGGCCTGAGCCGAGCACCCTTTAAGTTGACCAAAAGTCGCTATTTTGATATAATAACAGTGCGGCCTTAGGGCCGTAGTCTGTGTACAGCCGTACAGTCAAGTAAGAACATCTGTTCTGCCACGAGAGGAAACTCTGTCTTGAGCATAATCGCACGGGAAATTATTCCTATCAATATTGAAGACGAGATGACCCGCTCGTACGTCGGGTATGCGATGAGCGTCAACATCGCTCGCGCTCTTCCTGACGTGCGCGACGGTCTGAAACCCGCCCAGCGGCGCATCCTCGTTGCAATGCACGACCTGAACCTTGGGCCAAACGCCCAGCACAGAAAGTCCGCCAAGGTCGCCGGTGACACCTCGGGTAACTACCATCCCCACGGTGAACAGGTCATTTACCCCACCATGGTCAGGATGGCGCAGGACTTCAACATGCGCTACCCTTTGATCAACGGTCAGGGAAACATGGGAAGCATCGACGGCGATCCTCCGGCGGCTATGAGATACACCGAAGTCCGAATGTCGGCGCTTGCTATGGAGCTGATAGAAGACCTCGACAAGAATACCGTGGACTGGCTCCCGAACTACGATCAGACCCGAACCGAGCCGACGATCTTTCCCGCCAAGTACCCGAACCTGCTCACGAACGGTTCGACCGGCATCGGTGTCGCTATGGCGACAAATATCCCGCCGCACAACCTGTCTGAGCTCTGTGAAGGCGCGATTTACCTGATCGACCATCCCGGCTCGACCCCTGAGGACCTGATGCAGTTCATCAAGGGCCCGGACTTCCCGACCGCTGGGATGATCCTTGGCACCAAGGGGATCAAAAAGGCTTTCGAGACCGGCACCGGCTCCATCACGATGCAGGCGCAGGTCCAGATCGAGCCGCTTGACAACAACCGCTCGGCGATCGTCATCACGGAGCTGCCGTATCAGGTCAACAAGAAGACCCTGATCGAGCACATCGCGGCAATGGTCCGGGCAAAGAAGGTCGACGGCATCAGCGCAATCGACGACTTCTCAGACCGCACCGGAATGCGTGTCGTGATCGAGCTCAAGCGCGACGCCCATCCCAAGCGAATCTTGAACTTTCTGCTGAAGCACAGCTCGCTTAGGACGACGTTCGGCGTCATTATGCTTGCGCTTGTGAACAACTCGCCCAAGGTTCTGAACATCTCTCAGATGCTCCAGCACTTCATCGATCACCGCTTTGAGATCGTCACCAGGCGCACAGTCTACGAGCTTGAGCGTGCAAGGTATCGCGCGCATATCCTCGAGGGTTTGCGTATCGCGGTCGACTTCCTAGACGAAGTGATCAAGGTCATCCGGGCATCGAAGAACGGCGAAGCGGCCCGCACCGAGCTTATGAGCCGGTTTGGTCTCAGTCAGCTGCAGGCCGACGCGATCCTCAACATGCAGCTTCGCCAGCTGACCGCCCTCGAGCGCCAGAAGATCGAGGACGAGTATAAAGAGCTTATGAAGCGAATCGCCTACTACGAGGACTTGTTGGCCGACCCGCTAAAGATCCTCGCTGTGATCAAGGGCGAGCTCAAATATATCAAGGACAAGTTCGGCGACGAGCGGCGCACGCGGATCGTCCCGATGGAGGCCGAGGAGATCGGCGACGAGCAGCTTATCCCCGACGAGGAGACGATCATCACGATCACCCGCGACGGGTATATCAAGCGCGTCCCTATCGACACCTACCGTAGCCAGAGGCGCGGCGGCAAGGGAATAATCGGCGCGAACACCAAGGAAGAAGACACCGTCCATCAGCTCTTTGTAGCGACGACGCACCACTTCATCCTGTTCTTTACGAACAAGGGGCGCGTCTACCGTCTGAAGGCCTACGAGGTCCCGCAGACCAGCCGCACGGCGATGGGCACGGCGATCATCAACCTGATCTCAATTGAGCCAGGCGATGTGATCACCGGTGTTGTCCCTGTAAAGCTGCTCGGCGCGGAGGGGAACCTCCTTATGGGGACCGAGAAGGGCGAAGTCAAGAAGACGGCGCTGGGTGAGTTCATCAACCTGCGCGCAAACGGCCTTCGCGCCTTCGACCTTGAGGATGGTGACGAGCTGAAGTGGGTCGAGCTTTCAAACGGCAAGGACGAGGTCATCCTGGTCACGCGAAACGGCATGTCGATTCGCTTCCATGAAAAAGACCTCAGAAGCGCCGGCAGAAGCTCCGGCGGCGTCCGCGGCATTATGCTGGGCGACAGCGACCGCGTCGTTGGGATGACTCTCGCGAGGCCTGAGACCGAGCTACTGGTCGCGACCGAACTCGGTTACGGCAAGCGGACCCCGATCGAGGACTACCGCAAGCAGACCCGCGGCGGCAAGGGTATCATCACGATGAAGCTGACGGAGAAGACCGGCCGCATCGTAGATACCGTAACGGTCGACAAGACGGACAAGGTCATCACGATCACCGAAAACGGAATTGTGATGAAGTGCCCGGTTGAGCAGATCCGCTGCTGCGGCCGCAGCACCCAGGGCGTCCGCCTGATCAACCTGGTCGAGTGGGACAAGGTAGCAAGCATCACCCGGATCCCCAAGACCGAGGACCCCGGCGCAGCCGAAGAGTAAACGAACAAAATGGGCGGCGAACTCCCTTTCGCCGCCCATATCCAAAAAACGCGCATCTTGTTCCTGCAGTGGTATAGTTATAGCGACACCACTCGATCCGAGGTAAACCGATGCGAACCAAACACAAGCAGCCGGAGATAGTTCTTCGAAAAGGCAAGCCGACTGCGGTCATACTCGATATAGATGTATACCGTGAGATGCTCGAGCGCCTCGAAGACTTGGAGGACATACAGGCCCTTCAGGAGATGCGAAACCAGCCCACGGAGTTCGTCAAACTGGACGACTTCCTGAAGGAACTCGACGAGGGTGTATGAAGTTTATCTCTCAAAGGCTGTCGGCGACTATCGCGTGATCTACGAAATCGACGAAGACCAGAAGCGCGTCAATGTCCTGCGCGTCAGTCACAGGCGCGAGGTATATCGCTAGTAGAATCGGAGTTAAGGTTATGGCAATAGTGACCGAAGAGTGCCTGCAAGAAATAGTCGACGAGATTGTCCACGAGGTCGACCCCGAGCGGGTCTATGTTTTCGGTTCCTACGCCCGTGGCACAGCCCGCGACGACTCAGACCTCGACCTCCTCATAGTGGAACGCGAACCCTTCAGCCCCAAGCGCAGCCGCCGCCTTGAAATGGCGCGCCTATCCCGTCTACTTGCCCAGTTTCGAGTCCCCAAGGACGTTTTGGTCTATTCAACCGATGAAGTCGCCCAATGGCAGAGCGCCAAGAACCACGTCGTCTCCCACGCGCTTAGGGAGGGGAGGCTTCTGTATGAATGTCAAGCCCCGCATGAGTAAAATTGCTAAAGAACCGTAATCCAGAAGTCGTAGCTTGCGTCGGTGGTTTGTCGAGCCTTCACTGTTACTGGTGTGACATAAAGCCTTCCAAGAGTGTCTCGCATGGTGACCCCTTCTACAGCTGAGCCATTGATGTGTTTCGACTGCACCACAAGGGTATAATTGCCAGGCACTAAATCGCGGATTTCGAACCGTCCTGATCCATCCGCAAGCGTTCTCTTGAATACTGGAACTTCCAATCTTCGGGTCGGCTCGATTCTGCTGTCCCACACTACAAAGCGATCAGTCATCCCAATGAAACCACAGTAGTCGGGAATGGTGATTCCTGGCAATGCAAGCCATACCTCGGCACCGACATCGGGTTTCTGCCCTTGATACTTATTGTAGTAATAACTCAAGTTGCCAGTAATTGAACCAAACTCGCGCCCACTGTCGGAGTATGAATCGGAGTATCGCTCCCAAGCCGCCTTTGCAGACGTAATAGTTCGCTCCCACCTCAACGATTCTTCTCGTGCTCTCTTCTTGGCATCCTCCTGCAACTGCCTCTCCGCAGCTTCTCGTTGCCGACGTTCAGCCTCTTGTTCCTGTCGCCTTGCATCTTCCCTTCGTTGTTGTAGTGCCCGTTCTTCGGCAGCACGCGCATCCAAAACCACATTCTGCAATGTTACTGTTATAGGCTGCGAATCATAACCATACCCAGTAGTGTCCGAAATGTGAGCTGAGATTGAGTATTGTCCAGATGGAGTGTCAAGAGCCAGCCATTTCACCTTGCAGATTCCTGGTTTAATCTCCCCAATTATGGTGCCGTTGCAGACAAACTTACCATCCGTGATAGCTAACCCTGGATGGATGTTGGCAGCCAATTCAACCTCGGGGTGCGATTGGTCAACTGTGATTTGTGATGAAGCTGCCGGTGTGTCTATGGTCAGGCGCTTTGGCACTGATACGGTAATGGCATCGGATAAGACTGTGCCGCAATTTGAGGTGCCTCTGAGCTGCAACGAGTAGCTGCCCTCTGGTAGCTTACGTGCGTCCCATAGCAGGTCATTAGAGGTTCGGCTAACCACAGCTCCGTTCACATAAAGGCGTAAGTCCAAGTTCTTCAGATTTGGCAATGCCTTGTAGTCTACATTTGTCTGCCCCGGAACGTCATCGTTGCATTTTGGGCTCGTGATACGTATTGGTGGTAAGTCCATAAGCTCCACCCATATCTTGCGTGTTCTCTCAATACTGGTGGTTCTTTCCACAGCTACTTCAACGATGTGCTGGCCAGCGTACGATCCACCACTGCGCCAAGCGAGCCGATACTTTCCCCATTTATTGGTGCTGTCGACCGCACGACGGTCGACATTGAGACTTACCTTTGTAACCCTCGTATCAGAGACTTCTCCACATACCCAAATGGTATCTCCGCACTTTGCTACGATTTCGGATTCGCCACCGACGGTGATCTCTGCTGCCCAAGTGGCATCGCAACATGCCGTATAACACGCAACAATGAGGGTTGTTACAACCAACAATCGACAAGACAACATCAAGGCTACTCAGTCCTTCCGTTTTTATTATCTCGCGTTCACATTACTAATGTGCAGTATATCTGAACGCCTGTCGGCCTGTCAATGCTACAGTAGCAAAGAATGGCGGAGCACTACCAGAAGAGTAATCGACGCCCCAAAAGCTAACCCATATCCCCTATCCTCCAAACTGGGTAAAGTAAACCCATGAGATACGGATTCGCGGTTAAAGTCTTGGGCGATGGTGGCCTTCCCTCGCATGACACGCGGCGGTGGCAGAGTGGGCCGAGCCTGGGGGTGAGCATCGACTGCCTCTTTGGGGTGCTCGAATACCTCACAAAAAAGAAGATCGGGATGTACCGGATGAGCTCGGACTTCATCCCCTACGGCACGCACCCGGATATGCCGCAGTTCCACGAGCAGATCGACAAATTCCAAACGCGGCTCGCCGAGGTCGGGACCGAGGCTCGTCGGAGGGATATTCGCCTCAGCCTGCACCCCTCCCAGTTCGTCGTCCTAAACGCGCTTGACCCCGAGGTCGCCCGAAAAGCCGCCGCAGATCTCACACAGCAGTCCCAACTTCTCGACGCGATGGAACTAGGTCCGGAGGCCGTAGTCGTCACCCACGTCGGAGGCGTTTACGGCGACAAAGACGCGGGCGTCGCGCGGTTCATCGAGCGCTGGAAGGCTCTCCCCGAGCCCGCCCGCCGCCGGGTCGTAGTAGAAAACGACGAGCGATCGTTCTGCGTTGACGATATTCTGAAGATTCACGGAGAAACCGGCGCAAGGCTCATTTTCGACTACCTCCACCACATGCTGAACCCCTGCACCCTCGGACTCGCCGATGCCCTTCGAGCATGCCTTGCCACCTGGCCTGAGGGAGTAGCCCCAAAGATCCATTTCAGCTCGCCCCGGACCGAAATGCGCCCAATCGAGCGCAAAAATCCCACGACCGGCAAACGCGAGGTCACCTACCAGCCGCCCCTGGTCTCCCAGCACTCCGATTACGTTAACCTGCTCGAGTTTCTGATGTTCCAGCAGGCGACCGGCCCCATCACCTATGACGTAATGCTCGAAGCCAAAGCAAAAGACCTGGCCGTGCTTGAGCTGCGCAAGTTTCTGGACTGCAGAACATCCTAACCCGCTTTATTCGCTTCACGAATAAAGCCGACTAATATGGAGTGCGCCGTCTCGACGGCGCTTTATCTTCGGGCGACAGAAAAACAAAGCGGCATCTTGATGCCACACTCCAAAATCCACTTGCATTTCTCTAGTATTCGTGGTATTCTCTGAAGTAGAGATGACCGAACGGACGTTCCAAATACTTGAACATACTGCGGACAAAGGTGTTGCCGGACAGGGCGAGACCATGGCTGAGGCGTTTGAAAATACCGCCTATGGCATGTTCAGCCTGTTCGTCGATCCAGGCGCCTACCAGGCGACTGCCCACCGGCAGATGACGGTCGAGGCCGACGACGCGGAGCAACTACTCTGGTCGTGGCTTTCGGATCTGATGTTCATGTTCGAAGTCGACCGACAGATGCCCGTCGACTTCCACGTTACTGAAATCAGCGACACAAAGCTCGTCGCCGACCTCGCCGTCCGCCCTGTTGCCCAGGACATAGAGTGGCTGGGCTCAGGGGTCAAAGCGGTCACCTTTCACCAGCTCAAAGTCGAAGAGCTCGACGGAGTCTGGAAAACTCAAGTTTACGTAGACGTTTAATAAGGGGTTAGAGGTTAGGGGTTAGGGGTTGGTTTTTCCAGCCCCCATCCCCCAACCCCATCCCCCAATGGGGTGAAACAATTGGAAAAGGAACTATCTCCAAGACAGCGGCAGATACTCGACTACATCCTTCAGCACATCGAGATGCACGGGTATCCCCCGACGGTGCGCGAGATCGGTGAGGCGGTGAACCTTTCATCGAGCTCGACCGTGCACGCCCACCTGAAGAACCTTGAGGAGGCTGGCCTGATCAAACGCGACGCCGTCCTGACCCGGGCGATCAAGATCACCGCCGGAGTCTCCGACCTGTACAAGCCAAAGAAGATCGTCAGCCTGCCCGTCGTCGGCAGGGTCGCCGCGGGCCGCCCGATGCTTGCGATCGAGGACATCGAAGAGACGTTCCCGATACCTCACGACTTCTTATCCGGCGCCGACGGATTTATGCTGCGCGTCAAGGGTGAGAGTATGGTCGAGGACGGCATCCACGACGGAGATTACGTCGTAGTCCGCCGTCAGCAGAGCGCCGACAACGGCGAAACGGTCGTCGCGATGGTCGAGGGTGAAGCCACCGTCAAACGAATATTTCTTGAGAACAACCAAGTTCGCCTCCAGCCCGCAAACTCCGAGATGCAGCCCATGTACTTCCCTTCCGTTGAGATTGTTGGTAAAGTAGTAGGGCTGATAAGAAGAATGAGCTAGCTGGGCAGGCCTCTGGCCCGTCCCCAATGTCGTATGGAGGAAACCTTACACAGATGCCGAGAGTTGAGAGTTCCATAGTGATAAACGGCCCGATCGAGCGGGTCTACGAGTGCGCGAAAGACGTCGAGCGCTTCCCGGAGTTTATGCAGGACGTAAAAGACGTTAAGATCATCGAGCGCGACGGTTCGCGTGTCATAAGCGAGTGGTCCGCCTACATCCCCGACTTTATGATGACCGTCAAGTGGACTGAAGAGGACCTCTGGGACGATGTTGCCAGGAAGTGCGACTTCTCGCTCATCAAAGGCGACTACGCCGCCTACTCAGGCAACTGGACCTTTACCACGGTCGACGGGACAACGCGCTTTGACTCGGTAGTCGACTACGAGTACGATGTCCCGCTGATCGGCGCGCTCATCAAAGGGCTCGTCTTCAAGAAAGTCCAGGAAAACGTCGAGCAGATTCTGCAATCGGTCAAGGCCAAGGTCGAAAGCGGCGCATAAGCCATGAAATACGATGTCGTCATAATCGGGGCCGGCCCGGCTGGCATATTCGCGGCGCTTGAGCTCGCCAAGACAGATGGGCTCAAGGTCGCGGTGATCGACAAGGGCCCGGACATCGACCGCCGCACCCGCACAAGCTCGCTTCTCTCCGGCTGGGGAGGGGCGGGGGCGTTCTCCGACGGCAAGCTCACGCTCTCGACGCACGTCGGCGGCTGGCTCGACCGGCTGATGCCCGAGCACGACCTCCAGGAGCTGATCGAGCAGGTGGACCGCATCTGGATCGACTTCGGGGCTCCCGAGCGCACCTACGGCACTGATCATGACGACATTGTAGAGATCCAGCGAAGAGCGGCGCTGGCCGAAATGCGCCTTGTCCCCTCCGAGATTCGCCACATGGGAACCGAGGTATGCCCGGAGATTTTGACGGGCATGCGCGATGCGCTTCGTGACCGGGTAGATATCATGACCGACTCGGCTGTCGCCCGGATCATCACCGAGAACTCGCATGTGACAGGCGTTGAGCTCCTCGACGGGCGGGTGATCGAGACCGACTACCTGATTGTCGCTCCCGGGCGCGAAGGGTCCAACTGGCTTGTCTCCGAGGCCAAGCGTCTCGGGCTCAAGATGATCACCAACCCCGTAGACATCGGCGTGCGGGTAGAGATCCCCGCGGCTGTGATGTCCGACATCACCGACATAGTCTACGAGCCCAAACTTATCTACTACACCCGGGGCTTTGACGACCAGGTCAGAAGCTTCTGCGTCTGCCCGATGGGGGAGGTGGCGATGGAGGAAAGCGACGGCGTCCGCACCGTAAACGGCCACTCCTACGCCCACAAAAAGACTGAGAACACCAACTTTGCGCTCCTTGTCTCAACCCAGTTCACCGAGCCGTTTCGTGAGCCGATCACCTACGGCCGATACATCGCGACACTTTCCAACCTGCTCTCGGACGGCGTCATCGTGCAGCGCCTCGGCGACCTGCATGCGGGGCGGCGCTCGACTGAAGCCAGGATCGCGCGCGGGCTTGTGAAACCTACCCTTGAGAGCGCCGTCCCCGGCGACCTCTCATTCGTGCTTCCCTACAGGTATCTTTCGGCGATACTTGAGATGCTGCGTGCGATGGACAAGCTTGCCCCGGGCGTAGGGTCGCGCCACACGCTGCTCTATGGGGTCGAGGTGAAGTTCTACTCCTCGCGCCTCGTGCTCTCCCCCCTGCTTGAGAGCGGGGTGCACAACCTCTTTACCTGCGGCGACGGAGCGGGCGTGACCCGAGGCATCGTGCAGGCATCGGCTTCGGGGATGATCGCGGCGCGCGAGATCCTGCGCCGAGTCGCCGGTTAGCCCGCTTTATTCGTGAAGCGAATAAAGCTTTCGCTAACAGAGCATTATTCACGTCACTCGTGAATAATGCCGGTTAGCACTTCTTCTGACATATTGCCCTCCCAAACTCTCCAGCAATCTCACTTGCTTGCCGACAATTGGGGTATGATATAGCATACGGCGCAATGCGCCAGGCGGGAGTTCGGCACCATGCGCTGCAGGGTTATGAATGAGAGCCTTATACTTATAGGCATCGGCCTGCTCGATCTCTTGATCACTCTCGTGATGCTCGGTGGGCAGGTGGCCCGCGAGGGGAACCCCATTATGGCCTATTGGCTGAGGTTTGGGGTGGGGGCCTTTGTTGCGGCCAAGCTTGCGACGCTCATCTTTCCCATCGTGGTCGCCGAGTGGGCCAAGTGGCAGTCGCCGCAGTTCACCCGCAATATGATGCGGGCGGCGATTGTGGTGTATGTCGGAGCTTATCTGCTGCTGTTTTGGGCCGTGAACATCGTCCCAAGGCTCACCGGACAGGTGGCAGTCGTGCAGAGCGATGGCGTGCGGGTCGCTGAGCAGTTCAGATAACGAGATTTTACAGTTTTCAAGCGGCTCTACAGTATGGGGGCCGGATGAACCGAAAAAGACGCGGAAAATCCGGCTTCCTGTTTTTCAGCTTGAGAGGGCTGTTTACCAAATGCCGCTAAGTGGTCGAGTCAGCATTGGGCTCGGACTTCAATGCAGTCCTCGACGTTTCTTACCCCGAGTAAGCCCTGAGCCAAGTCGAGCGCGAGCTGTTTGTGCTCATCTGTGTCGACGAGGCCTGTGATCTGGATATACCCCTCACTCGCCGTGACGGTTATCGACTGGCCGGAGAGCCTTTGGTCCTTCATCAGGTGCTCCCTTACAGATTCAAGCAGTGCCCGGTCCTTGTGCGCATCCAAATTATTATCATCTCCTGTGTATAGCTTACCCAGTTGGCGGAGGTGGGGATGCGTGGTTGGTTGAGAACTCGAATGGGAATCGCATGGAGGATAGTCGGAAAGCTTGATATCTATGCCCCTGAGCCTTCGAGCCTCCCTCGGGCACACCCGCGAGATCCTGGGGGAGGGTCATTTGCATCTTGTCGCTGGTCCACCTCGGCGGGACCATGTCGTATCGCCCGCTCTGGTTCAAGTGATGGGTCACATGCCCAACGCTTCGCGAGAAGAAGTCGGTATGGTTATCAAATGGCAATTTGTCGTCCTGGTACTGATCATAAAGCTCCAGTCGCAGGTCGGGGTTTTTGCGAAAGTCGAAATCAAAAAGCTCAAGCACGGTGCCATCGGAGGACGCCTCATCGATCCACCGAGTCACCCCGGGATGTGGATGATCGACCCTCGCCTCAGGCCATGGCCAGTAAGCCATCTCGGCAGGCGCATCGGCTCGAACCCTCAAGTGAACCGGCAGAGGGCCGACGCGGTGGCGAACGACGAGCACCAGGCTTACGAGCAAGACAATCAGTAAGGTAAGGGCTCGTCTCGATCTGGCGCTGTTGTGAATTGGATTCGGCTCCCAGCTCATACATTGCAGACGGGCGTACTGCTCGATATGTTCCCGTCCCAGCATTAGCCGCTTGTTCTGGGGTGTCCTGTAAAAAAAGGCCGGTCGGAACTCCATTGTTCCGACCGGCCTTCACTAACTATGCTGCTGGCTTTTGGTTACACCCAGCCCCTGGCTCTCATCGCGTCTGCGACGCGCTTGATGGCCACCATATAGGCAGCGGTGCGCATATCGATCTTCTCCCTAACGGAGACTTCGAGGACGTCTGCGAACGCCTTGGTCATCTTCTTGTCGAGCTTGGCCTGCACGTCTTCCTCATCCCAGTAGTAGGCCATCACGTTCTGGACCCACTCGAAGTAGCTGACGGTCACGCCGCCTGCGTTGCAGAGGAAGTCGGGGATGACGAATATCCCCTTCTGGTAGAGCACCTCGTCGGCTGCGGGGGTGGTCGGTCCGTTTGCGAGCTCGGCGATGATCCGCGCGCGGATTCGTGCGACGTTCTCGTCGGTGATGACCTCTTCAAGCGCGGACGGTGCAAGCACGTCTACGGAAAGCTCCAAAAGCTCCTCATTGCTGATCGATCGCGTGCCGGGGAACCCAACGACGCTTCCGGTCTCCATCTTGTGCTCGATCATCGCTTTGGGGTCGATTCCCGCTTCGCAGTAGACTCCGCCTCTGGTGTCGCTGACCGCCACGATGCGGCAGCCCAGAAGCTGGCTGAAGAGCAGTGCGGCATACTGACCCGCGTTGCCGAAGCCCTGGATCGCAGCCGTCGCCTTTGACAGGTCGATCCCAAGATGCCTCGCAGCCTCACGAACAGTGTACGCGCCGCCGCGGGCGGTCGCGTCGCCTCTACCCTCAGAGCCGCCGATGGAGAGTGGTTTGCCGGTGATAACGCCCGGGGAGTAGCAGCCGCTCAGCTTGGAGTATTCGTCCATCATCCATCCCATGATCTGCGGGGTGGTGTAGACGTCGGGGGCGGGGATGTCTTTATCGGGGCCAATCGCCCGTCCGACCGCGTTGATATAGGAGCGGCTGAGCCTCTCAAGCTCGCCGAGCGACATCTGCTTCGGGTTGCAGATCACTCCACCTTTGCCGCCGCCGAGTGGGATATCCACCACGGCGCACTTCCAGGTCATCCACGCTGCAAGCGCGCGGACGGTGTTGATCGTCTCATCGGGATGGAACCTGATTCCACCCTTGTTGGGTCCGCGTGCGTCGTTGTACTGGACCCTGAAGCCCTTGAATACTTCGACGGAGCCGTCATCCATTCGAATCGGGAGCGATACGTGGAACTCTCTCATCGGCTCACGCAGGATCGCGTGAACTGCTGGGTCGAGCCCAAGCTTCGCAGCCGCTTTGTCGAGCTGAGCCTGTGAGATCTCGAAGGCGTTAGCCTTGGTCTCGATGGCCGTGCTGATTGCCATTTCCTCATCCTCCAATTTTGGATTTTGTTGGTGCGGGCAGGCTGTGGCCGTACGAGACGAGACTTCATCCCGGTGCGCAACGGAAAGAAGGCGACACTGCCTGTTGCAACGCTGCATCCCGCCCGACGGCGCTACGTGCGCCGTCCCAAAAAGACTGGCGTGTAAGCGTCACCGGTAAGTGCAACTTCATTGTTGCGACTGCTATACGTAATATAGCCGTAACAATTGCCTGTGTCAAGGGGCCTGTTATTTCCAACAGATTACAGATGAGGTATTGTCCGGGGTGCGACAGATATCCTGCGAAGATTGACACCACCCAACACACGGGTATATTACCCACAAGTTGCCTGGTACAGAACATCCCCCCGTTGTTTCGGGGACCCTGTCCCCGAAACCTAAGCATCGTAGATAG
Source organism: Armatimonadota bacterium (assembly GCA_038207085.1). GTDB lineage: Bacteria > Armatimonadota > UBA5829 > UBA5829 > DTLH01 > JBBRAE01. The sequence goes on from JBBRAE010000037.1 coordinate 23,805, forward strand.
TAGCCGCTGCCACCGTGACGCCAACACTTCGACTGAAGACTGTCGTGCCGTGTCGCGTTTCAAAGAAACAAATTGACACACAAGCTTCGGCCCAGCGTACATAGGGTTGAAGCATCAGAAATGGAGTCTATGACGTGGACGAGACAGGCAAAACAAACTCCGAGGTTGCTGAACTTATGACACGGTTGGAGTCTGAGCTGATTGGCAAAAGGGTAGTGCAGCTCTGGTTCGGGCATGGAGAGGTGGCCTTTGTGGGCTTTGGGGATACCCGCTCTACCGAAACGAACCACGCAAGCTTCCCAAAGATGCTTCCCGATTGCATCTGAGATGGCCGAGATAAGCGAGTCAAATAGCCTGTGAATAATATTTAAGCTAGC
>JBBRAE010000038.1:0-24026 GCA_038207085.1 Armatimonadota bacterium
ACGGTAGACGCGCTGATCGACTCCGCCCACCACGCGCTAAACCGCGCCAAGTTCTCAGGCAAAAACCGGGTGCGAAGCTGCCACGAACTCGCCAAAGCCAGTTAGCCCGCTTTATTCGCTTCTCGAATAAAGCTTTCGCTAGAGCGCCTCTTCCAAATACTTCTCCGTCGAGTTCGCCGCGATCGCCCCGTCGGCGCAGGCGGTTACGATCTGGCGGAAGCTTTTCACACGCACGTCCCCTGCTGCAAACACTCCAGGGATGTTGGTGCGCATATCCGGGTCGGTCGGGATATTGCCGAAGCCGTCGATCTCGATCTGTCCACCAAGAAACGCCGTGTCGGGCTCTTGGCCGATCAAGACAAAGACGCCGTCGACCGCGAGGTTTGAAAGCCCCTCGCTTTTCAGGTTCTTGACAGTCAGCTTCTCGACCGCCGGGCTGCCGTGGATACCTTCAACGACGCTGTCCCAGAGCACTCGAATTCTCGGGTTGGCGAGCGCGCGCTCCTGGATGATCTTGGTAGCGCGGAACTTGTCGCGACGGTGGATAATCGTCACGTCGTCCGCAAATCGTGTAAGGTAGATGGAGTCCTCGACCGCCGTATCCCCTCCCCCTATCACCGCGACGCGCTTGCCCTTGAAGAACGGGCCGTCGCATGTCGCGCAGTAGGAGACGCCTCTGCCCTGGCACTCGTTTTCGCCGGGAACACCAAGCCTGCGGGGTTTTGCGCCGGTTGCGATGATGACCGCTTTGGCTCGCTTCTCCCCTTCTGAAGTGACGACGACTTTGTCGGGCCGCGCGAAATCGACCGCGGCGATGTCCGACATCAAAATCCGCGCGCCGAACTTCTCAGCCTGCTCCTGCATCGACATGCAGAGCTCAGGCCCCGTGATCCCGTTGGGGAACCCGGGGTAGTTTTCTATGAACTCCGAGATCATCATCAGCCCGCCGGGAAATGTCTTCTCGATGAGCAGCGTGTCCATCCTGGACCGCGCGCAATAAGTCGCCGCCGCCAGCCCAGCCGGTCCGCCTCCGATTATAATAACGTCGTGCAGGGTCGTACCCTCCCGTGAAAAAGTCTCGTATTGAGTACATTATAGCACGGGGAAGGGCGTTTGGGGGATATGGCTAGCTTCCCTTTGCTGTAGTACGGCCCTTTGATTTGTGTAGCGCGCACCCTTCGAGAGCCTCAGGGTGAGGGGTTGGCTTGGGTGGAGGTGTGAGAGATTGTGCCGCGCGCAGAGGCCCGACGAAATGTCAAAATCAGCGCCCCGAGCCCGATCACGAGCACCACCAGACGAACAAGCCCTCCAAGAATCGGGATCGAGCCCAGTATATAGATAATCAAAAGCCCGATCAAAAGGTGTATCCATATCGACTGACCCTTAAGAATCATCGAACCAAGCGCAACCGCGGCGACGATCATCGCGACCATCAGTGACACTATGTAGGCAAATGTCACAGCCACCCCAAGCGGGATTCCAACGATGGTGAGAATTGCGATCATCGCTGCAATCGGCGTGACAACAAGGGAGATCAACCCCCAAATCGCCGACCGACCCGGAAGCCGCGCCGCGTTTGACGCTGCCTGTGAAGTTTGCATCGACTGTGATGTTGTTCCCCGCTGCCACCAGGTCATCAGGAATCGGCGTTCCCGCAGAAAGCACCACGTTCTGGTTGGCGAACTGCTAAAAACCAAACGCCGAGGCGGCAAGTATCATAAAGAAAAGCACAAACACGGCTGTTTTCATACTCAAGCAACCTCCTTTTCGAGCGTTTCAGAGAGCCTGCGCAGCCACTCTCTGAGCTGCGGACGGATAACGCCAGTCGCAGCAGGCCCCGCAAACCTTCCGGCAATCGGGGCGTCCACCAAGTGTTCACTCCTAAGACGGGCGACGCAGCCGCGCCCCTGAACCTTGAAAGTGATCTCTCCGTCCTCTCGAAAACCAAAAGCTCCCCTGACGGTCGTCCATCTGACTACAGGCGGCGAGCCTTCCCTCCACTTCCGGTAGCGCACCGACAGAGGAAGCAGCCTTGCCGCCTGGACTTCGTAGGTCACCTCTTTCGGTTCGCGGCCAAGGATCTTCACCCCGGAGATGATCGGGATAAACTCAGGCTCGCGCTCGACCTGCATGATGAGGTCGATCACCCACTCGGGTGAGGCCGGCATATATTGTTCGAGCTCTACGATTTCTTTCTTCCGTTCGGCCAGAGCATCAAGGGCAAGCAGCACCGCCCCGGTGGCTATCCCGGCGGCCAACGACAGGCCGGACTTTCGTTCCATTGGCATACCCTCCCGACAAGCTTTTGCCCAGTGGAGAGGGATGGGAAACGAACTTCCTTGAGCGCACAGAGAGGCTTGCAGCCTGTGAATCGTTATCCTCGCAAAACTGCGAGTAGATAACTGAGGCCATCGTGGTATATACTGTCATTAACTACAATTCCATGCTCGCTTGATTGAGCACTCTGGAGACTATGAAGACGATCAAAGATGTGATGACGCCTGACGTGGTGTGGGTCAGCCCGTCGGCTCAGGCAAAAAGCGCGATGTTCCTCCTGAAAGGACACGGGATAGATGCACTTCCCGTGGTGTATTCGCACGACTCCGTCGTCGGGATCGTCTACTGCTCAAGCCTCCTCGGTCACGGACTCGAAACGCCCGTGATGGAGATCATGAGCAAGGAGTTCACCACCGTCACCCCGGATATGCCCGTCTACCAGGCCGCCGACCTGATGAAGTCCACTGGGCGAAGCCACATCCTTGTTGTCGAGTCTGGAACGCTTGTGGGAATCGTCTCGCGAAGCGACATCATCGACGAACTCGGACGAAGCTACGACACGCTGACCAATCTTCCACTGCAGGACGCCTTTCGCGAGTGGACCATGACCGCGCTTGAAAACGGGCGGGAGATTTCGATCCTCCTGATCGACCTCGACCAGTTCGGCAGGTTCAACAAGCTCTACGGGCACGTGATGGGCGACAGGGTGCTTCAGGGGGTTGCTGACGTCTTGAAGGCGGGAGTCGACCCACAAAGAGATTTTCTCGTCCGATACGCGGGCGATGAGTTTGCGATCGGGACCTACAGGCTTGCAACCGAGGCCTATGAGTTCGGCAAGCAGCTTATGGAGGGCGTGCGACAGATCGAGATACCCGGCCTGCCGGAGCATATCAGCGCGACATTTGGGGCAGCCGGAGGCAGGCGCGTCGACGGCAGGCAGGACGCCCACTCCGCCGCAACCCTTGACGACCTGATCACAAACGCAAGCCTGAACTGCACGCTTTCCAAGCCTCAGAAGCCGGAAGCCCCCCAGGAAGCCACAGCCGCAGGCGACCAGCAGCCTGCCCAAGCAGCGAAGCTTGGCGAACGGGCAAGGCTCAAGATCCAGACCATCAGGCTCGCGACTACAGCGACCGAAGCGACCTCAGAGGTGATACTCTCGCGCGGAACCGAAGAGTTCGTGCACACCGTCTCAGGCTACTCGATCGGTGGCAGGTCGATGCTTCGACTTGTGGCCGAAGCTACGGCAGGCGCAGTCTCCAAGTCGCTTTCGAGCGACCACGGGGTAGCGATCGACGAAGTGTCGAGCTTCCAGACCGTCGACGAGCGCGAAATGGTGATGGCGATCGCGACATTCGTCACCCCAAGAGGCAGCACGACCCACGCCGGGTGCGCCTTTGTGCGCAGGTCCGACCCCTACAAAGCCGCCGCCGCCGCAGTGCTATCAGCCCTCAACCGCCAAATCGCCGCCGCACCGTGGGCCGAGATTGCTCTGTCCAGTGAGTAGTGTGGTATAATCTATCCATCTGACAAGCAGGGGGACTTCCATTGCCGGAATCCCTTCCAAAGGGACTGAAACCCGAAGAACTAGTGCGCGCGCTGGAATCTGCCGGAGGCCTTAGACTACTAGGGAGGTAATCGAGTGCAGTATACCGTACTTATACATCCCGCCGAAGAGGGCGGTTATTGGTCTGAAGTTCCCGCGCTTTCTGGCTGTTTCTCACAGGGCGAAAGCGTGGAGGAGACTCTGAAAAACACCTCAGAAGCAATAGCCCGCTTTATTCGTGAAGCGAATAAAGCTTTCGCTAACAGAGCATTATTCACGCTACTCGTGAATAATGCGGGATAGAGTGCCATATTGCCACTCTCAGGGAAGAGGGGCAGGAGGTCAGCGGTGACGCTGGACTTCTGATCGGGCACGTCGACGTAGCCGCGTAGGCCAACCTCCTCTAAATCCACTACCGAACCACCGCTTGGCTCACCGGAGTGACGATTCGATACTTCGCGGCAAGCTCGGTGGCTTTCTTGCGCTTTTGCGCGTCGCCCGAAGCGGTCATATCCCACACCTGACTTTGCGCCCAAAGGAGTGATATATCCTCGGAGGATTTGGTAGCGCCTGCCACCTTGGAGAGCGGCGCGTGTGTGCGAAAGATCGTCGGAAGTCCGTCTGAGCCGGAAATATAGTCAAAAAACGCCTGCATGTCATCTGCAAGCGTTCCCCTGCGCGCTATGGGGTGGACCGCGCCCGTGCCGTCGAGCGCGGCAAGGATCCTGTCCTCACCATCTAACACTACAAACGAGAATATCTTCACCTTTCCCGGGTTGCGCTTGATGCGCTCCAATATCTGGGCGATGGCTTTCTCTGAGCCGATCGGCTGCGGGCCGTGCACCCACAAGACCACACCGTTTTTGCGGCGAAGCGACTCATCAACGGCTCGAAGAAGCCCAGGGGCGTTGTCGACACCGCCCTGGCAGCGCACGTGGAGCAGTTTTTTGTTCATGAGCTGAGACGCGGGGATATCCTGAATAGTGCTCTTAAAAAGAGTTTCCACTTGGTCGGCTGCCAGAAACATCGAAAACGTCGATGTCGGGATATTGGGAAGCGCATTGGCCAGTTCGGGCCTCCAGGGCCGCATCACGCCAGAGCCATCCACCGCCACCGCAACGTGCTCGACCAGCTTGGGCCGCACTTGGGCGAACATTTCGGCCACACACTCACCGGCGGGACCGATGGTATCGGGCGACCATATGCGGCTGACCGGCTTCCTCATGGCCATTATGCACCGCTTTTCGCCGCCCAACTCCTCATTGGTTGCCGATGTGACGATCCGCCTGTGGTCCTGTCCGCGAGGCTGAGCACCTGTATCGTTACTCTTGAAGTCGATGTCGTTGTTGGAGCGAATATCGAGCGAGTGCTTGAACCCCTTCGGGATGTCGAAGCGGTAATCGGCAAACTTGGGCAGAGTGCAGACTCCATCAGTGGTAAGCGGCGCGGCAATACCGATGGTTATCTTGGTCCTGCCCTCGGAAGTGTATCGCAGCAAAAACACCCTGTCCGGCCCAGCCGATGACACGACCACACGCCCGCTCCCCGTCTGAGGAGCCACAAACGCGGCGTCGCGTGCCTTGCCGTTCTCCCATAGCGTCACTCTTGAGACAACCCCACCGGGCGGAAGCGCGATAATTGCCCCCGTGATGTGGCGGTCAGCTGAGTCCGACGCAAACTCCAGAGTCCACTCCATGTGGCTCACGAGCCCTTCGGGGTCGATTGTGACATTGAGCTTGGAAGATGTGATTTTGTCTTTTGTGCCATAGCCGGTCACTGCGCGGCTCCCACGAGGAGCGGGAACGGACTCATAGTTGAACCCGGTGACCCGGTAGTAGAGCTCCTGAGCCGTTGTTGACCAGCCCGGCGAGGCGGTATAGTCCATGTTTGGCACTATTTGTCGGATCTTCTCATCAGATATATAGACGCTTGGCTTCAGGCCGTGGGCGACCCGCAGCAGTTCGGCCTCGCTGCCAAACCTCCGCACGAGTGATGCCGCGCGGGCCTTTGTCTGATCGCTATCTGTGATCATCATATTGAGCCCGACGGCCGTAACGACAACTCCTGTCGTATACACAAGCAGAAAAGCAAGTGAAAACGCAAACCCCATGCGGCTGCGCTTGGTCTGATCAGCAGGTTCGAGAAGATCGAGCGCGCGAATCCGTCTGCTGCTTTCAATCGACGCCGCAAACGCAAAAAAAGGAGAAAGCCCAAGAAACCCGATACCCCAGAAGAGTATTCCTGCGACCGAGTTCGGTATCATAGGAATGAAAAGCAGACTATACACTGCCGAGACTGCAACCGATGCACCGGAAAGGGTCGTGACGAGAGACGGCCAGAGGCTTTTCCCGCGCAGGCACGTAATGATTGCTGACAGGTTTGCGACTGGGATCAGGGCAAACAAAAGCACGTGCCAGAGCGTTGGCAGCGGGTTGAAATAGTTTTTTGCGCAGATGTGCGTCGAGATCTCGACGACAAGTGTGATCAGAGGCATTACCACCCCAAAGATCAGCACATAGGTCATCCACCGCGCATAGCGGGACTTGGATGCGCCTTTTTCAGCCTGCTGAGTATCGATATCGGACATTTACCGTCTCCTTATTGGCCCGAAGTTTCTGAATAGCAGTTGTATGACGACAATTACAGCCCAGTCTGTTCCTGCTATAATAGCATACGGACTGAATCAATCGAAAGGTTGCACGATTTTGACACCGTTCTTGAAAACAAAGCTTACAAAGTCGCTAATCGAGCACTTCGGGGACGACGACCGAAGGATCGAGCACGCCCTCCGTGTCACATCCTGGGCCGAGCGCATTATGGAAACTGAAGGCGGCGACAGGGAAGTGATTCTCTCCGTCGGCCTGCTCCACGACACCGGTATCAAGCCCGCCGAAGCCCTTGAGGGCAGTTCATCCGGCAAGCTTCAAGAGAAATATGGCCCCCCGGTCGTCCGATCTATACTCGAGCAGATCGGCCTCTCCGAAGACAAGATCGTCGAGTCTTGTGAGATCGTAGCCAACCACCACACCCCGTCCGGCATCCCCGGCGCCAACTTCGCCATCCTCTGGGACGCGGACATGCTAGTCAACATCCGTGACGACATAAAGCTCACCGACCCCGAGTCGACCAAGCGCCTGATCGAGCGAAGTTTCAGGACGGAGACTGGGAAACGGCTTGCGCGGCGGGAATTCGTCGGTTAGAGCACCGATGACTACCTTTTCTGTATGCTGCGGGAACGCTTCGTTTCGTCTCACTTCTCAAGTCTAAGAGAGTCTAGTTCCCGCAGCGACGGTACAATCTCCCACCATTGCAGGCTGTATGCTACACGCCAAATCTTCAGACACGGCGCGATCTGAGCTAATAGCTAACAGCTCCCCCTAAAATTCCGCCGCCCGCGCAATCGCCGGGTCGAGCCCCGGAAAGTGCTCGATGTATCTCGCCCGCTCAAGCCTCAGTTCCCCCACGAGGTAGTCGATCTGCTCGGAGTCATAATACCGGTCCAGGCAGAAACGCCCGTAGTCGCAGCCGTCGATCGTTTTCGGCGTCTCAAGCATCCAGTAGGGGTCTTCCTGCCACTCTATCGTGCCTCGGGCGATTCCACGGATGATCGAGCTCATCTCCGGGATCTGCACGCGGGTCACTCGCTGCTTGACGTGCTTGGTGCCGTCGAGGTCGCGCCGGACGATCTCCCCGACGCCCCCAGTGTTCAGCATATAGCACTGGATCTTGTCCGGGTGACTTTTCACGAACTCGTAGAAGAGATTTCCCTCAAGACTCGCGTCGCCGATCACAAAGGGGTTGGTCCCGACCTCGCGGGCGTTGTCCCCGTTGCCTCTGCGCTCGGAGGCGGGCGCGTCGATCGACTCGCCGAGCATAAACGCCGCGGCGGCCTGCTCCGGGGTGAGCCTTGAGGCGACCGGGAGCACCGTATTTCTGCGCAGGATGAAGGTCATAATCAACCCATCAAGCTCGGAAAGCGGCGGCAGGTTGATCGAGTCGCTCATATACTCGCCGAGGTCACTTCGCTGGACAATCCCCCGGCCGTTGCCCGTAAGGGTCTGATCGGAGAAATGAGCCGTGCCGTTGTAGTCGACCATCACGTTTTCAAGAATCGCATCCGGCTTGGTTGCGGCGCTGTAGAGGAGCGGCTGAAGTGCGGGGTCAAGCGCGTCGGTCTTGATATAAAACGCCCGCTCAGACCCCAGAAGGCTTCCGTCTTTCTGCCAGAAGACGACGTCGTCCTGCACGATCTCCACCCCTTCGCCCTCAAGGCAGAGGTCGTGGTTGTGGCAGGCGTGGGTCGTTTTGCCAGTCGCTGCGAGCCCGAATATGACCATACCCAGCCGCCGGATTTTGCCGTCCCGGTCGCGCGCGCGGATGATCTTGGTCCCGGCATGCAGCCCGAGCATACCCGACTGCTTGGCGTGCCACATCGCCATCCTCAGGAACCCCTTTTTGGCCTCGCCGTAGTAGTCGGTCCCGAGGATATAGGTGACGTCGATCTCTGGAAAGACGAGCACCTGGCGGTCTTTCTCCTGCCACTCAGGGATGTGGATGACGGTCATCTCAGGGCCGGGGAGGTCGTTTGGGTCAAAGAGCGTCTGTCGGACCATGTGCGCAAGGCGCACCATCTCCCGCCGGTATGTGGAAACGTAGAGCGTGCAGTGCGGCGTAAAGCCCGAATTATCCCCCATTGTCGCCCGAACGCGCACGAACGACGACTTCTTCATATAGGCATGGACGAGCTTCAGGGTCTCCGGCAGGTTGTTGATGATCTCCCGGCGGCGCTGGGTGACCCCTGACTGCATAACGCTCCGACTTCCGACGTACACGGTGAGCCCGGCGCTTCGGGTCTTGGTGTTTGAGACAAAATTGGTGTTTCCGAACCTGGTTCGAAGCCCGTAGTCTTCGGCCCTCTGTCGAATCTCCTCCGTGGAAGGCTCCGACACGTTTGGCAGGGTGGCGAGAAGATCCACCGCCGCCGACACCTGTTCAAGAAGAACAGTGGTATTCACTTGTTTTTTCCTCCGTCGTAGAATCCCTGCGGGCCAAGGCGTCGCGAATAAGTTTGCGTGGCAATTTGCCCGAGGGAGCCGGACGGGTCCGGCCGCCGCTTTTTGTGGCTTCCGGCAATGCTACAGCGCACTGTCGGCACGTTTATTTTACTGCTAAGCCGTTACGAAAACAAGCTTCGAGCATAAATGCCTGCCCGGCGCCTGACTTTTCGTGGAACCATGATATAGATGGGTTAGCCCGCTTTATTCGCTTCACGAGTAAAGCTTTCGCTAACAGAGCATTATTCACGCTACTCGTGAATAATGCGGGATAGATTACTCCGAATCAAGCACAGGAGGTCTGCGAACAACATGAACCATGCCGAAGTAAGACGTGTCGAAGAGATCAGGACAAGTTACGAGGTCAACCGGTTCCTTGAGCTTGGCTGGGTGCTCCTGCAGGTATTCCCTGCCCCCGGCGGCAACCCGCAGGACAAATGGCCGTTCTACATCATGGGTTGGGCCAAGCAGGACGGACCGGTCTATCCCGAAATTTGATCGCTGAGCCTACCCCCGCGCCTTCGCTCTGACGTTCTGTTCGTGAATTACCGACTGCAGTCCATCGGCGGGTCCTGCCTTGAGCATCTCCTGGAGGGTGACGAGCTTGTAGCCCTTTGCGCGCAGGCGGTCGATGATCGCAGGGAGCGCCTGCATGGTGATCGGCTCGGTGTTGTGCATCAGAATGACGCTTCCGGGGATAGTCTGGTTCATCACCTGATTGATCATAGTCTCGGGCTTTTTCCCCTCGCTTTGTCCGCAGTTGACGGTCCACATCACCTGAGAGAGCCCGTATTTGGCGGCGATCTTTCCGACCGATGCGTTGTGTCGCCCGCCGGGAGCTCTAAAAAGCCCCGGAACCTGCCCCGTGATCCCTCGAATCACCGACTGGTTGCGCATAAGCTCGCGCTCGATATCGGCATCTGGGATATACTCCAAATTGCGATGAGAGTAGGTATGGCTTTCGATCTCATGACCGGAGTCCGCCATCAGCTTCAGCGTCTTCACGTTTTGCTCGGCCATAGAGCCCACCACAAAGAACGTCGCTTTGACCCCTTTTGCCGCGAGGATATCGAGCAGCTTCGGCGTGCCGATATTTGGTCCGTCGTCAAAAGTTAACGCGGCGAGCTTCTGGTCTGTTTTGACCCGCCAGACCTCAGTATATTGCCCGGCCGGCTGATAGCGTCTGAGCAGAAGCGTCCGGGCGTCTTTGAAGTTGGGGTCGATCCCGACCAGTGCCTCGACTGCGGCAAGCGAAGCCTGCGTGTCCTTTAGCCCATCCGAGCACTTCATCGCGGTGTAGTAGGCGAGCCTGCGGGACGGCTTCAGCCGAAGCGATTCCCAAAGCTTCGCCTCAATGCGACGAACGTCCTCACCCTCCGCGGGGGCCATCTTCACCTGGTCTTTGTTGAAGACATATATCCCCGCCTTCTTCTCCGAGACAGCCGCGCCTGAAGAGTCGCGGCCTTCAATTCTGATCGTATGCGGCGCATTTGCGAGCCTGCGGGTGTCGACCTGGCACTCATACGGCGGGTGGTTAATGATCCCGACCACGGCGTCGTCGACGTAAAAGAGCACATAGGCGATGTCAGCCCCGCGTGGCATGTCGACCCGAAGCATGAGCGTCCCACTTACCCTTTTGTGCGCCGGGGCGACTTCAAGCGGCGGCTGGTAGGCTTTGGCAAGTCCGGGGGCGGTAAGTGCGACGGGTCGCGCCGCTTCAAAGGTCACAACAGCGCCGAACTCCTCGATAAACCCCTTCTGCCCGGTCGCGATTCCAAGACTGATCTCCCGTGCGCGTTCAAACTCCCGTTTCTCCAGATACCCCTGGGCCGCAACCTGCCGCAGTGCCGGGTCACCGGAGGCGTCTGCAGCGCTGGGATAGTCTCCCCCAAGCGCCGCGAGATAGGCGATCACCGATGCGGTGTCCACAAGGTCGTCTGCGGGGATCGATTTGAACTGCTCCAGCGCCCCGGCGCGATCGGCTTTGGCGAGCAGGCACAAACCGAGCCCGTAGAGCGCGAGCGGGTGCCCATCTACGAGCTTGTCGGCGGCGGCGAACTCCACCTGCGCGCGCTCGATATTCCGCGTGTGCAGAAGCGCTGTCGCAAGCGCGATGTGGGCAAGCGGGTCGTCCGACCGGTGGACGAGCGCATTCCCCGCCTCCTGGACAGCCACGTCGTAGCTTCCCTGGGCGATATCAGACGCGCTGGCCCCGGCATCGTCCAGATACGGGTCGCCACCAAACACCGGCAGCGATGCAAGCGCGATTATAGCAAGTGTGATGCGGGCGATATTGCGAAGCAACTGTAGCGTTCCTCAAATAGTGTGCATTGCATAAAGGCCAATAAATAAACCCGTCTTCATGTTAAGGCAGCGCGCGCCGGAAGTCAAACGGCATTGGGAGATGCATAGAAGCAGAAGGAAGTCCGAAGTCGTTTGCCTAATACATCTCTTGGTGGCTCTATGCTTGGATGAAGAGTGCAGAGCGCCGCAGGAGCAGTTGAGAACGGGGAACAGGGTACGTTTTTCTTGAGTATATCAAAGTTTTCAGAGTTCGTTGAGGAAAATTACGAGATTCGCGAATGGCGACACGCTTCTGCCATACTGCGAACCGACTATCCGTCGGAGTGGGCAGATGTCATCAGCGCACTCACGGAGTTCAAGGTTCGAAAATCAGACATAGAGATCGGCGGGGGCAACAAATCCCACGTTGCAGGTCGTTTGGATGAAGCCCTTACGACTCGCGGCTGGCAAGAGAAATCTTTTAAGACCCAAATAGTGGTCGACGACGTTGCCGTGGACAGTCCAACTCACAAGGTAGACTGCTTCAGGAATGGTGTTGCGCTCGAGATCGAATGGAACAACAAAGACCCATTCTTCGACCGCGATCTGAATAACTTTCGGTTGCTATTTGAGCTGAGAGCCGTCAGCGTCGGCATTATTGTCACGCGATCTGACGAGCTTCAGCAGATATTCAACTCACTCGGACGAGGTAGTTCTTATGGCAACTCGACTACTCATATGTCCAAGTTGTTGCCGAGACTCGAAGGAGGAGGTGGAGGCGGATGTCCAGTATTGGTATTCGGGATAACAAAGAGCTTGTACTGCCCGAACTTATAGCGCCACAGGTATCAGAGGCAATAACGGAGTGCGCCGCGAAAGATCTGTTGTCTTTCAAACCGGCTCACTTTGGTACTATTCTGGCTGATCCCCCCTGGCAGTTCGCGAACAGAACTGGCAAGATGGCTCCTGAGCATAAACGTCTGAGAAGGTATCCAACCATGACACTGGACGAGATCATGGAATTGCCCGTTTCTCGTATAGCGCGTGCTCAGTCCCATCTCTACCTTTGGGTGCCAAACGCCTTGCTCGCCGAAGGCTTAGAGGTGATGAAGCGCTGGGGCTTTACCTACAAAACCAACATGGTTTGGTACAAGATCCGAAAGGATGGAGGACCCGATGGACGCGGCGTCGGTTTCTATTTTCGAAATGTGACTGAACTAGTGTTGTTCGGTGTGAGAGGCAGTATGCGGACGCTTGCTCCAGGCAGACGCCAGGTCAATATCGTCAGCACCCAGAAAAGGGAGCATTCGCGCAAGCCCGATGAGCTGTACGATATTGTTGAAGCATGCAGCCCCGGCCCGTATCTCGAAATGTTTGCACGCCACTCTCGCGAGGGATGGTGTCAATGGGGAAACGAAGTATAGTTTCATATACGAGATTGTATACAACAGCGTGAAGGATTGTCTATGGTCATGGGTGTCTGCACTCATGACCATTTTTGCATCTTGAACTGAGCAAAATTCTGCGGCGTCGATCACGGGTTCGTCCAAACTCACTGATAACCCCGCCCCACCATCACCCCTTTCACCCTCGCTCACCCGTTCTGTCACCCACAGGGGTTAATATTTTTACACCAAACTTGCCCACATGGGCTAAAGATCACCCACTGGCCGCCGATAATGAGGTTAAGCAAGCGGGAGAGACTGGTCGGGGTTACTCCTTTATTGCTTGATGGAGCGTTGGGACGAAAGCCTCCCGAGTCAACGCCTGGAGCGTCATTCCCTGTCGGCAAAGATACGCTGCAGTGCAGGAGTTGATCCTTTATGGAGTCTGTAAACATTCAAGCAGCCAGGACAATTGTGGTATCCGACCACAGGCTGCACCGTGAAGTGCTTGCCCGATGCCTTGCGAGCGAAAGTGATATCGAAATCGCAGGGACGACGGGAAGCGTGGAAGGCGCGCGTTCGCTCGTTGCGGGCGAAAGAGTCGACGTAGTAATCCTTGAGGCTGGGGAATCAGACCTGGCCGTGATGGAATGGTTTGCAGAGATGAAGTTGGGCGAGGACTGCCCGAAACTTGTGGTGCTCGCCGACCGTCACGACGAAGACGCCGCCCTGAGATATATCGGCGCCGGCGCGGAGGCGTATCTGTTGAACGACTCGTCCTGCGAGCAACTGATCTCCGCGATCGAGCGGGTATTGACAGGGGAATACGTCTTTGACCCCGCGCTTGCGGTGCCTGTGGTCCGCCGGGTTGCGGCAAGTCTGCACACTTCCCGGTCGGCAGCTGAGACTCCGACGTTTGTGGGGCTATCCAACCGCGAAAAAGAAATCGCGGCGCTTGCTTCACAGGGAATGACCAACGAAAAGATCGCGGAGGCGATGTTTATCACGCCAAACACGGTCAAGACCCACCTGCGACGGGTCTACCAGAGGCTCGGGATATGCTCCCGACGCCAACTTATGCAGAAATATTTACGCGCGGCGTAACACCCGCGTTTTTGTTTTGAAAAGCTTCGTCAAGCCAACGCTTGCGAGGACACCTCCTACCCTCGTCCGTGGGAAGGCGGATCCGGCTGGCCCCTGGTCCTCCTCCCACGGTACTTTTTTGCCCCATGCGCCGACGTTTGCAAAATTGAGCAGTCGGCCCGAAATCCAGCAGGAAATCCCCGTCAAGCCGCGAAGTATACCTTGGAAGCCGTAGCGCAAGCGCTGCTACTAAACCAGAATGGCAGGCTAGATGATAGATATCAGGGAGTTTCCAATCTCACAGAAGACGCGCAACCTCGTGCGCTTTTGCGTGCATCCCGGCTATGAGGTGATTGACGACAGCTTCATCGCAAACTACGGGTTTCGGGACAGGGGCAGCCACTTCTCGATCCTGAAGAGCACCGAAACCGCACCGGGCCCCGACCAGTGCTTCTCAAACTTCGACCGAGACGCCCGCCCCGTGTTCGCCAAGCTCCTTGGCCTTGAGTTGGACTTTCCCGGCCCCTCCGCCGGGCAAAAAGAGCACTACCAGCTCTACAGCTCGATCAACTACTACCGCTCGCACATCGAAGAGCACTTCTGCGCAAACGGCATCACCCCCCTGCCTCCGATCCAGGGCACGTGCGTCATGTTCTACCCCGAGACCGACCGATTGGCAGTCTCCTACACCCTTGTCAACAACTCCAGCACCGACGTCTCGTTGCGCCTGAGGTGGAAAGCGGTCCCGGAGACGGGAATAGACCGCTCTTTCCAGACCAAAGAAAACGGCTTTGCGGTGCGAGTGAGGCAAAAGGTCGAGGTGGAGTACGACTCCTACGCCGCCCTCTCCTCAAGCGAGCCCGATCTGCGCTTCAGCGTTCAGGACGACGCAATTGTCTCAGACTGGGTCGATCGCACAGTCCCCGCAGGAGGGGATACTCGCTTTGATTTTGCAATAGATTTTGGTTTCAAGCCTTCGACGCCCCAGGCAATTCCTGCCAACACAGGCGCGCAGCTTCGTGCAACAGTCGCCGACGCCGAACGGGCCTATGCCTCGCTTCCGCCGCTTCCGGAGGGCTTCCAAGGCTTCGAACAGCTCGTCCTGAAAGCTGCAGGGACGCTTAGAACGCTTCGCTACATGGATATCGACCCCGCGGGCGAGCCGGTATGGAGCATCCACGCGGGCAAGTGCGGCATCGCCTGCACCTACTTCTGGGACAGCGCCTTCACACTCCTTGGGCTTGGGCTTTTGGGTGACACCGACACCGCGCACGGGGTCTCCAAACTGCTGCTAGACGGCGTCAAGGAAGACGGCACCCCACCTCTCTACTACATCCTCAGGCAGCACAGATACGAGCACCAGATGCCGATCTACGCCTGGGGAGTCGGTCACCTGCTCGGCCTGCGACCCGACGACGATTTTCTCGCCGACGCCTACCAGCCACTCAGCCGTTACGTGAACCACTGGGTCCGGGACTGTGACTCAGACCAAAGCGGGCTTGTGGAGTATCCTGACGGCGGAACCTGTCTTGACGACTCACTTCGCTGGCAGGACCGGTTCCCCATCAGCTTTTCGCCTGGGGAGAAGTGGTTTGAGAAAGATTGGGGAGAAACGCACCCGGGCCAGTTCAAAAGCCCGGACACCAACACCCACCTCTACCTCGAATGCCGCACGCTTGCCGCGATGGCCCGCCGTCTGGGCAAGGAAAGTGAGGCCGAAGTTTGGAACATGCGCGCCGACAGGCTTGGGAAGCTTATCCATTCCGAGCTTTTCAACCCCAAAAGCGGCGTCTACGAGGACCGCTCGGCCAAGGACGGCCGTTTCGTCGGGATGGTGACCGCGGGAAGCTTCCTTCCCCTCTACGCAGGCATCACTCCGCCCGAGATCGCCCGGGACATCTGCCGGCGGTATCTGCTGGACCCCGAGCACTTCTACACCACGATGCCTTTTGCATCAGTCGACCGGGCCCACCCATCGTTTAGAAGCGGGGGAGGTCTGTTCGTGCCGCCCGAGCACCCCGGCGCGCTCGTTCAGCAGAGTTACTGGAAAGGCAGGGCGTGGCCGCATGTCAGCTTTTGGCTGGTCGGGGCGCTCTACCGCTCGGGGCTTGAGGCTGAAGCCGACGAGGCCGCACGCGCGATTCTCGACGCCATCAGCCGCTCAGAGGCGATCCACGAGTGCTACGACAGTCTGACGGGCTTTGGCAACGGCCACCCAGAGTTCGCCTGGAGTTCCGCCGCAGTGCTCGCGCTCGCATACGGACTGTACAAGCACGATCCGGTCGGGATCTAACCTATTTCACAACGTCAAGAATCTGCTTAAACTCAGGAGCCGTCGCGTCGCGCAGCATCTCATAGATCGCCGCCTCGCTTGATGTGACTACCACACCCGAGCCGCGCATCTTCGCAACGCCCGTCCGCCAGTCGCTGTCTTTGCGAGAACTCACCGCATCCTCAGCTACCTGCACGCTGTAGCCGACGTGCAAGAGGTCGTGCGCGGTCTGACTCACACAAATATGCGTCTCAACCCCACACAAGAGTACCTGCCGCCTGCCGGCCTCCGCTATCGCCCCACCAAAGCACTCGACCCCACAGCAGCTAAAGGTCATCTTATCAAGCCGGGTAGAGTCGGGCAGTAATTCAGCAACTTCGGGTATAACATCCCCCATCCGAGCCTGATACTGAAGCGTGGTTATTACGGGAACACCAAGCACGCCAGCCGCGCGAATCAGCTTGATCGTGTTCGAGATAACGCGCTCGCGCTCAAATATCGAGCGCAAAAACGGCTCCTGCATATCGACGACGACAAGCACGGCGTTATCTTTATCGAGAACATGGGGATGTCTGGTCACGTTTCACCTCAATTTGGAGTGCGGCACGCTCGCGCCGCTTTGTTTTCGGGCGACAGGCAGGCGCGCAAGCGCCGAACCTGCACCGGTCGAAAGATCTGTGAAAGCGGCGCTCGCACGCCGCACTCCGAGATCAGAACTTGCCGCCACCAGCGATGGCAACCAGGATATTCGCTGACAGCCTATATGCAGGAAACCGCCGCCAAAGAGAAAAACTCCCCGGCGGCGGCCAATCTCTGTTCCCTGTTACCTAACCGTTCATCTCGCGAATAATCGCATCCGCGAACTCACTCGTTCCGACTGCGGTAGGGTCGTTTCGATCAGGCTTCATGTCGTAGGTGACGTCTTTGCCCTCTGCGATAACCTTGGCGACAGCTTTCTCAAGCTTGTCGGCCGCCTCAGTCTCACCGATGTGGCGGAGCATCAGCATCCCCGAAAGGATCATCGCGGTCGGGTTGACCTTGTTCTTGCCCTTGTACTTCGGTGCGCTGCCGTGGGTCGGCTCAAAGAGCGCGATTCCGTCACCGAGGTTCGCGCCGGGAGCGACACCAAGCCCGCCGACAAGCCCCGCACAGAGGTCCGAGAGGATATCGCCGTAGAGGTTCGGCATAGCGATCACATCGTAGAGCTCAGGCTTCTGCACGAGCTGCATGCACATGTTGTCCACAAGCCGCTCCTGGTAGACGATTCCCGCGCCCAAGCCGTCGACCTTGCCCACAAGCGTCGGGTCGGGCTCAACGTCCGCGAGGTCGTCCCACTCGAACTTCGCGCCGTAGGCCTTCGCGACCTGACGCGCGACCCGGTAGAAGAGTCCGTCGGTGAACTTCATGATGTTCGCTTTGGCGACTGCGGTCACACTAGACCTGCCGTTTGCGATCGCATAATCAAAGGCATACTTGATGATCTGGCGGGTTCCGGTGACTGAAATCGGCTTGATCGAGATCGCCGCATCCTCACGGATCCTGCCGCCTGCCATCTTGATGATCTCCTTCGCCTCATCGCTTCCAAGATCGTACTCGACGCCAGCGTAGAGGTCTTCGGTGTTCTCACGGACGACCACGAGGTCAACGTCCTGATACTTGGACCTGATACCGGGGTAGTATTTGCAGGGCCGCAGGCATGCGTAGAGGTTCAGCTCCTTGCGAAGTGCGACGTTTACGCTCCTGAAACCGGTGCCGATCGGGGTTGTGATCGGGCCTTTGAGCGCGATTTTGTTGCGGCGAATGCTCTCAAGCACCTGCTCGGGAAGCGGGGTGCCGTATTTGTCCATAACGTCGATGCCGGCTTCCTGGACCTCCCAGTCGATCTCGACTCCAGTCGCATCGATAACCCGCCGGGTCGCCGCTGTAAGCTCAGGGCCGGTGCCGTCGCCGGGAATAAGTGTAATTTTGTAAGCCAAAAGAAACTCCTCCATACCCGGTCGAGCGCCGGGCGATATTTAGCCAATAGTAACCAAGCCTATAATACCGTAATATATGGAGGAGGTTCAAGCCCGGAAATCCGGCGCAAAGACTATTTCAGCAGGCAGACTCATCGGCTATTCTCCTCGCTGGTTGAGCCAAGGGTACACCCGCCTATCAGTATTCGTCAACCCCGGAAGGAAACGGGAACCCTTGTGCATAACACATGATGTATAGTTTAAAGAAGGATAAGCCGATTTCCCCGGCGCGGTGGCAGATGGCAGAGGCAGAGAAGAACATCGAGGAAGTGCGAAACAAGATAGATCGGATCGACCGCGAAATGGTCGACCTGATCAACAGGCGCGCGGAGTGCGCAATCGAGGTCGGCAAGCTGAAAGACGCCAAGACCGCGAGCATTTTTGCGCCTGAGCGAGAGGCGCAGGTGCTTGCCAAGGTTCTCGAGCAAAACCGCGGCCCGCTCCCCGACAAAACGATCTCCGCGATCTACCGCGAGGTCATCTCCGCCTGCCGCGCGCTCGAAAAGCCGATCACGGTCTGTTACTTCGGCCCCGCCGGGAGCAACACCCACATCGCAAGCATCCACCGATTCGGCGAGTCGACCGACTTCATACCGGTCGAGACTATCCCCGACGTCTTCAACACCGTCGAGCGCCGCGAGGCAAACTACGGCGTCGTTCCGGTGGAGAACTCGACCGAAGGCATAGTCAACCACACGCTTGATATGTTCCTGGTCTCAGATCTCAGAATCTGCGCCGAGATATTCACCCCGATCTCCCACAACATACTCTCAGCGGGCACCGATCTCTCGCAGATCAAGCGCATCTACTCCATCGGCCAGGCGATCGCCCAGTGCCGCAACTGGCTAAGAACGCACCTTCCCGGCGTCGAGATCCTGGAGGTCTCAAGCACAGCCAAAGCCGCCAAACTATGCCAGGGCTACCCCTCAAGCGCCGCGATCGCCTCGACGCTCGCCGCCCGAGAGTATAACCTGAACATAATCTCAGAGGGAATCGAAGACAACCCCCACAACCGCACCCGCTTTTTGGTCGTCGGCTACAGCAAACCGAACCCCAGCGGCCGCGACAAGACCTCAATCGTCTTCAGCGTCCCCCACAAGTCCGGTGCGCTCTACAAGTCGCTCTCGATCTTCGACGCCGAGGGCCTGAACATGACCATGATCGAGTCGCGCCCGACCAAACAGATGCCGTGGGAGTACGTCTTCTACATCGACGTGCAGGGCCACGAAAAAGACGAAGCCGTCCAAAACGCGCTGGCGAAACTCGCCGAGACGGCGCTTTTCGTGCGAGTGCTTGGGAGCTTTCCGGAGGCGGAATAAGCTATTACGGAGGATTTCATAATGGCCGCTTTTGACAGAATCACAGTAGAATCAGGCAAGATGAACGGGCAGCCCTGCATACGGGGCTTGCGACTCACCGTACGCAGAGTGCTTGAGGCGCTCGCATTATATCCTGACCGCGAAGAACTCCAGCGCGAATATCCGGAGCTTAACGACGAGGACATCCGGCAAGCACTTGCCTATGCAGCAGCGAATCTTGATGATTCAGTCATGGATCTTCCTGCAAGTTGATGAGAGTATTGCTTGACCAGGGTCTGCCGTATTCGGCAGCGTCAATTCTGACTCAACAAGGCATCGACACTCTCCACGTCGGTGACATAGGAGCGTCTTCAGCCACCGACGAAGAGATTGTACAGATAGCGCGGAATCGACAAATGGTTATTGTAACGCTCGATGCCGATTTCCACGCCATCTTGGCTCTTTCCGGACAACACTCACCGTCCGTTATCCGCATACGTGTAGAAGGACTTCGGGCAGAATGGCTGGCAAGCCTTCTTCAAATGGTCATTGAAAGATGCCGAGAACAGTTAGCGAGCGGCGCGTTGGTAACTGTCACAGAGAACAAGCTACGAGTTAGGCGTTTGCCCATAGCTTAGCCCGCTTTATTCGTGAAGCGAATAAAGCTTTCGCTAACAGAGCATTATTCACGCTACTCGTGAATAATGCGGGTTAGTGATCTGGCGGAATAAGTAAGAACCGTCCACAACATCAATAGGGGGTATTACAGTGGCAAGTGGTTCATGGCTTGGAGCTTATGTTATCGGAGGGGCACTGGTCTACGGACTGGTCGCGTGGCAACTGTCCAAGAGGCGTAATCGATCCAACAAGTGTGCGCGCTGTGGCGCAGAGCTAGACGCAGAAACCCGTGAGACTGGCATTCCATTCGACGCTGATACAGGACAAGCCGGTATGCAGGTGATGATGTGCCCCAAGTGCGCAAACACAACGGCACGAAACTACCGCGCGTGCTACTACCTATTCATGGTTATGGGCATCACCGGCATCCTCGGTGGGCTGCTATGCGTTGCTACCGAGCTTGCAGCAGGCAAGTTCACCCTATCCGATCTCTGTACCGCATTATCTATGGCTGCACCAGGAAT
This sequence comes from Armatimonadota bacterium, assembly GCA_038207085.1. Lineage (GTDB taxonomy): Bacteria > Armatimonadota > UBA5829 > UBA5829 > DTLH01 > JBBRAE01. The sequence goes on from JBBRAE010000038.1 coordinate 20,356, forward strand.
ACTGATGATGTCTTACGGAAAAGCCGTGAGGCAGTGGCTGAAGAACCGTGAAGGAAAGTAGCCACGAACGGTTCGCGTCCGATCAGGTGGGTAACAGAACAACCCCGAGCTTTGCAAATGGGCCGATGAGGCGCTGGAGCAGATCACTTAGCCGGAGGACCCGATCAGCCGCACCATAGTCCGATAATTCGCCATCGTCCGCTCAGATATCTCTCTGCCGTAGGGCGAGGCCGACGGCATCAGCACGAACCCTCTCCCCTCGCCGCAGGTCCCGTCCTCGATCGCCTGCGCGACGACGCGCTCAAATTGGGACGGCTCCATATTCTCGATGTCGGAGATCTCAAGGTTTCCAAAGAGCACTAGATCGCGCCCATACTCCCGCCGAACCTCCGAGATAAGCACGTCCCCCTGTGGCGGCGGCTCAATGGGGTCGATTGCGTCCGCGCCAATCGCGACAATCATCGGAAGCGCGCTTTTGATCCGCCCGTGGCTGTGAACCCTGGCGAACCCGCCCCAGCGCTTTATCGCCTCGACGATAGGTCCGGTGTAGCGCACGACATATTCCTCAAAAAGTCGGGGCGGCAGATACGGCTCACACGCGTATTCCGGCCCATATATGCGCCAGAGTCTTCCGGGGAAGTGCTCGGCGACAAACTCAGTGCGAGCATAAAGCCCCCTCGAAAGCTTTTCCAAGAGCGCGTGAAATAGCTCCGGCTCAGTGAGCGCGATGATGGTGTAGTCCTCCATCGAAAATAGCCCCGCCGCAAGACACAAGGGATCGGCTGTATCGACCATAACGATCCCACGATCCCCAAGCTCGGCCTCCTCTTCGATCAGCCCAGAGACGTCGCACTCGAACGAAAATGCCTCGTCGGGAAGTTGCAGGTAGGCCTTCAGGTCGTCGGTATCCTTTAGAAGATGCTCAAGCGTCCAGGTAGTATCAGTGTCCGGGTCGCGCCGAGTAAGTGAGGTCATAGTCCTCTCAGCAACCCGGAGAGTAGTGCGGACAAACCGCGATCCGTCCTCAATATAACTCTCTTCGACAAAGAACTCCCCCGCGCAGTTGTCCACCGCTGCCGTCACCTTTGGCATACGCATACGAATGAGGTCAGTGCTGCGCTCGGCCAGTTCCAGAAGCTCCTGCCAGTTCGGGGAATTATAGATATTGAACGGGTCCGGGTCGCACCGATCCACCTTGAACCCGCCGATCTCATAAAGACTGACCGCCGGCCTGTCGACCGTCTCTCCTCGAAGCGTAGCCATCAGTCTCTCGCGCCTCGTCATACTATCATCAGCATCCCCTCAATCGCACGCCTCGCCCGATCGGCCACATCCTCCGGCACAGTCACTTCATAGACCATATCTTCAAGCGACCAGAGCACCTTCTCAAGCGTGATCTTCTTCATATTCGGGCAGATATTTAGCGCGCATGGGTTGTAGAACTTCTTGGCCGGGTTCTCTTTTTCAAGCTGGTGCATAATCCCGCGCTCTGTGCAAAGAATGACCTCCTGCGCGTCGTTCTCCCGCACCCAGCGGATCATCTGCGAGGTGCTCGCGACGAGATCGGCAAGCTCGGTCACGTCGGTCGTGCATTCGGGGTGAGCCAGCACTACCGCCTGTGGATGCTCCTGCTTGGCCCGCATAACGTCCTGCGAGAAAATCCGGTGGTGCGTCGGGCAAAAACCGGGATAAGGGACGATCTTTTTGTTGGTTTTCGACGCGATATAGGTCGCAAGCGACTTGTCGGGCACGCAGATGATCTCGTCGGCCTCGATCGACTCGACCACTTTCAGCGCGTTCGCCGACGTGCAGCAGATATCGGCCTCGGCCTTCACCTCAGCTGTAGTGTTGACGTAGGCGACGACCGGAAGCCCCGGGTGCTGCGCCTTGAACTCGCGCAGGCGCTCAACGTCGATCATATTCGCCATCGGGCACCCCGCGTGCAGGTCCGGGATCAGCACCGTGCGAGTCGGCGAGAGTATCTTCGCGGTCTCTGCCATAAAATGCACGCCGCAAAAGACGATCACATCGGCGTCAGTCTCAGCTGCCCGCCGCGAGAGCTCAAGCGAGTCCCCCGCGAAGTCGGCGATATCCTGGACCTCGCCTATCTGATAGTTATGCGCAAGTATCACCGCGTTACGTTCACGGCGAAGCTTGTTGATCTGTTCGATTATTTCAATATCTGTTTGTGCAGCCATAATTCCCAAGTTGTGATTACTCAAGTTCTAGAACACAATTCTAACACGCCGCGCCTGCTTAGGCAAATCGCGCCGCAATTCGACCAGGCTTACGGCGCTGACGCGCTTGCTTTCCACGACCAGCCCTTGGGTATAGACACATGTGTGTGGTGCTTCACAGATACGGCTCGCGCCGTAGAGCCCCAACACAAGAAGAGGAGTGCCCAAGAATGTACGCAACTCAGGACTTGCGCGACGAGCACGAAGGTATCAAAGTAGCCCTTTCGGTTCTGGAACACATGGCCAATGAGATCGAAGCCGGACGTCCGCTCAACCTCGACGACCTGGAACAGATCATCGACTTTCTAAAGACGTTCGCGGACCGCTGCCACCACGGCAAGGAAGAAGACCTGCTGTTTCCGGCGCTGGAACGGGCCGGGATCCAAAGAAACAACGGCCCAATCGGCGTAATGCTCACCGAGCACGCTCACGGGCGCGAGTACATCAACGCCATGACCGATGCTCTTGCCGGTCTGCGCGCAGGTGACCACCAGGCCCAAACAGCATTCGCCGCCGCGGCCCGTGGATACGCCCAACTTCTCGGCGATCACATCGAGAAAGAAAACACTGTTCTTTTCGTTATGGCCGAGCAGCACCTCACGCCCGAGGAACACGCAGAGCTATCGAAGGGTTTCGAGCAGATCGAACAGGAACGCATCGGCCCAGGGGTACACGAGCGATACCACGCGCTTCTCGACCGCCTTAGCCACGATTACCTGACCTAATGCTAACGGTGTCGCGTCTCCAGGCGCGACACCATCAGCCGATTCACTGGGTTGGTCTGGCACTACTTAATGGCGAAGACTACCTTGACGTTGACGAGTCTATCAAACTGCGGCACCACCCCCACATCGATGCACGCGAGCGCATCGTCAACGGGCATCTGGATGCTGGGAGCCTCGCTATACAAGCCCATCGGTGTTACGCTTGTGGCCGGTCCAAGTGTCTGCCCAAAACTTGCCGCAATGCGCGTCGCCTGTGCAGAGACATCCCCAACACCAAAGAGCGATATTCCGTCCCGAAGACGTCGTCGCGGCTGGCACAGAGATCGTTCTGACCGCCCTCTCCGGCCGCCACGCCGTGCGCCACAGGCTGGAGGAACTGGGCTACCGGGTTACCCCCGATGACCTGGAGCACATCCATCCCAGGTTCCTCGCGCTCGCCGACACCAAAAAGCAGGTCCACGACACAGACCTGCACGTGCTGATGGGTGAGTAACCACATGGCCCCGGACAGCCACAATACCCGGCCATGGCCGACAGAATTCACCTACATTAGATTGCCAAATAGAAAACCCCGGGAGCAGTCTCCGGGGTCTTCCAATGGGACAAAGATATGAGCCTCTCAGTACCAGAAGCTTGGCAGCACATCGCGCTCGGCTTCGAGCAGCTCACTGATGCACGCATCCGCGTCGCCGATGTTGTTGCAGATGGG
>JBBRAE010000039.1:0-23887 GCA_038207085.1 Armatimonadota bacterium
GCTGGGCTTATTCCTTTGAGAAATGTGCTGTACTCTAAATATTACCTGGCACCCCGGAACATTTCACGTAGACAAGCAGTCTGTAATAACGAGTTAATCTCAAAAAAGAGTCTGCAACGCCGAACTTAAGCACACTAGTATTCCGATATTGAGAAAGGGGCGTATTCGCAATGCGTAGGAAAGGCTTCACACTAATTGAGCTATTGGTGGTTATCGCCATCATAGCTATTCTCGCAGCGATTCTGTTCCCTGCGTTTGTAGGCGCACGGGAAAAGGCTCGCCAGGCAAGCTGTATCAGCAACCTAAGCCAGCTTACCAAGTCTATGAAGATGTACCTCGATGATTGGCAGCAGAGGTATCCTGGTCCTGGAGTCCTGAACGAGATGGCCCTTTGGGGAGGCAATGCAGGTGGCAACAGAAATGGCTCCTGGATGTGGTTCAAAGGTACTTGGACAAACACAGGTGGATTTTGGTACAACAACCCAGGACCTCCTCCTACAGTGAAATGGACGTGGAGAGCTGAGCCTTCTTGGGGAAGCCTCTGGAGATACACCAACAAGGCGCGCAAGATCTATGTCTGCCCGTCAGACAAGCACTCCAAAGTGGGCTGGTGGACAAATCAGGGGCTTTTTGCTCTAAGCTATGACGTGAACTCTTCACTGGTGGCGTCGGTTCCGAGCGATTACGGCGGTCGAGAGAATGTGGGAAGCGCCTTGGGTACTGCGTTTGACTCAGAGGTTGTCAGACCTACCAAGACCGTCATGTTTGCCGACCACGGTGACGGGTCTTTGAACAGGAACCCTACGTTTCTGGCCAAGACTGGTCTAACAGAGGTGCAGACACCGTGCTTTGATGGCATGTACAGATGGGGGCAGGAAGCGCCTACTCCCGTGCACACCGGCGGGCAAAACTGGTCGTTCTGCGACGGTCATGTGAAGTGGCTGTCACTGAAGCAGTACCGAACGATTTCCTTCTTCAGAAGCGGAAACAAGCACAAGGACACTGACTTCAGCAACCCGATGGTTGCGGATTACCTCAACTAGTTAAACCATTAACTGAAAGACACAAGGGCGCAGTTGATTATTCGGCTGCGCCCTTTTTGGTTGTCTGGCCTTCACCTCGGGTATATACGGGCCGGAGGTGGAGGAAATGAGGTTTGCGTTCTTGTTGGCTCTTGGAGTTGCTGCCTGTATCGTGTCGGGGTGCGGTGGAGGGTCTGGTTCGAGTTCAAGGCTGCCCGATGTGTCTACTGCGTTTCGGGTGCTGCCGCCGAGTGTGACGTTCGCCTATACCGGCACGGCGTCGATCAACGAGGGCGGCGCGTCGCGGAACGTGCGGGCGTCTGGGGCTGTCACCATTGGCAGGCCGGGGTTTATCGACCCGCGCACCAATACACCCGTCTTGCTCTACGCACAGACTTTCTCCGTCGACGGGCTAGAGTCGCTTGTTTACCGCGATTTTTTCTTCTCGCAGCCGACCGGCGCGGTCGTCGCGCACGGAAGCGAGGTCCTCGGAGTGGCGACGTTTGGTTTCACGCCCGAAGTGCTGCTGCCATCCGTGCTTGTCGTCGGCGACGAGTTCGGGGAGCAGTTCGAGCCTTACCAGACGCTTACGGTGCTGCTTCGGGATACCCGCGTGATCCGCTCCGTGCCTATACGGGTCGCGGGTTCCCTGGTGGACGCGTTTGAGGTGTACACCCGGAGGCAGATCCCGTTTAGCCCGACGGTTTCACGCTACTTTAGCGAAACCTCGTGGTATGCTCCGGAGATAGCCGGCCCGGTGCCGCTCAAACAGAGAATTACCTACCTGGCCGACGGCAAAGCAGTTACGCTGGAGCTTGAAATGGTAGGGATTCCCGTGCTTCCCTGAAGTCCGATCTTGAGTCGCCAGAGCGCCACCATCGTGTTTGCGACGTAGGTGTTGTCGACAAGGCCTGCAAACTGGTCCGCGTCGGGGCCGAAAGCGTAGAGAGCGACAGGTATAGCTGTGTGGCCGCCGGTCGACCACATGGGCTGAAGCGCGCCTGCCGCGTCGGTCAGAAGTGTCAGGCCGCCCGTTTCGTGGTCGGCGGTGACGATCACCAAAGTGTGTTTGTCGCGCCTGGCGAAATCAAGGGCGCGGGCGACGGCTTTGTCGAACTCGAGGGTATCACGGACAGTGTGGTCGAAGTCGTGGCCGTGCGCGTATTTGTCGATCATCCCGCCTTCGACCATCAGGAAGAAGCCGTCTTTGTCGGGCGACAAGAGCTCGATTGCCTTTGTGGTGAGGTCAGAAAGCGGTGGCTCTGGGGCCATCTCGGTGAGGTTGCCGGGGGCGAACAGGCCGATCACCCTGGGGCCGGACACCGTGCGCAGTTCGTCGCTGGTTGAGATTACTTTATAGCCTTTTGCAGCGGCTTCGGTGAGGAGGTTGCGATCGTCTGGCCTGGCGCTTGTCGGTTCGCCCTTGGGGATGAACTGCCCTCTGCCGCCGCCGAAAAGCACGTTTACGCCGGAGGAAGCGAGTTGTTCGGCGATTGCTGAGCCCTCGCTTCGGGCTTTGGCGTGTGAGGCGAAGCAGGCGGGGGTTGCGTCGACTACGGCGGTCGTTGTGACGATTCCGGTCGACTTGCCGAAGTCTCGGGCGGCTTCGACGATCGTCCGAAGCGTCTGCCCGGAAGGGGCGGTGGCGACCATGCCGTTGTTTGTCTTTGTGCCGGTTGCGTAAGCCGTTGCGGCGGCGGCTGAATCTGTGATGATGGCGTTTGCTGAGTAAGTGGTGACAAACCCTGAGACCGGCATCGAGTCCATCGCAAGCGTTGAGCCGGGGCCGGAGGACAACCGCGCCGCGGCAATGTGGGCGAGTCCCATGCCGTCGCCGATCATCAGGATTATGTTCCTAGGTGCGCCGATGGCGGACGCGGCAAGGGCGAGAACTAACAGAATGACTATCGCGTATTTGCGCATTTTTTGGTAAACCTCTCTTCGTTATCTACTCTGTAATACGCCTTCTGCTTAGTTATTCCTCCCGCCGTTGGTTTTGTCGATGTGCTGTTCGGGCAACATATATTATAGAGGTCAATGCGGTTCCGCGAGAAATCATACCAAACACGCTCGCAGCGAAAATACAGCTGTCGTGTTTGTTATGATGGGAATAAAAATGGCAGAAGTCGCCATTTTCTGAGGAGGAGTATAGAATGTCTTTCCAGGATCTGTCATTAACCGCCAAGGTCAAGTCCGCGCTTGCCCAAGCCGATGACGTCAGCGCTATGGATATAGACGTTGACGTGAAAAACGGGATAGTTAGCCTGAGCGGCAATGTGAGCAGGCAGGAACACGACCGGGCGATAGAAGTTACGAGGGAAATTGATGGCATATCAAGCGTCGAGGACCATATGACGGTCAGCTCGAACGCTTAATAACTGGCCAGTTTCAAGCCGCCGTGGATGATTCTTCCGGCGGCTTTTTCGCATTTGGGGGACATTCGCTTATTTCGTTGACGTGGGGAATCTCTTTTGGTACCATATCAGGGTTAACTCTAAAGCAAACTATGGATTTTCGGCAGATAGCTTTACGGTCAGCCACAGAGTATTCGAGCCGAAAATCTCTCTCGACTTTCGGGTTAAATACTCTGTGGATATACGTTAAGTCGTTGCCCGAAAGTCAATAGGTGTGCCCGTCTTATGTTAGCCAAAAGATATTCCGGAAACCCTCTGCTTGTGCCTACCGACAACTGGTGGGAAAGCTCCGCTGTGTTCAACTGCGCCGTCGCCGAAAAGGACGGCAGGATTCATATGCTCTATCGCGCGGTCGGTATGGATAACATCAGCCGACTGGGATACGCCTCAAGTGACGACGGCTTCTGCTTCAACCGTCACCCGTTTCCCGCCTATGAGCCGCCCGCAGGTGACGAGTGGGAGAGGCTCGGCGCGGAAGACCCCCGAATCACGGAGGTGGAAGGCACCTACTACGTTGTATACACCGGCGCGTCGATCTACTCGGCGATGGAATGCCGCCCGCCTACCTTTGGGATTGGCCCGCCGTGGCGGTGCCGCGTGTCTATGATCTCGACCACAGACTTCAAGAACTACACCCGGCATGGGGTCATCCTCCCTGAGTTTGATGACAAGGACGCGGTAATCTTCCCCGAGAAGATCGGCGGCAGATATGTGATGTATCATAGAATTTGGCCGGATATGTGGGTCTCATACTCGGACGACCTAGTCAACTGGTACGATCACAAGCCGCTGATGACGCCCGCCGTTGGGTCATGGGACAGCGATCGCATCGGCGCGGGGGCTCCTCCTATAAAGACCGAGCGGGGCTGGCTCAACTTCTACCACGGGACCGATCACAACCGCTGTTACAGGCTCGGGGTGTTTTACTCGGACCTTGAGGACCCGTCCAGGATCATCGGTCGTTCGGCTGAGCCGATTATGGACCCGGAGGAGGCGTTTGAGTGCATCGGCTGTGTGCCAAACGTCGTATTCACCTGCGGTGTGATCGAGCGCGACGACCATTTTCTTATCTACTACGGCGGAGCTGACAGCGCAATTGGGGTCGCGACGCTTGATAAGAAGGCGCTTGACGGGGTGAAACTCGTTCTGTGAAATATTGCACAAATGGGCTTGACGGCCTACCGAGTGTGGAGTATCATGTTGATAGAATTGTCGATGCCCAGGTTCGGGCGATAACTTGATCAGGTGGCGGGCGTTTGTCCTGCCTCTTGTTATGTTTGACTGGCTGAGAGCGATAGATATGAGTCACAAAACCGATGCTTGCTCCGGGGTTTCGATCTTTGGGGAGGAAACGAGCGCACAGTTTGCCGCCGAAATCGATGCGATGACGGGGCAGAAGGTCGCCAAGTGCTATCAGTGCGGTGAGTGCACCGCGGGATGCCCGGCGGCGTTTGCAATGGACTCCACGCCAAACCGCGTGATGCGGATGGTGCAGCTCGGGTGCGAGAAGCAGGTGCTATCGAGCTCGACGATCTGGCTTTGTGCTAGCTGCGAGACGTGTGCGACTCGCTGCCCCAAGGGGTTGTCGGTTTCCAAGGTGATGGACGCATGCCGCGAGATAGCGGCGAAAAATGGCGTCAAGAGCAGTCAGCCGGATGTGCTCACGTTCCACAAGCAGTTCCTCGGCGCGGTTGAGCGCGATGGTCGGATCCACGAGATGGGGATGCTCGCGCGCTACAAGATGATCTCGGGCAACCTGTTCAACGACATGCCGCTCGGCGCGAAGATGTTCTTGAAGGGCAAGCTTTCGCTCTTGCCGACCAAGATCAAAGGCGTCGGCGAGGTCAAGAAGATTTTCAGAAAGATGAAGTGATTCTCGTTCGTCCGGGATTGCAAATCCCGGACGCGGAATTTTCGGTCATTAGCATATGAAATATTCCTATTTCCCTGGTTGTTCGCTGCATTCGACGGCGAAGGAGTTTGGAGACTCGACGATGGCGGTATGTCGGGCGCTTGGCATCGAGCTTGTGGAGATTCCGGACTGGAACTGCTGCGGGGCGACCTCCGCGCACAGTCTGAACCACGAGCTTTCGATCGCGCTTCCGGCCCGCAACTTAGGCCTTGCCGAAAAGCTTGGCGCGGATGTCGTCGCACCGTGCGCGGCGTGCTACAACCGGCTGCGCTCGGCTGAGGTCGAGATGAAAAAGGGTGGGGCGCTTGCCGAGAAGATCAACGCCGAGCTTGAGTCCAAGTTCACCGGAGCGATCTCCGTCCGCCACCTCGCTGATCCGCTTTCTTCCCCTGAGGCGCTTGAAGAGCTTGCGCGCCAGGTGAAAAAGCCGCTTTCCGGGCTGAAACTCGCCGCTTACTACGGCTGCTTGATGGTCAGGCCGCCCAAGGTGCTCGGGTTCGATGACGCGGAGGACCCGCAGTCGCTTGATAACATCGTGCGGACGCTTGGGGCTGAATCTGTTGACTGGCACTACAAAAACGAGTGCTGCGGCGCGAGTTTTTCGCTTACCCGCGTCGATATCGTCCACAAAATGACCCGCGAGGTGCTTATCCGCGCGAAGAAGTCGGGTGCTGATGCTGTTGTCTGTGCGTGTCCCCTCTGCCAGGCGAACCTTGATATGCGGCAGGGTGAGATTGAGAAGATTTACGGCGAGAAGATTGGGCTGCCCATTTTCTATGTGACTGAACTGATGGCGCTTGCGATGGATTTGCCGGGGGTGAGTGGGTGGTTCGGGAAGCATATGGTGGATGTGTCGGGGGCAGTGAGTCGCATTGGTCAGGTCAAGCATGAAGAGTCTGCGCCGGTTGGCTAGTTTTTCTCCTGAATCGCGGAGGGGCGGAAGGAATGGAAACGCGGAATTAACGTCTTCGGCAGAGTGGGCCGGGATTTGAAGAGGTTTTCTATCAACGTGCTCTTTATCGCGAACTGGTTGCCGAAGGGCTTGACGTTGCGCGCGAAGTGGACATCGAGGTTCGCTACAAAGATCTGAGTCTTGGCAAGAAGCGCGTTGATTTTGTTGTCGAGAAGTGTATGGCGGAGATCAAGGCAAAGGCCGGTCTTGCCGATGTTGATTTTGTGCAGGCGCTATCTTATCTGAAAGCATCGGGTTTTTAGGTGGGACTGCTTCTGAACTTTGGTGGCGTGAAACTGGTCGCTAGAAGGCTTGTGAACTCCGGCGGCACGGGGCCACGTGAGGATTAGTGACAGGTTGCTGCGGTTGCGGTATCCCTTCCGCGCTTCCGTGGGTTCCGCGTCTCCGCGATTCGGGATATTTTGCTAGCTAACCGCTAACAGCTCTTAAAGAGGAATTATGGCAAGAATCGGAGTATTTGTGTGCCACTGCGGCACGAACATATCTAAGACGGTGGATGTTGAGCGGGCTGCTCAAGCGGCGGGGGAATTTCCCGACGTCGTCTTCAGCACGAACTATAAGTATATGTGCTCCGAACCGGGCCAGAACCTGATCAAGGAGGCCATCAGGGAGCATAAGCTGGATCGTGTTGTCGTCGCCGCCTGCTCACCCCGGCTTCATGAGCCTACTTTTCAGCGATGCATCGCATGCGCGGGGTTGAACCCGTATCTGGTCGAGATGGCGAATATTCGGGAGCACTGCTCCTGGGTGCATGAGGACAAGGTCGAGGCGACGGAGAAGGCGATCGATATTATCGCGATGCTTACGGCCAAAGCCAAGCGCGACGAGCCACTTTTCACCAAAGAGATTCCACTTACCAAGAAGGCTATGGTCATCGGCGGCGGCGTTGCGGGGATTCGGGCGGCGCTTGATATCGCTGAGGCTGGCTATAAAGTCACTCTGGTTGAGCGGACGCCTTCTATTGGTGGGCGGATGGCCCAGTATGACAAGACTTTCCCCACGCTTGACTGCGCGGCTTGTATTCTGACCCCTATGATGGTCGACTGCGCGAGCCATCCTAATATCGATATTTGGAGCTACTCCGAGGTCGAGCAGGTGGATGGGTTCGTCGGCAACTTCAAGGTTAGAGTCCGAAAACGCGCGAAGAGTATTAAAGAAGAGCTTTGCACGGGGTGCGGCGTCTGCTGCGAGAAGTGTGTCGTTAAGGGGCTCGATAATCCGTTTGATGAGGGGCTCGGCAAGCGGAACGCTATGTATGTGCCGTTTCCGCAGGCCGTCCCGAACGTGCCGGTGCTCGACCGGGAGAACTGCCGACAGTTCACCAAGGGCAAGTGCGGCGTCTGCCAGAAGATGTGTCCGGCTGGGGCCGTCGACTACGATCAGGAAGATGAGATTGTGACCGAAGAGGTCGGGGCGATTGTCGTTGCGACAGGGTTCAAGACCTGGGATCACTCCAAGCTCGGCGAATATGGCTACGGCAAGTATCCAGACGTTATCTCGGGGCTGCAGTTTGAGCGGCTGATGAATGCATCGGGGCCGACCGACGGCAAGATCAAGCGCCCGAGCGATGGCAAGGTGCCGGAGTCGGTCGTGTTTCTCTCATGCATTGGTTCAAGGGACCCGGAGCACGGTCATGCCTACTGTTCCAAGGTCTGCTGCATGTATAACGCCAAGCACGCGCTGCTCTTGAAAGACAAGCTGCACGACGCCAAGGCCTATGTGTTCTATATGGACATTCGGGCCAACGGCAAGGGCTACGAGGAGTTTGTCCAGAGAACAATAGAGGACTACGGCGCGACTTATGTTCGTGGTCGAGTCAGTCGGATATTCCCTGAGGACGGTCAGATGGTCGTGCGCGGGGCCGATACGCTTCTGGGCAAGCCGATAGAGGTGCGGGCCGATTTGGTGGTTCTGGCGACGGCGATGGAGCCGCAGGACGACGCCAAAGAGCTTGCGCGGACGCTTGGGATATCGACCGATCAGTATAACTGGTTCTCTGAGGCGCATCCGAAGCTGAAACCCGTCGAGTGCCTGAGCGCGGGGATCTACCTTGCGGGCGCTTGCCAGTATCCCAAAGATATTCCCGACACCGTCGCGCAGGCTTCGGGCGCGGCATCCAAGGTCGCGGGGCTTTTTGCCAAGGAGTGCCTGACATCAGAGCCGATGATCGCCTATATCAAGGATGACTCCTGCGTCGGCTGCGGGCTGTGCGCCGGGGTGTGTCCGTTCAGCGCAATCGAGCTTGTGGAGATCGTCGACCGGGCAAAATCGACCCGGGAAAACCAGGTGATGCGCACCGTCGCCAAGGTCAACGAAGGACTATGCCACGGCTGCGGGACCTGTGCCGCAGCGTGCCGGTCGCTTTCTGCCAAGCTTCGAGGCTTCGAGGACAGTCAGATCCTCGCTGAGATCGAGGCGCTTGCGAATATTAAGATAGGATAGCCGTTAGCAGTTAGCTATTAGCTTTTAGCTGATGGCTGACGGCTGATAGCTGACAGCTAATATGATCGAAGAGACAACTGAACAGACTAATACCGAGACCTGGAAGCCCACTATCCTTGGGATACTCTGCAACTGGTGCAGCTACGCCGGGGCCGACCTTGCGGGGAGCTCGCGGATGAAGCATCCCGCGAACATGAGGATCGTGCGCGTGCCGTGTTCGGGGCGCGTGAACCCATTGTTCATCCTCAAAGGGTTCCAGATGGGGTTCGACGGCGTGATGGTGCTTGGGTGCCATCCCGGTGACTGCCACTATGCCAAGGGTAACTATTTTGCCCGGCGTCGGATTATGCTCATTCGTGAGCTTTTGCAGTCGATGGGTATCGAGCCTGAGCGGTTTCACTTTGAGTGGGTATCGGCATCAGAAGGCGCGCGTTTCGCCGAAGTGGTAACCGAGATGACCGCGAACATCGAGAAGATCGGGCCGTTCTGCGGGGTTGATTGTTCCAGAACGCCTTCTGCGTTCTGAAAGCAGTTAGCAGTTAGCTGTTAGCCTTTAGCAACCGTGTGTTGGGCGATGGGCGAAAGAGCTAACAGCTAATAGCTAAAGGCTAATAGCTATTATGATAGATAAACAGATACAACAGAAAGCAAAAGAGCTGCTCGAATCGGGTGATGTGACTATGGTCATCGGATGGGGCGCTGGTAGTGCTCCGTTCAAGACTACGCCAGTGTTCGTTGAGAAGCCCGAGGACGCCCAGAAGCTCGTGTGGAACCCGGCTTGCACCAATAACCTCGCGGTCTATCTGCCTCAGGTGGCAAAGAAGGCCAAGGTGGCGATTGTTGCCAAGCCGTGCGACAGCCGGTCCATCGTTACTCTGATTCAGGAGAATCAGGTTCCTAGAGAGAACCTGGTCATCATCGGGCTGCCCTGCTCGGGGATCGTCGACGATGCGGCGCTTCGCAAGGCTGATATCAAGCTCGCCGAAGTTCAGTCGCTTGAATGGGAAGGCGACTCGGTCGCGGTCACTACGACCGGTGGCAAGGTTAGCGTGCCGATCTCTGATGCCGTCCGCGAAGGGTGCAAGAGCTGCGATACTCGGGTGCCGGTTGTTAGCGATGTGACGTTTGGGGAGGCTCCTGCGGCCAGTCCATCAACGGTTGAGCCGATGGATGGTTCGTTTGAAGAGCGCAGGGCTTATTGGGCTGAGCAGTTTGATAGGTGTATTCGCTGCTATGCCTGTCGGCAGGCGTGTCCGGGGTGCTACTGCGCGAAGTGCTTCGCCGACCGCAACGACGTGAAGTGGACGAACAAAAAGGCCGTCGCGGGTGAGTCGTGGATGTTCCAGATGGGCCGCGCGATGCACCTCGCCGGTCGATGCGTCGGCTGCGGCGAGTGTGAGCGAGCCTGCCCGATGGAGATTCCGCTGATGAAGCTCAACCGAGAGGTTCAGCGGCACGTCACGGAGCTATTCGACTTTACGCCGGGGATGGACATTGATGTGTCGCCGGTCTTGGGCGACTTTGATCCGGGTGATCCTGACCCTAATGGGCACTAGGGTAGTGCAGGGTTCAGAGTGAAGAGTGCAGAGTGGGACTGGCAAGGGTTGGTATATCTGCGTGGAGCGACATAGCATATGTGCAGCATTCCTGACATTGGGTTGGTCGAAGCTAAGTGGCGGTTAGGTGTGCTGGAGCCAAAGGCTATGAGCGACATTGCAACCGTGTTGCTCATGCATGGCTGCGATCTTCCAGAAGTGATGGATGTGGCCGCAGGTCGCATCGACGAGAACTGCTATTGGTTCCGGTTCGGAGATATTTTGACGGCCATTCTGGGAAGAGAAACAGTAACAGGCAGCCGAGCCGGTTGGCTGGTAGCTCGGCACCTTGCTTCCGAGATGCTGATGGGGAATGTGGAACCGGAGCAAGGTATCAAAGATATATTGTCATTGACAGAGCTTATGGATGGCGGGTATTCAAGCGTTCCTGCGTGGATCCTCGGGTTCTACAACTTGGCAGATGACTGGGAGACTATATTCTGGAACAAACCGGATGATTACCGTGCCGAGATTCTGCACGAGTGTCGGCAGTTGCTTGATCTGCCCGAACCGGCGGACGTTCAAGAATAGCTGACAGCTAAGGGACATTATGGCTGATAAAGTAATCGCAAAATCTAATCTTCGCTCCTGGCTTGCTAGCCTTGTGGCGAGTTACAATTTGATCGCGCCTGTGGCGGGGGAGTCGGGGCCTTCTCGGTGGAAGGATATCGACGGCGACTCTGATGTCGACATTACGTCTGATCGGATGATGATGGCGATCAAGGAGTATCTGCTGCCGCAGTCTGAGACGCTTTTTACGGTGAGCGGCAAGAAGGGCGAGGAGACCGTCGTCGACCCGATCAAGACGCCGGAGCGCGGGACGCTCGCGATGGGGCTGCACCTCTGCGACGTGCGGGGGATATCGGTGCTTGACGATGTGTATCTGCATCAGGGGCCGTTTCAGGACCCGTACTACGCCGCGCGCAGGAATAGCCTTGCCGTGATGGCTACGGTGTGCTCGGATCCCCGCTGGAGCTGCTTCTGCACCACAATGGGTGATCTGAACGACTGGGCGAAGGCCGCGGATGTGCTCGTGACCGACCTCGACGGCAAGCTCTACGTCGCGCCGATCTCTGAGACTGGTGAGAAGCTTGTGCATGGGGATTTCTTTGCTGAGCCGTCGGCTGAAGATGTCGCCAAGAAAAATGAGGTCTGGGAGAATCTGCTTGCGCTTCCCAAACAGTCGTTTGCGGGGATGGACACGTCAAAGATCGTCGACTGGGACGACCCAATCTGGGCGGAGATTGCGCAAAAGTGCCTGGGCTGCGGGA
Organism: Armatimonadota bacterium; assembly: GCA_038207085.1. GTDB lineage: Bacteria > Armatimonadota > UBA5829 > UBA5829 > DTLH01 > JBBRAE01. Next base: position 11,630 of record JBBRAE010000039.1, read on the forward strand.
TTTGCAGCTATATGTGTCCGAGCTGCTCGTGCTTTGATATCCAGGACGAGACCAAGGGGCACACCGTCGAGCGCTACAGGTGCCGAGATACCTGTCAGAGCTGTGACTTCACCCACATGGGGCACGGTCACAACCCGAGGCCCGAAAAGACCATGCGCGCGCGCCAGAGGGTGATGCACAAGTTCAGCTATCAGGTCACGCAATACGGCAAGAACGGCTGCAGCGGCTGCGGCAGGTGCGTCGAGAGCTGCCCGGTCAACATAGACCTGCGAGAGGTGCTGAGCCGAATCGCTGGCAAATAAGTGCGTTTGAGCTTCGGGACGAAAAAACTGTCCCCAAGCATATTGTAAGCATACTGTATCAAAATTGGATGAGGCACGGGGTAGGGCATACCAGCCCCCAACCCCTAACTCCCATCCCCTGGAAAAGATATGTGCATAGATTCTAAATCAGCAAATGTAATGGCAGCGAACCCCTACACGCCGCTTTTGGCGGTTGTGGAGAAGGTGATCGAGGAGACTTGGGATACCAAGACGTTTCGGGTGGTGTTCAAGGACGAGGCGATCCGGGAGAGCTTCACCTACCAGCCGGGGCAGTTTCAGGAAGTCTCGGTCTTTGGCGTAGGTGAGTGTACCTTCTGTCTGACCTCCTCGCCTACGAACAAGGGTTATATCGAGTTTTCAGTGAAGAAGGTTGGGGTCGTCACTTCGGCGCTTCACGAGCTCTCCGAAGGGGCGATTGTGGGCATCCGCGCGCCGTTTGGCAACTGTTTCCCATACGAGCAGTGGAAGGGCAAGAACCTGCTCTTTATCGGAGGCGGAATCGGGATGGCGCCGATGCGCTCGATCCTGAACTACTGCCTGGATAACAGGGCCGACTATGGGGACATATCGACCGTTTATGGCGCACGAACACCCGGCGACCTCTGTTTCACCTACGAGTTTGACCAGTGGAAGAAGAACGCGAACCTGTATCTCACGGTCGATGCCGGCGACGATACTTGGAAAGACCGCGTCGGGCACGTTCCTGGGTATCTTCTTGAGCTCGACCCCAAGCCAGAGAACACGATCGCAGTCACCTGCGGGCCGCCTATTATGATCAAGTTCGCGCTGCAGAACCTGAAACAGCTCGGGTTTGCCGACGAGCAGATCTATACCACGCTTGAGATGAAGATGAAGTGCGGCGTCGGCAAGTGTGGGCGCTGCAACATCGGCGCCAAGTTCGTCTGCATCGATGGGCCGGTGTTCTCGTTTGCCGATATCACCGAACTTCCTCCGGAGTTCTAACCCGTTAGTGTCGCTTGGATAGACAACAGACTAAGTAGAGAGAGGTGAGAGATGGGTGCTGTAGTAGACAGCCGACCAAGTCAACAGCTTGATGGCGGCAGACCGAGTGTTGGCGAGCGCCTACTCGCACTGCTGTCGAGAACCACGTCGGGGGGCAGGTTCATTCCTGAGATCGACGGACTGCGCTTTTTTGCGATTTTCTTGGTCATCCTCTTTCACATCGATCTGGTACTCTACCAGACCGCTCACGTTACGCCCGCCACTCGGACACTCTTTAGTAAGCTGATCAACTTGGGAAACGTCGGGGTGCCGCTGTTTTTTGGTGTGAGCGGGTTTATCCTGTCGCTGCCTTTCGCGAACCACTATCTCTTGGGAAAGTCAAAACCCAGACTATCCAGCTACTATTGGCGGCGCGTAACGAGGCTGGAACCACCATACATTGTCTGTATGCTCATCTACTTCGTCTTTAAGGTGCATTCAGAGGGCTTCTATTTTGACACCATCAAGCATCTTCTGGCGAGTCTGGCATATCTACACAACGCGATATATCACACCGGCAGCTCCATCAACTTTGTCGCCTGGTCGCTTGAGATCGAGGTGCAGTTTTACCTGTTGTCTCCGTTTCTTGCCTCTGTATTCCTGATTTCTAATGTTCGATTGCGGCGGCTTGTTATTGTGGGTTCGGCGGTGCTCTTTGCACTGGCACAGAGGCACCTGGGATGGACTCATTTTGAACTTGGCGGCACGCTGCTTAATCAACTGCAGTATTTCTTGGTGGGCTTCTTACTTGCTGACCTTTATATCATGGACTGGAAAGAGCGTCCGAACCGCAATTACGGATGGGACGTTTTGGTGGTGGCGTGTCTTGCGGCTGGTGTGCTTGTGATGTATTATCGGTACTGGGTGAACTTGCTGGTGCCGATATTGACGTTCATCGGCTATGTAGGAGCGTTTAGAGGGGTTATCGCCAACCGAATAACACGTAACTCCTGGATAGCTGTTACGGGAGGTATGTGCTATTCCATCTACCTCTACCACGTGATAATCTTGGGGCTGACCTACCACCATTTCAGCAAGTATTTCACCATCGCCGGTAATTACGACGTCAATATGCTGGTGCAATCGATGGTGCTGGTTCCTATAATCATTGTGATCAGCGCGATCTTTTTCCTCTGGCTTGAGAAGCCGTTTATGCAGAAAGACTGGCCTGGGCGATGGAAGTCTGCTCTTGAAAAGGCGTTTTTGAGGCGTAAGTAGCTTGGCGGCTCATCTTCAGGTGGTGGGCGAAGATCCGGCGGTGTCCCGCAGCGGCAACGGGCTAACCCGCACTATTCACGAATCCCGTGAATAATGCTCTGTTAGCGAAAGCTTTATTCGTCAAGCGAATAAAGCGGGCTAAAGAAGTGTCCGATTTTTGGGGGGTGGTCCAATCTTGGGAGGTGCATCTGACCATCGCAGTCAGATGCACCTTACTAAGCGAGCAGTTACTTGTTGATCAACAGCACTCGGAAGTCGTGCTTCTTGAAGTCCACAAGCTTGACTACACCGGACGCTGCGGAGTATGTGTCCGCGGCGTTTTCCCAGTTCACGGCTTTGAAGTCCGCAGGAATGCTGAGCTGCTTGGTATCGAGCTTGACTCTCGCACTTCCACCGTTTCCGTAGTCGCAGACGAATACCATCACCTGCTTGGGTCCGTCAAGGACGATCCAGGAAAGGTCCATACCTTCAGCCCCAAGCACAGGCTTCTCATCCCAGTAATTGTAGACCTTGCAGGAGGGCTCTCCGTAGCCTACTTCGAACATCTTTTGGGTGAGACTCGCGAACAGAGGGTCGGTCTGCCAGACCTTTATCTCGTGAGGCACGCATGCGGCGATGCGGGTGCGCTCGACCCACTTCTGTACCTTGGGGTCATTTACCTCAGTGATGCCCTGAAGGACTATGGGTACGCTTCCGCTCTGGCGGCCAAGAGTGCAGGCGCGGATGAACTCGCGCTTGAAACGGTCCTGGAAGTCAGTCCCGCCATACTTCCACTCCCAGTCCAGGTTCTGCGCAGACCAGGTAAAGACAGGGACGAGGTGAGCGTCGGTCATATGCGGCATCCCGACATTTGGCTTGCCCATCTCATAGGAAAGCACTGCCATTCTCTTGAACAGCTCCCTCATCTCCCATATATCGACCGATGGCTGGAAGCTGCCGTCCTCGCGGTAGTAGCCTGTGCCGCTCACAGGGTTGGTGTCGGCTACCATGTAGGTGTTATCCCAGTAGATGCCTGCAAAGCCGTTCCTTAGGAACTCCCTGTAGTAGTACATCAGATAGTCCCTGCGGCTTGCGGTCGGGACGGTCGTAAAGTCGACGCTCCCAAAGACCCCGAGGTTGGTGGAGCGGGCAGGGAAGCTCTCCCTGTGCCACTCGTTCTGATAGACGAGCCAGTCCGGCGTGTAGGTTACCTCGCCTCGGAGATTGGTGTAGGGGATCGTGTAGTCGCTGCGGCCGTTCATCGACCACCTGACTTCGCCAGTGACATCAGGATACTTTTTGACATAATCGTCGAAGAACGCTGTATCTATCTTTCCTGTTGTTCTCGCCTCTGCGATCTTCTTAACGACTGTGAAGTCCTTTTCTCTTGGGAAGACGGAGTAGAGCTCCCCGCCCCAGTAGCTGCACATCCCTAGCACGCTCGTATCGAACTTACCAGCCGACACGCATCCCCAGGTCCTCCAGTTAGGGCTCTCTGGCATAGGACGGGTGGGGGTGGCCTGCAGACCGAATACTATCTTGTGAGTTCGGTCAAGCTTTACGGGCTTTTGGACCAAGTTCGCGACCAGTGAAACGACGCCGTTGCGTCGCTCTATCGCGAGGTCCGGGACCTTTTCAGTGAAATCGAGCACCCAGTCTTTGTCGCTTGACGCGAACCAGCAGAGTCCACGCTCCTCGCCGCCGATCCAGATGTAGGGGATGAATGTGCCGAGGATCTGGTTGCGGGATGACTTGTCGCTTGACCAGACAATGCCCTCACCTGCGGGCATTGCGCCTGCGTAGTTGAAGCGGGTGCCGTCGGCGCAGGTGTGCAGAAGAGGCGCGTATTTCTCGCCGATGGGGATCACGAGGCGCATTGAGTCTATCTGGGTCTTTGCATCTCCGAACTCGAGGCTTACTTTCATAGAGCCGTCGTAGTCATACTCGCTCGTCGTCTTGCCCTTGACTCCGGCGGCCTGCCAAGAGGAGCGGGCGATGACGGCGTTTGGCTTCTTTGCTCCAAAAGAGAGCTTGCCCTTTGCTACTTCAGTCTTGCCTGAGCCAGTGATTTCTATGGTCATCGGGCTGGCGAGTATGTCCCTGTCAAGGGAATTAACCTGCGCCCAGAGTCCGGTGTCGGTCATTTTGTGCTCGCGCAGCACCGCACCGACTGTCTCGTCCTTGACCGTAAGGGGCGTGAAGGGCGGGATAACCCGGTCGCTCACCCCGATCTTGTTGCCTTTCCATGGGAAGCTCGCGATGTAGTCGAAGACGGCTGTCTTGACGGGTTTCGCGTCCTTACCGAGGTAGAACTGTGCCTCGTAGCGTCCGTCAGGGAGGTTCTTTAGTGTGATCCTCTGTTCGGTCGCGGTGGGGTCGACGTTGGTCACGACCTGCTCGGTGAATGTCGCGCCGGTCTTTTGGTTTACAACTGCGACGCGGACGCTTTTGACGCTCTCCTTGTCCTTCAAGTTGGCGAATGACGCCCGGGTGCGGAGGATCATCGGGGTCGGGTGGAACTCGATGTCAAACTTGACCGCTTCATCAGCGCTCACCGGCCCCATCGCGTCCCAGAGCGGCCCCTGGGGCTTGGTATGCCACTTGAAATCACGGTGGTAGAAGACGGTGCCGTCGGTCCCGCTCACCAGGATCTCACCGATGGCGGGGTAGTTCTCTGAGCTAAAGAACAAGCCGCGATAGTCACATTCTTTCGTTTCTCCGGGCTTTAATTCCAAATTGAAATCTTTATAATAACGGGGCTGACTCTCCGGGTTATAGCCGAGCTTTACCTTGATCGGGAGCGGCTTATCCGTCGGGTTGGAGACAGAAACGGCGATGTCGACGCCGTCCTTGTCCTGGAACCCGAGTTCACTCACCACCGGTGCGGCTTTGACGAAACGTACCAGGGGCATAGTTTCCGGTGAATCGAACGAGCGGACGAGGGGAGCCCAGTGTGCCTGGTCCCAGCCGTATTTGTAGTTGCGGCAAACCCGCAACGCGAGCTGCTGGGTGGGGTCGGTGACTTTTATGCTTGCGAGGTCGATTGCGATCTCGGCTGTCCAGATGCCAGCCTCGACTTTATGTGCCTGCTCGAGTCCGACGCGGTAGTATGTCTTGGCGATCTTGTCGGTGAGATCTGACTCGGAGTCAAATAGAGCGCCAAGGGAGTTTACCATGATCTGATAGTACTGCCCGGTTTCGGCTCCGGGGTTGTTGTTGATCCAAAGTTCCACCCCGTCGTCCCAGATGATTCCGTCGGTGTCCTTGCCGTCGGCGGCGGGCTTGACGGTAGCGAGGATTCCGTCCGGGTTATAGGCGCTTTTGACGGCGATGTAGAGCTTTTTCCCGTCGCTTCCGACCCAGAACTCACCGAGTCTTGGCTGGAGCAGGTCTCCCTGTTGGCTCACGAACTTGGCGACGTGAAGCGTGTTCCATTCGCCTTCATCAAGCTTGCCGTCGATTGTCGGTGCTTTGGACATAAACGGGATTATGCTGACAGGTTTCACCGTAGCAGCGTTGGCATTCTCTGGCGGGTTCTGTGCCACGGCGGGCTTGGAGGCGAGCACAGAGCCTGCCAGCACAGTCGCTGCCACTGCTAGGTAATAAAAGATTTTCTTCATCTATTATTGTTGTTCCTTTCATTGTTGGGTCGAGGCTACCACGTTTGCTCGGCTTCTCAACCAGTATATTGTACAGGGCGATGTTCTCGGCCATTTATTGCCTGCCAAATGGTTATCTGCGGCAATAGGTATCCGATCAGGAGATAGCGGAGGAACCGTATGAACCGCTGGGGTAAGAAAATGCTCTTCTACTATAATCGGGCGTCCAGTGCAGTCTACGATGTCCACAGCCCCACGTACAGCCGTCCGGATTACCACGAGGCGCTTGTCGTCGCGATATCCCGCGCACATCGCTTCAAGAAGATGCTGGACGAGGGCAGGTACGGATCGGTGGCGGAGATGGCGCGGGCGCTGAAGATGAACCGATACTACATGGCTCGTCTGCTCCGGCTTACGCTCATTGCCCCGGACATCACAGAATCGATACTCAGTGGAAACGAGCCCGGAGGACTGTCGCTGAACTGCCTTGTTCAGGCGATACCCGAGCTTTGTACGGAACAGATGAGGGTTATGGAATGAGCCTTTCTGATGCTGGAACCTGAGCCTGCAGGCAGTGCCATTTTCGGGCACCAACAATACTGATGCAGAAGTCTAGTCGAACAGGGACATGGTAGCGTCCAATAAACGCTCTGTCTACTGCTGCCGATCGGGACAGGTGGCCAGGTTCGTGTCAATGATGACGAAACCAAGTCTCAATGTTCCGTGCCACCCGCGATGACCCCAAAATCACGAGGTCGAACCCCACCTCGACCACAAGATTCAGAGAAAACCGTCCAGAAAGAGAGAAAATGTCGGAAAATCTGGTCTTGGAACTCAAACCTCGACCACAAGATGATCTGCCACGAAGATGCCTCAAAAGTCGAGTTTCCTCTCGCAAATACGCAAAAACCCCACCGGATACCCGGTAGGGTCGATTCGCACTGAGAACGGTTTTTCTTTAGTTAATGGTCTGGCAAGAGTCGGTTCTGCGAACCTCTCTATGAACTGGCGGCGACATCGTGGTGTTTCAACGGTCACAGCGCGCGGTCTTCAGGAGACGGCTCTGGATGAATTGCCATCGGATATCGGATGCGTGGGGTCTCAGACCGCGCGGGATTCAGCCGAATCTTGCGATAGCGACTCGACCGATGTTGCCGTCCGCTTGTGTCACGGCGTCGGCATCCCGGAGTATTGTAACCATTTCACGGCTCAATACCCAGCCTGCGAGTTTCCCCTGTCAACGCTCCCCCGCCGCCCTCACGGACGACAGGACATGACTCGTGGTCAGTGTGCTCGCTACCCCTTGCCGGTTTTGATCGGCGCTGCGACATCAGTGCTGCAAACACTTCCACGTCATCACGCCGTTCAGTGAGCTACTTGTGACATCCAACACCTGCCAACTTACCCTGCGTTAGCCTGCAATATTCACGAGGAGCGTGAATAATGCTTTGCTAGCGAGAGCTTTATTCGCTTCACGAATAAAGCGGGTTAGGCGGTACTACGTGGTAAATGTGGAGGATTTGCCTTGGCTTGATGGACGGGACGAATGGAAGGGACTGAAGACCATCGCGTGTGTAGAGAGCACGAGACCACCTGCGAGGACGCCTGCAGAGTCAGACGGGATCACGGGCCGGAGAACTTCGCAACGATCAGACAGATCGCACACAACCTGCTGAATAGAGCTGGAGATAACAGAAGCATAAGACGCAAAATTAACCAGTGCTGCTGGGAAGACGATTTCCTGGCTTCAGTCGTCGCCGGATTTTAGTGCGTAAGCCCTGATGTCTGTACCGATTACGGTTGACTTATGGTCCAGTTCGTGTTAAATATAGAGTGGCTATGGACGCGCGTACGGTAGCTGGCAAATACTTGATTGAGAGAAACAGTAAGCATGACCGATGGACTAAGAAACTGCGGGGTTCCTCTTGGTGGGCTTGGGACGGGGAGCGTCGAGATACGGCGCGACGGATATCTGCACGAATGGCAGATCATGAACAACCGACCCTGGGGGAGCGGCCCAGTGGCTGACATTCCGCTTGATGCATTCTTCTTCGCGCTGAATGTCCGGGGTGAGGCCTGGCAGCGTTCGGCGATACTCGGGATTCCTCCTCCCTACGTCGGTCACGATTTTCGCTTTCTGAACGACCCTTACTCAATGCCCTGGGTGACTCACCCGGAGAGTATCGACGCTGAGGTCACTTTCCCATTTACCAGGTTGGACTATCATTTTGCGGATATGCCCATCAAGGTTGAGCTTGAGGCTTTCAGTCCGTTCATCCCGCTTGATGAGAAGAACTCTGGGCTTCCAGTCGCGTCCTTCACATATTCGCTTACCAACACGAGCACAGAGCCGCTTGAGGTGTCACTTTTGGGGGCGCTTCGAAATATCGTGGGTTACGCTTCACCTGACTCGCTTTCGGAGATGGTCGCAGATGGCCCGGCCATACACTTTTCTCGGGATATGGACGCGGGCGCGTCCGATTTTGGGAGCATGGTTCTGGGCTGCCCGGGCGCAGAGGCTGAGGAGTGCTCGTTTGTCCTTCATCCCCGGAACCCACGGGACATCTGGGAGCCGATTCGATCAGGTGGGAGGCTTGAGAACATTGACCTTGGCGAGTTCGGTGGCAAGCTTGGAAACATCGGCGCGGAACGGCTCGCCCGCCTGCGGCAGGGTCTCCCCTACGGCGTGCTCTGCCGCACTCTCCACTTGGAGGCAGGGGCCTCGACGACCGTAACATTTATCCTCGCCTGGCATTTCCCCAACTTCATCGAGGAGAACTACCCGGAAAAGCAGGTAATTGGTGGCACGATCGGCCATATGTACTCCAACTGGTTTGCTGGCGCACGCGAGGTCTTCGACTACGCTGTTTCGACGTTTGATGCGCTGAGAAACGAAACCCGGGTCTGGAGCGACTGCTACTTCGACAGTTCCCTCCCGCGCTGGCTCCTTGATGCGGTCTCAGCCCAGCTAACGACCCTAGTCAAAGCTTCGTGGTGGGACGCTGCCGGCAGGTTCGGAGTCTGGGAGGGCCTAGGGTGCTGCGGCCTGCAGACCACCGATGTCATCTACTACGGCTCGGCGGCGATCGTCCAACTCTTCCCCGAGATCGAAAAGAGCCAGCTTCGACTGACGCGCGAGCATATCGCAGACGGGGCCGTTCCCCACAACATGCCCGGCAACTTTTCCTGCTGCGATATTGACCCCTGCAAGAGGATTGACCTTATTCCTGAGTTCATCCTGCTTCTGTGGAGGGATGTGCTCTGGACAGGGGACATCGACTATATCCGCGAGATGTGGCCGACGATTCTTGAGGCGCTTGATCGGCTTTGGAGCTACGATACAGATGGCGACGGACTGCCTAATAGCAGGGGGCCTGATCAGACCTACGACCAGTTCCCGTTGAAGGGAACCTCGGCCTTCGTCGGGTTCATCTTTGCGGCCTCGCTTCGTGCAGCGGCTGAACTTGCGGCGCTGATGGGTGACACTGCCTTGGCTGATGACCTTGTAAAGCGTCGTGTGCGTGCGCTTGCTGCCCTCAATGAGCAGCTTTGGACGGGGGAATACTACAGGTTGAGCTTTGATCCAGCCGAAGGCAAGCCCAACGATGGGGTGATGCTCGATCAGGTCAACGGCGACTGGTTCACCCGTCTTGCGACCGGGCAAGGGATGCTGCCTGAGGACAAGGTGACCTCGGCTCTTCACAGCGTATTGAATTACTGCTCCGCACCGGAGGGTTATCTCTCAAACTGCGTGTGGCCGAGTGGCGAGCCGACTTTGATAGGGCGGCATACGGCGGACCAGGCTAATTGGCCATGGAGCGGTGTCGAGTACGCTTCGGCGTCTCATATGGTTGCGGTAGGACTGCGAGAAGAAGGCCTTCGTGTCGCCCGTGCCGTTTGGGACAGGTACGAACGGGCAGGACTCAGGTTCAACCACGTCGAGTGCGGCGGGCACTACTGCCGGGCGCTGAGCGCCTGGGCACTTTATCAAGCGTTATGCGGGTTCTGCTACAACGCTCTTGATGAGTCTCTTAGTCTCATTGTTGGGGCAGAGGAGGTACGCTGCGCGATCACACTTCCGACGGGATGGGGGACGCTTCACTTTGGCGATGGAAAGCTTACGCTTCGTGTGACTCGGGGCAACCTAAGCCTGCGGACGATTGTGCTCATGATGCCCAACAATGCAGAGTTGATAGTTTCATCCGGCAGTGTCGACGATGTGGTCGAGCGGGAGGCTGGGGCAACGTGCGTCAAGTTTGCCAAACGCGTTTCGTTTGCGGCTGGGGACTCAATCACACTACATATACTTCCAGAAGATCAGAGGAGAGCACTTTGAAGATACATTCACTTATCGACCCCAAACCCGGAGACGCCCCGGCCTATGTTGCAAATGGACTTATCGGACTTCGAGTCGGCCCGGTCCCGTTCCCTCAGACGCAGACGCTTCTGAACGGCTACGTCGCCCGCCAGAAATTCAGCGGCTCAGAAGGGTATGACTTTGTGCCGTATCCGGTCGGATGTGACATCCAGATCAATGGCACATGGCTTTCCAGGCGACCCGACCTCGCGACCTTTGAGCGCCAGGACTACGACTTCTCCTGCGGTGAACTTACCAGCCGGTTCGCGTTCACCGTGAACGGGGTGACAGCAGTGCTCGAAGTGCTCACATTCTGCAGTCGCTCTATTCCGACCCTTGTGTTGCAGGAAGTGAAAGTCACGCTTGATTCGCCTGCCGAGGTCTGCCTGCGCACACAGATCGATCACGCGGGGGTTCCAGGTAGGTGCCTGGAGCGGGTGTTTCCAAAGAAATACGCAGATGCGCTGGTTCACTGGGAGGCTCCGGGCGCTCTCTCCACCTGTGGCTCAGCCTTTGTGACCGAATTCCTCGGCGCGGACGCTGCTGTAAGCGTCAACAACTGGGGCTTTGAAGAGGACATCCAGGTCAAGAACCAGACCTTTGACGCAGAGCCCGGCAGGCTCTATACTCTCCGTCAGTACGGAAGCCTCGTCCCAAGCGCTATGCACGCCGAGCCCCACTGGCAGGCGCTTCGTCTCCTTGGTGTCGCGACCTGGCAGGGGTTCGACAAACTCCGCGTGGACAACCGGGCGGCTTGGAGTGAACTCTGGCGCGGCAGGATCGTCATCCTCGGTGCAGATTCGGGGATGCAGGACGCGCTTGACGCCGCGTTCTTCTACCAGAAGAGCTCTGTTCACCCCTCTTCCCCCTGCAGCGTCGCCCCGTTTGGTCTCGGGAGCCGGGAAGCCTACTATGGCCACGTCTTCTGGGATGCTGAAACGTTTGTCTACCCGATAGAGCTTCTTACCCAGCCCGAAGCTGCCCGCGCGATGCTCGACTACCGCAGCCGGATGCTCCCCGCTGCTGCGATGAACGCGCGGATGAACGGCTATCTCGGTGTCCAGTTCCCATGGCAAAGCTACGCCTCTGGTGGCGAGGTTACGCCAGTGTGGGCAGGGGGCGGAATCACCGAGCACCACGTCAACGCAGATGTAGCCGTTGCCTTCGCGCAGTACGTTCACGCGACCGACGACGACCTATTCGCCCGTCAGTCCTCGTGGCCTGTGATCCAGGGAGTAGCGGAGTGGATTATGAGCCGTGTGACCAGAACCGGGAGAGGCTATGAGATATTGCACGTGACGGGGCCGATTGAGGAATACGACAACGTCAACAACGACGCCTACACCAATATGTCGGCCGCGCTTGCTCTGCGGGAGGCTTCAGCGCTTGGGCGAAAGCTCGGGATGCGACCACCGGTCACCTGGGACACAGTCGCCGATGGGATGGTGATCCCACTCGACGCAGCGGGCCAAGTGATCGTCTCAAGAGAAGAGGGAGCACCCCGTGAGCCAGGCGTCGACGCGCTTGCGGCGTTCTTCCCGCTGTCCTTTGAGTGGGATGAAGATATCGTCAGGCGCACGATGGAAAGGGTCGTTGCCAGTGCCAAACCAGGAGGCGCGATGTTTTCGGGCTTTATGGGAGTCTACGCCGCGCGGCTCGGGGACCGCAGGAAAGCCCGCGAGCTACTGGAAACAGGCCTCAGATGCTTTGTCAGTGAGCCGTTCTCGATGTTTACCGAAGTTGCCGACCCCGATCTTACCTGTGGATACAAGGGGCAGGC
>JBBRAE010000040.1:0-23741 GCA_038207085.1 Armatimonadota bacterium
ACGCTTGGCACGCTCCCGCTTTCCATGCACTATTTCAACCAGCTCTCGCTCGTCTCTATAGTCGTGAACGTAATAGTAGCCTCCGCAGTGCTCCCGATCTTCATAATCGGCTGCCTGATACCTGTATTCTCGCACGTCCCATTGCTCGGCGACATCCTAGCGTTCTCGGGGACGATGATCACCCGCTTCGCGCTTTCCGCGATCAACTGGTTCGGGGAGCTCCCTGGAAGCTGCCTAAACGTGCCCTCCCCCGGCGCCGTCGGGGTCATCGGCTACTACATGCTTCTTGCCATAGGACTAAGATATGCAAGTTCGAGAGTTTCTGAAAAACCGACCAAGAGCAGCCCTTAGCCTCGCAGCCCTTGTGGTGGCGCTAGTCTGGGCGTGGGCGATCTGGCCGAGGCCGCCAGTTATGACCGTCGCCTTCCTCTCAGTGGGGCAAGGCGACGCAGCCGTCATTCGCACGCCTTCGGGCAAGACGGTGCTGATCGACGCCGGTCCCTGCGAGACCCCAAGAGGTGGCTTCGACGCCGGCACGAAGGTCGTCGTCCCCTACCTGCGCCGTCAGGGGGTAAACAGCATAGACACCTTCATCCTGAGCCACGCCCACGAGGATCACATCGGCGGCGCTGAGGCCGTGCTCCACAACTTCAGGGTAAAAAGCGTAGTCGACTCAGGTCTCGCCGAGCCTTCTGGGGTCTACCGCGACCTACTCGGCAGTATCCGTGACCAGAAGATCACCTACCGGCGAGTCCGCCGCGGCCACGTGATAGATATGAACGACGGGGTAGTGATAGAGGTAGTCTCGCCTCCCGCAGGACTTTCACCCCAGGAAGGCGACTCAGGGCTAAACAACACGTCGCTTGTGCTCAGAGTGCGCTACGGACGAGTAAGAATGCTTTTTGCAGGCGACGCTGAACAGGGAGAAGAAGAGGAAATGCTTTCAAGCAGCGAGGCGATCAGGTGTGACGTGCTGAAAGTCCCCCACCACGGAAGCGCGCAGGGAACGACCTCGGAATGGCTCGCCGCAATGGACCCCAAAACGGCGATAATCTCAGTCGGATGGCGCAACCAGTTCGGCCACCCCGCCAAGTCCACAGTCGAGCGCCTGAAAACCGCCGGAATCGACACCTACCGCACCGACCAAAACGGCACAGTCACCGTCTCAACCGACGGCCAAAGGATCAGCGTAAAAACCAGCCGTTAGCCCGTTACTTCTTCGCTGCGTTCTGGCTCTTGGCGCAGTAGTATGAAAGCGCCAGCAGTTCCCCGCCGATATCCACGTTTCGCACTGTGATATGCTCAGGAAGAGCAAGAAGCGACGAGGTCATGTTAAGAATCGCCGTAACCCCAGATCTTGTCAGCGTATTTGCGACCTTTTGCGCTTCATCAGGATCAAGCGCAAGCACCGCAAGATCAATTGACATATCTTCAAGCACCGCCGCGAGGTTCTCCAAAGGCTGCACATCCACGCCGCCGATGTTCGCGCCGACCTCACTTGGGTCCAAGTCAAGCACTGCAACCAGATGACAATTGTGCTGACACACCCGCTCGAGCTCAGGAAGATGTTCGCGCAGCTTGCGTGCGCCGACCCAGAGCACGTGGCGCGTCTCGTTCAGCTTCAGGATATCGAGAATCTTCTTGCGCAGATATTTCACATCGTAACCAAGGCTCGGGGTTCCAAACTCACCGAACCTTGAGAGGTCTTTTCTGATAAGCGGAGCCTTGACCCCAACCCGCTGGGCAAGCTGCCATGAGGAAACCGAGCCGATCCCCTGCTCAAGGAACAGGTCGAGCGCAGTGAGATACCACCTGACCCGGTCAATTGTCCGGTCAGATATCTTTTCACAGTCCTCCACCGCGCATTTGTCGTGCTCTCCAACCGCGCGAGCGAGTCTACCGGCCCACCACCTGCGGTTCTCGAACTTGCCGCGAAGCGGACAAATGGTATCCGTCCCCCTGCTGAACTCACAAGACGCCTGGCTGCAATCCCCGCATTTCTCGATCCCTTTGTCCGCAGCACACTTGAATATGCCGCACACATCCAGCCCACGTTTCTCCAGGTAGCCATTCCCCTCAGGACACCCCGGACAACGAGCGGCAGTGTAGTGATCGCAACTGTTGCAGTCAAATACTTCGCACGGTGTGATAATCATTTTTCTCCAATTTTCCTCATCTGATTCAAGGACGATACAGCCAGTATCCCCTAACCCCTTAATTTGGTTGACGAACAAATCGGGTAAAAGTAGGCAGGATGCGCTTTCCTACCATAACCATAATACGCCTATAGTCATTAACACGCTGTTAGACTACGCTTAAGTCCATCTTAAATATAATACAAGTATTTCGTAATTACCAGCAAGAGTCAACAACACACCTGTTCTGCCCCATGACTTTCATAACTGGCCTGCAAAAAATCTCTACCAGAGTCAAAAATACACTTGATAGAACTACACTCAAGTGGTATAATTCTCGTGGACTTAGGGTATACTTGAATTGATTTACCTATAAGGTATATTTCGAGTAACCACATCACCAGGAGGTGGACTAGAGTGGCCAAAACCGTTGGTATTGATCTAGGAACTACGAACTCCGTAGTCGCTGTTATGGAAGGCGGAGAATCGACCGTTATTCCGAACGCGGAAGGGAGCAGGCTGACGCCATCAGTCGTCGCCTTCACAAAGAATGGCGAGCGCCTTGTGGGCGTCGCAGCCAAACGCCAGGCGGTCCTGAACCCGGATCGAACAATCGCGTCAATCAAGCGCGAGATGGGCACCGATCACAAAGTTACCGTCGACGGAAAGCACTTCTCACCCGAGGAGATTTCGGCGATGGTCCTGCAGAAGCTGAAAACCGACGCCGAAGCATATCTCGGCGAGCCGGTGACTTCTGCGGTCATCACCGTCCCGGCGTACTTCAACGACGCACAGAGGACCGCGACCAAGACCGCAGGCGAGATCGCCGGGCTGAACGTGCTTCGAATCATCAATGAGCCGACCGCCGCGTCGCTTGCCTATGGGCTGGACAAAAAGAGCTCCGAGACGATCCTTGTCTGGGACCTTGGTGGAGGAACATTTGACGTTTCCGTCCTTGAAGTCGGAGATGGCGTCTTTGAAGTAAAGTCAACCGCTGGTGACACTCACCTCGGCGGCGACGACTGGGACCAGAGAGTCGTCGACTACATCGCAGACGAGTTCAAGCGCGAACAGGGCATAGACCTTCGCAAGGACCGCCAGGCGCTCCAGAGACTCCGCGAGGCCGCAGAAAAGGCCAAAGTCGAGCTCTCAAGCGTCGTGCAGACCAACATCAACCTGCCGTTTATCACGGCTGATGCTGAAGGGCCAAAGCACCTCGACCTTACGCTCACCCGAGCCAAGTTCGATGAGATCACCCGGGACCTGCTGGAGCGCTGCGTGCAGCCGTTCAAGCGGGCAGTCGAGGACGCAAAGATCACGGCGTCCCAGCTCGATGAGATCATCCTCGTCGGCGGCTCAACCCGCATGCCGATGGTCCAGGACCTCGTCCGCAAGCTCGCAGACGGCAAAGAGCCGAACAAGAGCGTGAACCCGGATGAAGTAGTCGCACTCGGCGCCGCGATCCAGGCCGGAGTCCTCGGCGGAGAAGTCAAAGACGTAGTTCTGCTTGATGTAACTCCGCTTTCGCTCGGTCTTGAGACGCTCGGCGGGGTTATGACCAGACTAATCGATCGCAACACGACGATCCCGACCCGCAAAAGCCAGGTGTTCACAACGAGCGCCGACGGTCAGACCGAAGTCGAGATCCACGTGCTCCAGGGTGAACGCGAGATGGCGAGCGCCAACAAGACCCTTGGCAAGTTCCACCTCGCAGGCATTCCGCCCGCACCGAGGGGCGTTCCTCAGGTAGAGGTCGCCTTTGACATCGACGCAAACGGAATCGTCAACGTGAGCGCAAAAGACATTGCGACCGGCCGCAGCCAGTCGATCACCATTACCGGTTCGACCAGGCTTTCAAAAGACGATGTCGACCGGATGGTCCACGACGCCGAAGCGCATGCCACTGAGGACCAGAAGCTAAAAGACGAGGCTGAGACCCGCAACCGAGCCGAGCAGCTCGTCTACGCGACCGACAAGAACCTGAAGGACCTCGG
Source organism: Armatimonadota bacterium (assembly GCA_038207085.1). Classification (GTDB taxonomy): domain Bacteria; phylum Armatimonadota; class UBA5829; order UBA5829; family DTLH01; genus JBBRAE01. The sequence continues at coordinate 4,130 of JBBRAE010000040.1, forward strand.
AGACAAGGTCCCGTCGGAAGAAAAAGTGAAGATCGAAGCCTCGATGGCCGAGCTTCGCGAAGCCCTGAACTCAAACGATTCGTCCAAAATAGCTGCAGCCACCGAAAAGCTCCAGCAGGACTCCTACAAGCTCTCCGAGTTGCTCTACGCCCAGGCGTCACAGCAGTACGGCGAAGCCGAGGGTCAGCCCGAAGCTGAAGCCCAGCCCGGAGCCGCGGCAACCGACGAAAGCGTAATCGACGCCGAGTTCAAAACCGAATAAGCCTGTATGGGCATCGATAATCGTTATCGATGCCCACCGTAGGGGCGGACCAATGTGTCCGCCCTCTTACGGCTACGCAAAATCAACAACTCAAAAACCCAATCAGATAATGGAGGGACTAGACAAATGGTTATTGCACGATGGGATCCTTATAGAGACCTCGAAGAGCTGCAGGACCGTGTAAACCGGCTCTTCCAGGAAAGAATGGGCCGCAGCGCGGAGACACGCGAGCGGACTTGGGCTCCTGTGGTAGACGTTTACGAAGACGCGGACAGCATTGTCCTGCAAGCTGAGCTTCCGGGGATGACCCGCGAAGAGATCGACATCGAGCTCACAAGCGAGTCGCTGACAATCCGAGGTGAGCGTAAGTTCCTGCCGGAAGAGGGCAAAAACTACGTAAGAGTAGAGCGCCCCTATGGGCCGTTTGCAAGAACTTTCGCCGTAAACACGCCGATAAACATGCAGGGCGTCAAGGCAAGCTATAAGGACGGCGTCCTAGAGATCGTCGTCCCCAAATCCGAAGACACCAGACCAAAGAAAGTCGAAGTCGCGGTAGAATAGGTCATTCACAAGTAATAGGTAGCAGAATGTTGCTACCTATTACCGACTCTGAACTCTGCACTTTGAGCTCTGAACTGAAAATATAATGGCTACTGATTACAAGGACTATTACAAAATACTCGGGGTAGAGCGAAACGCTGCTGAGAAAGACATCAAGTCGGCGTATCGCAAGCTTGCGCGCAAGTATCACCCGGACGTCAACCCCAACGACAAGTCGTCGGAGGAGAAGTTCAAGGACATCAGTGAAGCCTACGAGGTGCTTTCTGATAAGGACAAGCGCCAGAAGTACGACCAGTTCGGCCAGTACTGGCAGCAGGCAGGACAGGCAGGCGCGCAGCCACCTCCGGGATGGGGCCAGGGAGCTGGCGGGATGAACTTTGAATATGGCCCAGGCGACGTCGGCGGTGGCGGGTTTGGCGACATCTTCGACCTGCTATTCAGCGGCGGCCAGCAGAAAGCCGGCGGCGGACGAAACAACCGCGCGCGCGGCTGGACACCGGCAAAAGGCCGCGACGTAGAGTCTGAGATCGAAGTCACGCTCGAAGAAGCCTACAAAGGCGCCACCCGAGCATTCACGATCAACGGACGCCGCGTCGAAGTAAAAATCCCCGCAGGCGTCAAAGATGGATCTCGCATAAGGCTTGCCGGTCAGGGCGAACCCGGCCAGGGCAGCGAAAAAGGCGACCTCTTTCTAGTAGTCAAGATGCGACCCAACCCGGCCTACGAGCGTAAAGACAGCGACCTCTACACCGACGTCGCCGTCCCGTATACTCTGGCGGCGCTTGGCGGTGAGGTCCAGGTACAGACGCTTGGCGGCAGAGTGACGATGAAGGTTCCGCCGGGCACATCGAGCGGGCAAGCGTTCCGACTCGCCGGAATGGGGATGTCGCACCTCCGAGGCGGAGGAAAAGGCGACCTCTACGCAAGAGTAAAGATCACCGTGCCGAAAACCCTTACCGAGCGCGAAAAGGAGCTCCTCGGCGAGCTCGCCGCGCTGCGGTCCGGTTAGAGAGGTGAGATGCTATGCCACCTGTTGATAGAAACGAACCTGTCTATATGATAGGAGTTGCCGCAAGGCTCTGCGCGATGCACCCGCAAACGCTGCGACTATATGAGCGGCTGGGTTTGATCCGTCCAAGCCGAATATGCGCGAAGAACCGCCTGTATTCGCAGGCCGACATCGAACGTCTGCTGCAAATACAGCGTCTCACGCACGATCTCGGCGTCAACCTTGCCGGAGTCGAGGTGATACTGGACCTCCTCGACAAGATATCAAGGATGCAGGACGAGATGGATCACAGAATAGAAGATTTGCGCCGCGAAATGGAAATAGAGTTCACCCGCCGTCTGCGGGAAATGCAGGGCCGATAACTCACGGGCGAACGTGTTGGCTCGCCAATATCCCACATATTCCCGTAGTGGCGGACCAATAGGTCCGCCCTATTAACTCCGATCCCCTACTTCGACGCCGCCTCAGGCTCTTCAACAAACCATTTGCATTCAACCACCACGGGCTCGTATGACTCAATATAATCAAGCGCCTCTATCACCGAACTGCTTACATGAAATAGCGCGATCGTATCAGCTTTGGCAAACCGCTCGGACACAGCGTGCTCAAAGAGCGAGATCAGCGGGTCATAGTATCCCCCGGAGTTAAGTATCACAACCGGTTTATCATGATAATGAAGTTGCTTCAGCGTAATGATCTCAAGCAGCTCTTCAAAAGTCCCAAGTCCCCCCGGAAGCGCGATAAAAGCGTCAGAGTTCTCCTCCATAATCGCCTTACGCTGACGCATGGTTTCAGTAACGATCAGCTCGTCGACCCCGTCCCATCCCACGCCTTCTATCAAGTTCAGCGCGTGAGGAATCACCCCCGTGACAACCCCGCCGCCGTCCTGCACCGCGTGCGCGACGATCCCCATCGACCCGATATCCCCGCCCCCATACACAAGCCCATACCCACGCCGTGCCATCTCCTCCCCAAGCACCCGAGCCTCCTCAAAGTGAGCCGAATCAATCACATTGCTCGAAGAACAATAAACGCAAATCTTCTTCACATTGTCTCTATTCATAGCGCAAATCATACAAGGCGCGAGCACCGCTATCACCAATCATACGACTTGCCGCTAACTCGGCGCTAATGCGCCTTACTTTCACCGATGGAGAAAAGCGGCGTTCGCGCGCCGCACTCCAAACTTGCCTGGCCGCTGCCGCCAAAGTCTATATGCACCCCGTGCCCGAGATTCTCACACAACAACATGGGCGGCGACTGAAGAACCCAACCACTACACTTATGTTAACTCACGTTGTATATTATGTTACTTTAGAAACTTCCCCAGCCTCGAAGACACGTCCTGCGCGAACCTCTGAATATAACCATCCACATAGCCTGCGATGTCCCGCGTCGGGTCCATCATAAGCGGCGTCAAATCCATCGCAAACGCAAGCTGACCAGTCGAATCGGTCCCGTGCGATGCATAATAGGTCGCATAAGAGCGCCTTCGCCCAAGAGTAGCCAGGTCATACCGCTTGCCGCCGCAGATCTGGGAATCAAACACGCCAAGCAGCGCCGAAGCCAGGTTCTCGTGGGAATCGACGTCAAAAATCACCTTGTCCTCGTCGTTCACCCAGTCGAGCCCCCGCCACACCTCGCAGCCGTAGAGCTTCTTAGGTCTTGCCTCAGGAGAAAGCCTGCGGGCCGCCTCGATCACCTTCACGGCGACCCCGACATGCGTGTCATGCTTATCGGCCAAATTGTGAGTGTGGACGATATCCGGCCGCGCCGCCTCAAGCAGCCGAACGAGTTCATCGACAACATCGGTGTTCGCCGGGTCTTTCACCTCAGAGCTTGTGTAGTCAAGCATCGCCTGCGCGGCATATTCGCCAACAAACGCAGCCTTTCGCTGCTCGACCTTACGCACCTCGCGCATCTCATCGTCACTAAAGCTAGCATAGAGATCATCTCTTGGGCTCCCTGCGCCGTTTGTCACAACCACCCCTGAGTACCAGGCATCGTCCCGACCAAAGCACTGCAAAATCCCGTGAAACGACATAATCTCAAGATCATCATGGTGAGCGGCGATCCCCATCTGTGTTGTTCTTGCAAGCGACTGAGATACTTCCAGGCCATCCGGCACATAAATCTCAGCGCCGGGCTTAAAGAGCTTCATCAATTCCTCCAATCACTTCTTTTCGATCGCGGGAAGGCTAGCGGCTGCGACGGCCTGACCGACTCTGCGACTCGACTCATCCTCCGGCAAGTGTATCTGCACCCGGGCAAAAAGATCAGGGAACTCGGTCCTAAGAACCTCACGAGCCCGCTCGATCACGATACTTCCCCCACTCCCGCTAGTCACGCGCCCGAGGATGAGCAAATGCCGAAGCTCATAGAAATCGGCATAGTGCGCAATCCCATAGCCCAGATAAGTCCCGATAGTCTCCCAAATCTCCCTAGCGCCCTTGTCGCCCGATTCAAGTTTGTCCTGAACCGACTTCAGCTTTCCAGCAAGCGTAAGCGACTGATCAAGCTCGATCCCAGCCTTGGACGCAAGCCTGAACACGCACTGCTGCGAGAAGTAAAGCGCACCGACTCCCCTATCCCCCGACCATTCATCGACAGGCCCCTCAGGGTTCGCGTCCACCGGAACAAACGCAAGCTCGTTCAGCCAACCAGTTATGTTACCTTCAGGAGTAACAAACCCCGCCGCCTCACTCGACCCCATAGCAACCCCGAGCACAGCGTCGTCACCAAGCGACATAGCCCCGGCAAGCGCCGTAACCTCACCATCGTTAACAACTTCAAAAGGAATCCCACCCCACTCCTTCTTCAGGTCGATAAAGAGGTTCCGCACGGTAGACCTAAACTCATCTTTGGGAACACCTCTAAAGAGCGACGCCACCATAACACGATTGTTTATGTAAACTCCGGCTGAACTCCCTCCGATCGCATCAACCCTCGGCATATACGACGCAGCCTTCTTAAGCGCCGCCATAACCTCATCGTGATGATACTTGGCATCGGTCTGGTTTCTCGGGTCCCAAACGATCTCTTCACAGTAGACCGCCTCGCCGTCGATCACCGCCGCGACCTTCCTGTCGCTTGCGCCGAGGTCAAAACCGATCCTGCAGCCGTCGAGATGCCGCCCAAGCGCCACCGTCTCTTCCTTGCACTCCGGCACACCTTCAGGAGAGGTAACTTCGACCTCAAAGGTCTTCTCATACACCCCACCCATAAACTCGGCGTCAAACGCGCGCGCGCCGGTTGGGGAGTAGGTGTCCTTTATATACTCGCCGACCTCTTTCGGTCCGCCGACATACACCTTCCAACCGCCTCTCTGCCAAAGGAGCACCTTTACGAGGCGCTCGACGTAACGGCAGTTGGCGTCCATCTCTGCCGGGTCGCCTGAGACGATGGTTTCATAGGTCGAAACAGAGCCGTCGCCTCGTTCAAGCCCAATCACAAGCGGAACAGCCATACCGGAGGCTTTTACTGTCTCGCGAAACACACGGTTAGCAAGAACAAGCGGACGAAAATCGGGGTCAAGCGGTGGTACGATGCCTGGCCTTGCGGCATCGATAAAGTCGGTCATCTGATTCCTCTCTTACGTTAAAAAATGCTCAATTGCAGTAGCTTCTTCCAAACACAATTCTATGCCCATAAGGCTGCGCTGTCAATGCTTAGCGATCTAGCCCAACTCAATATTTGCGACTATTTGACGAACCCCCCGTTCGCTTGCTAAACTGACCGTGTAAACACTTCAGGAGGAACCTATGTACGTAGGAAGAATAGTAGTAGTCGGCAAGACAGACAAGCCCGCGGTAGCCTACCGCGTTTCATCGCGCTCGTTCCCGAACCGCGTCGCGCACATCACCGACGTAGGCATCGCTATCCAGCCGCTCGACCCGTCGGATATGGAGAAGAACCCCTACATCGCCTACAACGCGATCCGGGTCTCCAAGAACGGCATCGTAGTCACCAACGGCAGCCACACCGACCCGATCTTTGAAGAGCTTGAGAAGGGCACGTCCCCAGAAGAAGCACTTAGGAAGGTCCTGGAAGAGATGGGCTACGAGCGAGACCAGCTAAACACCCCAAGAATCGCCGGAATAGTAACCGAAACCCGTGGCTACCTCGGCATAGTCCGTGACGACGGCCTTGAAGTCGAAGGCTTTGATCTAAAAGACAAGACCTGCCGAGTCATCTGCACCTACGAGATGGACCACCTCGACGGCAAAGAATACCCCTTCTGCGGCCCAACCGCAGCCGACGCCGCCAAATACGTAGTAGACGGCGGAATGTTCGAGACGCTAGAACTCCCCGTCTGCGCCGGAGCTTGGATCGACGAACTAGCAGTCTACAACCCGCACGAGTAGGAAGATTTATCGGCTATGTTGGTCGGGGGAATCCGTCCCCCGACCCCGTTCCGCGGATTCCATCCGCAGACTCAATGATCGATTACCGCGAGTTCAGCGAGAATTCCTGCCAAGTCAGCCGAACATCGCATTACCAATAGATAGATTTCTATGCTTCGCCCTCGCTTTGTTGGGCCGAAGCGCTCAGCGACAGCACTCACAAAATATACCGACTAAGATCCTCGTCCTTAACAATATCCTCAAGCTGCCCCCGCACGTAGGCTTCGTCGACGATGATGTGCTTCTCCACGTCCGGCGCATCAAAAGAGACATCCTCAAGGAGGCGCTCAAGAACCGTCTGGAGCCGCCGCGCGCCGATGTTCTCCATTCGGGAGTTCACATCAGCCGCAATTTTCGCAATCTCTCGCACCGCGCCGTCCGTGAACTCAAGGGTGATCCCTTCGGTCTCAAGAAGCGCTATGTACTGCTTCACAAGCGCGTTCTTGGGCTCGGTCAGAATACGAACGAAGTCCTGTTCGTTCAGATTATCAAGCTCAACCCGGATCGGAAGCCGCCCCTGAAGCTCCGGGATCAAATCCGATGGCTTCGACACATGAAACGCCCCCGCCGCAATAAACAGCACGTGATTGGTGCTAACCGGCCCATACTTGGTGATGATGGTCGAGCCCTCGATAATCGGCAGAATATCCCTCTGCACCCCTTCGCGCGACACCTGCGGGCCTCCGCCGTCCCCTCCCCGCTCGCGCCCGGCGATCTTATCGAGCTCATCGACGAATATAATCCCCGACTGCTCCGCCCGCTCGACCGCATCCCGGTTCACCTGATCCTGGTCGATCATCTCCCGCGCCGCCTCGTCTGCAAGCAACTGTTTTGCCTCAGCGACGGTGACTTTTCGGGTCTTTTTCTTCTTCGGCATCATACTTCCGAGCATCCCCGGCAGGTCGACCCCCATCTCCTCCATCCCCTGCTGGGTAAACACCTGCATAAATGGGCTGGAACTCTCCTCGACCTCAATCTCAACATCGCGCTCGTCAAGGACCCCCTGAACAAGCTGCTCGCGAAGCTTGGCCCGTATCCTCTGCTTACGCTCAGCAGCGGTGCGAAAGTCCTCGTCCTCATCAGGCTCAACCGTCTCCGAAGGTACCGTCTCCTCGCTCTTGCCCCCGAACATGCCGCTAAAGGCCTCCATCCAAGGCTGACGAGTCTCCCGGTGACGGCGCGTAGGCGGCTCGATGATATCAAGAATCCGATCAATCGCCCGCTCCATAGCAGGCCCCCGCACTTCCTCGATTCGCTCCTGCTCGATCATCCGCACAGCCACCTGCACAAGGTCGCGCACCATCGAGTCGACATCCCGCCCGACGTAGCCAACCTCCGTAAACTTGGTCGCTTCGACCTTAACAAACGGCGCAGCAGTAAGATTGGCGAGCCTGCGAGCGATCTCCGTCTTGCCGACGCCCGTCGGCCCGATCATAAGAATATTCTTGGGAATAACCTCATCGCGCAGGTCTCCGGCGAGCATTTTGCGCCTGTAGCGGTTCCGAAGGGCGACCGCCACGGCCTTTTTCGCCTTGTTCTGCCCGACAATATACTTATCAAGCTCTTCAACAATTCGCTTTGGTGTAAGGCTATCAAGTTCCATAATATGAGTGCCCTAAACTTCCTCAATCGTTATATGGTCATTTGTATATACACAAATCCCCGCAGCTATACGCAGTGAGCGGTCGACGATCTCCCGAGCCGACATCTCTGTGTTCTGAACGAGCGCCTGAGCCGCCGCAAGCGCAAATCCCCCACCCGACCCGATCGCCGCAACGCCCTCATCCGGCTCAATCACCTCACCGCTCCCCGACAAGACCATCAAATACTCAGGGTCAGCGACGATCATCAACGCCTCAAGCCGCCTCAGGATCCTATCAGTCCGCCATTCCTTGGCAAACTCGACAAGCGCGCGCCGAGTGTTTCCGTGCGACTCATCGAGCTTCACCTCAAACTTATCCATCAGTGTCTGAGCGTCAGCGACGGCCCCAGCGAACCCGACGACCACCTTGTCGTGATAGATCCGCCGGACTTTGCGCGCCGTCCCCTTCATAATGGTGTTTTCCATCGTAACCTGACCATCCCCGCCGACTGCGATCTTTCCGTCCCGCTTGACCGCGACGATGGTAGTTCCATGCATCTTCACTTGTCGACCTCCTCGGTCCTAGCCCGCGGGTGGGCTTTGTCGTAGACCTCTTTCAGCCGTTCCCGCGTTACGTGAGTATAAATCTGAGTAGTAGCCGCGCTTTCGTGCCCCAAGAGCTCCTGCACCGCCCGAAGATCGGCCCCACCGGCCAGCAGATGCGTCGCAAAGGTGTGTCGCAACGTATGCGGGCTGATCTTGAGCGAGTCCGACACCTGCTCCACGTAGTGATCGACGATCCTCCCCACACTCCGAGTCGTAAGCCGCCCGCCCCGGTGGTTCAGAAATAGCGCATCGGTGTGGGTCTTGCCATTTGCCTCAAGCTTACCCCGAGCATGCGAGAGATACTCCCCGATCGCCTCGCGCGCAGCCCGCCCAAGCAGCACAATCCTCTCCTTGGAGCCCTTTCCAACCGTCCGAAGCTCGTCCGACCCGTCGATATCCCCCACATCGAGCGACACAAGCTCACTTACTCGAAGCCCGGATGCATAAAGCGTCTCCAAAATAGCACGATCCCGCGCCCCAAGCGGCTCTTTCGCATCAGGCGACGAGAGCAGCGCCTCCACCTGCTCGCCCCGAAGAAACTTCGGCAGCTTCTTATCCCGCCGAGGCGCAACAACGCTCACCATCGGGTCATCTTCGAGCAGTTCCATCCGAACGAGGTATTTAAAAAACGCCCGAAGCGCCGCGACTTTCCTCGCAACCGACGTCCGAGCGATCCCCTCCTTCTGCAGATGAGCCAGGAACCTGCGCACCAGTGGATAGTCGAACATATCCACCTTGGCCTCCCGCGCAAACTCCAGAAACTGCACGATATCGCTCGAATAGCTTCTGACAGTGTGCGGCGACGCCCGTTTGACGATCCTCAAGTGATCGATAAATAGATCGAGTTCCCTCTCCATATCGGCCCGATTGTAGCACGGCCTCTGCTGACGGTCAAGCAGTTCGAGCCTCCACAGCCTGCATATTGACTATATTCGCCGGCGTCCCTTCGCCAAAGAGTCTGACAGAGTCAAGCGTCGTCTCCATAATCCGCTCCTCGGCCTCAACGCTAAAGAACCCGATGTGCGGCGTGATGATCACGTTATCCCGATGCAAGAGCGCATAGTTCTGCACTATAGTCCGAAGCTTCTCGACCGGCACAGAGTCTGCCATAAGCTGCGCCTCTTCTTTGATCGACTCCTCGCCCTCAAGCACATCGAGCCCCGCGCCGACGATGATCCCTTCGTTCAAAGCCACCACAAGCGCACTGGTGTCTACCACCCCGCCCCGAGCCGTGTTGATCAGAATCGCCCCGCGCTTGATCATCTTGATCGTATCGTGATTGATGAGGTGATAAGTCTGAGGAATAAGCGGCACGTGAAGCGATATCACATCCGACTTGGAGAGAAGCTCTTCAAGCGAGACATACCGGTACCCAAGCACTTCGGCCAAAAGTTGCTGCTCGCGCGCGTCGTAGGCGACCACATCCATCCCAAAGCCCTTGCCGATGCGAATGACGTGCATCCCAATCGCCCCCGCGCCGATCACCCCTAGCGTCTTCCCCTTGAGATCAAACCCCCGAAGCCCTTCAGTAGAAAAATCCATCCGAGAAGTGTGCACAACAGCCTGATAAATCTTCCTAGAAAGCGCAAGGATCAGCCCAAATGCGTGCTCGGCGACGGTATTTTCCCCGTACCGCGGCACGTTGGCGACCATAATCCCCCTCTCAGCGCACTCTCCAATATCGATGTGATCGTACCCGGTAGAGCGAGTCGCGACCATCTTCAGGTTCGGCATAGCATCCAGCACCTCGCGTCCCACTTCAGAATATATGAAAACCGTCACAATCTCCGCATCCGCCGCAAGCTTCGCCGTATCAGCATTCAGAGGCTCATTAATCACCCGCACCTTGTTAAGCAGGTCATGCATCTTTAGAAACTCGATCCCCCACTCCTCCATCTCAAAGAAAACTACTTTTTTGTTATCAGCCAATTATCCTACCTCATCGATTATAGTCCACATGAGAATATATACCCGACTTCCAAGTGTTAGCGGGCATGATAGTCTGAATCAGTATTCTACAACCTGCTGAGTAAGCCCTCCGTCGATAACAATCGTCGCCCCTTAATGTACTCCGACGCCAAGTACACCGCGATCGCCCCCGGTGCTATCCCGTTCACCCGTATATTGTAAGGCGCAAGTTCGACCGAAAGCGTCTTGTCCCAGTCTTCGGGAGTGAGCAGAGGACACGGCTTCTCAATCTGCATCCCAGCGTTGTTGGCGAGTACGTCGACCCTTCCAAGCTCCGACACAGCCCATTCTAAGGCTTCTTCACCCCATTCGGTTTAAACTCCGTCGGGCTGAACACAACCGCATCGATCCCAAGCCTGTAGGTGTTCCCGCCGCCGGGACCGTCCACCCTGAACTGCACAAGATGCGTCCCGCGCACGAGATTTACCGACCCGATCATATACCATGCAAAGTCATCGGCGTATGTGTCGGCGCCTGAGGTCAAAACCGCGCTCTGCCAGGGCCCATTGTCCACCGAAAAGCTAAACGGCGACGTCCCGAGTTCGGCCGCGGTGCAGGCGATCCAAATCTGGTGCGTCGCCTCCTTGGTGGCAGGGAAGTAGTAGGCTGCGGCATAGTTGCTCATCGGGGGCGCGGACGGAGTGTCAAGCGCAAGATAGGCCCCGAGACTGGCTCCAAGCGACGACTGAACGCCATCGAAGTTGCTCGAAACCGCGCTCTCCCCTTCTATCCAGGCATATATCCCGATGTCTTTGTATAGCTCCTGAGACATAGTCGTCGCAATATCAAACGCCACCCGTGAGCGCCCGTTCTTCAGCACCTCGCGAGCGTTCTTGACCGACTGATCCGACGGCGCAGACGTGCTGTTCGACGCCTTCGCCCGGGCAATAGCGCCATCGAGTTTCTTGATCGCCGCCTCAGCGAACTCAACAGGAAACGCCTGAATCGGGTCAAGCCCTGTTATGACCACCGGAGACGCCCCAAGCGTAAGCACAGCCGTCTTCTTCTTAGTGTTGACCACCATTATACCGTTAGGATCCTGAGAATAAGCGACCTTCGGATCTCCTCGGTCGAGCAGCGGAAAAGTGAGCGTAACCGGCCCCGACCTGCTCCACATACAGAGCCCGTCAAGCCCAGCGAGGTAGTAAGCTCCAACCGTATCTGAAAAATCAACGCGTGCCCCCGTCCGAAGACTCGGAATCCACCAAGCCCCCGGCCCAAGCCTCGTCACAGTCGCGCCAACAACCGGCTGAACGGGATAATATACCACATACGGCGTGTAATCCGCCCGGTTAGCACTCTGAAACCTCGTCTTGAAACTCGCTAACCAATCGATCTGCTCCGGCGCCTTGAGTAGGGAATGAGCGTCCCCCGTCTCCTCAGGCAGCATCTGCAGCGCCCGCACAAACAGTCCCTTCGCGCCGATCTCCCGCAGGTAGTCGAGATCACCGAGCATACTGTTCGACGATGGATACCCCGGAGCATCGTCACCGTTCATCCGGTCATCCTCGGTGTCTGTAACGATAAGCCACATCGACCGCGCCGACTCCTCAGCAAGCGAATACGCCGGCCCTGCCGAATTGACGACCAATCCCCCCCCGTGCCCAAACGCCTCGATCCCAAGCCCGTCAAAACCACCGCGAGACAACGAGTTTGCATATACTCTATGATGGCTACCGGCCTTGTAGACAACCGGCACATTGGCCGCGTGCCGCTTCAGGATATCCCCAGCCGCGTTCATGTAATTCTGCGCCGATGAGTCCCTGAAGGAGATGATGTCATTCCACACCTTGCTCATCCCCGAGTCAACATCGTAGCGTCGGCCGTTCGCCCTGTCAAAGAGCGCGGGCACACCTTTGGAGCCCCGCCAAAGTGGAATCAGCCTCGCCGCCTGCTGGAACGATGTAATATCGTTGTTCTTCAGCGCCCAGGCCGAGTTGATGCTCCCAACTGACATATATTTCTTCGCGATATATGCCTCATACTCAATCCTGAAGTCCGCCGAGTCCGGCACAAGTGTCTCCATCTCCCCATGAAAATCCATCTTGCTCGATAACGGGTCGACAAAGAACCGAAGCCCCTTTCCAAACGCAATCTCTCCGACGAACTTAACTAGCCTGTCCCTATACTCATCAAACCCGGTCCAAGGGTCTCCAATCCCTGCATTTGCGAACTCTTTCTTTGGATAAAGCAGCAGCACCCCGGTCTGGTCCGACTGCGCCCGAACGTTCACTGCCACCTTGTCATCGCTCACCATCGCCCCACCGCTTGAGAGCACCGCCCCGTTCGCCGCGCTGCAAAGCAACCACATCCCACTTGTCACGTCTGGGATACTAAACGAAAGCTTCGCGTCCTTGACAATATCGGGATACCTGTAGCGAGTGGGTTCGATGACATACCCCGAAAGCGGAGCCTTCGGTCCATCTGAGAAATCGATCCCATAGGTAAACCCGTTTGCGTCAAGATAATCGAGCAGCTTCTGCCATGCCTCAGGTTTGGTGAATGTGATCGGCCCAACAGCTTTTAAGAGCAGATCGGTTATCCCCTTGCCCTTGATAAGCTCCAGCGCCTTCTGATCCGCCTGCCAATTCGTCTCAGTCTGATCGGTGCAGATGTAGCGTGAATAGAACACTCCTCCGACCGGCAGATACGGTTTCCCGTCCCATATCAGCGTATGCGCCCCGTTCACCTTCCAAGAATGAAGCGAACCATCCCTGTCGGTAAAGTCACCCGTAGACACGAGTTTGACGATTGAATTTGAAACCGCAAACGCCGGCACAGCGATAACTGCACCCACGAATAAGACAGCGAGGATAATTTGAAAGACGCGCATCAGTCAATCCTTTCGGTCGGAAATGCAAATAGACTCATCTGTGTAGACGGCACATACCATACAAAAAGTTCCAGCGACAGAGCTTGTGGCCGGTCACACACTATAAATTATACACCCTAACCCGAATTATTCACGCTTCTCGTGAATAATGCTCTGTTAGCGAGAGCTGTATTCGCTTCACGAATAAAGCGGGCTAAGTGGTCCTACTGCTGATCCGTAAGCGAAATCGCTCCTAAAGTCCGCCTGTCTTGCCCATATACCGTTTAGTCCTATCACTGCCTTGGGTAACCAAATGTTGACTGTGAATTGAGCGAATTACCTGTAGGAGTGTGACTACAATGGATAGGTTGAAGAGACTCCTTGAACCCGAGAATGTAGTTCAGACGGCGCGAAGCGAAGTAGACGAGCTTCCGCTTCCGGTCGCTCTGGACTGGGATGTGCTGGTAGCCGACGCGGGCAAGATGGCAGATGTGATTGACCGTCATCTTGATTTTGAGAGCAAGCTTCAGGGAAGAGAGCTTCGCCCAGTGACACTTTGTCCGGAGCAGCGGACAAGCCTTGTGAGCGATCTTTCGACTCTATAGCAACTGAGATGACAAGATGAAAAAGCTGTTCCCTGACGCTCCGGACGTTCCACAGGGTGTGGCGAACCGGGGCGTCCGGATAATTGAAAAGCACCTGCGGATGCAACGTGCCGAGCGGGCAAAAGACCTGCCCGAGGAGGCCAAAGTCCGGCTCCTGCGCGACCTGCGAGAGTTCTTCGACGCCGAGACGAAGTCAAAAGGCGGTGAGGGCCCAGGTTCATGCAAGAGGGGGCTATGGGCGCGTTTATGGGAGAAGGTCGAAAGCTTCCTGAGCTTCAACTGGATAGACAACACCTCCTCCACCATCATCCGCCCAACCCCCGGAGTGTGATGCGTTCACGCAGACTGTATCTTGGAGAGATGGCGTTTGTTTGCACCATCTCTCCAGACGCCAACGCCACCCTACCGCCAGGCAGCAACTTTGGCAACAACAGCCTCGGCAGCCTCTTCATTCCCCGCCCCACAGACCATTAGCCAAACGCCCTCTGGCTGAAGACTCTCCATAACCACATCGAGCTCACTTATGTCACAGAGCACCTGAATACCCTTCCCTGCGTCCTGAATCTTCTTGAAAACGTGCAGCCAATCCGTAGTCGTTCCGTTCCCGGACCCATATACCCACTGAATCGCATTCAGCTCCGGGATATCAAGCAGGCTATCAAGATGCCTAAGCGCACCCGGTCCATCGAGGTGATAGATCGACGCCTCCAAATGCCTACACTCTTCGGCAATCCCCGCCAAAAATACCTCGTCGAACATCTCCTTGCTTATCATACAAGAGAAGTCATTTGACGGGACATACCACCTCTTTGACGACACAATCCCAGACCAGTTGCTGATAGCCTGCCCTGCCGACATAAGCTTGTCTGCATAACAATCAAACACCCTGAAGAACCCGTCGGTCACAACCCGAAGCATCGCCTTCACGTCATCTGCCGAATCGATCATATCCATATTGAGCCGCACAGGGTCTCTAAACGCCGCAATCGCGTCTCCTCCGGGATGAAGATCGGTAACGCCTGTATAGAACTTCCCCCGTCCGATCTCAAGACACGCGTCCGTGATCTCCAGAAGCTTCTTCCAGTAGAAGTTATCCTCAGAGAACCTCACGTGAGCGATATCGCTCCAATCCTCGATAATCGGCTCAGACCAGCTCGTACTCTCACCAAACCCAAGTTCGCACCCAAAGAACGCGCTGAAGACCTCCGGGCCAAGGTTTGGGTTATAGACCGGCAAAGCGTCCCCGAAACATGCCACCGACATAGCCCCCGCGAGCGCACGCTCCGCGACGTACTCGGCATCGAGCCATGCCTCCCGCACGTCCGCCTTAGCCGGGGGCCAGGGATAATCCGTGTCCTCCCGATATACAACCACGCTGACGACCGGCCGATCGATAATCTCTCTATGCCAGAAAGCATCCTGTCGCTTGATCCGACTCTCCCAATCGTCATACCGCTCGATAGGTATAATACTCTGCATCAACTCGTCTCCTATTCCCTGATGTTAATCGTCTCGGTTGGTCGGCGGAATCCGTCCCCCGACCCCGTTCCGCGGACTCCATCCGCCCGAAAACTAACCGGCAACAACGTAGGGGCGGACCAGTGTGTCCGCCCTCCCCCCGACTGCGGCAAATACGCCACCAACTGATAGATACCCTGTCACCGTGGCAAGAGCCTTCACTATCGTTCAGGATGACAGTTTGGTGAGCCCGATCATTCGCGATTCAAAAACTAATCCTCCGGCACTTCTCCGCGCTCCCAATCAGCGGACTTCTCAAACCCGCGTATCCACTTCTCCAAAGCCCGGCACATATCCTCCGCAAGCGGCTCAAAGTTCGCGGCGACAGCCACATTCTCTCGAAGATGACGCAGGTTCCACACCCCAGGGATCACAACGTCTATCGGACGGTCAAAGGGCATCGTAAGCGCGTAGCGCAGCAGATCAGGAGCGCTCGCCTGGCCGGGGTCCTCCCCTATCAGCCGAGCCTTCCAGCACCCGCCAAACGCCTTCATCCCGATCAGCCCCATCTTCTTGGAGCGCGCGAGCGGAATCTGGGTCTCCAGCGCCTCCTCGGCATACACTGACGGGTTGATAAAACACATAAATGCGTCCCAGTCATACATCCCGACGGCCTCGGTCACTTTCGGATACTGAGGATGCCCGGTCATACCGATGAACCGCGTTACCCCCTCTTCCTTGAGCTTCGAAAGCGTCGAAAAGACCCCATCCGGCTCCCCCATCGCCTTGACATCATCGCTTTCTGAGACGTGATGCACCATCAACAGATCGAGCTGATCGGTATGGAGCACCTTCAAGCTGTTCTCAACGTGTGCCATAATGCCGTCATAGTCGCGCCGGTCGACCTTGGTGGTCAAAAACACTTCGGCGCGCCTCGAAGCCATCACCTGACCAACACGCCACTCGCTTTTCTTGTAACCCGGCGACGTGTCAATAAAGTTGATTCCAAGATCTATCGCCTCGTTGATGATCTCGAAGCAGACGTCGTCGTCCTGCCCCTCTTGGATAATTCCGACGCCGCCCAGCCCGAGCAGACTCACGTCAACCCCCGTCCAGCCCAGTTCCCTCTGAATAAGCTTGCGAGAGTAGCTGGACTCGTCGCCTCTTTGGTTGCTGTTCACATCACTTACTAAGTTCATGCTTACCTCCCGGTCAAGTGTAGCTTAACCTATCGCGTATTCTCTGTCAATTTCGGGCTCCTGGTGAAACGAAATCGTGCTTGGGTTGAGCGTGGGCGGATTTCGTTTTGTAGGTTTTTCGTGGGGTTGTATGCTGCGGGAACGCCTCTGTCCACAAACTGATCGTCCTAGCACCCTCTAAGTTCCCGCAGCAGAGGGCAAGGTTTGTGTCGGGACGGAAAAGCTGTACCGACACAAACTGAGCTTCGATAATAACGGCCACTATCACCGATCAGAGGGCTTCATCTCCAAAGGACGAGCCGAAGCATCGAAAAGCCACTAACCCGCATTATTCACGAGTAGCGTGAATAATGCTCTGTTAGCGAAAGCTTTATTCGCTTCACGAATAAAGCGGGCTAAGGCAGCCTAACAAAGTGTCCGTTTTTGGGGATCAGTCCAAACCGAACTAACTGCACATTAATGTGCAGTTAGTAATGTATTAAGTAGCGTGTAAGGTCAACACTATATCATACAAAAGTGGATCAGGCGTTTCTGTGTAATGGCGCCATATCCATATCAAGCCGGTAAAACCGGCTAACTATGAGGTATAGGAGAATGAAGAAAATCATAGCAGCAGTCGCCATCACCGGCGCACTGCTGGCAGCAAGCCTTCCTGCTTCTGCCGCAAAGAACGTCATCTTTATGATCAGTGATGGTATGGGCTACAATCAGCTCGCAGCAGCCAACTACCACACTGGCACAACCCAGGCTTACCAGAACTTCTCGTTCAAGTCTGCGATGTCCACCTACTCTTACAACCGCGTTGAGGTTGGACTCGGTTACAATCCCAGCACTGCCTGGATTTACGATGGACAGAATGCCAAGTACATCAACGTAACCGAAGTCACGAACAAGCCGACCGATTCAGCCTCTGCAATGACCGCTATGATGACCGGAATCAAGAACTACGACGGCGCGGTCAATGTTATGCCTGGCACGAACGCAGCCCTGAAGACCTTCGCTCAGTATGCCGCTGAGGCTGGCAAGGCTACCGGTGCGATCTCCACCGTTGAGTTCAGTCACGCTACTCCTGCTGCCGTCGCTGCTCACAACACAAGCCGCAACAACTACTCCGCAATCGCCAACGAGATGATCTACAACAGCGACCTCGACGTCATTATGGGCGCAGGTCATCCGCTCTACGATGACAGTGGCGTTCTGAAGACCAGTGGCCAGAACTACAACTTCGTAGGTGGTCAGTCCACTTGGAACGACCTGACTGACGGCAGTGGCGCAAACAGCTTCAGCTTTATCGATCAGAAGTCGCAGTTCGAGGCACTGGCGAACGGCACACTGAGTCTGTCCAAGGTCGTCGGCGTCGCGCAGGCTGCGACAACAACGCAGCAGGGTCGCAGCAATACGGCTAATAGCTACGATCCTATGAACAGCAACGTTCCTGGCCTCGGCGTTATGGCCAAGGGCGCTCTGAACGTTCTCAGCCAGGACCAGGACGGCTTCTTCCTGATGATCGAGGGTGGAGCAGTCGACTGGGCTGGGCACGCCAATCAGTCGGACCGCGTCATTGAAGAGCAGATGGACTTCAACAACGCTGTAGACACAGTCATCGCATGGATCAACGGTAATGGCGGCTGGGATCAGAATATGCTGATCGTCACCGGCGACCACGAGACCGGCCTTCTGGCAAGCAGCGTCAAGGATGGCTTCAACAATCCTATGCCAAACATCACTGGTGAGTCCGATATGGCGTGGTATTCAAGCAACCACACCAATGGCCTCGTTCCGTTCTTCTGCCAGGGTGCTGGCTCAGAGGTGTTCGGCAACTATATCGTTGGCACCGACCCTGTGCGCGGTGGTTACATAGACAATACCGCGATCTTCAACGTAATGAAGGAGACTTCTGTTCCGGAGCCTGGCAGCATTCTGGCTTTAGGCAGCGGCCTCATCGGCTTGGTCGGCTTCACCGTCCGCCGCAGGAAGTAAGATTGCTCTCTGCCTTCGGGCAGACTGTGCGTTATCATAGACGGCCCGGTGCCTTTCGCATCGGGCCGTCCCTTCGTTTTGTATGCTGCGGTGCGCCTCTGTCCACAAACTGATCGTCCTCGCACCCTCTAAGTTCCCGCAGCAGAGGGCAAGGGGACTGAGCCCTTTGTTAAGCCTTTCGCGGTCGGCCTCTTCAACTACCGATCGCGCTACTCTTAGCATGGCAGCAGTATACAATCTGCTGGATCTTTTGCCAATAAAGGGCTCAGTCCCTTTATTCCTCAGTCCCTTTATTCCTACACAGCCATCTTCACAAACGAATAATTGCTGGAAGAACTGCGTCGTGTGGCTGGGCTTACCGAATGATCGCTGACGAGCACGCCCTGTGCCTACAGAGAGATCAGTAAACAAGAATATCGCTCTGATTCCGAACCCGAAGCACACGTTGCAGCCCACTCGATATGCGTTCCGAAGAAGAGATGCCGGTTACGGCAACATAATGCCAGTTGGAATCCAAAGTCACAGCGGAAGGCACAACGCATTTGATGTCGCTGGCGCTGCCGTCCTTTACGTAGAACGTGGTCGAGTTGTACCACCTGTAGGCACCGGATGTTCGCACCAGCAGCCCCAGATTGTTCAGTCCACTTCCGCCGATGACACCTTGCTGCCCAGCTCCGGTTGTCTGGTCATAATGGAAGTCTCCGCCGCCAAGGTTCTTGCCTGTCAGATACACCGGGTTGATCGATCCGTTACCTATAACGCAAGATTTGGCGAGCATCTGTCGCTCTCCATAGCCCATGAATGTTACCATTCGGCCGCAGGCCACCGCCGTGTTCCCAATGGTCATTGACAGAGATGTCGGATCGTATATGCGCAGCCCGGACATCGACTCGGGAGATTGCAGGTAATAGTAGGGACCGAACACAGCACTCACGACGCCCTTGACTACCGCGAAGGGGGTGGAGAAGGGACCATCGTTTGGTCGGAGTTTTGCCGCTGATACGGATGCAACTCGGTCTGCCATCAGAACAATCGCACCGATGTCAGCCGCTGTTCCATCTATTTCCATGCCGGTTCCGGCATCTATACAGGGAGATCCGGCCTGAAGCCGATAATCTCCCGACTGCGGATTTGCGAAAAGCGGATCAGCCTGGATGTTCCCGGTCA
>JBBRAE010000041.1:0-23405 GCA_038207085.1 Armatimonadota bacterium
GCTTCTCTTTAGATTCTCTGATCTTCCCTCAGAATAACCCTGCAGCCGCCTTCGTGGCTCTTTGACCAGTCGGTCATCTCGGCGATCTCCGTCAGGCGCTCAAGCTCCCCTATCGACTTCAGGCGGTCGTAGATCAACTGCCAACCGCAGTCGAGACCCGCATCGACTTCGCACTTGCCGTCGCGTGCGCCGCCGCAGGGGCCGTTCAGGAGCTTCTTTGAGCAGCGGGTAACAGGGCAGATGCCGCCGTAATGGCCGACCCGGCACGTGCCGCAGCCGATGCACTTCTCGGTCCAGACGCCCTGGTTCTCAAGTATGCCGATGAACTCGGTGTTGACTCCTGGGAAGACGGGTTTACCTGGAAAGCGCTCGGCTATCGCCTGAACCCCCGCGCCGCAGGCGAGGGAGACGATAGCATCGACGTCCTTTGCCGGGTCGCCGACTTCCTGGATGAACTCGTTCTCGCACTGGCGCTCGATCGTGAACTCGCGCACTTCTTTCTGGTCGCCCGCGATACGAAACGCCATCCGAAGCGCCGACCCAAGCACGCCGACTTCCTTCTCGCCGCCGACCTGACACACTGTAACGCATGTCCCGCAGCCAACGATCAGGATCCTGTTATATCTCTTCAGGTCATCCCTGAGCTCGCTTACACTTTTTCTTGATGCAACAATCATCTCGTCACCTGTTCCCTATTACCTGATTCCTGTTTGCTACCGAGCGGGTTGGGTCCGATCTTGCGCACCCGCTCCGTCATCTCGGTTACAATCTCCGCAAACCTCGCGCCCATCGCGCTTGAGAGGTTATAAAACTCCACGCGCTCCGGCTCCATACCGGCCTCAAGCATGATCTGTTTGGCAAGGCCGATGCGCTTTTTGGCCCGGAGGTTCCCTTCCTGGAAATGGCAGCCGCCTTCGAGGCATCCTGCGATGATCACGCCGTCCGCGCCGTTTTCAAACGCCCGCAGCACGTAGCCGATGTCCATCTTGCCCGTGCATGGCAGCCTGAGCACCCGGACGTTGGGCGGATACTGGAGCCTCATCGACCCCGCGAGGTCCGCCGCGGCGTATGCGCAGTAGTTGCAGCAAAGCGCCAGGATTTTCGGTTCGAAGTTACTCATAGCAGGGACAACTCCTCCATCATCGCATCGATTGCGGCGACGATCTGCAGGTCGGTGAAGTGCTGAAGCTCGATCGCCTTGCCCGGGCACGCCGAGGCGCAGCTTCCGCAGCCCATACACTTCGCGGCGTCGATTGCCACACGGGTCTTGCCGCCATTGTTGGTCGGGATCGGCGCGCCGTACGGACACACCTTGACGCATGTCATGCACGACGCGCACTTTCTGACGTCGACCACGCTCACCATACCACCGACGGGAATCGTCTTTCGCGAAAGCACCGTCGCCGCTCGTCCAGCGGCTGCAAGCGCCTGTGAGAGGTTCTCCGTAAGCGGCTTGGGCGAGTGCGCGAGGCCGCAAAGGAACAACCCTTCGGATGCGAAATCCACAGGCCGAAGCTTCATATGCGCCTCAAGGAAGAACCCGTCCATATTGACCGGCACCTTGGCAAGCTCACTCACCGCAAGGTTGTCCCCGGCCGATATGCCCGTCGAAAGCGCGAGCAGATCAACCGAAAGATCGATCTTTCGCCCCGTCGCAGGCTCTGTAAACGTAACAACGAGCTTATCTTTGCCCGAAACGCGTGGCGCATCGTTCTCATCGTAGCGAATGAATATGACGCCAGCCTCGCGTGCCTTCTGGTAAGCCTCTTCGCGCATCCCGTAGGTGCGCATCTCGCGGTAAAGGACGACCACTTCGGCGTCCGGGCGCTTCTCTTTGATCGCAAGCGCGTTTTTCACCGCCGCCGAGCAGCACACGCGGCTGCAGAACGGACGCTCCTCGTTTCGCGAGCCGACGCAGCCAATCATCGCAACCGTCGCGTCTTTCGGCAGCTCAAGCCCACCGGCGAGCTTCTCTTCGAGGTCATACTGAGTCATAACTCTGGGGTCTTCACCCAGGAGATATTCGTTCGGACGGTGGGCAACGCCGCCCGTTGCGACTATCACAACACCGTGTTCAATAGTGCGGCCGTCCGAAAGCTTGCTTGCAAAATGGCCGATATGGCCATCGAGCTTAACAACTTCGGTATTCAGATACACCTTGATCCTGGGCATATTTTCGACCGACTCGATCAAACGATTCTTGAACGACTGAACATCCTCGCCAAAGAGCGTCTCGTGCATCTCGTGGAGCCGCCCGCCGAGCTTGCCGGACTTCTCGACCAGGTGCGTCGTATACCCCTGGCGCGCAAGAGAAAGCGCCGTAGTCAGTCCCGTCGCCCCGCCGCCGATCACCAGCGCCTCAGGAATGACCTTTTGCTGGTCGGTGGTAAGCGCATAGTTGTGCGCCGCACGGTTGACGGTCATCTGAACGAGATCAAACGCCTTGGAGGTCGCCGAATGGTGGTCGCCTGAGTGCACCCACGAGCATTGATCCCGGATGTTCGCCATCTCGACCAAATAGGGGTTCAGCCCACACTCCCGCGCCGTGTCCCTGAAGATCGCCTCGTGCGTTCTAGGCGAGCAGGAGGCGACGACCAGACGATTGAGGTCGTGCTCCTTGATAAGCTCTTTGATGCGCTCCTGGCTGTTGTCGGCGCAGGCATAGACGGCCGTCTCGGCATAGAAGACACCCGGAATCTGGCGCGCGGCCTCGACGACCTTCTCTACATCAACGACTGATGCGATGTTGACGCCGCAGTGGCAGACAAAAAGCCCGACCCTGGGCGGCGCATCTGTGAAATCGCGCTCTCGCGGATACTTCTTCTCAGTAACAAGCGTGCCTCGCCCTGGCGCAAGCAATTCCATCACCTGCGCGGCGGCCCCTGATGCCTGTGCAACCGTCTCGGGGATATCTTTTGGCCCCTGGAAGACGCCCGCGACAAACACGCCTGGTTTGCTAGTTGTGACCGGCTCAAGGCCGTCGGTCTTGCAGAACCCGCAGGCGTCGACGTCTATCCCGACCGTAGTCCCAAGCCGCTTCATCTCCGCGCTTGGAGTAAACCCAGTCGAGAGAACCACGAGGTCGAACTTCTCCTGCCGCTTCTCGCCGTCGATGTATGAAATCAAGAGGTCATGAGTCCCCGGCACGTCGATCAAACGCGAAGGCATCGCCCGCACGAACTTGACCCCGGCTGCTTTGGCGCGCTCGAAGTAGCGGTCAAAGTCTTTGCCGAAGGCTCTGATATCCATATAAAAGATGGTAACTTCAAGGCCCGGCTCATGCTCCATCGCGATGATCGACTCTTTGATCGCCGCCATACAGCAGAACGCCGAGCAGTAACCCTTGCCGTTGGTGTGATCACGCGAGCCGACGCACTGGATAAACGCAAGCTTTCTGGGCGCTTTGCCGTCTGAAAGCCTCTGAATATGCCCGGAGAACGGCCCACTCGCCGAGAGCATCCGCTCAAACTGCACGTTTGTCACGACGTTGGGGTAGCGCCCGTAGCCAAACTCGCCGCGCACCTTGGCGTCAAACTCGCTCGCGCCCGGCGCAAGGAGCACCGCGCCCACCTCAAGCTCAACGAACACATCCTTCATCGTGTGATCGATCGCCTTAGGCTGGCAGACCTTGACGCATTCCATGCACTCACAGCAGAGCCCGCACGCAAGACAGCGCGAAGCTTCGGCCTTGGCCTGTTCCTCGCTGTAGCCCTCGTGAGGCAGGGGGATCTGTTTTTCACGAGGAATCGCGTTTCGTCTGTGCGCAAGCTCAAGCTTCTGGTGCTTCTCGTCGTTCCAAAGTCTCGGGTCCGCGCTTCTGCCCTCGGCCATGTCTTCGCTTCGGATATATCGGTCGATCGACTCAGCCGCGCGCTTGCCTGCAGCGACAGCTTCAGAAAGCGTCCCTGCGCCCGCGACGACATCTCCGCCCGCGAAGACTCCGTTTACGTTTGTAGCAAGCGTTACGGGGTCAACGTCTAAGAGGCCCCACTTGTTAAACTCAAACTCTATACCGCCGCAGAAGTCCTTAGCAACCTGCTGACCGATCGCCACAAGCGCAGTGTCGCACTCGAGGGTGTGCTCGCTTCCCGCGACCGCCTCGGGTCTGCGCCTGCCGCTTGCGTCTTTGTCCTCAGAAAGCGCCATCTTGATAAGCTCCACGCCTGAGAGCTTGCCGTCACGCCCCACAAACCTCTTGGGGTTCACAAGGAAGCTGAACTTCACGCCTTCTGCTATCGCATCCTCGACCTCGGTCGGGTCAGCGGGCATCTCGCGCTTGGTCCGGCGATAAAGCACGGTCACATCAGAGCCGATGCGACGAGCGGCCCGGGCGACATCCATCGCCGCGTTTCCGCCGCCGATCACAACGACCCGCTTGCCAATCTCCACCTTTTGCCCGAGGTTCACGCGCTTGATAAAATCAAGCCCCTTATCGACGCCCCTCAGCTCCTCCCCCTTGACGCCCATCTCGGTCGCCGCCTGAGCGCCCGCCGCGACAAAAACCGCGCTGTAGCCCTGGCCCTTGAGGTCAGCGATCGTCATATCGCGCCCTATGGGAGAGTTGGTCTTGATCTCAACGCCAAGCGACTCGATAGCTTTGATCTCGCCGTCCATCACGTTGCGGGGCAGCCGAAAGTCCGGGATACCCATCCGCATCATACCGCCCGCAACCGCCATAGCCTCAAGGATCGTGACCCCATAGCCGCGCCGAGCAAGGTAGTCAGCAGCTCCAAGCCCCGCAGGCCCCGAGCCGATAATCGCGACCCTCTCGCCTCTGCGCTCGATCTCAGGAGCAGTCTGAGCGCCCGTGTGCTCGATGACGAATCTCTTCAGCCCTCGCACCGAAAGCGGCTCATCATATCGCCCGCGCTGGCACTCGCTTTCACAGGGCCTGTGGCAGACGTAGCTGCAGATCGAGGGCAGCGGGTTGTCCTTGCGGATGATCGCCACAGCCTCGTCAAACTTTCCATTGGCGACGAGCTGGATATAGGCCTGCGCGTTCTGCCCCATCGGACACGCCGAAACGCACGGAGCGGTGTCGCGCTTGCTGATCGAAAAAACGTTGGGGACAGCCTGAGCATAGGGACGATTGATCGCGCCCCGGGTATTGAGCCCCTTGTTGAACTCGTTTGGCACCCGCACAGGGCACGCTCGCTCGCAGTCGCCGCAGGCGTTGCACTTGTCCTCGTCGACCAGGCGCGCTTTTTTGCGCAGGCGAACGGTGAAGTTCCCCGCCTCGCCCGAGACCTCTTCGACCTCGGAGAGCGTCAGAATCTCGATATTCTGGTTGCGCGCGCACTCCACGAGCTTGGGCGATATGATACACATCGCGCAGTCGCCGGTCGGGAACGTCTTGTCGAGGCTCGCCATCCGCCCGCCGATCGAGGCCGTCGGCTCCACAAGGTAGACCTTGAAGCCGGAGTTCGCCATATCTAGCGCGGCCTGAATCCCCGCGATACCACCGCCGCAGACCATCACCGCGCCCGTTGGGCTTATGCTAATATTCGGTTGCATAGATTCTTCAATCATATTCTTTAGTCTCCAAATGGAGTTAGAAAGCGAGAAAAGCTTAATCTCGATCGTGTCGTGTCTCCAGACGCGGCACGCATATTTGAGGAGTCTCCTGACTCCGATCCGTGCGCTGCGGGGTCAGAGACCCTGGGAATATCCGCGCTGGGTCTGGAGACCCAGCGCGATCAAAAGCATTACTTCATCATCGCAGGCGCAGCCGTAAACAGCCTCCCAAGCCCAAGCGCCGAAGCGTCGAGCCCGAGCGCGTAGCCAATGAGCTGAGTAAAGTAAAGCACCGGCACGCCAAGCTTGGTGCCGTATTTGGACTCGATATCCTTCTGCCTCATATCCAAGTTCGCCTGGCAGAGTGGACACGCCGCGGCGAGGCAATCGGCCCCGGCGGCTTTCGCCATCTCTATGATGTCCCGGCCAAGCTCTTCGACCGCCGACTTGTTGGTGATCGCAAAGCTCCCGCCGCAGCACTCAAGCGCGTGCGGCCACTCCATCGGCTCCGCTCCAAGAGCAATGAGCAGGTTCTCCATAAGCTTCGGCGACTCAGGGTCGTCAAATATCGAAAGCTCGCGCGGTCTTGAAAGCAAACACCCGTAATATCCGGCGACTTTGAGCCCGTCGAGACTCCGAACCGCCATACTCTTGATCTCAGCGATGCCGACATCTTCTGTAAGCACCTGAAGCAGATGCCGCACCCGCACCTCACCCGCGTAGGGCATTCCGATAATCGCCTCAACCTTGGCGCGCATCTCGGGATCGTTTTTCATCACCATGTTTGCGTTGGCGAGCCTGCTGTAGCACGCCGCGCAGACCACGACCATATCGCGCCCAAGCTTTGCGGCCTCGGCGAGGTTCTTGGCGGGAAGCGCAACGGAAAGCGTCGCATCGACCGAGTGCGCCGGGGTCGAGCCGCAGCACGTCCAGCCCGGAAGCTCATCAAGCCTGATGTCGAGCGCTTTGGCTAGAGCCATCGTCGACTCGTGGAAGTCCCGCGCCGTCGACTCAAGCGAACACCCGGGGAAGAAGGTGTATCTCATCGTTTCTTCTCCTCGACTTTCTGGAAAATCCGCCGCACACCCGCAGAATCGGCGCCCTTGGGAGGCATAAGCTTCATTTTGCCCTTCTGAAACATCGCGCGGCCCTTGTCCATGTCGCTAAAGAAATCGCGCGTCTTAAGCTTGTAACTGAGCAGCATCAACGGCTCATAGACCCGTCCGTGGCGCTTAACAGAGCCGAGGAACGAGTCGTTAAACGCGCTAGACCTGCTCTCGGCCGACTTCTTCTCCCGCGTCGCGATCTCCCGAAGCGCGTCGATCACCTCAGGGGTCTTGACCCCCATCGGGCATCGGCTGACGCATGTCGCGCACGAGGCGCACGCCCAAACCGTCTTGCTCTTGAGGACCTCCTCGCGCGCGCCGAGCTGGATCATACGGATCAACTGGCTTGGCCGCAGGTCGGTTTCAAAGCTCATCGGGCACCCCGCGGAGCACTTGCCGCACTGGTAGCAGGCCGAAACCCTGAGCCGTCCCTGCGGATCGATCTCGGTCACAAACTCCGAAGTGAAAAGCTTACTCATCGCCTTCATCCTCCAACCCCTCAGGGATAGGGCTCGACACAGCCGCCGGCTTCACCGCCGAAACCTTGCGGTAGACATCAAGCGGGCTGCGCTTGATCCCGTCGACGGTCAACAGATCATCGATCTTCACGCCAAACAGTCGCTCGTTTTCTTCAAGGAACGGCAGGATGACCTTCCAGTCGGCCTCGGTCATATCCGAGAAGTAGCCGCCGTTCAGCTGATCGAGCGAGAGCGTCTTTCGCGGGTCCCTGGCATAGATCGCGCCGCCCGAGGCAAGAGAGAACAGGTTGCTCCCCGGATACGGCGACGCAAGCTCGACGATATTTGCATTGTGGTCGAACTTGACGCCGTTTAGGATAACAAACCCTCCACCCGCCAAGGGGTCCCCGGCCATAAACGACTCGGCGAGGAAGTCGAGGCACGTCCCGTTGATAACAACCTTGGGCCGCCCGACGCCGTTGATAAGTGGCCGCCCGGCAGCATTTCCAAGAATCCAGACATCTCCGCCCTTCGCGCCATACATAAAGGTCTGCCCGACGTCTCCATAGACCACGAGTTTCCCTTCTTTGGCGACCTGCCCGAGCTGGTCCTGTGCGTTGCCGTGGACGTAAAGCTCAAGCCCGTCTATGCCTGAGGCCAGATAGTCGCCAGAGCTTCCGTAGGCATCGATTCGCACCCCGTGAGTCCCCGGGCCAAGCCCACACCCCAGGAACCTCTGCCCGATATAGCCGTAGCAGATAAAGCGTTTCCAACCCAGGAAGAACCCGTCGGCGACGTAGCGGGAATCGCAGTCGTCCTCGGGCGGGAACCCGTGGGCGTCTACAACAAGCACCTCTTCAAGCCCCTCAGGAGCACGAAGCTCGCCTCGCGTGTCCCAATCTATCCTGGCAAAGCGCGAAGCTCCAACCGCCTGAGGCATAAGAGTGACTGAGGCGAATATCTCGTCCAGACTCCGGTCGATAATATCAAGAATCGAGGCCCGCTTTTTCTCACCGGTCGGGTAATGCCTGTCGCGAAGAAGGGTCAGCGCCTCGATGATGACCGATTTGGCCGCATCCGACTCACCTGCGCGCTTCACAAGCTCGCGCGCCGTCCAGCGAACGTCGTTCCAGCTCCAACTCGCAATGCTCGTCCTCACCCAGTCAAACATCAGTCCGGCATCAAACGAGCGAGCGACCTCATCGAGCTTGGCCGCGATATCACCAGAGGCAGATGAAATCTCAGCCGTGAGATCAACGTGCTTCTGTCCCGATGGCAGCTTCACATCGCGCCCGAACTTGTCGGTGCAGACCATATCTTTCTCTTCGCCGCCGGTCAGCGTGAACATAAACGCGCCGCCGTCGGTGTGGCTTCCGCCTCGTGCGTTCCAATAGGTGTCGGCCACTCGGCAGAACCTGGGGTCTTCGGAGGCGAGGCTGTGGAGCGTCGCGTCGATCGCCTGCTTTTCAGAGCACAGAAAGCCGATCTTCACTTCCTCGTTCTCCATCATAGCAAACACCTGGGGCCGAAGCATCGCTGTGTCGGTGATGCCAAGCAGCTGATACTCCTGCTTGTCCGGGTTGCTCCGGGCGATGATAAAGAACCAAGGCCCGTCAGGCGAAGCATGAATGTGCGCGGCCTGCATCTGCCGGTAGACTTCCTGCTTTTCGATCGGCAACATATCAAAGTCCCGCTCGGTCGTCGGGGCGAGGCCTTCGATGATATACTCAAGCGGATATTTATATATTCTATTCCAAAGGTCAAAAACGAGCACTGAGACCTCGGTGTCGGTCAGGAACAACGGCTTCACATTTCGCTGCAACAGATACTCGCAGACCGAGTAGTAGTTCGCGAAGTCGCCGTTGTGGACCAGGGCCTCGTTCATCCCGCAGAAGGGGTGAGCGCCGCCGGGGTGCCACACGCGGCCCTTTGTGGGGTAGCGCTGGTGGGCGATCCAGATGTGGGCTTTGAAGTCCTCAAGACCATAGTATTCGACGTTCGCCTCGGCATACCCGACGATCTTGAAGATCGCCATATCGCGCCCGTGCGAGAGCACAAACGCCTGCTTGTCACCGAGCGCCGCATAGAACTTGGAGTTGAGCTTAAACGAGTTCTGATACATAAACTCGTCCTCGATCTCCCGGGCGGGTGCGCCGTCAAGGCCCAGTTCTTTGGTAAACGCCTCAAGAACCGCGGGCTTAACTCGCACAAAGTATCGCCAAACGTCCGGCGGCTTCACTTCAAGCCCGATCTCGCGCCAATCCTTGACCGGCTCGACAAAGGTTCGGGAGTGAACGTCAAACACGGGGTCGACGAACTCGGCTTCGACCGTTTCACGCGCCGCAGGGTCAAGGATCGCGATCTGGAGCAGATAGTGACTGCTCAAAATCTCTCGGGAGACGCCAAGCTGCTCAGGATCAAGCCCGACGCATGCGATGCCTCCGCCCTTGCCGTTGCCTCTGTTGTGCATCTGCACGCTAGGCTCATAGATGTGTTTTCCGCGCACGGGAACGGTAGACGCAAACCCCGTAACGCCGCATCCGCCTTCCTCGTCGACGCTCATCATGCCCTTCGGGTCCCAATCGCCGACAAGCCGCATCCGGCTATCAAGTATCTTCTTTGAAATATCAATCATTGGTGTAATCCATATGCCGCAACAGGTCCGTGCGGCCCGAAAGCTCCTTCACGCTCTTTAGGCCCAGCCGAACGAGCAAATCGACCAGCTGCTCATGCCACGCAAAGTAAAGATTTGTGAGCCTCTGCGTGACCCACTCTATCTGCATCTTGTCCACAAGCTCAAGGTCCGTCGTCGCGATCCCGCGCGCGCATCCCCTGCCCGACTCGCAACGCCTGCAGCGTATGCACCCCGTCGCGACCATCTCGCTTGTGCCGATCACAACCCCGTCGGCCCCAAGTGCGATCGCCTTGGCAATATCTGTCGCCGTCCTGATGCCGCCCGAAACGATCAACGTCACGTGCTCCCTGATCCCCTCGTCTTTCAGGAACTGGTCGACCTTGGAGATACCATATTCAATCGGCGTCGCGATGTTCTTCTTCGCGATATCCGGGGCAGCGCCCGTCCCGCCGTAGCTTCCGTCGAGGTGCACGATGTGCGCTCCCGCGTAGAAGCTCCCGACCGCCACCATATCAACGTCCGCCGGGGTCGAAACCTTGGCCGAAACAAGCGCCGTTCGGTTGATGTGCTTGATCCAGTCGATGTGTTTTTTATGGTCTTCGATCGAATACACGCTATGGAACGGGAACGGCGAGAAGAGCGGCGTCCCCGGAGTCGCTTCGCGCATCGCTGCAACCGACGGTGTGTTCTTGTCGCCCATCAGGTGGCCGCCAAGCCCCGGTTTCGCGCCCTGCGCGTATTTGAACTCGACGATCCGCGCGCGCATAATCGTCTCTTCTCTTATGCCGAAAAGCCCCGTCGCAACCTGCGTTATGACGTGGTCTTTATAGGGCACAAGCCGCTCGATATAGCCGCCCTCGCCGGTGTTGGTAAACGAGTTCCACGCCTTGAACGCCCGGGCGCGCCCGACAATCAGGTGCGGGCTCACCGACCCAAAGCTCATCCCGCCGCCATACCACGGGACATCTATCACCACGCTGGGTCTGTCATCCCCGCGCCGATTGAGCTCAAGGTGCGTATCGACCTCGCTTGGGTCCACCTTCTCGGGGTTCTCAGGAAATACAAAGTAAAGCTTATCAAACCCGCCGCCGGAGTTTCCGACCTGGCTTTCAAGGTCGCCTACCGGAGGCTTTCCGGTTTCGGCCATCTGCCATGTCGAGAGAATCAGGTCCGCAGTCCAACGATAGTCGCCCATCGACTCATACATCGGGTTCAGCTTGACCGAAAGCGCCTTGGCGGGACATGCGTCCACGCAGAAGTTGCCTTCGGCTTTGCAGCGCTCAGCGCCGATGCACTTATAGTCGATCGGTCTCACGGGGTCGCGATAGCCCTCGGGCCTCGCGTGCACTTCGTACGGGCAGACCGTCTCGCACTTGCCGCAGTTTGTGCACGCGTTCGAGCGGCTTACCCGCCACTTGCCGATCGCGTTGCGGTATCTGTCCGGGCAGTGTTTTGCCTTTCGCTCGACCTCGGGGTCGATCCCCAGTTCAACAACTCGTGTGTCAAGAGCCATTACTACCATCCTCCGAGCGTCGCTTGCCAAACAGCCTGCCGAACGTTTCTCGCTCAAGATCTTCAAAGAACATAGCCCGGCCCACTTCACCACGAAGCCGCCGAACCTCGCGAATACCCATCGCGCCGAGCACTTCAAGGAGCTGCGAATGCCACGCGCCCATCAAGTTGACGATCCGCTGTGTCGCATACTCCGAATCGCGCTCACCAATACCCTCGGGGCAGACGATCCCACGCCGGCACTTGCCGCAAAGCCTGCACTCAAGCGCCACCATCAGCGGCAGGTCGATCGCGATCACGTCCGCGCCGCAGATAATAGCCTTCGCCAGGTGCTCCGCGAGTGCAATCCCGCCGCTTGCGATGATCGTAACCTCGTCGCGGCAGTTGTTTTCGATAAGCCTGAGGTGAACGTCGCGCAAAACGTCTTTGATGTGCCTGGGGTTAGGCCCGTGCTCGCGCCCTTCGGAGTCGCAGGCGATGTGGATCACCTCCGCGCCCTCTTTGGCAAGCTTGACGGCCCTGCCTGCAGAGTTCGCCCCGGCCTGGACGCGAATCGCGCAGATAACATCGCGGTTAACCGACTTCGCCCGCGCAATATGCTCAAATACGTCTTCAGAGTCGCTGAACTCGACAATCGTCGAACCCTTAAGCCACTCCTCGGGCATCTCCGCTCCGTGGAAGAACGGCGCGACCGACGGCATGTGCGCCGCGATCTCAGGGGTCATATTCTGCGGGTCAAAGAGCGCGACCGTCCCAAGCTCGCGGGCGGCGTGAGCGATCGCCCGGCGGTTGCCAAGCGACGGCTTGTGCCAAGTCATCGTGTCGAAAATCACAGGGATCGGAAGCGTAAGCATCGGCGGCGGCTCAACTGCGAGGTTCATCCCGCTAAACGCCAGCCTCCCGAGCTTTCGACCGATATCGACCGATGTGCTGATATACTCGCGCCCGTGGATCCCGTCGCGAGTAGGCCGCACGATCTCGGACATGTCGGTCCACATCGAGTCAAACCCAGGCCCCGAAAACGGCCCCGGATACCCTGCGCCTGAGACCGGAACCTTGCCTGTCTCGGCCTGGAACCAGGTCGTCGCGATGATATCGGGCTTCCAGTAGTCGTTCCCCATACGAACGAACTGCGGGTTGACGCGCCGGGTGAGAAGTCCCTTGGTGCAGCTCTGCACGCATGAGAGGCAGCTTCGGCAGTCGTAGAGATAATCGACATAGTCCGTGGTCTCACGGATCTCCCGGTCTTCTTTTGCGTAAACGTCAAAGATGCACTCGCGCTTGACGCAGTTGCGGCAGGAGGAACAGTCCTCCCGCCAGTCGATGATCCCGTATTTTCCCACCGGCCTCTTGATAGGCGGCGTAGCTTTTACATGAACATGATATTTTGCAGGCATTTTATTAGCTCTCAGCTCACACTCTGTCGGTTATTGTTGGTTGTTGGTCGGAGGAATCTGTCCCCCGGCCCCGTTCCGCGGATTCTATCCGCCAACCCAGTAATCGACTATCGCCAATAAGTGAAGATCGTGCGCGATATTTATCGCGCACGCAAAGAACAGCGAGGGAGCTTGGCTCCCGGTGAATGGGCTATAGTCGACTCACCGGACTTAAGTCCTCATGCTTCTTTGCATTCGGGAGCAATCTCCCGAAGGATCTTCAATGTTCAATATGCTTCGGGACAGCTTTTTCATCCCGAAGCACACCTCCCAGCAAGAGACCCAGTCTCCACTTTACACTCTAAAGCTTAATTCCAGCCGAATCCAGCACCCGCGCGGTGCGGCCTTCACCAGCGTCGTAGATATGGATGCCACGCACGCCGTCGATCTTCTGAACGGCCTTTATGACCTCGACCGCATAGTCAAGGCTCACCTTCTCGACGACCGAATCGGGGATACTGACCCCGCGATACTTCTCACGAGTCTCAAGCGCCTCGTCTTTGCCCTCAATCGGCAGGATTCCGGCGATGATGTGTATCTTCTTATCAAGCCCGCGCTCGCGAACAAGCTTCATCCACGCCTCGAACTTCTCAAGGTCGAAGACAGGTGAGGTGATAACAAACCTCGCGCCCGAAGCCGCAACCTTCTCAAGCACGATCACCTGAAGCTCTATGGGGTCCGAAAACGGGTTGGTAGTCGTCCCCGTGACAAGCTCAGTCCCGTGGTTCAAGTTGTGCGCGAGCCCCAGAAGCTGGATCGGGTCAAGGTCAAAGACCCCCCGAGACGACCGAGTCTTCTCGTCAAGCGACTGATGGTTCCCCGGCGCGCAGATCACGTTGTTGATCCCAAGCGACGCCGCGCCGACGAGCATGGACTGAAGCGCCGTGCGGTTCATATCCCGGGTAGTAAGCTCAAGCACCGGCTCGATCCCCGCTTTGGCGAGGTGAACCCCAGCCGCAAGGCCCGACATCCGAGCGCCTTCGCAGTCCGAAACTACCGCCGCGTGGATCTTCCCAGAAAGGCTTTCCGCTGCTCTGGCAAGCGCGCCTAGGTCAGCGGCTTCCGGCGGAACAATCCCAGCGGTCACAACAAACCCACCGGCTTCAATAACACTTGCTATTTTGGAGGAAATGGACATTTTGGCTCCACCGTTTACAATAGATTAAGGGCACTTCGCCCGAGGGATCTGATCTTTGTGAGTGCCTGCTCGATGGATTTCTCCATCGCTTCAGTGCTTGCTTCGGGTAGGACGATTTCGATGCGGTCGCCGCCGATTCCAATCTCGTCGAGCACGCCTCGCACATAGCCCGAACGCCTCCCGGCCCGGAGGTTTCCTTCGGCCATCTTGCACTCGCCAGCAGGACAACCGACGATCACCACGCCGTCCGCGCCGCCTTCAAATGCTTTGAAGAGCCGATGGGGGTCAATCTTGCCTGCGCACGGGACGATTTCATAGGTCACACCATCGGCTTCGACATAGTCGAGGGCCGCCCCCGATCCCGCACTCTGGCAGGCATAGAGATAAATGCTGGTTCGGGTGCTTGCGCCGCCATGCCCAACAACATCGCGCTCAGCTTTCATAGATTGATCCTCCTAAGTAAATGGCGTATTCTGCCATTTACATTCCCATCGTGACGAGGCCGACAGCAGCGCGCAGTTTGCGCTGTGAAAGGCCTCAGGCACGATTCCCAAGTAAATGGCGCTTTTTGCCATTTACGTTCACGTAAAAACACAAAAAAGGCGCTTTCCACCGAACTGATTCGATGGAAAGCGCCTCAATAGCAGACGTGTCAACAGGCGCTTCGCCACGAACCATAACAGTTCGGAGCTGACGCCTTCGTCATTGAACCAAGAACATACCCGGTTCTGCCGCAGGACCCACACTGGCCGCTGCGACACAAAATCTGAATACTACCCTGTACTCATCAGCCAACGACTATTCAGCCGCCAGCCTCTTTAGCAATATAACTCTACAGCGCTATATTGTCAATGGGAAACAAGCCTGAAACACCGAAATAGTGTAACTATCGCTTATTCTTGACGCAATCAATCTGTAACAGTGCAGCTACCGTCCACGTGTTCCACTGCCTGCCACGATCGTTCGGGAGATTGCTCCCGAACGCAAAGAACATTGAGGACTTTAGTCCGGGGCATCGACTATAGCCGACAGAGCGGTAGCTAAGCTCCCTCGTTTTCTGTTTCGCACGCTATAAATATCGCTCGCGATCATCTGCCTGCACCCCTCCCCCGCAAGGTACCGCGCAGCCGTCATAACCGACACCGTGTGCAGCCGAACCCGCTCCTCCATCGCATATTTGCGGCGTCCCGACTGTCGGCTCTCAAGAAGCAGAGCAGGTGTAGCCCGCCTTGACGGCAGATACCTGTGGGCGAGTTTTGCGTTGCTTCCCGAGGCACTTGTCGCGTGCCTCGGGGCAAGCCCCGCGCTTCGGAGTTTCGAGATGATCAGATGCTGCAGCTCAATGTTGTATGAGCACACCGGCCCCGGAGCGCCGCTTGATATAGCCTCAACAAAGTCCCGCCGCCCGTCGCACCGATCAAGCTCGTGGGCGTCTATGACAATGCTCGGGCTCCATGCCTTGATCGCCCGGATGACGGCGCGGGTCTCGGGCTGTCGCTGCAGGGTCCAGTCGCGGTTGAGATCGGCGTTGTTGGCGTTTCGCCGCTTATCGCGGCGCGCGCCGTCCGGGTTCATCATCGGCACGATCACAAACGTCACGCGCTTCAAAATACGCAAATCGTCCGCGCTTGGGCTTGCGAAGTATTTACGAATGAGTCCAATCATCGCTTCGGTAGGCGCAGGCTCATCTCCGTGCTGTCGGCAGATGACAAATATCCGGCGAGTCTCCTCGACCGGCACGTCGGGGTCACGAATAACGACGAGTGGTATCTGCTGCCCGGTCACCGACTCCCCCACCGACACAACCGACACCCTACCCGAGCCGACCAACCCGTCAAGCACCCCAACCTCAGATAGCAGTCGAAGCACTTGAGCCCTGCTTGTTACAGCCGACAAAGGGCTCGCGGCGAAGAGAAACGCCGCGGCTACAGTGATCCACTTCACACCATCCTCCCGCTTGCCGGCACCGAGATTTGGTGTAGCTTACCAAACGTCGCCGCGAGGCAAACATCGCCCCTGGCGAGAAAACCGCGTTTCTCCGCTTGACCGTCAGGGCAAGGAGGGGTAAAATGAAGGGGTTACAATTATGCCGGAAGTTCAGCGAATACTCGACCGCGTGCGGTCGCCACAAGATGTAAAAAGCCTTACCGCAGGTGAGCTTACAGAGCTTGCCGAGGAAATGCGAAGCGAGATCATCAGCACCGTCTCACAGACGGGGGGACATCTCGCCTCCAACCTCGGTGTGGTCGAGCTCGCCATCGCGCTGCATACCGTCTTCGACTCGCCCACTGACAAGATACTCTGGGACGTAAGCCACCAGTCTTACCCTCACAAACTTCTAACCGGCAGGCGGAATAAGTTCCACACGCTGAGACAGCCCGGAGGCATGTCGGGGTTCACCAAGCGGGAAGAGTCTGAGCACGACCCGTTCGGCGCGGGGCATGCGAGCACCTCCATCGCCGCCGCGCTCGGCCTCGCCAAGGCACGGGACCTGCGGGGGACCAATGAGTCGATCATAGCCGTCATCGGCGACGGAGCGCTTACAGGCGGCCTCGCTCTTGAAGGCCTGAACAACGCCCGCGACCTCAACACCGACGCGATCATCGTGCTAAACGACAACGAGATGTCCATCTCGGCAAACGTCACCGCGCTCGCCCTTCACCTCACCAAACTGCGCCTCGCCCCCTTCTACCAGAAGGTCGAGAGCAAGGCCAAGACCGCGCTTGAGAAGTCGCCGCACGGCAAGCTCCTCGCGCGGGCAGCCGAAGGGATCAGCCAGGGCGTTACGCACCTGATCGGGTCAAAAACCGGGGTCATCTTTGAAGAGTTCGGATTCAGATACCTAGGCCCAATCGACGGCCACAACATCGCCCAGCTCGTCGAAACGCTCGAAAGCGCCCGAAAAGTAAAAGGCCCCGTGCTAGTCCACGTCCTTACAAAAAAGGGCAAAGGCTACGAGCACGCCGAGGCCAACGCGAGAAAGTTCCACGGAATCGCGCCCTTCACCGTCGACGACGGCAAGATCGAGCCCACACTCGGCAACGCAAGCTTCACCAAGGCCTTTGGGGAGACTCTGGTCGAGCTTGGCGAGAAGGACCCGCGCGTGGTCGCGATCACCGCCGCCATGCCCGACGGAACCGGGCTCTCGCCATTCGCTGAGAAGTTCCCGGACAGGTTTTTCGATGTCGGGATCGCCGAAGCCCACGCCGTCACATTCGCGGCGGGTCTTGCGGCGGGCGGGCTTCGTCCTGTAGTCGCGATATACTCGACGTTCCTTCAAAGATCGTACGACCAGATCATACACGACGTGTGCCTGCAAAATCTGCCCGTCATCTTCGCGCTAGACCGCGCTGGGATAGTCGGCGAGGACGGTCCGACCCACCACGGAGTCTTTGACCTTTCATTCCTGCGACACATCCCCGAGATGACCATAATGGCCGCGCGCGACGCCAACATGCTCCGCGACATGCTCACAACCGCGATGAAGCACAATGGGCCATCGGCGCTCCGCTACCCCAGAGGCGGCGGCCCGACGGTATACGAGTCGCGCGAACCCTCGCCGCTCACGATCGGCCAGGCCGAAGAGGTCGCAGCTGGCTCAGACGTCACCATCATAGCGGCGGGCCCGGCTGTGTATACGGCGATCAAGGCCTCAAAGCTCCTAAGAGAACAGGGAGTCTCCGCGCAGGTCATCGACGTGCGCTTCATCAAGCCCTTGGACGAAAAAATGATCCTGTCCGCCGCCGAAACCACCGGCAGGCTTGTAGTAGTCGAAGAAAACTCAGTCGCCGGCGGTCTGGGAGGCGCAGTGCTCGAGCTCCTCGCCTCGCGAGGACTACAGATCCCAGTAAAACAGATCGGCGCCCCCGACAGGTTCCTCGATCACGGCTCCACCGCAGCAATCAAAAAGTCGATCGGCCTCTCCTCAGACGGCATAATGTCGGCAGTGCGAGAACTCTTGGGGATCAGCAGTCAGCCATCAGCTGTCAGCTAACCCGCACTATTCACGAACCCCGTGAATAATGCTCTCTTAGCAAGAGCTTTATTCGCTTCACGAATAAAGCGGGCTAACGGCTTCGATGCTTCAGTGCCGCCTCCAACGCGAACCACTGTTGGATTCCAGTCGTCGGTATGGTAAAATACTTAAGTAAATCGACCGGATGACTATGAGGCTCGCCAACTATTATGAAGCTATCCACCCGTTCAAGATATGGAATCAGGGCAATGCTTGCTCTTGCTACGCACCTGGGCGCTGACCCTATGATGACCAAAGATATCGCAGAAAAGCAGAACCTGCCCGGGACATATCTGGAGCAGCTAATGCTCATCCTTAGAAAGTCGGGCCTGGTGAACGCGACCCGCGGGGCCAAGGGTGGTTACGTGCTTGCCCGAAGCGCGACGGACATCACTATCGCACAGGTAGTAGAGGCGCTCGAAGGCAATATAGACATAGCAGACTGCGCCGACGTCCCAAGCTGCTGCCTTGACGCCAACGCCTGCGCGCTAAAAGACCTGTTCACCAGAGCCAACCGGGCGCTCTTTGATGTTTTTGACGGGATAACGCTCCGGCAGTTGGCTGAAGATCAGAAGAGCAAAGAGGCGGCAACCACTCCCATGTATTTTATCTAACCCGCGTTATTCACGAGAAGCGCGAATAATACTCTGTTAGCGAGAGCTTTATTCGCTTCACGAATAAAGTCGGCTCACCGTCGAGAATAGCGCGGTGGGTAGTCATGTAGAAAAGGCGCACGGGATAAATATCCCGTGCGCCTTCGTTTATTCGTTAATCAACTAAAAAGTTGATTACCAGCGACCGCCGCCGCCACCGCTGCTGCGACCACCGCCACCGCCACCGCCGTAGCCACCGCGGCTTCCGCCGCCGCCGCCGCCACTGCTTCTCTCGGTCTTAGGTCGTGCTTCGTTGACAGTAAGGGTCCTGCCGCCGACTTCTTTGCCGTTCATGGCATCGATAGCTGCCTGCATCTGCTCTGCAGGTATCTCCACGAACGCGAAGCCTTTGTCTCCGATGACTCTAACTTCAGCCACGGGTCCATAGGGCTCGAACATCGTACGCAGATCATTTTCTGTGGTGCTGTAGGCCATGTTGCCTACGTAAAGAGATTTGTTGGCCAATTGCTTGCCTTCTTTCCGGGAAATTCCCAGGGTCGTCCAACGATGGACGGTGGCGATATGCCACCTGAGGGATTCGATCAGCGGGAGAAGGAAGAACAATCTACCGAATGAACGAAGTTCCGAATCGCTACGTTGAATCTCTATGATATTACCACATATAGGCATTTACAAACACGAATTTGAAAATATTTTTTTACTTACGTAAACTAGGAGTGTTTGTTGGGTGGCGATTTCCGAATCGCCACCCCAAAGCTAAGACGGGATTTCCGAATCCCGAAGGGCATAATGCATGGCAATTGACCCACTACGAGTGTCAAAAACTCCCCGATTTACCCTCGACAGGGGTTCGGACGCAGAAGACGCGACTGTTGAAAATTTGTGTTCCGTCCGTCAAACCAGCTATAATAGCTATTCACTGCACGCTCCAAATACGTGCAAACAGGATTAAGTACTATCATGCATATTACCTCGGAATTTGTATTAAGTGTAGGCACCATCGATCAGTTGCCCAAGGATAACCTGCCGGAGATTGCGCTGGCCGGACGCTCCAACGTCGGCAAGTCCTCCCTGATCAACACGCTAGTGGGCAAGACGGGGCTCGCTCGCACCTCCAACACCCCTGGGCGCACCCAGACCCTGAACTATTACCGAATCACTCCCGATGAGAAGACCGGAAAGCCATTTTTCATAGTCGATATGCCCGGATACGGCTTTGCGGCTGTCAGCAAAGCGAGCCGGGACAGATGGGGCGAGCTAATCGAGCAATACCTGACCACGCGACCAAATCTCTGCGCCATCATGCAGATCATCGACCTGCGCCACCCGCCCCAGCCCCTCGATCACACGATGTCTGAGTGGCTGCACAGCAACAAGCACCGTTACGTCCTAATCGGCACCAAAGCAGACAAAGTGGCAAAGACCAAAGTCGGTGGGTTGTTGACGGAGGCATCCGAAATCCTGGGCGTCGACAGCCAGGACGCGATGGCATTCTCAGCGCCGACCAGACTTGGCCGCGACCAGATCTGGCGCTGGATGATAAGCGTAACCAACCCCATCGACCCTGAGTTGTAGGTCTGTATGCCGATTCAGACTGTATGCTCACATAAAAAAAGGGACAAACACCATTTATCTTGACACTCCCTCGGCCGCTCCGCTATACTCTGTCCATGCCAAGAACGGCACGTGTAGTCATTGAATGTGTGCCATATCACGTGACCCAGAGGGGGAATCGCCGTCACGTAAAAGGTGTCTGTCCACTTTTACAAGAACGAGCACCGGAGCATAGCTATTTTGCAATTACCTCAGGAGGCAAAGATGACTGGAAGATTCCTGTATTATGCTGTCGTGTACGCAAGGACCATTCCGGCACTGTCATTTCTGTCGGTAATAACGCTGTGTATTGCGCCGTTGTGCGCGGAAGGGGCAGGACAACCTATGGTTACCACGCGTGTCGTCACTTATCCATCCCCACCGGGGGAGACACGCTCAGGTGATTGGGCGGTCGAAGTCAACGGCAGGTCCATGTTCTGTCATACGGTCGGCACACTGAACGGCGGTCCGGCATCATTCGCGAGCTTTGATTTTTCGGGGACGGTCACCATCAAGGTCATCTCGACGCGCCCGGTGAACACGGCGAAAGCGCTGCCAGCATCTTTCGGCATTACGCCGATGGTGAATGGCAAAGAGATTACCTTCACGCTGAACAAGCCGCGTAATGTCACCATCGAGATCAACGGAGGCATTGATCGGGCGTTGCATATCTTAGCCAACCCGCTGGAGACCGGCGCGCCGAAGCCCGGTGATCCAAACGTGATCTACTACGGTCCAGGGGTACACGAGGTGGCGACGTTGAAGCTGACGGACAATCAAACGCTTTACCTTGCTGGCGGCGCCATACTCCGCGCCGTTATCCCTAAAGACGAAAAACCGTTGATCGAACATGGATGGCGTGACCAGAAGAAATACGCGCCGTTCCTGGTGGCCAGTGCCGCGAAACACGTGAAAATCCGCGGGCGTGGAATCATCGACCTGGGGTTGCTGCCATGGCTATCGCGGAATACGTTTGGGTTATCCAAGTGCGAGAATCTACTGATCGAAGGCATTACCATCTTGAGTGCGCCGGAGTGGGTTGTTGCCTTGTTCGAATGTAAGAACGTGACCATCCGCAACGTGAAGGAGATCTGCAAAGGAGAGAACTCCGACGGCGTGGATATCTGCAACAGCCAGGATGTGCTGGTAGAGGGGGGATTCTATCGGAACAACGACGACGAAATCTGTGTAAAGACCACGTTGCCGCCGCCAGCGCAGGAATCGAAAAACATCATCGTCCGGGGTGCCGTCATCTGGAACGAACACGCGCGGGGGCTTGGGATAACCTCTGAGACGCGAGCCAACATCTCGAATGTCCTGTTCCAAGATTGCGACATCATCCACGACCTCGGCAATTGGAGTTGCCTGGCCATCTTGGTATCCGATTCCGGTACCATGAGCAACATCCGTTTCGAGGATATTCGGATCGAAGACACTCAGTCGGCAGTCTTCGACTGCTGGGTCGGCGCGGACCAATGGGCCACGACCCGCAGCGCGGCCACATCAACGGCGTGACATTCAAGAACATTACGGTCACCAGCCCCACCATCCCGGTCTCCCGCCTCACGGGCTGCGACGCGGCGCACCAGATCGAAAATGTCACTTTCGACCACGTGATTATCGGCAGAAAACTGGCCAGCTCGGCCGGGGATCTGAAACTGCAGATGAATGCGTTTGTGAAGAATGTACGGTTCTTGGCGAAATGAAGGACGTGTCGTTGGTTGGGGAAGGCGTTCCTGATTCTATTCTCTTTCTATGCTTCGGTGCGCCAAGTTAAGCTCACCTGATTCTCCGGCCTGGAAGTGGCCGGTCTGTAATTGCGTAAGAGTTCACTCTTCGTGAGTATTACTTACATGTAGGAAGACGCTCATGAGTGTAGTCCTGGTCTTGGAGCCGTGTGCCGAACGGGTTCCTCCGCTAATCTTTCGGGCAATCACGGCCGGTCTTATGGCCCTCTCAGCGGCATTGTTCCCTGATGGGCAACCAGGATATTGCACAAACGTGAACAACTCTCCCAGATGCCGGTCG
Organism: Armatimonadota bacterium; assembly: GCA_038207085.1. Taxonomy (GTDB): domain Bacteria; phylum Armatimonadota; class UBA5829; order UBA5829; family DTLH01; genus JBBRAE01. Next base: position 22,050 of record JBBRAE010000041.1, read on the forward strand.
ATTCTCTTTGCAAGCGTGTGCTCCAGTGGCGCATAGCGCCAGCCTTTAAGAGACGGCGCGGATAGCGCCGTCGATGTGGTGCAGTCTTGTCTTTTAGATAAGGCTGGGCAATCGACAGTATTCGCAACTCCAACTCCTGGCGAAATCGGACTCGCATAGCCTCGGGAAAGCCGCGCCGTGCTATCTTCTTGGCTGCTTTATACAGCGCAATTATCGAATCCACCCACGCCCGTACACTCTCATTACTGGGATGAGTCTCCACAAGCTTCTTCAGGTCACGCAGGAAATGAGGCCAGCACCGCTGGATTGGGCCGCTATACCAGTTGTAGCCCCCGTAGAAGTCGCAGAGCATCACACCCGAGAAGCACGCTCCAAACAACCTCTGGGCTACAGCACCCGCGCGGGAGCGCTCCAAGTGAAAGTATCTCAGCTCCGGTGTGAACAAACTCCACAGATAACCGTTGATGCCGTCTTCACGCCATCCTGTCTCATCACCATGAGCATGAGGGCTGCCCCGAATCCCTCGCAGTATCCACTGGACCGTGCCCGTTGCAAACCCGGCTACTTTGTGAAGCAGTTCGGTGATCTCACCAAGGGATATATGAAGTCCGTAAAGGCCCTCAAGCAGCTTCTGTATAGACCGAAGCGGCATCCTCTTGGCTATGGCGAGCGTGGCGATGAGGCTTGTCAGCCTTATTCCCATCCTGGACTTGCCGATCACACCGTCTTTAGCACAGAGTGTCGGGATATAGTCCTTCTGGCACACCCCGCACGCCTGGAGTGTATCCAGCCACCACAGAGCCCCCGGCCACAGTCAGGACAGATATCGACGGTATGGCGGACCTCACGGGTCGAAATCTCGAGCTTCCTCGTAAACGACTGCTTACGTTTCTTACGCTCTTCACGCTCAGCAGCCCGACGCTCGGACCGGTTCGGCTTCACCCACTCAGGAGTGGATGGCTTTGCCCCGCCTCCCATGCCCAGACGAGCACGAAGATCCGCGGTCTCTTTCTCAAGAGCCGCTACACGCTCCCGCAGTTCCAGGATGATCGATATCAGTTCTTCCCGACTCAGTTCGTCCACGCATGCTACTTCGACAACTCCCTAATTTGTACATCCATACTATGAGTGAACATGCAAACTTTTTTCTGTTTCTCAGGAAGAGTGAACTCTTACTCATAAGCGTCCAACCAACTTTATATGAAGCAAGTCACTCGCGTGAGGGGCGTCCGCTCTTTTGATATGGGCCTGTTTGGCCGATTATCTATACTAAGAAGCGTCGCCGATGCGCGTAGAAAGGTAAGGCGGAAAAATGCCTAACCTATGCAGCAGCTACAAAATAAGGGGCTGCCCGGC
>JBBRAE010000042.1:0-21641 GCA_038207085.1 Armatimonadota bacterium
TATGAAAATTGCTGATAACCTTTTCATTGTAGTTATCCTCCTCACTTAGATTAGTCCCCCGAGCATGCAAATACCTTCAATCTGATGCAAATAATTTTCGCAGAGCCTGATTATATTTTGTTGTAAGGTAGTTTCTACATAAGCTCATGTGGTTTGGTATAATTAAAGAGCAGGAAATCCGTGAAAAAACACGGTATACTAATACATGCTCTGCAATTATAGATTTTATGAAGAGGTGACCTAATGGGGCTCAATTCAGGGTTCCTTTCCGCACATCCGATGATCCTGATGATGTCTGTCGTTCCGGCTGTGCTTGCGGCGATTGTGCTTTCACTGTCGTTTCGCCAGCCGCTTTCCGGGTTGGTTGAGAGGTGGAGAGTTCCACTGATCGTGCTTACCTATCTTGTGACCCGGGTGGCGCTGCTCATTGTGGTGTATGTCGTGCTTGGGGACAACAAGCCTCAGAACGATAACGCCTGGTGGCAGTGGATGGGTGTTGGAATCCTTGAGGGCAAGCTCCCTTACAGGGATTTCCTCTGCTCGCACTCACCGCTCTTTCCGTATCTGATGGCGGTAGCTTTTGCGATCTGGAGGCATGACGGCGCGGCAGTGCTGATCTTTGGCGCGTTTGACGTCGCCTGTCTACTGCTCATCTATGCCCTTGCCAAGAGAACCGCCAACGAGTCTGTCGCGAAAAACGCGATTTGGATGTGGGCGCTTAACCCTGCTGTGTGGCTGATCACGGTGCGCTACGCCCAGGACGAGACCATAATTGCGGCGGTTCTTATGATGGCATCGCTCTTATACCTGCGAGGGTCTAAGTGGTGGTATGGGATCGTGCTAGCGCTTGGGTTTATGATTACCAAGTTTACTACGATTCCGGGGCTGATTGTGGCGTTCACATACAGCAACAAGAAGATACGGGATGCCCTGGTTGGAATCGTCGCGGTTGGGCTGATGCTTTCGATGTTTACGCTCCAGGGAATAGATATCACTTCCCCGCTGAGGAGCGAGGACATGGGGATCGAGGGCGTGAACATCACTGTCTTGATAGACAGGATAACCCAGCACAGCTACGTTTTTGCTGCCCACAGAGTATTTAGTGTCATTGCCATGCTTGCGTTTGGCGTTACGCTCGTTGTATGCCGGCGCAGGAAGATGAGTGTGCTTGACGCCATGTGTGCGTGCGTAATGGTGCTCCTGCTCTTTTCTCCAAGGTCGTTCAAGTTCTATCATTTGTGGGCAATGGGTCCGCTTACGGTTTGGTGTGCTCGCAATGGCAAATTTGGCCGCTATTCACTATATAGTGCCCTGATTTGTTTGTTCGACGACTTTAGTTTCCATGTTGGAGCTCCTCCAGCGCTTCTTGCGGTGATGTATTCTCTCGCCGTTGCCATAATTACTTTGGAGATATGGTTTGTATCTGATATCATGAGAAAGCCCGAGGCCAAGGCGAGTGTAGAGACTCCACTACAATCTGACGAACAGCTTGCGTCGGTCTGACCGGCCTCTCCTAACGTTAAGTTTCGATTATTTTACACAGTTGAATGGATGCTTCTATGTTGGATAACACAATCAAACTACATCCGAACTCTATAGTCGAGTCACAGAATATAGGCAAGCGCACTAGAGTGTGGGCTTTCGCCCATGTGCTTCCTGGCGCGGTTATAGGTGAGGATGTCAACATTTGCGACAACGTGTTTGTCGAAAACGATGTCGTGCTCGGCGACAGGGTAACGATCAAGTGCGGCGTGCAGCTATGGGACGGGATTCGCATGGAAGATGACGTGTTCGTCGGGCCGAATGTAACATTCGCAAATGATCTTTATCCGCGCAGCAAGCATTACCCAGATAAGTTCCTGCAGACAGTAGTTAAACGCGGCGCATCGATAGGAGCCAATGCCACCATCCTTCCGGGCATCACCATAGGTTCAAGTGCTATGGTAGGTGCCGGCGCTGTGGTTACACGGGATGTGCCGCCGAACGCAATTGTCGTCGGCAACCCTGCCAGGATCAAAGGCTACGTGAGTGCAGAGTCAACCACGGCGATACCTCCGGAGACCATCGAGGGTGTAACCTCCGAGGTCGTACTGGATATGGTCGGCAGTCCCAAGGTGATTGCGATGCCGGAGATCAAAGACCTGCGAGGGTTTCTTTCGTTTGGGGAGGTTGGGGGGAAGTTACCGTTTGTCCCTGAGCGATATTTCCTGGTGTACAATGTGCCGTCCAAGGAGATCCGCGGTGAGCATGCGCACAAAGCCTGCCAACAGTTCTTGGTATGCGTCAACGGGAGCTGCCACGTGCTCCTCGATGACGGCTCCAAGCGCAAAGTCGTGGCGCTAAACGATCCTCACACTGGTCTTTACATCCCCCCAATGGTCTGGGGAGTCCAATACAACTATACGCCCGACGCAGTACTTCTCGTGCTAGCTTCGCAGTGCTACCAAGCAGCAGACTACATCCGCGAGTATGATGAGTTCATCAAACTCGTGGCTTGGAACGGCAAGTGAGGCGGCTGGTTATCCCTGGGCCGGAGACGTCATGATGCAGAACAATATCCCGTTTTTGAAACTGAGAGATAGCTACATCGAACTGAAAAGTGAGATCGATGAGGCTGTTATGCGCGTCCTCGACAGCGGATACTATCTGCTGGGCAAGGAGCTTCTGGCTTTTGAGTCGGAGTATGCGTCCTACTGCGAGGCCCAGCACTGCATAGGTGTCGGCAACGGATTGGAAGCTCTGGAGCTCGCGCTTCGAGCGCTTGAGGTCGGTCCTGGCGATGAGGTGATTGTACCGAGCAACACTTATATCGCGACATGGCTTGCAGTTAGCGCTGTTGGGGCGACTATAGTGCCTGTAGAGCCAGACCCCGGCACGTGTAACATAGATCCGTTACACATAGAGGCCGCGATTACGCCAAGTACAAAGGTGATTTTGCCCGTCCACCTCTACGGACAACCTGCGGATATGGACCCAATCACCGAGATCGCCGAAAAGCACGGCATTTACACTCTGGAGGACGCCGCCCAGGCTCACGGTGCCCGTTACAAGGGGCGCAGGGTAGGGTCCCTCGGGCATGTTACTGCTTGGAGTTTCTATCCCACAAAGAATCTGGGTGCGTTCGGCGATTCGGGTGCTGTGACGACCAACGATCCCGAGATCGCCGACAAGGTTCGCTTGATCCGCAATTACGGCGCTCGAACCAAGTACGTGAACGAAGTGAAGGGCACAAACAGCAGGATGGAAGAGCTTCACGCCGCGATGCTTCGGGTGAAACTCGCTCATCTTGATGAGTGGAATGGTCGGCGAAAGACCCAGGCCGCCCTATACCTTGAGCAGTTTGCCGACTGCGGGCTGAGACTTCAGGAGGTGCCGGAGTGGGCTGACTCTGTCTGGCATATCTTCACTGTGCGCACGCCTGCTCGGGATGCCTTGCAGCAGCGGCTGGATGAGTTTGGGGTCGGCACACTCATACATTATCCGATTCCACCGCATCTGCAGTCTGCATACAGCGAGCTTGGCTACGGCGAGGGGGCGTTCCCACTATCTGAGGCCGTTCACAAAAGCATTCTCAGCCTGCCGATAGGCCCGCATGTCACGGACTCTCAGGTTGACGATATCATCGTCGCCGTTAAGACAGCGGCTTCGGAACTGAAACTCACATGAGCAAGAAGAAGCTATCGATACTTGTTCCCATATACTTTAATGAGTCGAACATCCCGTATACGGTGCCGCGTTTGCAGGCGCTTTCCGAGCTTATGCCGGGCTTTGACCTGGAGTTTGTGTTCGTAGACGACGGCTCTAAGGACGATTCACTGAAGCTTCTGCTTGAGGCAAGAGAACGCGACACCAGGATCAAGGTGGTGAAGCTCAGTCGCAACTTCGGTTCGATGTCGGCGATCCAGGCGGGGCTTTCATACGTCACCGGCGACTGCATCGGGATTATTGCCGCCGACCTTCAGGACCCACCGGAGATGTTTGTCGAAATGGCCGACCTGTGGCAGAAGGGGAACAAGGTGGTGCTTGCCGTACGCGCTGACCGCGAGGAGTCCTTCGGGCAGAAGCTGTTCTCAGGCGCGTATTACTTCCTCATGCGTCGCTTCGCCCTTTCGGGGTACCCGAGCGGAGGGTTCGATTTTCTCCTGATAGACAAGCAGATCGCCAGTGAACTGAGGCAGATCAATGAGAAGAACACCAATGTTATGAGTCTGGTGTTCTGGCTCGGGCATGCTCGGGCGATCGTCCCCTACGTGCGTCAGAGCCGTAAGCATGGCAAGTCGCGATGGACTCTTGCGAAGAAGATCAAGCTCTTTGTCGATTCCTTCGTGAACTTCTCCTATGCGCCGATCCGGTTTATGTCGCTTATGGGATTTCTGACAGCAGGGATCAGCTTTGCTTATGGTGTTTTCGTGATTTCTTCCCTATTCATCGGGAACATTCCCGTGCGCGGCTACACAACCCTTGTCGCACTTATCACGTTTTTGCTTGGGCTGGTCATGATAATGCTTGGAGTGATAGGCGAATATGTCTGGCGGGTACTTGATGAGACTCGCAACAGACCGGGGCATATCGTCGATGATGTCTACGACTAGAAACCTTCCTCTATTCCGAGCGAAAAGTAAAGCCGGGGTTGCCTTCGGTGATCGGTGAAACGTCGATGGCGTATTTGTCGAGCGCCTTTCGCCAGAACCTTGCCGCGCGGGTGTTCTTCGGCAGATATCTGAGCGCGCCCCTGCCTTTGAAGCGTTCCAAGACGAGCCGCACCGCCTCACTTCCCGCGCCAAGCCCACGGAACTTGTTTGCGACAAAGAACTCGATGATCTCAAAGTCCGCGCTGGGGTTTGCGTAGGGCGGGCGGCCGATCATCACGAACCCCGCTGGCGTTCCGCCTGCTCGAAGGAGCATCGGGAAGAGCACCCCCGGCTTTTTCCACCATACGTCGAGCCCGCGCAGAGTTTCATCGTGCGTGCGTGCGCGGGTGCCGTCGATTATGCCGTGCGAGTTGATCGCAGAGCCCGGCCCCGAGTCGATATAGGGCAAGAGGTCATATCGATAAAAGACGAACAGGTTCTTGATCGTCGGCCGGTCATGGTTTGACGGTTGCAGCAGTTCAATATTCAATGCGCCCACCCGCTTCGCTTCAATTTGCCGGTCTTTTCGCAGTAGAGCTCGACTCTGGCAAAGATGAACATACCCAGCGGTATCAGCACGATTCCCATCACCACTCGATGACTAGGCTAGGCGTGCGCGGACCAGAAAGGAGTCGAGCCAGACCCCGCTGAGGCGTGCCGTCGCTGAATATCTTGATAAGGCGCTCAACTTCAAGCGCGTAGGGTTCCATAACTGCATGATACCCGGAGACGGCGGTTAGCTCTTAGCTACGAGTTCGTTTTGAACGTTTTTATCCAAGGCGACTTCTACCGAGTCATCTGAACAATGAAAAGCTGTATATTAATAATAGGCAACGCAAACTCCGAAGGCAAGGAATGTTTTGAGATGATTGTTGGGTATTTGTGCGAACAGATGTGCGCGGGATTGGATTAGCTCCCATCTGCTGTGGTACGCCCTGAAGTTGAAGGAGCGCACCCTTCGAGAGCCTCAGGGTGACGGGGTTATTGGTTTGGGTGGATGTATGAGAGATTGCACCGCGCTCACCCTTCGACAGGCTCAGTAGCATGGCGGTACAAGCGCCACGACACCACCATCCTGAGCAGCGAAGCGTCACGCTGAGGCTCTCGAAACGTGCGCTCTACCCAAACCCTCGACACCCGCCAATCCCCCGAAGCTTATCCCAAACTACAGACATCCATCGTAATCGAGAAAGGGCGGACACATTGGTCCGCCCCTACGTCGCGTGTCGATAATCTATCAGGCATCGCAAAATCGAATGATGCTTACAGCTACATGACAAAATCTTCAAAATGTGCCATTATATAAGCAAATTGCTAGAGCTTGTTAAGATATATCTGGGGTCGCATACTGATGTACTATTGGGACAAAGAAACTGAGTGTATGAGCGCCGACCGGCTGCGCGAGATTCAAAGCGAGCGGCTGAAGGAAACGGTGCGACGCGCCTATGACAAGGTCGCGTTCTATCGGGCTAAGATGGACGAAGCGGGCGTTACTCCCGATGATATCAACTCCATCGATGATATCGTGAAGCTTCCATTCACTTACAAAGAAGATTTCAGGGAGAATTATCCCTTTGCGATGTTTGCCGTGCCGCTTGAAGAGGTCGTCAGGATCCACGCAAGCTCCGGGACCACGGGCAAGCCTACGGTCGTCGGCTATACTCGCGGAGACATCGACACCTGGAGCGAGTGCATGGCCCGAACGCTCGGTGCGGGAGGGACTACCCGGGGCGATATCGTCCAGAACGCTTACGGGTATGGGCTCTTCACCGGCGGACTCGGCGCGCACTACGGGGCTGAGAAGATCGGTGCAAGCGTCGTTCCGATCTCTGGTGGCAACACCAAACGCCAGCTCCAGCTGATGGAGGACTTCGGAAGCACCGTCATCTGCAGCACCCCAAGCTACGCGATATTCCTCGGTGAAGCCGCCGCCGAAGCCGGGATCGACACCAAGAAGCTACCTCTTAGGGTGGGGTTCTTTGGGGCCGAGCCCTGGACTGACAGTATGCGCAGAGAGATCGAGGAGAAGCTCTCTATCGACGCGCTTGATATCTACGGCCTCTCTGAGGTGACCGGCCCGGGCGTCTCCTACGAGTGTATGGAGAAGTCGGGACTGCATGTGAGCGAAGACCATTTTTTCCCCGAGATTATCGACTCAGAGACCGGAGAGCGCATGCCCGACGGCGAAAAGGGCGAGCTCGTATTCACCGGGCTTACCAAAGAGGCGCTGCCGCTTCTGCGCTACAGAACGCGGGACGTGACGTTCCTCAGGCCTGAGCCTTGCGCGTGCGGTCGAGTCTTCAGACGGATGAACAGGGTGCTTGGACGCACCGACGACATGCTCATCATCCGTGGAGTGAACGTCTTCCCGAGCCAGATCGAAAGCGTATTGATGGAAATCGAAGGCACCGAGCCCCATTATATGATCGTAGTCGACCGAGAACAGGGTCGGCTCGATCAGATGGAGGTATGGGTCGAGGTTTCGCCGAACATGGCAAGTGACGAAGTGAAAAAGCTCGAGGCTATCGAGCGGCAGATCGAGCGTGAGATTGAAAGCACGCTTAACGTCTCCGTTCGGGTGAAGCTGGTCGAGCCCAAAACTATTCAACGCAGCGAAGGCAAAGCCAAGAGAGTTATCGACAGGAGGGACCTGGGATAGTGAAAGTCAACCAGATTTCCGTGTTTCTTGAGAACAAATCCGGCAGGTTGGCCGATGTGACCCGTACGCTTGCGGATAACGGCATCAACATCCGCGCGCTTTCTATCGCCGACACCATCGACTACGGTCTGCTCCGTCTTATCGTAAACGACCCCGCCCGCGCGACCGAAGTGCTGACCGAACAGGGCTTCACAGTCGCAAAGACCGAGGTCCTCGCAATAGAGATCCCCGATCGCCCTGGGGGCATGGCAGGTATCATCGATATTCTGTCCGCTAAGGGCTTCAATATAGAGTATATGTATGCGTTCGTCGGCAGATCCGGCGAGCACGCGATTGTTATCTTCAGAATAGAGCCGGTGGATCAGGCGATCGAGGTTCTGAAAGAGGGAGGTGTGAGGATACTCACGGGCGACGAACTGCACGCGCTTTAGCCCGCTTTAGGCGGCAGCAGTTGCCGGACAATTTTGGGATAGGAACCAGGGAAACTCGGATACTGTACCGCGCTCATCCTTCGACGGACGCTGCGCTGCTCAGGATGGCGGTTGCGCCAGCCCCTAGTCCCCAACCCCTAACCCCATATATCGGAACATAACTTCCGCGCCATATCCCCCGTTTGTGTGGGTTGTGTCGCGCGGACCGTCGGCCTAGTCGGAAGCGCCCTAGATTGGCGCCGGGCTTGCGGCAGCGGCTACATCCGAAGTAGTATTTTGGAGGTCGAAAGTGGAAGTTAGAAAACTTGCTGTGGTCATGGCAGTGCTTTGCCTGATCATAGCCGTCGTCGCACCTGTTTATGCGGTGAAATCAACCTATATCATCGGCGCCGTGTTCGATGTGACAGGCCCCGGCTCACCTCTTGGGACGCCGGAAAGAGACACGGCGAGGATGGTCGAACAGCTCATCAACAAGCAGGGCGGTATCGGCGGTCATCCTGTAAAATTTATCTACGCTGACAACTCAAGCGAAGAGGGCAAGTGCGTCATGTCGGTCAAGAAGATGCTTGACTCCGACAAGGTGAAGGTCATCATCGGCCCGAGCACGACAGGCACGACTCTCGCGGTTGCCGGCATCTGTGAAAGATCAAGAGTCCCGATCGTCTCCTGCGCCGCGGGCAACAAGATCACCACACCCGCGCGCCCCTACATCTTCAAAACCGCTCAGGCCGATACCCACGCCATCGCGAAGGTGATCGACTACCTGAAGTCCAAGAAGCTGACCCGCATCGCTTTTCTGAACGACTCCAACGCATTCGGCAAAAGTGGGCTTGAGCAGATGAACCTCCAGGCCACCAAATCCAAAATCACGCTCGTTGCGGTCGAATCGTTCGGCGGCAAGGACCCGAGCATGTCCGCGCAGCTCACCCGCATCAAGTCCAAAAAGCCGCAGGCGCTCGTCGTCTGGGGCACCAACCCCGGCCCGGCGATTATCGTCCGCGAAGCGCGCCAGCTTGGGCTTAGGATGCCTGTAGTGATGAGCCACGGCGTCGCCAACAAGAAGTTCATCGAACTTGCGGGCTCCGCGGCAAACGGTGTTGTCCTTCCCGCCGGAAAGCTCACCGTCGCAAGTCAAATCCCAAGCTCGGACCCTCAAAAGAAGGTGCTTCTCCAGTATCAGTCGCTTTTCCAGAAGACCTACCATCGTGACGCCGACGCGTTCGGTGGTTACGCCTGGGACGCCGCTCAACTCGTCACAAGAGCGATGAAGAAGGCCGGCGACAACCCTGCAAAGATCAGGGCTGAGATCGAGCGCACTAAGAACTTCGTCGGAGTAAGCGGCGTGTTCAACTTTTCAGCCAAAGACCACAACGGCCTTGGCAAGAGCGCCTTTGTTATGGTCAAAGTGGACAAGGGCGGATTTAAGCTCGTCAAATAGCTATTAGCAATTAGCTTGGTATTGGCTCAGTTCGCTAAATGGCTGCCTGATTACGAAATTACACGTAGGGGCGGACCAATGTGTCCGCCCTTCTCGGGCGACAGAGGATATCTGGGTAAGTGCCTCAATCTCTTCTGTCAGGTATGGCTGAATCTGAGGTTGTAAGTGCTCCGAAAGAGGGCAGGCACATTGGTCTGCCCCTACGGTGTCGCCGATTGTCGTGTTTGCGTGATTAGAGTAGCTATTGGATCAGGGTCGTGCAGGTTAATTCTAACAGCTCCCAACAAGGAGGATGGAAATGCAAGTCAGAAGGTTTGCTGTCGTAATGATGGCCGTAGTTCTGCTTTTGGTTTTTGCGGTGGGGACTTTTGCCGCCAAGCCTGCCAAGTCGCCGTACGTGATCGGCGCAATTTTTGATGTCACCGGGCCTGGGTCGCCTCTTGGGACCCCTGAGCGCGACACTGCGCTTATGATCGAGACTATGGTCAACAAAGAGGGTGGGATCAACGGCCACCCGCTGAAGATCGTCTTTGCCGACAACGGAAGCGAAGAAGGCCGGTGTGTTATGTCGGCCAAGAAGATGATCGACTCCGACAAGGTCAAGGCGATCATCGGCCCGAGCTCGACTGGAACGACCCTTGCGATCGCCGGTATCTGCGACAGATCCAGGGTTCCGTTGGTGTCCTGCGCCGCGGGGACTAGAATCACCAACCCTGTGAAGAGCTACGTCTTCAAGACCGCGCAGTCAGATGTCTACGCGATCGCGAAAGTTATCGACTACCTGAAGTCCAAGAAGCTGACCCGCATCGCCTTCCTGAACGACTCCAACGCGTTCGGCAAGAGCGGGCTTGAGCAGATGAACCTCCAGAGCCGCATGGCCGGTATCACGCTCGTTGGCGTTGAGTCTTTCGGCAGCAAGGACCCGAGCATGACAAGCCAGCTCACACGAATCAGGGGCAAGAAGCCGCAGGCGCTCGTCGTCTGGGGAACCAACCCCGGCCCGGCGATCGTGGTGCGTGAGGCTCGACAGCTTGGGCTCAAGATGCCTGTAGTGATGAGTCACGGCATCTCCAACAAGAAGTTCCTGGAGCTTGCTGGGTCTGCCGCAAACGGCGTGGTCTTCCCTTCGGGCAGGGTCATCGTCGCAAACTCGATCCCGAACTCCGACCCTCAGAAGAAGACGCTCCTTCGCTATAAGGCGATCTTCAAGAAGACCTACGGACGCGACGCCGACCATTTCGGCGGCCACGCCTGGGACGCCTGCTGGGTCGTGATCAACGCGATGAAGAAAGTCGGCGACGACCCTGCAAAGATCAGGGCTGAGATCGAGCGCACCAAGCACTTCGTCGGCATCGGCGGCGTCTTCAACTTCTCACCCACCGAGCACAATGGCCTCGGCAAGAACTCGTTCGTGATGATCCAGGTGAAGAATGGCAAGTGGACACTTATTAAGTAGCTTTTAGCTATTAGCTGTTAGCCATTAGCTAGCAGGTGGCTCCCCAAATATGGGTTGCTAACTGCTAAAAGCTAATGGCTAACAGCTTCTTTGGAGTTATCGTGCAATTATCTGACTTTTTACAATTTATGTTGTCGGGGATTACGATCGGCAGCATCTATGCGCTGGTGGCGATTGGGTTTACGATCATTTATAACTGCACCCAGATCGTCAACTTCGCGCAGGGCGAGTTTGTGATGCTTGGGGCGATGGTCGCGGCGATACTGGTGCATGGCGGGCTGATGTCTCTGCCACTTGCAATCGTGGTGGCGGTTATCGTGACGAGCCTTGTCGGCTGCCTCGTGGGTGCGGCGCTTCTGAAGCCGCTTCGGACAGGCTCGACGATTACCATGATTATCATCACGGTCGGCGCGTCGATTTTGATTCGCGGGGCGATGATGCTTCGGCCTGACAAAGAACCGATCAGGGTCGAGCCGTTCTCAGGCGAGAGGTCGGTCAATATCCTGGGGGCTGTGCTTGATGTGCAGAGCCTGTGGGTGATGGCGGCGACCGCGGTGCTTGTGGTGCTCCTCTGGCTTTTTTACAAGTATACGATGATGGGGCGGGCGATGCGTGCCTGCGCTTCGTGCAAACCCGGCGCAAAGATCGTCGGGATCAACATCCACAAGATGACACTTCTCAGCTTTGCGCTTGCGGCTTCGGTCGGAGCGGTCGCCGGTGTGGTAGTCGCCCCGATCAGCACGGCCCAGTATGACATGGGGACGATGCTCGGGCTGAAGGGCTTCTGCGCGGCGATCCTCGGAGGGCTTGGCAACTTCACCGGCGGGATCGTCGCGGGGCTTTTGCTCGGCGTACTCGAATCGCTCGGCGCGGGCTATATATCAAGCTCCTACAAGGACGCGATCGCCTTTGTGATCTTGCTCGTAGTGCTCTTCGCGCGTCCGCAGGGTATCTTCGGCGGAAGGAAGGCGAGGTAGGGCGAGATGAACATTGATTTGAACACAACTGAAACCAAAAAGGCCGTGCCCGTCGTGCCGAAGCCTGGCCTGCTCTCGCTCGTGCTTCGCCAGGTGCCGTACCTCGCGCTTGTCGCCGCGATCTTGGCCGTGCCTATGTTCCTGTTCAAGCCAAACGGGCAGGGGACGAACTATGGCCTGACGGTTTTGGTGTACGTCGGTATAAACGTGATACTTGCGGTCGGCTTGAACCTTCTGATGGGCTACGCGGGCCAGGTGTCGCTTGGTCATGCGGCGTTTTATGGCATTGGGGCCTACGTTTCGGCGATTTTGACCGTGCAGTTCAACCAGGAGATATCATACCAGCCGGTTCCCGTCGAGATTATGCCCGCGATTGCGGTCGGGATCGCGATTATGGCGGCTGCCGCGGCTGTGATCGCGCTATTGAAGCTTGAAGCCGCGCGCCTCGGGCTGGCCGTGGCCGGGTTCGCGACGGCTGCGATACTGCTTCTGAGGACCGGCGCAAAGTGCCCGGTTTCCTACATCGTCGCGATCATCGCGGTCTTGCTCACGTGGGCGATTTTTAAGGTATCGATCTCCAAGCTGCTTGTGTCTTACACGCTTGGAGCGGCTGCTGGCGTTGCGACTCATTTATTTCTAAATCATGCCGTGGCGGCGGGCGGGATCACTCCCTGGTGGGCGATGTTTGCCGGAGTCGTCTTCACCTCGCTTGTCGCGTATCTGATAGGCGTGCAGTCGCTGAGGCTCCACGGCCACTACCTCGCGATGGCGACTATGGGGTTTGGGATCATCGTAACCATCGTCTTCCGCGAGTGGGGGGCGCTTACCGGCGGGACCTCTGGTATCAGCGGGCTGCCGGCCCTTACAATTATGAAAAAGCCTATCGAGACCGACCTCAGTATGTATTATCTAGTCTGGGCGGTCGTGGCTATCGTGATCGTGCTTGCCTCAAACATCGTCAACTCCCGGGTCGGTCGAGCGTTTCGCGCGGTGCACGGAAGCGAGATCGCAGCCTCGTCGGTCGGGGTGGATGCGAGCCGTTACAAGGTGGAGGTCTTTGTGCTTTCAGCGGCGCTTGCCTCGATCGCGGGGAGCCTTTACGCGCACTCGACGACCAGGTTCGTCGCCCCTGAATCGTTCGGGATTATGGTGTCGGTCCAGCTTGTGGTGATGGTGGTTGTCGGCGGGATGGCGAGCGTCTGGGGCGCGATCCTCGGCGCGGGCGCGATCACGGCGCTCGGCGAGTGGCTGCGCTACTTAAACGGTGACGACAGCTCCCGCATCGTGCAGATCGTCCACAAGGTGATGGGCCCCGAGTTTGTGATTTCCGACCTAGAGATGGTCATCTTTGCCTCGATCCTGATCCTGATTATGATCTACCTGCCGCAGGGACTCGTGCGCGGAGTGGTGGACAGCGCGAAGATGGCGGTGAGGCTTGCGCGACGAAAGAGTGCGGGGTAGTATGGCAAACCAAGATAATATTCTGGTCGAAATATCGGACGCAACAAAGATATTCGGTGGGCTGACGGCTGTTGACCACGTGAGTTTCAACATCGCCCACGGGCAGCTGAAGTCGATCATCGGGCCAAACGGGGCTGGGAAAAGCACCATGCTAAACCTGCTCACAGGCGTGCTCAAGCTCTCCAAGGGCGAGATCGTCTTCAAGGGGACGCCGATTTCCGGGCTGGAGGCCTATCAGGTCGCCTCGCTTGGGATGGCCCGCACCTTCCAGAACGTCCAGCTCTTCAACAACATGACCGTGCTCGAAAACGTGATGGTTGGGCGGCATTCGCGCACCAGACAGGGAATTCTTTCCTCCGCGCTTCGGATGCCCTGGCAGATCAAGGAAGAACGCGCGATTGTTAAGGATTCGCTCCAAAAGCTTGACATAGTTGGGCTTGTAGACAGGGCAGGGGACCTATCGGCGAGCCTGCCGTTTGGTCAGCAGAGGCTTCTTGAAGTCGCCCGCGCGCTAGCGAGTGAGCCGAGTATGATACTCCTCGACGAACCGGCGTCGGGGCTCAGTTCCCACGAAACAGAGGCGCTTGGTGAACTCTTGAAGAACATCGCAGCCGACGGTGTAACGGTGGTCCTGGTCGACCACGACATGCAGTTTGTTATGGAAATATCCGACGAGATTCTCGTGCTCGATCACGGCGAAAGAATCTCCGAAGGCACTCCCGCCGAGGTGCAGGATGACCCCAAAGTCATTGCGGCGTATCTGGGAGAAGAGGCGTAGGGAGCTGTCAGTCGGGGGAGGGCGGACACACTGGTCCGCCCCTACGGGGGACGGCGCGATTCTATTTATCAGCTTGAGGCGAAATGCTTAAACTTGCTAGTGTAACAGCCGGATACGGCAGAATAATGGCGCTTCGGGGCGTTTCGCTCCACGTGGACGAGGGCGAGATCGTCGCGCTGATCGGTGCGAACGGGGCGGGGAAGACGACGCTTTTGAATACGATTTCAGGAGTGATCGGCGCTCGGTCGGGTGCGGTGCAGTTCTGCGGCGAGAAGGTCAACGGGAGAACCCCCGAGAAGCTCGTCACGCTTGGAATGAGCCACGTTCCCGAGGGGCGGCAGCTCTTCTCGGACATGACCGTCTATGAGAACCTCATTCTTGGGGCCTATCGGCGGCCACGGGCGGGGAAGGCCAGGCAGATGGCCGAAGACCTCGAGCGTGCATACTCGATATTCCCGATACTGAAAGACAGAAACTCCCAGCTCGCAGGGACGCTTTCAGGAGGCGAACAGCAGATGCTTGCGATCAGCCGCGCCCTAATGAGCCGACCGAAGCTCTTGTTGCTCGATGAGCCATCGATGGGCCTTGCGCCAATCGTCGTGCGCGACATCTTCAAGATCATCGGGACGCTTCACAAACAGGGGACGACGGTCTTGGTCGTCGAACAGAACGCCAAAGCCGCTCTCAAGATCGCCAAACGAGGCTATGTGATCGAGACAGGTCGCGTCGTCCTTGAAGGCACCGCACACGAGCTCGAACGCAACCCCGAGGTCCAGCGCGCGTATCTGGGCAAAGGCTATAAACACATTATCGAAAGCTGAACAGGAGAATTCGAATGCCTATTTGGAGTAAACGCTGCGAAACGATGGCCAGGCCGGACCTCGAACAGCTTCAGCTGGAACGGCTGCAGGCCACCGTCAACCGCGCATATAGAAACGTCCGGTTCTACCACAGGCAGTTCGTCGAAGCGAAACTCGACCCCGAGGATGTGCAGACGATGGATGATATCCGCCGCCTGCCGTTCACGACCAAAGAGGACCTGCGCGCGGCGTATCCCTATGAGATGTTCAGCGTGCCGCTTCGCGAGATCGTGCGCGTCCACTCGTCGACGGGTACCACGGGGATGGCGACTGTCGTCGGCTACACCCGAAACGATCTTCGCAACTGGTCCGAGCTCGTCGCACGCGTGATCAGCGCGGGAGGCGTCACCAAGCACGATGTGGTCCAGGTGACGTTCGACTACGGTCTTTTTACCGGCGGCTTCGGGCTCCATCAGGGCGCGGAGCGGGTCGGGGCATCGGTCATCCCTGTCTCGGCTGGCAACACCCAGCGCCAGATCAGGATCATGCAGGACTATCGCACCACCGTGCTCGTCGGCACCCCGAGCTACGCGCTGCACATGGCCGAGGTGATGGAGGAGATGGGCGTCGACCCCAAAACCACGCATCTCCGGCTTGGGCTTTTCGGTGGAGAACCCTTCTCTGAGCGCATGCGCCAGGAGATCGAGGCGCGACTGAACATCCTCGCGACCGACAACTACGGGCTCTCCGAGGTGATGGGGCCGGGGCTATCCGGCGAGTGCGAATACACCTGCGGGATGCACATCAATGAGGACCATTTCTTCTGCGAGGTGATCGACCCCGAGACGCTTCGCCCAGTGCCGTTCGGCGAAGAAGGTGAGCTTGTTGTCACAACGCTCACCCGCGAGGGGATGCCGCTCGTCCGCTACAGAACCCGTGACCTGACCACGCTTGACCCCGAGCCCTGCAAGTGCGGGCGCACGCTTATGCGAATGGGTCGCGTCCACGGCCGTACCGACGACATGTTCATTGTGCGCGGAGTAAACGTCTTCCCAAGCCAGATTGAGGCGATACTCTTTGACATCGAAGGCGTTGAGCCGCACTATCAGATCATACTTGATCGAAAAGCGGGGCTCGACGAGATGACGATCCAAGTGGAAATCTCCCGCGACATATTCACCGATCAGATGAGCCGTCTGGTCGAGCTTGAGTCAAAGATCGTTTCAAAGATTCACTCGGAGGCAGGCGTCACGCCCAAGCTAAAGCTAGTCGAGCCAAGGACAATTGAGCGCACGCAGGGTGAGAAGACGTCAACAGTGATCGACAACAGGGATTTCTGATCAAATTGGTTGAGTACGTTGGTCGGGGGAATCCGTCCCCCGACCCCGTTCCGCGGACTCCATCCGCCAACCCAATCACCGATTATGCCCGATAACTGAGCTGGGGGAAAGATTCCCCGGACGAACGCAAGGCTAGCAGCCACTACGGAAAGGCGGTGATATGTGCAACTCTGTATAATATAGCCCAGCAAAAGTTGGGCATCGCGTCCGGGGATGGGACGCGTTGGGATGCTACAAAGAACTAGGAGGAAAGACAGTTGGTAAGAAGAAGTTTTGAACTGCTTGCAGCAGGCGCGCTGCTTGCAGGCCTGGCGTGTGCCGCCACAGCCGATACCGCGCCGACCACCGTGCAGGTTCACGGCTATCTGCAGAACCGCGCCTATCTCGCTCCGGCGGCAAACCTCGAACTCGTCACCGAGCGCGTCTCGCTTTCCGCGCTTGCAAACCTGCCGAATGAGAGCATAGCTTACGCCGAGGTCTACTATCATCCGTGGGCCCCGAGCAATGGGCTCTACCTCGAGAGTGGCTACTATGATACAGGCATTGGCGATGGCCGCGCACGAGTAGGCAAGGGCCGAAGGCTCGCTTTCGGTATCACCCCGACCTATCCGAACAGAAAAACCAGCAACTACGGGATCGTCTCTGAGGCGTTCACCCAGGATAGAATCGTCGGCACGCAGTATGTCTACAAGAAGGACGCGCTCGACACTGCGATCGATCTGCAGATGGGCTACCGGCTTGGCTATCGCCAGATCGGTTCGATCCCCGGCGACAGCACCCGTAACACCGTAAACAGCGTCCCGCACCTTTCGTTCCGCGACGGCAACTCCGGCGGCGGCGCTCCGGCTTCCCAGAGCACCCTCCCTGCGGTCTCCGCGAGAGTCGGCGGCAATTGGCAGCAGCTTGGTCTGCGCGCGGGGATCTCGGCCTACTACAGCGAGCTCGAACCGGGCGACTTCATTGCCCTTACGAGCGGCGCAGGGGCGACCAACCTGCTGACACCGATCAACCCGCTGACTGGCCTCACACCGACGAGCGTCCTCGTTCCTGGTGGAACAAGCAAGAAGCAGCAGGTCTGGGGACCTGACTTCATGTATCGCACCAAGAACAACCTGGTACTCCAGGGTGAGTGGTATGATGCGAGTGTTAGCTCGCTTGACTACAACGGCTGGGAACTCCTCGGTGGCCTCGATGCTCCGAAGGGCTGGAAGTTCTTCGTTCGCTACGGAAGGCAGAACATGGACACCACACCGACCGACAACCCACTCTCATGGGACGTCAACCAGTGGCAGATTTCCGCCGTCCAGCCGATCCGCAAGGGTCTTTGGCTGCAGTATGAGTACGAGATCAACGGTGAGAAAACCAACACCGGCGCAGATGTGAAGAACAACCTGTTCTTCGCTGAACTCTTTACCGGGTTCTAAACGAACAAAAGGCCCCGAGCAACCTCGCCCGGGGCCTTGATATTGATCTGCTTCAACACACTCGGACGAGTAGCCCGGTATTGGTTAGTCCCGTGCCCAGAGGGGTTCCGAACTCTGCTCCTGCGCCGCCATCGACGTTGCTTAGGTTCAGGACGAGCGGAGTAACCGTGCCACTGCCGACTCTTGTCACTTTGCTCGCAACAACGCTTCGCGATGTGCCGTAAGACGTGACCCCTGAGACGTTCACCTTGTCGCCGACCGTCGGCGACGGAGGATCAGATGATTGAAACGGCACGGTCTTTGACTCTGCTGAACGGGGTGTCTGCCGGAGGAGTTACGGGATAGGCTTCCGTATCTCCCCAACTGACGATCTCGCCCGAGGCAAACGCGGGCGCACAAGCTGAAGCAATGGCAAAGGTGAGAAGTGCGCTGAGATACGGTCTTGCGTTAAGACGAAGCATGAAAATAACCCCCCATTGTGGAAACCGGACACGGCGCCGCCGCTCAGGAATCTGAGCAGGCTGGCGTACAGTTCCAATGACATTGTAGCCCGTAAATCGGCTGATGTAAAGCGCTAAATTGGTGATCCGTGGTGCGGTTTGGTGGCAAATCTCAGGACTCGTAGACGACTATATCGGCGAGTTCCTTGCGATTTTTGGGTCTTCCCTGGTCGTTCGGGTAGCCGAGCGTCGTCAGGCAGATGGGGTCCCAACCGTCGGGGATTTTGAAGACCTCACGGGCGGCGTCTTCGTCGAAAGCGGCGATCCAACACGCGCCAAGCCCCTCATTTGCGGCTGCGAGGATCAGGTGGTCGAGCGCGATAGCTACATCGACCTCGGTGAACGTCTTGCCGTCCCAGCGCGACCAGGACTCAACCGGCACTCCGCAGGCGCAGATCACAAGCGGAGCCTCGACGAACCACTCGGACTTGTAGACCCGCGACAGCTCTGCCTCGCGGCCCTGCGTAGGGACCACGATCAACCTGAACGGCTGCCTGTTCGCCGCTGTCGGAGCAAGCCTCGCCGCATCCAAAACCCGTTCGAGCTTTTCAGCCTCCACAGGATCGGGCTTGTAGCTTCGCACACTGTATCTTGACCTGATAAGTTCGGAAAACTCCACGATCTCACCGCCGTTTCATTGACGCTCACGGTCGCCTCAGAGATAGCAAGGGGACTATAATAATAATTCTACGTCAGCGTCACACTAACCTTCAAGCATCGCCCGGGATTTATTATAGATGCCCATATTGTTACAAGAAATAAACTCAGCACAACGCCGTGCCAGCCGTTGGTATGCTGCTGGAACGTTTCGGTTAGCACAAGCTATGGGCTTTGCACCATTCAGTTCCCGCAGCATAAAGGGACTGTCTGCATTGACTCCTGGGCTGGTCGGTGTTAAATTACTCAGTAATATGATCTCGCTTTTGCTTCAGATTCTGACGTTTCCCGGCGTGATAGTCCACGAGATGGCGCACGTTCACTTTTGCCGACGCTCAGGGGTCGTTGTGCATAAGGCGTGCTACTTTCGGTTCGGGAGGCCGGCGGGTTACGTGATCCACGATATGCCGGAGACCGCCTGGCAGAGCATGATGATCGGCACCGGGCCGTTTTGGGTGAACACTCTGATCGGCGCGCTTCTGGGGGTGCTTTCGGTGCTTGTGACGGGGCGTCGGCTGGAGTGGGGCATCACCTGGCTTGCTGTCTCGATCGCTATGCACGCCTTCCCCAGCACCGGGGACGCCAAAAACATCTGGCGGGCGGCGTGGTCCGGGCGGGGTTCGATCTTCTCAAGAATCGTCTGCGCGCCGGTCGTTGTGGCGATCTACGTGGGGGCGATCGGCTCGGTCTTTTGGCTCGATCTGCTCTACGGGGTGGCGGTCGGGGTGGGCTTGCCGAGGCTGTTTAAGTTTCCGTTGTAGAGAATAATGCGTTTTGTCTACTTAACCTGGGTACGTTCTATGTGGTAATATAGGGAAATTCGCTTGCCGGGAAGGGTTACAATTCGTTCTATGCGATATTTCGTGCTTGTGGTATCGGTGCTGATACAGTTCTGTCTGGGCGGAGTCTACGCTTGGAGCACGTTCGTGCCCGAACTTAAGGCGATCGGACTTTCGACCTCCCAGACCCAGCTCATATTTGGGACGACGTTCGCCGTGTTCACAGGTGTGATGATCTTCGCCGGGAGGCTCCAGGACAAGCACGGGCCGAGGTTTGTCGCGCCGATCGGTGGGGTTTTCCTAGGCGCGGGGTATCTGGTCTGTTCATATTCCCACGGTGCGTTTCTGCCGATGTTTCTCGGTTACGGTGTGCTCGGCGGCGTGGGGATCGGCTTCACCTATGTATGTCCGCTTGCGACGTGCGTCAAGTGGTTTCCTCACCGAAAGGGGCTCGCGGCTGGGGTGGTCATCGCGGGCTATGGCGCGGGTGCGATCCTCCTTACGGCGATTGCCGAGTCACTTTTTGCGCGGGGATACACTGTTTTCGAGATATTCAGGCTGGTCGGCATCGTCTACGGTGGGCTGATAACCGTCCTGTCGCTCTTGTTGTTCACCCCTAAGGTCTGCTTGCACGATGCTGACCGGAAGTACTCCCTCATCGAACTCCTGCGCGACCGGTCGTTCCTGCGCCTTGCGCTTGGGATGTTCTGCGGCACGTTTGCGGGGATGATGATCGTCGGAAACGTGAAGTCCATTGGTCTCTCCTACGGTGTGACGGCGGCGCTTGCGACTCTTTCGATCAGTACTTTTGCCATCGGAAACGCACTTGGCCGCGTCTCCTGGGGGTATGTCTCAGACCGCATCGGACACAACACGATCCCCCTCTCGCTCGCCGTCTCTACGCTTGCCGTTGCGGCGTTGATCCCGTTTGGCGGGACGCCTGCTTTCGCGCTTGTTGCCGCGTTTATCGCCTTCGGTTTCGGCGCAAACTTCGTGATTTATGCCGCTGAGGTGGCATCGAGATATGGAGCCGACGCCGTCGGGAGCGTCTACCCGATCGTGCTCTTCTTCTATGGTTTATCAAGCATTGCAGGTCCGTTGGTAGGTGGCAAGCTCTTCGATATGACAGGCAGCTACGGCGCTTCGATCATCACAGCCGCCGCAGTGACGGCGCTCGGTATAGTTATAACCCGCCTCTTGGTCACAACCGAGCCGACTCTTCCGCCCGGCGCAATAGACCCAGGCGATCTTGATGATCACGAGTTCGCCGAAGTCGGCGGTGTTTGAGAGGGAATCTAGCAAAGCATTATTCACGCTCCTCGTGAATAATGCGGGTTAGTCAAGAATCAAATCTGTTGCAGAGTTAGGTCGTTTAGGGTATATTAACCATGTGAACCCATTGATTCGGTAGAATCGCGGGGTTGAAGGATGGTAATCAAATGTCAACTACGGCACACGGAAAGGCATCCGAGGCTGCTACCGTATCCAGTGAAGAGGTCAGGCTCACCCTTGGGGAGATCATCAATCGCGTCAAATACAGAAGCGAGCGCATAAGAGTAACTCGCCGCGGCAAGCCGGTTATGGCTCTTGTTCCGGTTGAGGATCTGGAGTTTATGGAGAATGTCCTTGACGCGCTCGAAGATGAACTGGACATCCCCTTGATCAAAGAACGTTTGCACGAGTACCAGGAAACTGGGTTTGCGATCCCCTGGAAACAGATCAAAGCTGAACGCGGGCTATGAATTATGAGGTCATATTTCACACGGGAGCGCTCAGGGAGTTTGACAAGCTCCCTAAGTCTATTCAGCAGAAGATAGCTGAAGTCCTTGACGGGCTTTCTGACGATCCAAGACCGCGCGGAGTCAGGAAACTGGAGTCAATAAGCGCATACCGAATCCGAGTAGGCGACTACCGCATTGCTTATACTATTGAGGACGACAGGCTGATAGTCCTGGTGGTGAGAGTTGGGCACAGGAAAGACCTCTACAAGGACGCTGATACTATCAGGCAGAGGATCAAATCGTAAGCGAGCTGAAATGATACCTCCGCCCTCGTGGCGGAGGAGGATCACGTGGTTCCCCGGAGCGGCATCCACTAGCCCGCTTTATTCGTGAAGCGAATAAAGCTCTCGCTAGCAAAGCATTATTCACGCTCCTCGTGAATAATGCAGGCTAGCCCCAATACGGTTCATATTAGGCCTCCCGCAGTATTCTGAGAGTTCATTAATACGCCCATACTGGTTTCTTCTTTGCGGGGAACACCGACTACGATGATGTGGTCGGTGGCCTCGATCCGAGTGTTGCACGGCTC
>JBBRAE010000043.1:0-21002 GCA_038207085.1 Armatimonadota bacterium
GACCACGAACCCCACGCTCAAAACGACGAAAAACCCCAGGGTTGATGTCCCCGCAGCATACAGCAAACGTGGTGATGGTTGGGAATAAGGGAACAGACACCTTTTTGACGAGTCAGTTTTGGGCGGACGCACATTGCCCCCAATACCCACTCACCACCAGTGAACAACATTTAACGGAAAGTTCTCCCCCATGATTCCAGTTTTTGCCCGAGTTGCTGTCTTATAATATGGGGAAATACTTTTTGGAGTGCGCCGTCTAGACGCCGCACTCCATACCAACCCCGAAGCCATCCAGCGGCTATACACCCAGCGCCACAGCTAACTCACCAGAAAGGAGAAACCACCAAGTGAAGACATTCAGTGCCCTCAAACCCTTCATCCCCTCAGTGGTTCAGGAAGAAAATCAGCCCATCATACAAAAACCGACAAAACGAAATCCCCCCACGCTCAATGTCAGCACGAAATCGTTTCGACAAAACCCGGAACTCACCCTCAAACAAAAACCGCCCGGCAGGACTTATCCCACCGGGCGGTTTCAACGTCTCTATATGCGAAGCGCGCTACACCTGTTCTTCTTTAAGCAGGCAGCACTTCTTATACTTCTTGCCGCTGCCGCACGGACACGGGTCGTTTCGGCCTACTTTGCCGTCGATTCTGCGAGGGGCCGACTGTGCAGGCCCACTGTGGCCACCGTCGCCGGAGGTCGGGGCGTCGGGTGCGCTTTCCACCACGTTGTAGTAGCTCTTCCTGCGCACCGGCTCGGGCTTGGCGAGCTGCACGCGGTACATCCAGCGGATGATGTCATCCTGGATGCTCGCCTGCATCGCCATGAACATGTCATAGGCTTCTTTTTTGTAGGCGATAAGCGGGTCCTGCTGGGCGTAGCTTCGCAGGCCGATGCCTTCGCGCAGGTAGTCCATAGCCTCCAGGTGGTCCATCCACTTGCTGTTGATGATCTGAAGCGCGATGTGCCGCTCAAGGTCGCGCATCACCTCCGGGGTGACATCCTGCTCCTTGTCCTGATAGGTGCGGTCGGCGACTGCGGTCAGGAAGTCGACAAGCTCGTGCCGCTTTTTGCCACGGACATCCTCGGGCTGAGCGTAGTGCTCGAGCGGGAATATCTCGTTCAGGAAGGTGTAGAGCGCGTCGTAATCCCACTCACTCGTCGGCATCTGCTCGTTGCAGAAGTTGGCCACAGCGCCATCGACCGTATCGTTCAAGTACTCGATGTTGGTCTGGCGCAGGTCGACGCCCTGCAGGATCTTCTTGCGCTGCCCATAGATCGTCTCGCGCTGCACGTTCATAACGTCGTCGTACTCAAGAACATGCTTTCTGATGCCGAAGTAGTAGCTCTCCACCTTCTTCTGCGCGCGCCCGATCATCTTCGACAAGAGCCCGGAGTCAAGCGCCTGCTCCTCCGGCCAGCCCCGAAGAAGCGGCGACTGGGTCTTGTCTCCAAAAAGTCTCCAAAGCTCGTCTTCAAGGCTCACGAAGAACTTGGCCGAGCCCGGGTCGCCCTGTCGTCCGGAGCGTCCCCGCAGCTGGTTGTCGATTCGCCTGCTTTCGTGGCGCTCGGTGCCGACGATGTGCAGTCCGCCGCGGTAGATCACCTCGCGGGCGTCGTCGCTCATCGCTTCCCACTTCTTCAGGTTCTGCTCGCGCCAGGTTTTGAAGTCCCAGTCGGTCTTGGAGGGGTCGAAGCCGCCTTTAGCCTGGTGAGAGGCCTCGGACTGGACCTCTTCGCTTCCACCGAGGATAATGTCGACGCCTCGTCCCGCCATGTTGGTAGCGATCGTGACCGCGCCTCTTCGCCCGGCGTCGGTGATGATCTGCGCTTCCATCTCGTGGAACTTGGCGTTCAAGACGCTGTGGACGATGCCCTCTGCAAGCGCCTCGGCAAGCTTGGGGTTGTCGCCCTCGTCGATGCCGAGCAGTTTCCCAAGCTCCGCCACGTTTTCGGGCAGGAGCATATTGGGGTTGACCTCAAGCGCCTTGGCGACTCCGGCGAGCCTCGGAACGGTGAGGTCGTCAAACTTGCCGTTCAGGAGCGCACCGTACTGCGTGCGTTTTTCGTTGTCGATGCTTTTCGAACTGTCGAGCCTGTTTCTCAGGATGATCGTCGCCGCGAGAAGTTGCAGGCGCTCGGAGATCATCCGGTCGCTCACCCGCTCGGACACCTCGATGGAGCGCGTTCCCACAAGCACCGGCTGCTGTCGGGAGTAGCAGCGCAGAATCTCCTCGGCGATGCCCCTGAACTTCGCCTCTTCGTTTTTGTAGATCACGTCCGGGTAGTCTTTGCGAATCATCGGCCTGTTGGTCGGGATCTCGACTACGTCCAGCGCGTAGACCTTGCGGAACTCTTCTTCTTCGGTCTTGGCGGTTCCGGTCATACCGGCGAACTTTTTGTAGAGTCTGAAGTAGTTCTGGTAGGTGATCGTCGCAAGCGTCTGGTTTTCCTGCTGGATCTGCACGCCCTCTTTGGCCTCGACTGCCTGGTGGAGCCCATCGCTCCATCGGCGGCCGAACATGAGTCGTCCGGTGAACTCATCGACGATCACGACCTGGCCATCTTTTACGACATAGTCGACGTCGCGCTTCCAGACCGCCCGGGCCTTGATCGCGGCGTTGGCGTGCTGCATCAGTTCTAGGTTTTCGGGGTCGGTGATGTTGCCGCATCCGAAAGCCTCTTCGATTTTCTGGATGCCTTCTTCTGTAAGCATCGCCGTCTTGGCTTTTTCGTCGACGGTATAATCTGTCTCGTGGCGAAGGCGTGCGGCGACCTTGTCCATCTTGTAGTAGAGGTCGGTCGACTCATGCGCCTGGCCCGAGATAATGAGCGGGGTTCTTGCTTCGTCGATCAGGATGCTGTCGGCCTCGTCGACGATGGCGTAGTGCTGCCCGCGCTGCACGAGCTCGTCGTCACGGAACGCCATATTGTCGTAGAGGTAGTCGAACCCGAACTCGCTGTTCATCCCGTAGGTGATGTCGGTCTGGTAGGCGAGCCTGCGTCCGGCCTTGTTCGCCGGGTCGTAGGGGTTGTTCGCATCGCCCAGTGGCCGGAGGTGCTCCCACTCTTCGGGGTCATCGGGCTCGTAGGTCGGGTCGTAGATAAACGAGCCACGGCTGGAGCCGTTTTCGGCGCTCTGTCCCTGGATCGCCGAGACGGAAAGCCCAAGGAAGTGATAGATTGGGCCATACCAACGGGCGTCTCGTTTGGCAAGGAAGTCATTTGTCGTGACGAGGTGCGCGCCCTTGCCTTCGAGCGCGTTCAAGTAGAGCGGAAGCGTCGCGGTGAGGGTTTTGCCTTCACCTGTTCTCATCTCGGAGATTCGTCCCTGGTGGAGGACCAACGCGCCGACCATCTGAGAGTCGAAGTGGCGCGCCTTGTTCTCGCCGAGCTTCCTGCAACCGGCTTCTCGAACGACGGCAAACGCTTCTACCAGCAGATCGTCAGGAGTTTCACCCGCCTCGACCCGCGCGCGAAACTCATCTGTCTTGGCGCGCAGTTCGGCGTCAGAAAGCGCCTTCGTCGCAGGTTCGAGCGCGTTGATCTGGTCGACGACCTTCCGGAACTTCTTTATCTCACGCTCATTGGCGTTAAAAATCGAAAACAGACCCATTAATTATCTCCAGGCGGGCGTCTTACCCGCACCCCTCGCCAAAACGCAACAAAAAAGGAACCTGGGACCGATATCTTCCCTTGATTCCCATTAGTTGTGCCGCAAATTAGCTCATTTTAATTCAGTATATGTTATCACGAGAGGGGGAAAAGGTCAATCGTGTTGAGCGCGTTGCCTGTTGAGTGTGAACGAGTCGTCTGGAGATTCTTCGCATCTGTGGGTCGTTGTTCAAAAAGGTGTCTGTCCCCTTTATTTCTCTTTATCCCCCGACCTCTGATATGATCGGATGTGTGTGCGAGACGAACTGCAATAGGTGGGTCAATATTCGACGCCGATGGTGGGTCAAGTTTCCACGCTATCGACACTCTTACCCTGTAGTTCCCCTTACATCAGGACAGTGGCAGCCGGTAGGTGTTCGCATCTGTAGTCATAGAGGCGGCAAGAACCAACACCGTGCAGAGTATACAAGCACTAGCTTGCTTGGCCCTGTTGAGCCGAAGGTCCTTCACACATTCACCACGGGTCCCTGACGAAAGAGAATGGGATGACACTGGCGGTCCACAAATCGCCCAACAACCTCAACTATATTCATAAAATAGATCCACATCCGGTAGTATTGCCAGTGCGATCATCATCGACTTGACAAATAAAGTCACAGTAGTCATAATGCAGGCGAGGGTTTATGGCTACCTGCCACAAAGTCTACCCCTCACCACGTGGCCCCAGGTCAGGCCATCTCGCCTACTGGGCACTGCGGAAGATGAAAGGGACGAAATGAGGCGCAAACATCATCACATCCTGATGGCTTGTCTTCTGGCGGCCATCGCTACTACTGGTCCGACGCTGGCGAGTGTTGGAAGCAACCTGGCAAACACAGCTCTAAAGTGGCTACCTCCGGACGACCCAAACCGCGTGGGGCCTGGTCGGGTCACGCACTTCATGCTCGGAACTCATGGTGACATCAGAAAAGGGACCTGTACGACAAGCACTGGTCGCGCCAAACTTGCTGTGTATCCTCTTTCTGGCTGTGACCTCCCCTTGGATGTCGACCACTACTATCTTTGCTGCTCGTATTGTGGCCCAGGCAGTCCTGGCAAGTCTTGCCTGGAGGTGGAGAGTGGGTGGAGCAGCAAGACCAGTGGGCACTTTGATTGTGTTGGTTTCTTGGATCAGGTTTTCAGGGATACTGGGTCTGGACTGTTGGATTCATATCTCGGACTCGAACATTGGGAGGTCACATCTCTGTTCAAGACATTGCACGATGATAGCTCACTCAAGAAGAAGTGGATGTGGCACCCAAATCCTGGATTGCAGGGATACACTGATTCAGATGCAGATGCTGCCAGGCAGATAACTATTGACAATGCTTACTGCGTTGATCAGAATGGGCAGTGGACGAACAACGAGTGGTTCAAAGATCTCAGAAAAGGTAGCATTATCATCTTCCGTCCGCTCAACACTAATAGTTCGGCGTGTCGTGAGAGTCCGTGTTCTTCTTCGTGTAATGGACCGTGGTATTCCGATTGGACTAACTGGCAAGACGCGGAAAGTCATACCGCAATCTGTGTTCTAGGGTACGAAGAGTCCGGGGCGAATCCAGCTATGGTCAACTGTCGGGCCCCAAAATGTGGCACTCCATGTCCACCGTTTGGCTTGGTCGATGGATTCGATTCTGGGGTCAAGTATGATGTGTTGAAGCAGTTTCTGATAGATGGGCGTGCCTCACGTTGTGATACCAAGTGTGGCGTTAAAGGACGGAGCCTGTTCGGCTACTTTACTCTCAACGAGTGTACCTCCACCATCACAGTAACCAAAACAGCTGACTGCGGATCCTCCGTTGACGGCCTTGTGATCTACCTAAAGGACGCCAGTGGGAATGTCCTGCAGCAGGGAACGATCACCAGTGGCAAAGTCGTCTTCGGCAACATCCCGGCCCCAAACGGCTCAGCCGACTACTACGTGACCGATGCACCCAACGGAGAGTCTGTGATAGAGATAAATGGCCGCAGGCTAAAAACCGACACTCAGAAGGTCACCGTTACCGAAGGCGACTGCCGGGACTATCCTGTGACGCTGGCGAATACCACTCTCTGGACTATCACCGTCAAGAAGTTCAGTGACCAGAACATGAATGGGGTAAGAGACGGGGACTCCGAGTCCTGGCTCGGCGGCTGGCCGATCAAGCTCAGTGGCCCGACACCCAGAGATACGCAGATGACGGACGCAAACGGCGAGTGCAAGTTCACCGACTTGCTTCCCGGTGAGTACGCAGTCAGCGAAGAGAGCTCGGGAATCGTCTGGGAGAAGATAACCACAACCTGTGGCGGTACAACTTACTGCGACTGGCGCACCACTTGGTATGACAAGTCCGGCGACTCTCAGAAGACCCGGCGGTGGCAGTTCACCGGAGCAAGCACTGCAACCGGACAACTCTACAGCGCCGGAACATGCGGTGCGGGGACCGCACCAACGGTCTCGCCGGTCCTTATCAACTGCGCGCCGGTCACGCTGAACATCGGGAACGCGCCGCTTGCGACTGTGAAGGCGTTCAAGTTCCACGATCTCAACATGAACGGCGTCTATGATCCAGTCGGCGAGCCTGATGCCGACGGCGACTTGATCTGGAAGTCAGGTGAGCCGTTCACCGACCGGAACTGTAACGGCATCTGCGACTCGAACGAGTATTTCAACGATCTCAATCAGAACAAGAAGTGGGACGCACCGGAGACTTACACGGACCTCGACGGTGACAGCCACTACGACTGGACTGAGGGACCGATTCACACTTGGCCATTTGCATTGTCGGGCTTCCGGGCCGATAACAGGCCCGTCTGCCACACAGCCCAGACTGGCGAATCAGGATGGGTCACGTTTTCCGATGTTGCGCCGAGCAATCTGCCCGGCTATACGCTGAAAGAGGACTGTGATTGGTGCCCTGTGACCCTTGGCTGGACAGGCGATCCCCAGTGGCGGACCACTTACCCCGTGCAAGGGGTGAAAAACGGCGGGGCAGCATGCAGTTCAATTGACCGCTGGCAGGCCACGACCGCATGGCAGAGGCAGTTCCTGCTTGCAGGCAGAGAGGACCGGTCCGAGAGCTTCGGCAACGTCTGTTTGACCACGCTCGACGTTACGAAACTGGTCTACAATGACGGCCTACCCGGGCAGGGGACACCGGTTCCGGGCACAGGCTGGGAAATGTGTCTTGCCGGCAAAGACCACTATAACCGGGACATCATCCCAAGCTATCCGGCGTGCAATCTGTTGGGGTTGGCTTCCAAATCGCCGATCGATCTTCCTTGCCAGAGCCCCAAATGGTACAAGAACCTCGTCGATGCCAACGGCAAGTGCTACTTTGTAGACCTTTTGCCGGGACACTATCATCTGGCTGAGCAGCCGGATTCCAACTACAAGCTCAAGATCGACAAGGCTATGCTCTGCGGTTTCGATGTTATGTGCTGTCCATGGGAAGCAACACTGGAGAACTTCAGAAAGGACCTAACCTACACAGTCTACCAAGTCTACCCGGGTGATTCCCAGCAGGCTGATCAGCACTTCGGCGGCTACACTGGCAAGTCTGGTGACGCTATCACGGCGTCTCCTGGCGTGCTCCAGATAGTTCCGGGGCCGTCCTGGAGCAACTTCAAACAGGCTGACCAGCTCTGTCGGGAAAGCCCCCTGAAGAACGTCGTGCTTACTAAGCAGACCCCCAGCTTCATCCAGTGCTCGGAGGTATTTGCTCCGCATCGTGTGACGCAGCGGGGCACGTCAAACATCAGGCTCTGGTGGCCGCTGATGTATGAGGCCCCCGGCACTCTTTGGACGCTTAACATCCAGTACGGCACCGGCACAGCTGTCCTGTTCCCCGGCGAGACCAGTTCCGGCTTCTTCCACAACGATGTCTGGCGGTGGCGCATTGAGACTGATCTTGAGCACATCGGGCTGCTGATGGATCTGTTCCACGAGGTGCCGTTTGGTACTGACGAGGTGCCGCTTATCTCCGATGAAGGCCTCTATGCAAGAGGCAAGCTCTTGTTGGCTGCGGCAGAGAGCCGATACAAAGCAAGCGACAATGCAGGGGCGGCAGAGGCACTCTCTGAGTTTGAGCTGATGGTATCTGACGCTTGCATCTCCTCCTCACCTATGCAGCCGCTACCTCGGGGCGCAGGCACCGGAGTTGCGCAGACTAGTGAGAACCCAGCCTGCTGCAAGCTCCTTATCGACATCGAGTATGTCGCCAAGAAGCTCGGAATATTCGTAAGCAACAAATAGGCATGGAATGGCAGGAGGCGGTCGACTGATTGGCGGCTGTCTCCTGCCTATGGGACAAAAGGTGTCTGTCCCCTTTATCCCCGGCAAGGTCGAGGTCGGGCTCAGGGGATGGGAGATTGCCACTTTGAGGTGTGAGTTATAGATAATCTATGAAGCATGTTGGTGCCGGAAATCCGTTTCGGCACCTCTTTTTCCCATAGTTCGTCCCTCAGCACGGATCCGTCTACGGATCGGCTGTCATGCGCCCGCGATCCTCGGCATCCACATCGGCTCCTTGCCCATCTCGGCGGATATCAACTTGATCAGGAGTTCGGACTTGAGTCCGGCACACTCTGGGCGGTTCCATAGATTCCTGACCTCGTAGGGATCCTCTACCAGGTCGAAAAGCTCGCCGTAGGCATGACCGAAGTATACTGTCAGCTTGTAACGCTCATCGACATAGGTCTTGCAGTGTACCGTCGTCGGCTCGTGGTGGTTCTCTACAATGATGTGGTCTCGCGCACTTGTTTTCTCACCTGCCCATACGCCGCTTTGGTCGACGCCGGTCATGGAGTTGGGCAAGTCAAGGCCGAGCATTCGTAAGAACGTCGGTGCAAGGTCTATAAGGCTTTGCATCGCGTCGCTCTTCTCCCCGGCGGGGACTGTTCCCGGGTAGCGCACAATGAGGGGGACTTTTATCATATCCTCATAGTGGAATGCTCCCTTGGCAGTCAGTCCGTGCTGGCCGAAGAAGTGCCCATGGTCGGTCGTAAAGACAACGATCGTGTTGTCGGTAAGCCCGAGTTCCTCGAGTCGATCAAGAATCTTGCCGATGTATTTGTCCATCAGGCTGACCATCCCATAGTAGGTCGCGATGTTCTTTGCAAGCTCGTATTTATCACATACGTGCGAATGGAACCCATGCACGCTCTTCCCCGTCTCCTTCCAG
This sequence comes from Armatimonadota bacterium, assembly GCA_038207085.1. Taxonomy (GTDB): domain Bacteria; phylum Armatimonadota; class UBA5829; order UBA5829; family DTLH01; genus JBBRAE01. Next base: position 8,821 of record JBBRAE010000043.1, read on the forward strand.
GGACTGAAATCCGGTTCTTCCTCTTGTGTGAGCGCGAAGTGCGGCGGGTTTTCATCGTGCTCTCTAGGGGTCAGCGATGGTACAGTGATCTTTTCCGGATCGTACATCGTGTCCCATGGCTCAGGAACAAGGTACTGAGGGTGCGGATCAAAGAAGCTCGCCCACAGGAAGAACGGCTCATCGTTGGCCGCGTAATCTTCCATCAGAGCGTTGGTGCGCTCAGCGATCCACGTATCGTAGTGATACTCCTCCGGAATCATCCACTTATGCTTCTGGGTGTCGTTGTTGCCGGTAGGCGACTGGAAGTAGTCGCGCCAGTTGGCACAGCCCTTCTCCTCAAGCCAGATCGCGTAGTGTTGCCCGACGTGGGCCTCGGCTGTGTGGTTCCTGGCAAGCTCGACGTGCCGAAACCCGTAGAACGGCTCATCGAATGCTCGCCAAAAACCCAAGTCCTGCAGAACCGGATATGCCTCAAGCGAGGGATAATCCTCAGTCCCAACAAGTGGCTGAAAGTGCGCCTTGCCCACAAGTGCAGTCCGGTAACCTGCTGCGTGGAGGTCGTCTCCAATCGTGTGCGCTGACTCCGGCAACTTCGTTCCAAGTGTCCACGCACCGTGCTGGCTTGGGTACTGGCCAGTGATAATCGACGCCCGCGTCGGGGTACAGGTAGGGTTGGGACAATAAGCACGAGAGAACATCATCCCCTGCGAAGCAAGCCTGTCGAGGTTCGGCGTGCTCAGATCCGGGTTAATGCAGCCTATTGTGTTCCAGTGTTGCTGATCGCTGGTGATTAGTAGAATGTTTGGTCTTGCACTACTCATGAGCACTACTCTTTCTTTGCAACGGCACGTCGTCCCTGAAACCCTGAAGCAACCTCGTGCCGTATCCTTCGCTGAATGTTACTGTAGTAGTTGCCCCTTTTGTTAGCATGCACATTCTATTCAAGCTCCGCGATCCATGCTTCGAGCGTCCTCATGTTTCCGAGGGTGTCGTCCCACGTCATTGCGGGTGAATCGGGCTCCTTAGCGCCTTTCGCGATGGCTACGGCTACTGTGTCGGCCTCGATGGCGTAGAGTCCTCCGGCTTCCGGCACGCTGATCCGCTCGGGCTCTTCGATTCCCGCTTTGTGGACGATGATGTTCGCGCCGGTCTCGTCCTTGCCGCATAACCAGGGGTTCGGGACAAGTATCCAGCCTTCCGAACCATAAATTCGGACCACGTTCTCCTCGGGTAAATGGGGACAGACACCTTTTACGTGACGGCGATTCCCGCTCTGGGTCACGTGATATGGCACACCTTCAATGACTACACGTGCTGTTCTCGGCATGGACAGAGTATAGCAGAGCGGTCGAGGGAGTGTCAAGATAAAAGGTGTCTGTCCCCTTTATTTCCCGGCAGGTGCTCTAAGTCAATTGCACGAGCGAGAATGTTGTCCATTATATGTGAGATGCGCCGCCCTGCGATTGTGTGGCACGCGTTAGGCCCGCCTTGCCGGAAGAAACGCGGATATCAGTGCAGTGTTTGCTGTGATACCGCTTTTTACGCGCCTTAGATATCCGTCCTGAACTAATTCCTTCACATCTCTTGCGAGTGTGCGTTCGGTTACTTCGGTGTACTCCTTGGCGACCCGTCCTGTAATCATCGAAAGATTGCTCATCGGCACAGGGTCGGGCTTCGTGGAGAGATCAAGCACGAGATGTCGCTTACGAGCGTTGGCGTCCGAACCGACAAGCGTTTCATGGACGAAGTTGCGCCATGTGACTTCCATCTGCTGATGGCGGACCATGTCGAGCTGTTCCCGAAGTGAGTCCACAAATCCGCTCACTGCATACATCAAAAAGCCGACTACCCCATCCTGGTCGACGCTTGACCGGTCCAACTGCCGGTAATACTCCGTTCGAGTCCGGTTGTAGTGATCGCTCAGGAGATGTGCGGCAGGAAGAGGGACCCCAGTAGCCGCAAGTATTTCAAACTCCACAAGTCGTGCGGTGCGCCCATTGCCGTCGCCAAATGGATGTATCCAGGCTATATAGAGATGCGTTGCGACGGCCTTGATAACTGCAAAAGCTATTTCCTGTCCCTCGGGCGGCTGGAACGATCCCGAGTTGTTCAACCAGTCGCACAGCCTCACCAGGAGATATTCACAGTCTTGGTGCGGCGCTCCGTGGTATCGCCCTACGCTTACGTCATAGTTGCGAATTATACCCGGCGTTATCCCTTCGTCCAACACAAGTCCGCGCAGAACTTGTCGGTTGAAATCAACCAATGTTTGCAGTTCAATTATGGCGCTGTCGCCATTTACGGGCCTTCGGAATATGGCGTTGGCCGCTTCCACTATATTGTCGATTTCCTGACCCAGGTATTCCCTTGATGGTGGCAGAGGCAGATCTCCCTGCACTCGTCGGAGAGCTTCGCTTTCAGTAAGAGTATTGCCCTCAATCGCTGTGGTTGCGAGCGCTCCTTTGGCAAGGTATATATCATTAAGTCTGGTTGCCACATCTGGACGTAGTGGAACGCCCGCGATATGCTCGATCTTGGATTGCGCTTCCCCAAGAAGCATCCACAGCGTGTATGGCACATGCCGTAGATCAAGGGAGAAACTAATGTGAGGATGTGTCCTGGTTTATGTCATACTATTTGTCATGTAAATAATCCAAATATTTGTTGGCCCTAACGTCGGATGAGAAACCGGGTTGCGAGTGTCTTTCAGTGGTGTTATACCCAATACAGCTGCGACCAGTTGTCAATTATTGTCTATTATAGCAAGTCGTACGCTTACAATACATGTCATGTATTATTGGCAGTCAATGGATCTTCCTTCATGTCAATCGTGTTGATCACGTTGTCTGCTGAGTGTGAACGAGTCGTCTGGAGATTCTTCGCATCTGTGGGTCGTTGCCCGAAAAGGTGTCTGTCCCCTTTTCCTAGCGGGACCGATGGCATATCGTAGATCGGTTTGGAAAACGCAACAGTGGCCGCTGACGGCATAGTCGCGATACCTAAACTCTGCTGGCATGATCGATAGTCCGTATCGTGTCGCCAGCATATCTGTCCTGGCCTCAGTCCACGATGATCCATCAGTGGACGCATGTCGGTTGGAACGAATCAGGAAATCGGAGGGTTAAGGCCCGGCACAAAGTCGCGCCTCTAATAACTCCAGCCATTGTTCCGGGCTAACTCAAGGTTCTCAATCGGAGTTTGTTCGGGTTGCTTTCGTTTGTCGAACTCAGTCAGCAGCTCACACTGATAATCAGGACACTGGCCACAATGACTAATATACCGTCCCATACAGCACTGAGCTATGGTGCATTGTGCCGCGGAGCATCGGTCCTGCTTGCCGCCCATGACTCGACATCCATCGCACGAGTGTTCAAGCATAGCGCCGCAAGTTCCACAATCCAGGCCGCAGTAAGCCATTTCCATCTTTTGCAATATACTACACCTCACAGCATGAGACGCGTGCTTCGCCGTATTTGGAGACATGGACGTCGGGATCGACTGAACCAAACAGCGTCAAATACGTGCGAGGCTCCCCGGGGGCAGGAACAATAGATAGTCCGATCTCAAAATAGAACCGCTCTGAGTCACTGTCAAGCCCAATCTGGTCCATCGGTATCAACGCTAAGACTTGATAGCCCTGATCGAGTCTGCTGATCGAATGCCGCACCATTGGTGCTGGAGCATACTCGCTGTGCCGAAAAGCTAGAACCTCGCTTCGATGAGCACCATCAAGGGGCAGAAAGGTCACCTGGTAGTTCTCGGTTTCACCAACAGGCAGAAAATACAAGTCCAGGCACGATCCCTCATAATGAACGTCACGGCGAATGATCTCACATTCGCCGATCGTCGCGAACACGGCAAGCTCATCGCCGGCAACAGCAAGACGCAACTGAGCAACAGTCGTGCCGCTCCATTCCACATGCAGGTCTGTCGAATCAACGAGATAATCGCCAATTCGTTCCACATGAGTGATGGATGTTAACCGGGGTATATCAAAATGTTTGTCTTGCATAGTGTTCCCTAACCCCAATAATTCGTAATGAGAGTAACCCGAGATTACCCATATAAATTTGGTAATCCCGTTTGCTATTGATTTCTCAGCTTAATGCTATTAGTATATGCAACCGTTGGGCAGATGTCAAATATTTTCGGACGGTTGAACCGCCAATTAACCTGTTCTTGGTGTGCAGCGCCCAGGACGTGTGCAGGAAAATGACACACGAGACGTTAATGCACGTTCCCTCTCATCTGGGCTTATGTTATTCCGGATAAAAGGGGACACCTTTTATGCACCCAATGATAACGGCCACTGTCGCCGTTCATTGGGCTTCGGGACGATGAGATGTCCCGAAGCATATCAATGTGGCGCCCCTCACCCTAACCCTCTCTCACAAGGGGAGAGGGAACTAGAGCTCATCGATTCGTGCGCGTAGTTCTTCTTCGCTCAACCCATCAATCTCAAAGGTCTTGTCCCGGCTCTTTTCGCCTGAGACCAGGCTGACTTGGGAGCGCTTTACGCCGAGGGTTTTGGCGAGAAAGTCGACGCAGGCTTTGTTGGCTGCGCCTTCTACGGGGGGGGCGGTGAGTTTGACGGCGAGTGCGTCGCCTTTCCAGCCGATCACTTCTTCTGTTGAGCCGCGGGGGGTCACGCGGACCTTTAGGCGCACCACCCTACAGCCGTTCGACCGCGACACCCGAAAGGAGCCGCAGGACGTCCTCGCGTTTGCCCATCTCAACACCTGAGCTCATCGCCGTGGCCGCGCCGGAGGCCGAACCCAGAGCAAGCGCGTCAGCAAGAGATTTCCCACCGACAAGCCCCGCGCAGATCCCAGCGACCATCGAGTCACCGGAGCCGACGGTGCTCAGTACCTCGACCCTTGGGGGGACGGCGTAGTAACACTCTGAAGCGCTCGCCGCGACCGCGCCTCGTTTGCCCATCGAGACTACCACAAGCTCGATACCGCGCGCGACCAATGCTCGGGCGGCCTCGGCGACGTCGCAGGGGGTTTTGAGCTCCATCCCCGTCAGGCGCTTGGCCTCCTCGATGTTCGGTTTGATCATACTCGGCCCGGCGGCTATGCCGTGGAGGAGCGACTGGTTGTCGGCGTCGAGCACAGCCTTCGAGCCCTCGGAGCGGATGATCTCGATCAGCTCGGCGTAGATCGTCGGCTCGACTCCCTGGGGGATGCTTCCGCCAAGGACCATCATCTTACTTTGTTTTGCCCAGGCGCGGACGCATGCTTTCAGTCGGGTGAGCTCGTCCGGGGTGATTGGGCCGCCGCGCTCGTTTAGCGTAGTCGGGGGTAGCCCGTCGCGGCACTCGATGTCGATGTTGGTGCGGGTTTCGGCTACGGTGCGGATGAAATCGGTGTGAATTCCCTCTTCGAAGAGCACATGCTCGATGAACCGGCCCGTCGTCCCGCCGACAAAGCCGAGCGCGACAGTCTCCGAGCCGAGCACCGCAAGCATACGCGAGGCGTTCACGCCTTTGCCGCCGGCATCAAGCTCGGTCCTGGTGATGCGGTTGGTGTCGCCGCAGACGAGACCGCCGACGTAAATGGTGCGGTCAAACGCAGGGTTGAGTGTAACTGTAGAGATCATAGTGTGGACATTTCATAAGGAAGAGCGGAAAGACCCGGGACAACCCGCCGGTCCTTCCGCCCCATAAAACACAAAACACAAATCAAAAACTAGCGACTAGCCACCACCGGCCAGCGACTAATTTAGGCTTCAGGCTCCATAAGGCCATAGTTGCCGTCTTTTCGTTTGTAGACGACTGCGACGTTGTCGCTGTCCTCATTTAGGAAGACGAAGAAGTCGTGGTGAAGAAGCTCCATCTGGTTGGCGGCCTCGTCTGGCCCCATCGGCTTGATGGCGAAGCGTTTGGTCCGTGTGATATACGGAAGCGGCTCTTCGTGGGCGTTTTCCGCTTCGGCCGCGATCTGCTCACGCTGCATCTCGCGTTCCTTGGGACCTTTGTCGATGGTCTTGCCGTAGAGTTTGCCTTTGAACCGCTGAACGCGGCGCTCGAGCTTCTCTACTACCAGATCGATGGACGCATACATGTCGTCCGAACGCTCTTCACCTCGCAAAAGCACTCCGTCGCCTTCAAGCATAACTTCGACGATGTGCCAGTTGCGCTGAACGCTTTGTGTGACTTGTGCCTCCTTGATTTCCTTGAAGTATTTCTCCAGTTTCTGGATCTTCTTCTCTGCGTAGCTCTTCAGGGCGTCTGTAACCTCGACGTTTTTGCCCTTCACTGTAACTAGCATTGGCAGTGTACTCCTCTCAGTAGAAATCAACGGGCTTACCCGTCACCGCTTCGAAATCGAACAAGTGTAGCACGGGCACCCCTCATTGTCAACGTGGACTATTCCCTCATAACTTATCATGCCACTTCGCACCCAAGCTATACATATTCTATTGTACATTTGTTTATACCCATCTTTATGGGGCAGATGAAACAGCCTCAACAAGGATTTTCTCTCTTGTTCGTAGAATCATGACGCAGGTCGTCGGAATCGTTGATGGCTTTTTACCCGTATTGAAGACTATAAATACAACTGCGGAGGCAGATCGCATTGAGGTTAGTTAGAAATCCTGAGCTAAGAGGCATCCTGATGCTTCTTGGCATAGCCCTGCTGCTCGGGCTCGGTATGGCCGCATGGACCGGCAAAATAACAGACTTGACGGGCTGGAAGCTCACGCTTAGAAAGCCCCTCACCGACGCCATCGTCTACGTCACAAGTGAATCGGGCCACCCCGATATCTGGGTGATGAAGCCAGACGGCACAGATAAAAAATCGCTCACAAACGACGCATTCCCTGACTCCGAGCCCGTCGTCTCGCCCGACGGCTACACCATCGCCTTTATCTCAAGGCGCGAGGGCAACTATAACCAGGTCTTCGCGATGGACCCCGACGGCTCCCATCAGCACAGGCTGACCCAGATCACAGGGACCAAGTCCGGCCTCAGTTTTTCCTCCGACGGAAAGTCGGTGATATTCCTCTGCGGCGGAAACGTTTGGCGCGCGGCGATAAACCAGGACCACCCCGAGCGCCTGCTGCCGACCGAGGACCAGGAGACCGCCGAGCGCAGTGCAGTCGAGCGAAACCCGTATCTGTGGGCCGCCGAGTCAGGCAACGGACAGGCGATCGCGGCGATCAGGCTTCAGGAAGGAAAGCAGGTCGCGTACTGGATGAAGCTCGGTGACGCAGAGCCCTCACCGATCGTCGACCCCCAGCAGCTGGGAGGGGCTCCGTTTATGGGTGAGCGCGTCGGGGCGACGTGGTCGCACTCTGGCCCGGAGATGATCCTTACCGGCTGCGTGCCGAAGGCCTCAATTATCGCAGTTGCGAACATGTCCGAGGGCAAGATCCAGCCGATGGCGCTTAAGCAGGCTATCGGAAACCCGGACTGGTCGCCGGACGGCAATTACGTCGCATGTGAGGCGCAGGACAGGCTCGGCCCAAACGACTACAGCCCCGTGGGGATCGTGGTGATCGATGTCACCAACGGAGAAGGCAAGGTGATAGCCGCAGGTGAGCCGCGCGAGCCCAAATGGTCGCCCGACAGCAGCAAGATCGTCTTTACCGATCGGGACCGTATAATGGTCTATGACAAATCAACGGGCAAGACGGAGCCGATCACCGACGGCAAGCCGGCCTGCTCCGACCCTGGCTGGGCGTCCGCGCCTGAGCAGAAGTAAACTGTGCTGCAAGACCCGTATCTGACCCATCAGCTGATCCCCTACATCGGCAACAAGCGCAAGCTTCTGCCGTTGATCAGCGACGCCATCTCGGCGACTGGTGTCTCGGGCGGGACGTTTTGCGACCTGTTTTCTGGTAGCGGGGTCGTCTCGCGTCTTGCAAAGAGGCTTGGGTTTGGGGTGATCTCAAACGACTGGGAGCCCTACACCGAGCCGATCAACCTCGCATGTGTCGGTGTGAACGCTGCACCGAGGTTTGCACGGCTTGGCGGGATGGACTCGGCTTTCCAAACGCTTAACGGCCTTGCCCCTGTTCGCGGGTACATCGCGACCCACTACTGCCCCGAGGACGACGAGCATCCCGACTATGAGCGCGAGAGGATGTTCTACACCCAGGAAAACGGGCGGCGGATCGACGCTATTCGTGAGAAGATCGCCGAGTGGAGCGATTCGGGTATGATCGATTCACTCGAACTGGCCGTGCTCCTTGCGCCGCTCATTTACCAGGCGAGCTACTGCAGCAACACGTCTGGCGTGTTCAAGGGGTTTCACCGCGGCTGGGGCGGGGCGACCAAGACCGCGTGGTACCGCATCAGAAGCACGCTTTCTCTTTCACCGCCGGTCTTCTTTGACAACGGCCGGCAAAGCGTCGTCACTCGCGAGGACGCATGCGAGCTTGCGCGGCGGGTGGAAGCGGATATCGCCTACATAGACCCGCCGTATAACCAGCACCAGTACGGCTCGAACTACCATCTGCTAAACACGGTCGCGCTTTGGGACCATCCGCCGGTCAGCCGACATATTTCGACGGAGCCCGGGGACCGGACCAAGTCGGCGATCAGGCTCGACTGGCGGACGCTGCGGCGCAGCCCTTACTGCACCAGGGCCGCCGCGCTGCCTGCGTTTTGCACTCTGGTGGAAAGAATCCGCGCACGGTTCGTCTTGGTAAGTTATAGCACGGACGGGATAATCCCGCTTGATGAGCTTTTATCCGTGCTTTCCATGCGCGGCAGGCTCTCCGTGATCCCGCGCCGGTACAAGCGCTATAGGGTGAGCAGCCAGAGGCCGTCGCTTAGACCACATACGGTTGAGTTTGTAGCGACAATCGATACACTTGCGCCCTCCGAACGCGCCGAGGTTCTGCGCGCCATAGAAGAGATAGACCGGGCCGGGAGCGAGGCTTGAAAGGAAGTACGATGAACTCCAGGATGTTAGTTGCAGTGACACTTGCAGCGGTTGCGGCGGTTCCCGCCGTTGCCGACCGCCTGATACTCGCCCCTACGGGAAACGTGCTGAACAAGGGGGACTTTCGCGCGGAGGTGTCGCTTCAGACGTCCCCGGACGACAACAGGATATTCTGGCTGAACGCGGGACTGCCCCGTTTTGAGCTGAATCTGACCCAGTTTGACCAGCGAAGCACCCCGGGGTCAGAAGACACAACCCTATTTGGCGCGGAGTTCGCTATGCTCCCAGAGACCTCGCTGACCCCCGGCATCGGTGTCGGCGCTTATGACATCACCGGGCAGACCCCGGACGGCGTCGGCTTCTATCTTGCGTTCACCAAGGCGGTACCCTTTGACGAAAAGGTGCCGTACCTGCCGCTATCAGACATCAAACTGACCCTCGGCTACGGGGTAAAGGGGATACACAGTTTCTTCTACGGGGCCGACGCTCACCTGCCACTAAACTTGACGATCTACGCCGAGCACTTCCAGAAACATACCAACCTCGGTCTCGGGTGGACCCCGCTAAAAGGCGTGCAGGCGACGGCCTATCGGATCGACGACGGCACCTACTTCGGCGTGCAGGTGTTTTCGGTGCTGGAGTAGCGGCCAGTTGTTATCCTGAACAATAGTGAAAGATCTAGGCTCGGCGACGAGGGATTTATCGGCTGGTGGCGTATTTGCCGCAGCGGGGGGAGGGCGGACACACTGGTCCGCCCCTACGTTGTTGCCGGTCAGTTTTCGGGCGGATGGAATCCGCGGAACGGGGTCGGGTGAGGGATTCACCCGACCAACGGGAACCTGCACCAACACTTTCTACACGTTCTCTTGATTGCCACGGCGGGCCATTCGTGTTAGAATTCACCAGAAACGGGCACAACTATTTCATCGATCATTCGCCCCGGCATAAGGGAGCAGGATTTGACTGATATAAACACAATTTTAGCTACGGACTGCGGCAGCACCACGACCAAGGCGATTCTTATCGAGCGCGAGAACGGGGAATATCGCCTCAAGGTCCGAGGGGAGGCCCCGACCACCGTCGAAGCGCCGTTTGACGACGTTACAGTCGGCGTCGTAAACGCGGTGCGCGAGGTTGAGGAGCTTTCAGGACGCAGAATCATAGGCGACGACGGGCTGATCATTCGTCCGGCAAGCGACGGCACAACCGGCGTCGATATGTATCTTTCCACCTCATCGGCGGGCGGGGGCTTGCAGATGACCGTCGCGGGGGTCGTCAAGGCGATGAGCGCGGAAAGCGCGCAGCGGGCGGCGCTTGGCGCGGGCGCGATTATCATCGACGTGATCGCGGTCGATGATGGGCGCAAAGACTACGAGAAAGTCCGGCGCATCAGAGAGCTTCGACCAGATATGATCCTTGCCTCGGGCGGGACCGACGGGGGAACCGTGAAGCACCTGGCCGAGATCGCCGAAATGCTTTTGGCAGCCGACCCCAAACCCAGACTCGGACTTGGGATGGCGCTTCCGGTCATATTCGCAGGAAACAAGGACGCGCGCGAGGCGTTTAGGGAAGTGATCGACGGCAAGGTCGACCTGCGAGTGGTCGACAACCTACGCCCCACGATGGAGACCGAGAACCTCGGCCCAGCGCGCGAGGCGATCCACGAACTCTTTCTACAGCACGTCATGCAGCAGGCGCCGGGCTACGGCAAGCTTTCGAGCTGGGTCGACTCGGGGATTATGTCGACGCCAAACGCGGTCGGCAAGATCATCGAGACTATCGCCGGGCAGTTTGGGATAAACGTGCTCGCGGTCGATATCGGTGGCGCGACGACCGACGTTTTCTCGGTCTTTGAAGGCACGTTCACCCGCACCGTGAGCGCAAACCTCGGTATGAGCTACTCGATATGTAACGTGCTGACCGAAGCGGGCGTTGAGAACATCAGCCGCTGGGTGCCCTTTGACCTCGACGAGACCGATCTCAGAAATCGCCTCCGAAACAAGATGATCCGGCCTACGACGATCCCGCACACGCTTGAGGACCTCCGAATCGAGCAGGCGGTATCCCGCGAGGCGCTGCGGCTGGCATTCGAGCACCACAAGTCGCTTGCCCGCTCGCTCACGGGCGTGCAGCAGGCCCGCTCGGTCGGCGACCTGATGACCCAGGAGGCGACGGGCCAGACGCTTGTAAAGATGATGAACCTCGATATGGTGATCGGAAGCGGTGGGGTGCTCTCGCATGCGCCGCGCGCCGCAGAAACCGCCTATATGATGCTCGACGCCTACCAGCCCGAAGGGGTGACGATGCTCGCCAAGGACTCGATCTTTATGATGCCGCAGCTCGGCGTGCTCTCGACCGTTCACGCAGAAGCCGCCGCGCAGGTATTCGAGCGCGACTGCCTGGTCAAGTTCGGCCACGTGATCGCCCCCGTGGGGGTGGCAAAGCAGGGGGACAACGTGCTGACGCTTACAATAGACGGCGTCGATCGGCAGTTTTCATTTGGGACGCTTTCTCTCGTGCCGCTTGGGCTCGGGGAGACCAAAGAGGTTGTGATCAAGCCCGCGCGGGGATTTGACGCAGGTGCAGGACGCGGCAAACAGGTGACGGCGACGGTCGAAGGCGGCACAGTCGGCCTGATCATCGACACCCGTGGCCGTCCGCTGCAGCTTCCCGCGGACAAAAAGACTAGAATTTCAAAGCTCGTCGAGTGGCACAGCGCGCTCGGACTTGAGGCGGAGGGTTAAAATGGGAACCGCATACACACCGGGCCTGAAAGTAAGCCCGAAGACGCTCGTCCGAAAGACGCGTCGCCTCCCCCTGAAGGGGAGCGTAATGGTCGCCGCGGGGGACATGGTCAACCCGGACACCGTTGTCGCGCGCACCGAGATCCCAGGGATCATGCAGACCGTGCGCGCGGCGGAGCAGCTCGGGATCGAAGTCTCTGATATGCCGCACGCGCTTCGGGTGAATATCGGCGACAAGGTGACCCGCGACCAGGTCCTTGCCGAGACCAAGAGTTTCTTTGGCCTGATGAAAAACGACGTCAAGAGCCCGATCAACGGCACGGTGGAGCTTATAAGCGAGCAGACCGGGCACATCGGCATACGTCTTCCCGCCGCACCGATCGAGGTCGCCGCCTACGTTTTAGGACGGGTAGCGGAGGTTATGCCTGACGAAGGGGTCGTCGTCGAGACTGAGGCTGCGATGATTCAGGGGATATTCGGCGTCGGTGGCGAGCGAACGGGCGAGATTCGAGTGCTTGTCTCGGACCCGGACGCGCCGCTCACC
>JBBRAE010000044.1:0-19949 GCA_038207085.1 Armatimonadota bacterium
GCTCCGAAGGAGCTGGAAAACGGTGGAATTTCGTGCCAATTGAACATTGATACGAGATTGCGCCGTAGGGCAGCGCCTACGGCGCTGATGGCCGGCACGGCGACCGGCCACTACAATCGGGATTTCTCAGACACGCTCTAACAGCTTCGTACGCTATCCAGGCCAGTTACTTACCGCCTTGAACTAAAGCACGGGCATCAACAGGTTACGACTACCGTCCCCGGTCATGGAACGACGGACTTCCCTGGAGCGCTCATATATGCTTCTTGCTTATCACGTCTCCGGCGGCTATGTCCGTTCGGAATCTAAGTCCGACCCGGGCCGCTTCTCACCGGTCGCCGATTCGCCAAAGCGACAAAACACTGGCCTGGAATTGTTTGCTATTCTGTTGTCAACGTATTTAATTTATACCTGCAATCACATAGGCTTAAACGTCCGCGTGCGCACCGGCAAAACTATTTTTTAGTGCATGCTTAACCTGATTTTTGTTTGGTGCCCAAGCACTCAGGCCGCATGCAGAGGCTTCGATGAAACGTTCACCAAAGCCCAAGAATTGAGTTAATCCGACACTAGGCCTGCTCAGCGATCGTCTTCAGATACTCTTCCTCGGCCTTTTCGATGTCCTGCTCGCTTGCGCGTGCCAGCTTTTCAGGCTGTTTCTTCTCGGCTCTGGGCGGAATCTTGCCTTTGAACGGCTCGATGTCGTTTGCGCCGACGAGCAGGTTGTACCCCAGGACGACTGATCTGTCGGTCTCAGAGAGCCTGTCGCGCTGCTCCTGGCCCAGTCCGTTCAGCCAGCGGGTGCGCACCGCCTGCTGGACGTCAATGTGGCACTTCTGAATAGCCGGGGGAAGACTATCCTGATCTATCTTGACACATACGGTATCGTCCTCATAGACGCGGTCGACCACGCCGACGAGGTTTCGGAAATAATCGTAATATAGTCCGGACTTGACGTCGGCTGGTGTCACTTCACGCTCCACGATCTTGATCCGGTCTCCTGCTTTAACTGTTGCCATTTATTCCTCCCATGTAAATGGCGGTCTTTGCCATTTACGCTTTCATAGTGGTGACGACCTTGGCGACAGCATTTCGATATGAAATGCGAAAGCCGGCAGTAGCGCGGATTTTGCGCTGCGAAAGGCTTCGCCACGATTCCCATGTAAATGGCGGATTTTGCCATTTACATTCCATTACCACTTATACGTTGATGGTCCAATTCCCTGCTGAGATGGTATAATACGGTCATGCTTGAGAAGTTTGAACGCACAAGTGAGCGCAAGTTCTGCTACTTCATTAAAGACTACGTCTACGCGACGATTGTCGTTCGCCGCTGGATGATCGCCGACAGCACATGGCAGCAGGAGGAACAGGGAGTGGAGTGTCCCCGCGCCCGAAAGTGCAGGCGAGCTGAGCACAACTGCAGTGCCATCCACCCCGAAAGCGGCGCCGACCCCTTCATCCCCTTCACAAACCTTCTCCGCGACCTCTGGTAACCGTCTCCCGGTATACCGCTGGCGTTAGTAATCTGGTAATTTGGTGTAAAAACTAGTAACCAGACAATCTTTTGAGGTGCGCAAAGGGGTAGCGTCCGGGGAGATCGAGCCCGTTGAGAGTCGCAGGAGGCGTCCTGACAGTCGCGATTTTGGCTGTAGTTGCGGCGGCTGAGTCAGCATGGCCGTTCGAGAAGGGCGCTCTACTCGACGAAAAGCTCTGCATTAACAAGTCCGAGCAGGAGATCGCCGCAGGCGAGCCCGTCAACCTCGGGTTCGGTGCCGAGATGAGGGTAGGGGATGACTCGACGCTTCGCACTTCAATCGCAGTCTCAAGCCCGGAGCGCAAGACCCCCTTTGCGGGGCGAGTGGAGCCTGATCTCGGCGTCGGGCGAAGCGACATATCGGTCGAGCTAAAAAAAGACAGCGGCGACTTCCTCAAGTTTGCCAGAAGCTCCGAGCGCGAAGGCGGCAGTTCCAACTCGCTTGATATCGGAATGGGCCGCCTCGGGCTCGGTCTCTCCCAAAATATCGACACCAACGGCGCTGAAAAATCGCTTGGCAAGATCAACTACCGCGGCAGGGGCCTCTCCTTCAGCGGCTCACGGGAGGTCGAGTCCGGGGCCGACGGCGAGGTCAAAAGAAAGGTCGAGCAGGCCCACATCGAGACTGACAAGTCCCGAAACGCCTGGGGCAGCTTTGATCTGAAGAACACAGCGACCGGTGAACACTTCGAAAACGTCCGCTCCCTGGGCTTCTCCGCCAAGCCATCGAATGGACTCAGCCTAAGTGCCGGGTTCCGATCGACTGCGCGCGAAAAGGGAACCGAGCAGAGCCGAAACTACGGGCTGCGTTGGGGAATAGGCAAGGACCTGACGCTTTCGGCGGGGATGACCAACTGGTCCGGCGGCCACAGCAAGCGCGAGCTTAGCCTTTCTGGTCGGCTCGCCGAGCGGTTGTCTGTCCTAAGGAACCTGCGCGTGTCGCTCAACCAAAAGAGCGAGGACGGACGGGGTAGGCTCAGCATGAACTTCGATGCCGGGATCGCCGACTTCTTCCTGCTGAAAAACGGCAAACTAGGCTTAGCCTCAGTCTCCGACGAGTCCGGGCAGGAGTCCCAGCGGATGAAGTTCGAGTCCAAACTGCTCGGTGGGAACCTGGCCTCCGAGTACTTCGCATCAGACGACGGCCGCGGCGGTCGCCCCGGCGCAAAGGGAATCAGCTTTTCAAGCGATCCGGCCCGCAAGAACCTGCTCTACGATGTGGCGTTCAAGTCGCACGAGCTTGCAAGCGGCAAGTCGTTCGACATCCGCCGCTACGGCACAAGCTACAAGCTCTCCCAGAGAACCACCCTGTCTCTCCGCGAGTATGACAACCGCGAAAGGCCCGACGGCGGCGTAGAGCAGGTCGGCGGACGAGTGCTCAACCTTGCGACTACGATCAAACAGTTCAACCTCGGCCTAAGCTTCAAACAGGACGAAGACTACCTCACCGATTTCTCCACCAGCGCCTACGGCATCTCATTGGCCGGAAAACTGGGCGCAAGGGCAAAGCTTGAGTTCGGCTACAGCCTGGAGCAAAAGAGCGACGACAAGGGCCACAAACTCCACCTCAAATACGACCGCCGCGTAAGCGATGACGACTTCATAGCCTTCGCGCTAGACCTCCGAACGCTGGATCAGGAAAAACTACGAATCAGGCTAGATCTTGTAAAAGCGTGGTAGAGGCTTCATGCACGATCTCACGATGCATGATCTCCGATCCCTGATCGCGCCGGGTCTCCAGACCCTGCACCATGAGAATCGGGGTCAGGAGACCCCTCAAATATGCGTGCCGCGTCACCATCGATCTGAGCTAATAGCTAATGGCTAAACGCTACCTCCGATGCTCCCGCAGCCACTGAAGCAGATCGCTTGTGACCTTGGGCATCGTCGCCTCAAACTCCATACGCTCGCGGGTCCGTGGGTGGTTGAACGAGAGCTTCCAAGCGTGCAGCGCCTGCCCGGAGAGTCTATCAAGAATCCCTTCGAACTCGGCGCGCAGTTTTGGCCCGAACCTGCCCGGCAGCTCGCGCCGTCGCCCGCCGTAGAACGGGTCGCCGACGACTGGGTAGCCGATATAGCTGCAGTGGACCCTGATCTGGTGGGTCCGTCCGGTCTGAAGCGACGCACGAAGCAGCGTGAACCCGTCGAGCTTCTCGACGACAGTGAGTTCGGTTATCGCCTCGCGCGCGGTCGGTCCCTCTGTCACGACGGCCATCTTCTGCCTGTGGCTGGTGTGTCGGCCAATGGGTGCGTTCACCACAGCTTTCTCAAACTTGGTGTCCCCCCACACGATTGCGTAGTACTCGCGTTTGGCGGTCTTCGCCTGAATCTGCGCTTGCAGGTCGAGGTGCGCGGCGTCATTTTTGGCGACCACG
This sequence comes from Armatimonadota bacterium, assembly GCA_038207085.1. Lineage (GTDB taxonomy): Bacteria > Armatimonadota > UBA5829 > UBA5829 > DTLH01 > JBBRAE01. Next base: position 3,913 of record JBBRAE010000044.1, read on the forward strand.
AGCAGCCCCGAGGTGTCTTTGTCCAGTCGATGCACGATCCCCGGACGCTTCACTCCACCGACCCCCGACAGGTTCGTAATCTTGGCAAGAAGCGCATTGACGAGCGTTCCGTTGGGCGACCCCGGCGCGGGGTGGGTCGTCATGCCGCGCGGTTTGTTCACGACGGCGATGTCGTCGTCCTCGTAGACGATCTCAAGTGGGATATCTTCGGCAGAGATGTCGGTGTCCGTAGGTGGCGGGACTTCCACCCGTATTTCGTCTTCGGTTTGAACTTTATATTTGGCCTTTTCGGGGTTTCCGTTGACGTGTACGTGCTCGTCGTCGATCAGTCTGGCGACCGCCGAGCGTGTGAGACCTGGAATACGTGCGGCAAGAAAAGCGTCGATGCGCTCGCCCGCGCCGTCATCTACTGTGAGAATGTGGATCTGAGAGGACATGTATATATAGTACGCGAAAGAGCCCGCTCCACGCAACTCGAAGTTTCCCCGAACATCACGCAAGCAGGGCTCAAGTCTACCGTCCCGTTTCCGGGACCGTGGTATAGCCCCAAGGCCGTTCTGTACCCTGTCGTTTATTGTGCGGGATCCGCGGTTCCGAGGGGACAGCTTCTTCTTTTCTCACCAAGAGTTAAAGAGCGCGAAGCCTGTTCCACCAGAGCCGGAGACCCTGCTCAAGAGGCCACCACAATGACATCTAACATTTACCCTTTTCCACGGCTGAGGCAAACATTCCTGCATAGATTTTCAGGAAGTATAACGGTTTTCGAGACCGCCATACTTCCTGTGTTCTGTCCATTCTATGGCCATACTACAGCCACCTTGCCGCACTTACCCTTATCCATAAGCTGATAGGCCTTGTCCACCTGCTCAAGAGGGAACCTGTCGGTCACGGTGATGTCCGGGTGCATGTTCCAGCGCACGAGGCGTTCCACCAGGTTCTCCATGTTGGGCAGACTCGTTACCCAGCTGCCAAATATCGTTATCTGCTTGTGGATGATGTCCCGGCTCGGCTCAAAAGTGACGGAGCCGCCTTCACCCACGAACGCCACGCGGCCCCACTGTCTGGTTCCCTGGATCGCAAGGAGCCTACCCGCCGGGTTACCGGAGCAGTCGATCACCGCTTCGGCGCCGAAGCCATCTGTTTCGTCCATGATGCGTTCAAGTGCACCATCGGCTGCGCCAAAGGCTACGTCTACGATTCCCAGCCGCTTTGCAAGCTCAACCCGCTCGGGCATGGCATCGACTCCGATGGTGCGGGTTGCCCCCTGGGCCTTTGCGAGCATAAGTGCCGCAAGCCCCACCGGTCCCAGGCCTACCACTAGCGCCTTGTCTCTTCCCGATACACCAATTCGCTGCGTCGCCTCATAAGAGGTGCCGAACCCACAGGCGATAAGCGCGCCGTCTTCGTAGGAGAGCTCGTCCGGCAGATGAACGAGCGTGTTTTCCTCGGTGAGCATATAGTCGGCGTGCCCGCCGTCTCTCTGCCAGCCGTAGGCGGCCCTGAGTGGGCTTGAGCAGCTGATCATATAGCCCATACGGCAGTCGTGGCACACCCCGCAGCCGGAGATGTGGTAGACGATCACCCTGTCGCCCTCTTTGAATTGCTTGACACCTGGCCCGACGGCGACCACCTGCCCCGATGGCTCGTGTCCGGCGATCACTCCCTGGTATCCTTCAGGTCCCTTGCCAAGATGTTCTCTGTAGATCGCGCGGATGTCGCTTCCGCAGATCGTCGAGGCTTTCATCTTGATAAGCGCCTGCCCGGGTCCGGGGGTCGGCACGGGATATTCTCTAAACTCTACTGTGCTGTTTCCAGGCAGCACGACTCCGGTCATGGTTTTCGGTATGGTAGACACTTCTTGCATCCTTTCTTTTCACTCATTTCGACAGTCGCATGGCGGCTGCTATGGAGGCGTTATCTCGCCGCTTAGGTCCCAAAGGTCTTCCCAGCTCTGTCCTTCTTTCCAGAGGAACACCTGGCCTTTGATCAGACGGCAGTTTTTGTCGATACCTGCGATCTCCTGCATCTCATGGTCCGTCAGGGGCTCAGCTACTGTACACTTCAGGTTTGCGAGGTAATTGGCGCGGCGCACTGAGAAGGGTATCGGTATCTGACCGCGCTGAACCGCCCACTTTATGCACACTACGGCCGGATGGACCCCAATACGCTCTGCGATACGCAATATGACCGGGTCTTCGATATCGACCGTGTCCTCAGGCGTGCGGTCGCGTTCGGGCCTTGCGGGGGAACCTATCGGGCTGTAGCCGATTGGTATTATCCCGTTTCCGGTGACAAACTGAAAGAGCTCCTGCTGCTGGAAATTGGGGTGGAGTTCCATTTCGTTGCACGCCGGCTTGATTTTGCAGTCCCGAAGCAGCAGTTCGAGCTTTGGGACGGTCATATTGGATGTTCCGATGTGGCGCACGAGCCCCAGATCCACGAGCTTCTCCATCTGTCTCCAGGTCTTCATAAAGCTCTCGTGGATGTAGGGTTTGGCGCATGTCGAGCGCGATGACACGTCGCAGCTGGGGGCATGGGTGTTGGGAAACGGCCAGTGGACGAGGTACAGGTCCAGATATTCAAGCCCCAGGTCCGCGAGCGACTGTTTGCAGGTCGGGATCACGTTCTCCTCTGCGTGTTTATCGTTCCAGAGCTTGGAAGTCACCCAAAGCTCCTCGCGATTTACGCCTGACGAGAGTATCTTCCCAAGGGATTTCCCGATCTGGTGCTCGTTGTGATAGACTGCCGCACAGTCAAAGTGTCGGTAGCCCACTGACGCCGCCTCAAGCACAGCCTCTGCAACCTGCTCCCCTGTGACGTGGTCCGAACCAAACGTCCCAAGCCCAACAACAGGGATCTGTGCGCCCGTGTAAAGCGTCTTTTCGGGCACAATGTTCGGGTCAACGCCGTCTGGAGCGATTTTGTATGACATAACTGTTTATTCTCCTCTACAGTCTTCCGCCGCAGGTGCCTCGGATGACGAGCTCGACAGGCAGAACGATTTCTTCGTGTGCCGCTCCCGGGTCCTCGATCCTGCTAAACACCCTTTCAGCCGCTCGGATTCCCAGAGCTTCCGCGTTCTGCCGGATAGTTGTCACGTCGAGCCACTCCGCCACCTGCAGGTCCGCGTAGCCGACCATGACGATGTCCGATGGGATTTTGAGCCCCTTCTGAGAAGCGCACTGAAGAGCCGCGATGGCAAGGTAATCGCTGTCGGCAAACACCGCATCCGGCGGGTTTGGCAAACTGAGCAACCGACAAGCGGCGGATAGCGCTTCGCCCGGCACAAACGAGCCTGCTACAACGAGATTTGGGTCGATATCGAGTCCACAACCGGCCATTGCCGACTCGAAACCCTGCGCGCGGGCTTTGGCAGTGCTTGTGGACGTCCCGGAAGTCAGGTGCGCGATGCGCCGCCTGCCGAGTCGCACCAGATGTTCCACGGCAAGCTTTGCTCCCAGCGTATCGTCTGTCAGCACGCAGTCGGCCTTGCCGTCTGGCGCACGATCATCGACCACTACGCACGCGACCCCTTCGCGAACGACCTCGTCGATCACCCCAGGCTCCGGCAGCCCCACAAAGATAACCCCCGCGACCTTCTGCTCAAGCAGAGAGTTTATCTGGTCATCCGTGATGTCTTTGGGGTTTTGTGCGGCGCTGAGGAGCAAGCCGTACTGCCGACTCGCACAGACATTTTGAACACCGTAGAGTATCCGCGAGACGAACGCGTCCTGGTATCCGTTTACGTAGCCCTGATACGAGACTACCATCCCGATGTTCTGGCTTTTCCCTGTGGCAAAGCTTCGCGCGACGGTATCGCGCCTGTAGCCGAGCTCCCGCGCGGCCTCAAAAACCCGATCCCGAGTCGCTTCCGGTATCGCAACGTCCGTGCGCCGATTCAGCACATAAGCGACGGTAGTCTTAGACACTTTCGCGTGCGCCGCAACATCTCTGATTGTAGGTCGAGTGCTCATTGATTCTCTTTCACCACATCTATTGGACCGGTCCACTGGACTGGTCCAATAATACCTAAAACCTAGTCACTTGTCAAACATTACAAGTTGGTCGTCAGTTGGTCGGGGGAATCCGTCCCCCGACTCCGTTCCGTGGAATCTATCCGGCAGCCCAAGCCATGGCCTACCACTCAATCGGTGTAATTGGAATGATCGGTTCGGCATCCCGGTAGTAGAACCCAGCGCTCGAGTAATTCCAGGCACAAGGATCATCAACAAAGCCGGCTCTCACGGGATTGTTGTGAATGTAATCACACTTCTGCTTGAAAAACTTTTCCGAGTAAAGCTGCTCGGGGTGAAATGCGTCGACCCACACCTTGGCTTGCGAGTCCGAATCCGCAGCGTTGCGCACAGCTCGCAGTCAAACGCTTGAGGTCTCCTATAACGTGTGAAAGCTTCCCCTCAGGTTGAGAGCAGATTGCATGGAAGTGGTTTGGCATGAAGACAAAGGAGTGGACGTTCAGCCCGCGACTCTTGATGCAGTAGCAGAAACTGTCAGATAGAACCTTGAAGTAGTCTCCTCGATTGAAGACCGGCATCCAGTGGATGACGGTGCTTGTGATAAAGTGCAAGCCGTCTTGTTCGTAGACTTTGAAGTGTTCAGGCATTGAGACCACCCCTTGACATTATTCTACAGGTGAATGGTGATCTCCTGCCTGAGTTTCTCGGGCGGATAGAATCCGCGGAACGGGATCGGGGACGGATTCCCCCGATCAACGAGATTCCCAGACCACCGAGAAACGTCCAAGCGGCGAAATGGGTGCAATTGGCAAATTGCACCCATTTCAGAAGTTGCCTGGTTACAAGGCCGCTTTCTAACCCGCATTATTCACGAGTAGCGTGAATAATGCTCTGTTAGCGAAAGCTTTATTCGCTTCACGAATAAAGCGGGCTAACGTTCGTCCATTGTCCTGCCGTTATGCTGACGGAAAGTGTCGTGGATCTCGTCGACGTCCGTGGAAGAGCCCGCTGGGACGTTTACACTGATAAACGTCATGCCGCTTTTTACATCCTGCGCGTATCTCTCTGATTCTTCTTTGCCGTAGCCGATATTTGTAAGCGCGCCTGCGAGTGTGCCCGCGGTTCCTCCGACGATTGCTCCTGATGCGATTGCGCCGGCGGTGGTCCCGAGAGCGGTTGCAAGCCAACCGGCTGTGATGAACGGCCCGATTCCGGGGATAGCCAGAGCCGCAAGACCAAACAGGGCACCGACTCCAGCTCCAGTCATAGCTCCTTTTCCAGCATCCTTGCCAACATCTTTAGCTTCTTCGGCTCGGTCCTTTCGCTCTGCTCCCACCGAGGCCTGCACCTGCTCATCGGAAGCCATTATGGCAATATCATCATCACTGATACCGTTATCTCTCAACCACCGGTATGCGTTCTCAGCATCATCAGCATTCTGGAATGTAGCGGAAACTCTTTGATAGTCCATTGAATACTCCTCTGTATGTTAAGCGTTTTGCCACACTATACCCATATTCTGGCGTGCTGGCACCTAAAGAACCAGAAATATTGTCCACCCTTGACGGTGGCACTCCGGCGGCGTTGCCCGTTGGTCGGGGGAATCCGTCCCCCGATCCCGTTCCGCGGAATCTATCCGCCAGCCCAAGCTATAGCCTGCCACTCAATGGGACTAATTGGAAAGATCGGCTCGGCATCCCGGTAGTAGAACCCAGCGGACTGGCTTCAAGAGTCTGGGTTGTGCAAGTTGGGGCGTAGCATCTATGGATTTTCGGCAGATAACTTAACGGTCATCCACTGAGTCTAAAGCACGAAAATCAATAGTGCTCCATCAAGCTAGCTCTACGCGGTCTCGGCAAACAGCTTATTGGGCTTGATCATTGAATGGCACCTGGCAAACAACGCTCACTCCCCGAGCTGCGCCATCCCCATCCTCTCTCGCCCTGTCGGGCAGAGCTCAAGCACGGGGCACTGGTCGCACCGCGGCGTCGGGGCCTTGCAGATGGCGCGACCGTGGGAAACTAGGAGGTGGTTCAGCTCGGTCCAGTGGCGCTCGGGGACGACTTTCATAAGGTCGAACTCGATCTTGGTTGGGTCGGTGTTGGATGTGAGGCCGAGCCGCTGGGAGAGGCGCGTGACGTGGGTGTCGACTACCATGCCCGGTGTGTCGAAGCACTCGCCGAGGACGAGGTTCGCGGTCTTTCGCCCCACACCGCGAAGAGTCGTGAGCTCCGCAAGCGTGCCGGGGACCTCGCCGCCGAACTTCGCCATTATGTCCTGAGAGGCCTCGATGATCGAGCGCGACTTTTGGCGGAAAAACCCCGTCGAGCGAATGATCTCCTGAATATCCTCCTCGCGCGCCTCGGCAAAGCTCTGGATCGTCGGGTAACGCTCGAAAAGCCCCGGTGTCACCATATTGACCCGCTCGTCGGTGCACTGCGCGGCAAGGATCGTCGCCACCATCAGGCGAAACGCGTTACGCGGCTCAAGCGAGCACTTTGCGTCGGGGTAGGTCGCCTGCAAAATCTCGATGATCCCAAGCGCGCGCCCGGTCTTCCGCTCCAGTGGTTCGCTCTCGCTAGACCAGTTGGTCGGTCCGGCCTTGGGCTTCGCCATATCAGTCTTTCTTCTGAAGATGCCGCGCGCACGCCGGAAGCGAGTCGATGCTCAGATGAAACGCCAAACACTCGCAGCACTTGCCCTTGCGCTCGCAGTTAGCCGAGCCGCAGTTGCAGACTTCCAGATTCTTCTTCACATTCTCACAAGCCATAATTTTCTCCTTCGTAGAACGGTCTTACTAGCCCCTAACCCCCAGCCCATATCCCCTGAACTAGTGGGTCACTTGGCATAAAATCAGCCATTGTTGTTGGGTGGCGATTTCCGAATCGCCACCCCAAAGCTAAGACGGGATTTCCGAATCCCGAATGGCGTAATGCATGGCAATTTACCCACTAGAGTCGCGCCGACGCCATCTTGATCTTTCGCCTTATCTCGGTCCAGCGCAGGAACCAGAAGACAAAGATCGTAAGCAGGCTGTCGTAAAGCGATTTTGCCAAAATCATGTTGACCCCGCCGATCAGGTCCGGGGTGGGGTTTGCGAGCAAAAATATGAACTCACCGGCAAATGTCAGCCCACCCGCGGCAAGCACGGGGACTACGGGGTTGTCGGAAAACAGCCGCACCGTCAGGCTTCCCGCCGCGTAGCCGATGATCGTGCGCGTCACGATGAAGCTTCCCAGGCTCTCCCCGGTGATCGCGCCGTGCACCAGCCCCGCGACAAACCCAAGCACCGCGCCGGTTGCGGGGTCGAGGGTAAGCGCGGTTGCGATCAGGGCGACCAAAATCAAGTCCGGCTGGCCTCCCTTGATGATCAGCCAATCGGGCAGATTCCCCTGAATCGCGGCGGCGAGCAGGATCAAAAGCGAGGGGAGCAGGTAGCGCTGCATCGGCTATTCCACCTTCCGCAGCACGACATAGACCTCTTCGGCGCGATCGAACTTGACGCTTGGGGAAAGTATTGCCGACTTGATAAACCCGCCGCTCTCAGGGACGACCTTCAGCACCCGTCCAAGCGGCAATCCCTTGGGGACGACTCCGCCCTGACCGCTTGTGACGATCACATCGCCGGGCTTGATGTCGGCGTCTTTTGCGAGGTAGGTCAGGTGCAGATACTCGGGATCCTGCTGGTTGATGCAGATACCGACCGCCCGCGAACGCTGGACCATCGCCCCGACCCCGCTGTGTCCCTCGGGGTCAGACCTGCTGATCTGTGCGGTCGTCGGCGAAACGGTGATGACCTGTCCGAGAAACCCCCAGGGGGTGATGACGGCCTGCCCCGGCTGGATGCCTGCGGACTTGCCGCGGTCGATCGTCGCTGTGATGAACCACTCGCTCGGGTTGCGGGAGATGATGCGCGCGCCGACGAGCCTGTCCGGGCTCTTTGCTTTCAGCCCAAGCGCCGCCCGCAACCGTTTTGCCTCGCCTGAGTCTTCGCGAAGCCGCTGCACTTCCATATTGAGGGTGCGCACCTGCGCGCGAAGCTGCTCGTTTTCCCTCATAAGCGAGCTTCGAGGTCGAGCTGTGTGCGCGGCGGCGTCTCCGACCCGGATCACTCCGCTCACGGCCTGCTGAAGCGGCTTCAGAACGACCCGAACGACGTTTTCGGGGAAGAACGACGCGTTTCGCTCCTCAGCCCTGTTGTGCGCGCCGCCCATTACCATGCCGAGCATGACCAGGGCGGCGAGCACCGTTATCTTGCTGTTGCGCAGAAAATGAAGCATGAAGACTCCGTGACTATGGCTGGGTCTATCGCATCCTGGCCGAGTTCATCAGGACCTTCTTCAGCGCCGGGTTGGTTTCCGACTCCTCAAGGGCCTTGCCAGTGCCAAGGACGACCGCCGAAAGCGGGTCGGGAGCGATATGCACGGGCATACCCGTCTCAACCGCCAGCAGTTGGTCGAGCCCACGCAGCAACGCGCCGCCGCCTGCGAGCACGATTCCGCGGTCCATAATGTCCGCTGAAAGCTCCGGCGGGGTAAGCTCGAGGGTGAGCTTGACGCTCTCGACGATCTGGGCGATTGGGTCGTTGATCGCTTCGCGTATCTCGCTTGAGCTGATGGTCGCGCTTCGGGGAAGTCCCGTAACAAGGTCGCGGCCTCGGACCTGCATCGTGAGCTCTTCCTCAAGTGGGTAAGCGCTTCCGATCTGCAGTTTCGCGTCCTCAGCGGTGCGGTCGCCGATCAGGAGGTTATAAACTTTTCTAACGTATGTAGCGATTGCTTCGTCGATCTCGTCGCCTGCGACCCGGACCGATTTTGCCGTAACTATGCCTCCAAGAGAGATCACGGCGACCTCGGTGGTGCCGCCTCCGATGTCGACGATCATAGAGCCGGTCGGCTCGCCAACGGGGAGCCCCGCCCCTATGGCTGCGGCCATCGGTTCCTCCATAAGATACGCGTCGCTTGCCCCGGCTTTTTTGGCCGCGTCGATAACCGCTCGCCGCTCGACCTCAGTGACGCCGGACGGGATGCCGACGACTACCATGGGGTGAATGAACGAGTTGCGACGATGCACCTTGCGGATAAACCCGCGAAGCATCTGCTCCGTGTGATCGAAGTCCGCGATGACGCCGTCTTTGAGAGGTCTGATCGCGATCACATTGCCGGGAGTCCGGCCAATCATCCGCTTGGCTTCCTCACCGACGGCGAGCACTTTCCGCGTCTCAGTCTCTATCGCAATAACGGAGGGCTCCCGCAGAAGTATCCCCTTGCCCCGCACATGCACGAGTGTGTTAGCGGTGCCGAGGTCGATCCCAATTGCCCTTGAAAACCTGCCGAAAAAGTTTGAAACAAAGTTCATCATTGAATATGGTCCATCTCCATGCCCGGCGCGCTCCCGCCTGTGGAAAAGATTGACTGCGGCGGTACTGCGTCCATCGTTATGATTATATCAGAAAGTTATGCTGAGGTGTAATGATTATGTTTCAGGGGCTTGTTGGGGAACCCATGATGGGCAGGGAGATTGCTCCCTGCCCTATGTATGCGGGGCATTTGCCCCCGAACCCATTATCAAATTGAGCGATATGCTTTGGGACACGCCTTTTTGTCCCGAAGCCAACCTACCGACCATGCCAAAATCACGTAGTAGTTATTCTAAAACTGTTAACCCTCCCCCTCTTGTCATAGGTGATTTCCAGCACTTCACCATCAGTATTTGGTAGGCCGTGTGCGGAGTTCGGTTGTCTTCTCACCTGATGCAATGCGGTTTGCTGCACGTTGTCTTACGAAAAGTGCTTTCATAATTCTCCTAATTGCGCAACGAGAACTTGGTTCTCCTGTGACTCTAGGATGGAGCATTCCAAAACACATTCGTAGGCAAATGCTACAAGCGTTTTTGTTGGGGTGGGGTTGGGTGGAATGGTTGTGCCCACTCCACCCTGCGCGCGTTGGGAGCTTAACGCTTGCGTCGCTTCAAAGTGAAGAGTGATGTAAGTCCACCAATCAAGGTTATGATCGTGGCAGGCTCAGGAACAGGAAGGGCAACGACACGAAAGCCGACTTGCTCGACCTGCCAGGTCGGATCGTGGTAGGTTCTGTGCGATGCATCAAGATTGAGCGAGCTCTGCCGAGTGGTGTCACCAAATGAATCACCACGTAGGCCGTGAGTGGGTGAATAAAAATACGGATCATTACCAGAAGTTTCGTTCCACTCATAGACATTACCAGCTTGGTCGAATGTGGCGTAGGCGCTCTCTGAGTTCTCGTGCGCGCCTACTTCGGTCATGTAGTAGGGATTACCAACGGTATAACTGCCATAATAGTAGGTTGCGTTATTGCCCGGGTCTGTGCCGGTTGCCAGGGTGTTGCTCGGCCTGGTGTTACTTTGAGTGGGATACTTCCAATATATGTTTGTCGTGGGGTCATGGTATGCTGCCTTATACCACTCATCCTCGCTTGAGATAGCCCACTTAGCCTCGACGTTTCGCTGAATCGCGTCACTGGCTAACCCGTTGCAGTCATTGAGTGTATATGCACCGGTTTCTGTATCGCCATCTCCCTGACCATTGTGGAGCCAGTTGGTAAATCGGCAGGCGCTCCAGTAGGACACATAGTTCACGGGTCTATTGGCTCGATTAGAGGCTACCGAATAACTGTAGTTGCCATTGGCACCACTGCGCTGAATCTTGCAACCATAATAATAATCTCCCCACATCGCAGGATAGTAAAGCCCATAAGTGTCGGTCTGAGCTTTATGGTTGAGAAAGTCAACATACTGGGCAGCGGTAACCTCGTATTTGCCGATCTGATAAGTGTAGGCGACAGCTCCATTGTGACCTGTGTGGATGTCATCGGACGAGTTTTCTGGGTTTCCCACCGTCACCATCCCCAAGTTCGTAAGCCCTGGCCCAAGGTTGAATACGTCCGCCTGAGCAAGGATGCCCAGGCACAGCAGCGACAAGGCTGCCAGAGGTAAAAGAATACCCCTCATATCTTTTTCCTCCCGTTTTCCGCAAAGGCTGGGGAGCTTCTTTGAGTCCCCTCAGACTGCGGGTGTTGTGTTTGCCTGCTATGCAGGCTCTATAGAATAATGTGCCACATGTAGAGCATTGTCAACTGACAATCGCCCACAAACGGGGAAACATGATATCATATTCAGTAAGTCAGCCACATCAACTGCACAGTCTGTGTAAGTTTGGAGTCAAGAGGGCGCGGGTAAATTTATTATGACTGGACATTTTAGAAACTGGGTGGATTTGATCCGAAAGGGTGCGCTTGGGGCGCTTATGGCGGTTGTCGCTGTGATTGCCACCGGGTGCGGCGGACGGATCGTTTCCGGCCCCATTGAAAAAGGAATAAGGGAAAAGCTTCCTGAGCTGATCGGACCGGCGAAGTCCTATCAGGTGAATGTGGACGGGTCGGCGTCCAAGATGATGCACGGCAAGATCAAGAAGATCGATATCCGCGGCGTGGACGTGAAGGTGTCGCCGGGGCTCGTGGTGAGCGATCTTCACGTCGTGCTCTCGGACGTTGTCGCCGATACCAAAAGCGGCGACCTGAAAAGCGTCGGAGCAACGGTTTTCGATGCGACTGTGACCGAAGACTCGCTCAATCGCTTCCTCGCCGAGACGAGGGAAGATAAGATGCGTGCGCAGATGCTCGATGGCCGGATGGTCGTCGTCGCAGAGCCGAGCGTGCTTGGCTTGGCCGTTTCCGTCAGGGTTACAGGGCGGCTCGTTCCAAACGGTAGCGTGCTCAACTATAAGGTGGATCAGCTCAAGGTGGTCGGTATCAAAACCCCTTCGCTCGCGGTGCGGATGGTCGAAGACGAGGTGAACCCCGTGATCGACCTTGCGACTCCGCAGTTCGCGCCGTTGATCGAGACTGTCGAGATCAAGCCGGGCGTCGTGCGGATTGTGGGGACGGCGGCACTCGGCAAGTGAGCGGCGAAAGTCGCTCGTAAGGGTTGTGACAAAGCCTATCGCAGCACAAACGGCACGCTACTACCGGCTTCGTCACAACGAGACGCAAATGGCAAAAGAACGCCATTTGCAAAGGAGTGACATGCCATGTACACGCTGTTGTGGGTCGTCATTGTGGCGCTGTTTGTATTGTGGCTGGTCGGCCTCGGCGTGAACTGGGGCAGCTGGCTCTGGATACTCTTTGTAGTAGCCGTTGTCCTTCTGTTGTTCAACCTGTTCACGGGCCGTAGAATCCCAATATGACGGCAGAGCATTGTGTGGTAAAATGGGCAGCGGAAACTCTTTTCCGCTGCCCATTGTTGATTACAGGAAGCGTGTGGTGATGATGACTCTTCGAGCTCCAAGACTGGTTAGCCTGCTGCTTGTCGTGATGGCCCTATCGGGGTGTTCGCTGAGTCCCGTCGGGACGACTTCTTCTTTGGCCGCGACCAGTTCGACCAAACCACTCGCGCAGTGGCAGGTCTACTTCTCACCCAACGGCGGGGCAACCGAGGCGGTCGTGCGCACGCTTTCGAAGGCTAAGAAGACTGTGCTCGTGCAGGCGTATTCGTTCACCTCGGCGCCGATCGCAAAGGCGCTTCTTGAAGCCAAAAAGCGAGGCGTCGACGTTCGTGTCATACTCGACAAGGGTCAGAAAACGGCAAAATACTCGTCGGCTGACTTCTTCAGGAACACCGGCGTGCCGGTCTTTATCGACGACGCACACGCGATCGCGCACAACAAGATCATGATAATCGACGGCGTCACGGTCATCACGGGGTCGTTCAACTTCACCAAGGCCGCCGAGGAGCGCAACGCGGAGAATCTCTTGATTATTCGAGACAAGAAGCTCGCCCTGGCGTATACAAAGAACTGGAAGGAGCACTTCGCTCATTCCGAGCCGTACCGGGGTCGAAATCGCTGACACGCTTGGTAGCTACTATATTGATTGACAAGTTTGAAATGGAGACTGATAGATGAAGCGCGCCGTTGTTTTGCTTTCGGGTGGGCTGGATAGCGCCACCGCCGCCGCAATCGCCAAAGAACAGGGTTACGAGGTCTACGCGCTCACGTTCGACTACGGGCAGCGCCATAGGCGGGAGATAGACGCGGCGCTCACCGTCGGCCGCGCGCTTGGCGTGAAAGACCAGATAGTCGTAAACTTCGACCTGCGCAAGTGGGGCGGAAGCGCGCTCACCTCCGACATCGACATCCCGACCGACCGCAGCGTCTGCGACATGGGCGAAGATATCCCCTCGACCTACGTTCCCGCGCGCAACACGATCTTTCTATCGTTTGGCCTGGGCTACGCCGAAACGATAGAGGCCGACACGATATTCATAGGCGCAAACCAGCTCGACTACAGCGGCTACCCCGACTGCCGCGAAGAGTATCTTCGGGCGTTCGAGACGATGGCGAACCTTGCGACCAAAGCAGGCGTCGAGGGCACAATGCGCTTCAAGATCGAAGCTCCCCTGGTCAACATGACCAAAGCCGAGATCATTAGGATGGGGACGCGCCTAGGCGTCGACTACGCCCTCACCTGGAGCTGCTACCAGGGTGGCGACAAACCCTGCGGCAGGTGCGACTCCTGCAAACTCAGGCTCGCGGCGTTTGAGGCGGCGGGGATGAGCGATCCGCTGGAATATTGATGGGTTTGGACTCACTCTGACAGTCGTGGAAGACGAGTGGTTGTTTGGTGTGTCTTACAGGTTATCGTTCAACTGCTGAACTGTGACACTGGCTTGGTCGAGTATACTTTTGAGAGTCTTGGGGGCCATAGTTTCTCCCGAGTGCAACGGGATCGTGCAGATGGTTTTGTGGCCCTGGTGAACCAGCGTCAGGTGGCTGCCTCGCTGCCTGAATTCCGTAAGCCCAAGTCGCTTCAGGCAGGCTACAAGCTGCTTCGACGTGATTCTTGGGAGCTTAGGCAACTCTTCGGCACCTGGCCTCGGGTTCCACGGAGACTTTTGATACGATCGCTTCACTCAAGTCTGTGGCGTCCAATCGGACGGTCTTGCAGTCAGCGGGTGATCGTTTGCCAATATTTGCCAGTGCTTCAATGTGGCACTCTATCGCCTCTTTGGCGCGCGTCAGCGATTCGGCTATTGTCTGCCCCTGCGTGACGCACCCCTTTAGGGCGGGGACTGTTACTGTGTAGCCGAAATCTTCGTTGCGCTCAAGAACTACGGTGTAAGTCAGTGTCTTCACGTCGTGCCCTCCATTGGTATATTACCACATTTGCGGAGCCGGTCGCGGGAAAGGGCGGACACGTTGGCCCGCCCCTGTGAATTTCTATTTTATCTGCATCGGCATCAGGACGTAGGTGTAATTGTCGCTGTCCTGGGGCCTAAGAAGGGCGGGGCTTAGGGGGCCGGTTAGCTGCATTTCGATGGCTTCGGTCTCGATTACGGCTAGGAAGTCGAGCAAGTACTTGGAGCTGAAAGCCATCTCTATGTCTTCCCCTTCGCGGGCGATGTCTACTTCCTCGTAGGCCTTGCCGACCGTTGCGCTCTCGGCGGTGATTGTTAGCTTCTGCTCGCCGGTGCGCAGAACAATGCGGTTGGCGTCGTCGCGGGCTACGATTGCGGCGCGGCGGGCGCTCTGCTGGAGCTGGTCGGTGGGGATGATAAGCTCCTTGTCGAAGTCCTGGGGGACTACCTTCTGGAAGTTCGGGAACTGGCCCTCGATTAGGCGCGAGATCAGAAGCGTGTCGTCGCTCTTGAACAAAATCTGGCTGTGGGAGACGCTTACGTCGACGGTGCCTTCTTCGTCCTCAACCACCCGCTGAAGCTCGGCCATCGCGCGGCCCGGGACGATCGCCTGGGTCTCTCCCTTGATCTCAGATGCGGGCGCTTCGACGATGCAGAGGCGGTGGGTGTCGGTGCTGACAAGCTTCAGGCCGTCTTCGGTGACCTGGAGCAAAACTCCCGTGAGCGACGCGCGGGACTCGTCCTGGGAGACCGCGAAACTGGTCTGGTGGATGATTCGCTTCAGCTCTGCCTTATCGATCTTGAAGGATACATCGTCTTTGACCTCGGGGAGCATCGGGAACTCCTCCGGCGGCAGGCCGAGGATCTGGTAGTCGGAGGTTCCCCACTTCACTGTCACGCGGTTGTTCTCATCGACCGATAGCGCGATCTCGGTGTCGGGCAGCGTCGAGAGCACCTCGGATATGACCTTGGCGGGCACGGTGAGCGAACCCGGAGTCTCGACTTTGGCGCGCACGATGCACTCGACGCCGATTTCAAGGTCGGTCGCGGCAAGCGTGATGCGCTCGTTCTGGGTGCGGATCAAAATATGCCCCAGAATCGGGAGCGATGAACGAGAGCTGACCGCGCGGCCCGCGGTCTGTATTCCCTCGAATAATTCCTTGCGTGAGCAGTTGATTTTCATTAGGACGGCCTCCGTACTATTGTCTTGCTAGACGTTACAGTATAGCATGCGGACATAGCCACGGCAAGCTTTCGGGGGAGCTGTTAGCTGTTAGCATTTAGCTGTTAGCTTGCGGCTGTGGCGGTTCGAATTGGGTTCGTTCTTACGCTCACGAAAGCTTGTTTTGAGTTCGTTCTTCGAGCCTCATAGCGGCCTCGGGGGACTTGGCGTTTAGTCCGTGCTTTAGCGCGTTTAGTGAGCTTCTTCGCTTGCCCTCCGGTGTCTTTGGCCCGCCTGCCCCGGCTCTTGGCGATGTGCTGTCTGTCATGTGTGGCCTGCTCTTGGTTGTTGTATATTTATAATATACAACGTAGGGTCGAAAATCAAGGTTGGAGATGAGAAAGTTTTGGGGTATATATGCGAACAGGCGTTTGGCGGTCGCTCATTCTTCGTGCTTCTAGAAGCCTGTCCGAGTATCACGCAGTGATCGACTAATTGATGATCGAGTTGAGCGATATTACAGGCCGAGTTAGTATATTCTGTGATCCGGCAGGTATTGACCGGATGTCAGGCGACTGTTTCTATGCCGCCGCGGTCATTATTTCCATATTCTGCATGCCGGTTGCGCATTGTAGCCCTGGATGAACGATTTGTCACCTGCGAGCATGATCCGCGACTCGGGGTCCGTGAAGTTCTTCTGCGCCTTGTCCTCTGGAACGCCCGATGGCTTC
>JBBRAE010000045.1:0-19521 GCA_038207085.1 Armatimonadota bacterium
GTCTGGGGCCATCGCATTGGCAACACTCGGCGTGAGGCAACCGATGCCGATGACGTTGGGGAGGCCGAGGCTGCCCGCGCCACTGCTCGCGGTGATCCTGTCAAAGCGGATCGTCGGCAACAACGTGGTCGCGTCGGTGGAGTACACCAACAGATAGTCACCCTGGGGGCTGCCGGCGATGTCGGGACGCAGGCCGAAGGACTGCAAGATGACCGACCCGTTGAAGATCCGCCGCACATTCTGTGGTGACGACTGCGTGGCGCCGATGCGGCGCACGACGATGTCCAGGCTGGCCTCGCGCCAGGCCGCGCAGAACGTGCCGACGCTGGCGCGCGTGCCAGCCGCGGCGACTGCGGGCTGATCGGCGACGGTGCCACTGCTCTCGAAGTAGTCGGTATCGAGCAGGGTGCCGGCACCGTCAAACCGGCGGACCTTGATGTCGGTGTCCAGGATGGAGACCCGTTCCTCCATCACTACGCACCAACGGTCCGAGCCGGCGTCATAGGCGACATCGGGATTGCGGTTGTCGAAGGCTTCGTTGCTCGCCACGCCGATGGTTGTCACGAACGGATCGACGAGCAGCGGGTAGCGTGCGTCGGCCGGCACGTCGATGCGGATCGCACCGTCGACGAATGTCGTTGGCAGGGGTCGCCGGTCCCCGTTTGCCTCGATCGCGAAGGCGTTGCCATAGACGACCTCGCCCCAGCCCTCGGCCCGGAAGTGCAGACCCTGCGAATCGCCGCCAGTGAACGGCAACACCGTGCCCACTTCGATCACCAGCGCGTCGCCGACCGGCCGCCGCTGCAGCACGAAGCTCTGTTCCGCTCCATCTGGCCGCAGGTCCCAGCGTTCCTCGATGCCGTCGCGGTGGAATACATAGCCGTCGCCTCGCCGTTCCGGGGTCGCTGCCGCAGCGCCGGCCAGGTGGAACGTCAGCGGGTAGTGCTGTGGCGTGCGCGAGCTGAACAGCGGTACGAAGGCGGCACCGTCGGCGCCAAAACTCATCTTGTAGCGGTCGCCGCGGCACCAGAGCCGGCCGTCGCGGGCTGGTTCGTCGTCGATCCAGACCCCGTGGAACGGTGCCGAGACCAGCACCTGGGCGGGTGGGGTCGGGCCAGCAGGGGCGGCGGAGGGACTCGGGTGCTGGGCCAGCAGGGCTGCGGATACCACCCGCATCAGGGCAAGGTGCAACATGGCTCGTCAGGAGCCCGCCGGAGCTGCCCGCCTTACGCGCCCAGCGAGGATTCGCAGATCCGGCCCGATCAGGCGTGCGGCGAGTGGATGTGCAGGTCGGCGATCAACGGCAGGTGGTCGGACGCCGTGCGAGCGGAACGCGAGCGCGGTCGAACCAGTTCGAGAACCTCCAGGTCGCCGCGGGCGTAGAGCGAGTCGAGCGCGCGGACCGGGGCCCAGGCCGGGAAGGTGCGGATGGGCCGAACTGGGCCGACGAAACCGGCAGGCACCAGGATGCGCTTCCCGAGCGTGCCCCACACATCGTTGAAGTCCCCGGCGACCACGGTGGGGGTGCGCGATTGGATCGCGTGTAGCGCGGGCGAGGCCAGCAGTCGCCGCAGTTGCTCGCGCCGTTCCGCTTCGCCGAGCCCCAGGTGCAGGTTGAACAGGTGCAGGGTGCGGGTGCCACCGCTGGCGGTTGGTAGACGCAGTTCCGCGTGCAGTACCGAGCGCGCCTTCCGGTTGGCGAGCGTCAGATCGATGTTCGTGCTGCTGGTGATCGGCACCCGGCTCAGGATCGCGTTGCCATACTCGCCGCGTCGCGGACCGAAACGCACGTTGACGAAGTAGCTGCGGTGCGGCATCGACAGGGCGTCGCCGAGCAGGTCGACCTGGCGTTCGTGACGGTACCAGCGGCCGTTCTGCGCGACCTCCTGCAGCAGCACGACGTCGGCGTTGGCGGCGGCGAGCACTTCCACGGTGCGGATCGGGTCGTAGCGGCGGTCGAGCCCGCCGACGCACTTGTGCACGTTCCACGAGACCAGCCGGATCGTCAGTGGCAACAGCTGTCTCCTCGCATGCTCATGATGCCGCGCCAGACGAGTATTCCAGCGGCGAGCAGCATCGCGCCGCGTTGGAACCAGAGCAAGGTGCGGTGCCCAAACCGTTGCGCTAGACGGCCCGCCTGGCTCTGCGCCAGGAACAGCAGCGGCAGTGAGCCGAGCGCGAAACCAACCATCACTCCGCCACCGGCCAGCGCCGAACCGGCGACGGCGGCGCCTGCGCAAGCCGACCACAGCAAGCCACAGGGCAGCAGCGGCGTGGCGAGTCCCATCATGCCGGCGCGAGCCGTCGGCGACAGCGAACGGCTGCGGGCCATCACCGATTGCAGGAGCCGGCCGAGCCCAGGGATCTTGATCGCGCCGCGTTCACCGACCAGGGCGAGAAACACGAGGCCGGCAGCGAGCACGAATGCGACCCAAGCGGTGGGGGCCCCGAGCTGGCTGGCACCGAGTGCGGACCCTAGCCCCCCGAGTCCTACGCCTATCGACCCATACGCACTTGCGCGGCCCACGTGGTACGAGACTGCCCCTCCACTTCCACCGTGGAACGCGAGGGCGAGCGGTCCGCACATGCACGCGCAGTGCAGTGAGTTCGCGGCGCCAAAAACGAAACTCTCGAACCAAGGTGTCATTGCTGTGCCATGAGGCTCCGACCGGCAGTCTCGGTGACGGAACGGTCGTCGCGCATCCGGATTTCCCCGGATCTTGCGGCGTCGGGAGCGACTGAGGTGGACGCCTGTAAGCACTGTGGCCTAGCGGTGCCAGCCGAACGGCGTAGTTCTTCGTATTGCTGTGCGGGATGTGAGGCGGTGCACCAGTTGCTCGCGGCCGAAGGCCTGCTGCGCTTCTACGACCTTGGCGGCCGCGCTACCGGGTCGATCGGCACCGTGCCCAGGTTGCCGTCGTTCGAGTGGCTGCCAGAACTGGAGGCCGCCAAGGGCGGTGAAGGCCCGACGATTCGCCTCACTGTCGATGTGCAGGGGCTGCGATGCGCTGCCTGCGTCTGGCTGCTGCAGACGGTTTGGAAGCGACAGCGCGGTGCCCGCGACCTCCGTGTCGATCCGTCGCTTGGCCGGGCCACGCTGATCTACGACCGGGGCACCGGCGCGGCCGCGGCGTTCTTGGTGGCGGCGGCCCGGTTTGGCTATCCGATGGCGCCGGCCAGCCGCAAGGTCACTCGCGACACCGGGCTGCTGATAAGACTCGGCGTTTGCGTGGCTCTCGCGATGAACGCGATGATCCTCGCCGTCAGCCTCTACTTCGGGCTCGACGAAGCCGTCGCGGACAGTTCGTTGCGCGACCTGTTCGGTTGGGTGCTGCTCGGGATCGGCACCACCAGTGTGCTCGTCGGTGGTCCGGTGTTCTTCCGTACCGCACTCGCCGGCATGCGCGCGGGGGTCGTGCACATGGACTTGCCGATCTCGCTCGGCCTGCTGCTCGCCTGGGGTGGTTCGGTCCATGGCCAATTGACCGGCGCGGCGACCTACTTCGATACGGTCGCCATCTTCATTGCCTTCATGCTCGGCGGGCGCTTCCTCCAGCAGCGCACGCTGGCCCGCAGCCGCGATCAGGTGTTGGCCGACGACGGTGCGGAGCACCTGCGAGCGCGTCGGATCGTCGATGGCCGCATCGAGTCGACGCCGGTGCAGAAGCTCTTGGTTGGCGATCAACTGCTGCTCGCCCCTGGTGACCTGGTGCCGGTGCGCATCGTGCTGCTGCATACGAGCGGCAGTTTCTCGCTCGACTGGATCTCGGGCGAGAGCGAGCCCCGGAGCTTCGTGGCCGGTGCCGAGGTTCCGGCGGGTGCGTTCCAGAGTGGCCGGCAGGCGATCCGCGCCACGGTTGCGGCTGACTACCTCGGGTCTGGCCTGGCCGAACTGCTCGGTCAGGAACCGATCGACCGCGAAGACACCCGCGGCCGGGTTCGCTTCTGGCACCTGTTGAACCGCAGCTATGCGCTTGGCCAAGCCCGGCGACCACGCGAGCCTCCTCTACAAGCGCGTCGACTGAGAAATGGTACACCCCAGGCATCGACTGGATCTCAATCTTCACATCGAGCCCGTGGGTGACGAACATGGGGTAGACGAGGCTGTCGGCCGTAACCCGAGTCTCCCGCACCATCCGGCGGATGTTCTCGGTCCGTCTAAGTCTGCGTCCTCTTGTCACTGGAAAGCTCATTGTTTGTCCCCTCTACTTCGCGATTTCCTCGTCGGTGAGATAGCACGCGGGGTCTTCGGCCCAGGTGTCGTCGTGGACGGCGATTGCGCGGGAGCGGAAGTTGCCGTTGCAGACATTGACCCACTTGCAGTTGGTCTGTGCGCAGCGCCCCTTTAGGAGCGACTTGCGGTCTTTCAGCCCTGCCATGATCGGGTCGCTTGTGTCGGTCCATATCTCGCTGAACTTGCGGTCGCGGACGTTTCCGAAGGTGTGATCCTGCCAGAACTGGTCGGGGTGGACGTTGCCGCAGTTGTCGATGTCGCCGAAGCCGACGCCTGAGCTGTTGCCGCCGTTCCACTGGAGAAGCTGCATCACCTCTTCGGCGCGCGGGTTCTTCTCGCGGAGCATCCTCATATAGAGGTACGGCCCGTCACAGTGGTTGTCGACGGTCAAAATGTCTTTTTCGAGGCCCCGGCGGTGGAAGTCGGCGGTGCGATCGATGATGAGATCAAGCGCTTTGCGTGACTCCTCGTGGGTGAGGTCGTCCTTGGTCATATCGCTTCCCCGGCCGGTGTAGACTAAGTGATAGAAGCAGGCGCGGGGGATGCGTTCCTCTTCGATGAAGTCGAAGATCGCGTCCAGGTCCTGATAGTTGCGCTTGGTCATCGTGAGGCGCAGGCCCACCTTCTGACCGACGTTTACGCACGCCTCGAATCCGCGCATCGCGGCGTTGAACGCGCCTTTGACGCCACGAAACTGATCGTTTACGTCGCCGATGCCGTCGAGCGAGATCCCGACGTAGCCGAAGCCGGTTTCTTTGATCTTTTTGGCGATCTTGTCGGTGATAAGCGTGCCGTTGGTGCTTATGACAGGGCGGATGCCGCAGCGCACGGCGTATTCGGCGAGGTCAAAGAGGTCATCATGCATAATCGGCTCGCCGCCGGAGAACAAGAGCACCGGCGCACCGAACTCACCGAGGTCGCGGATCACTTCCATCGCTTCCTTGGTGGAAAGCTCGCCCTCATAGGCTTTGTTGTCGGAGTCGGCGTAGCAGTGGACGCACTTCAAGTTGCAGCGTCGGCTCATGTTCCAGACGACGACGGGTTTCTTGTCGCGTGAGTACTGGAGCAGGTGTGCGGGCATCCCCTCGCTCTCCCTGCCGTAGCGGAGAACGTCCCCAGTGGTTGCGGTGCCGCAGTATAGTTTGGTTATTCCGATCATAGCAGCTTGGGGGATAGGGGTTAGGGGTTGGGGGTTGGTTTATACACCCCCTGGCCCTGGCCCGTAGCCCCTGACCTCTTTCTTGAACTAACTTGTTTGGTGGGCAAGAAGCGCCTCTACCAACCCGTCGATTGTGTATTCTTCGGCGACCACGTCGGCCTCCAGCCCGTGCTCGTAGGCGGTTTCGGCGGTTATGGGGCCTATGCAGGCGATTGTGACCGACTCTGGGACCGGCGTGTCGGCGATCAGGCCCATAAAGTTCTTTACGGTCGACGAACTGGTGAAGGTGATTACGTCGACTTCGCCGCGCTCGAGCATATTTCGAACAGACTCTGCGTCGGTATCCTCTACTATTGTCTCATAAACGACGGACATTTGCACATCCGCACCAAGTTCCTTAAGCTTCTCCGGGAGCACCTCGCGGGCCTCCCTGGCGCGGGCGATCAGGATCTTCTGGCCTGCGGGGTCCTCGGGAAAGTCGCGGACGACTGCTTCGGCGACGAACTCGCTTGGAACATAGTCGGCTCTTAGACCATATTTTCCAAGAGTGGCGGCGGTCGCTGGGCCGATGGCGGCGAGCTTGGCTGCACCGATCGAGCGAACGTCTAGCCCCATCTTGAAGAGACCGCTAAAGAAGCAATCGACTCCGTTTGCGCTGGTGAAGACGATCCAGTCAAAGACGCCCTTGGCGAGGTCCGAAATCTTGATCCCGAAGTCCGAAACGGGGACGATCTTGATCACGGGGAACTCGATCACTTCAGCGCCGAGCGACTCAAGCTTGTCCGAAAGCGCACTCGCCTGCTCGCGGCTGCGGGTCACTATAACTCTTTTACCAAATAGTGGCCGGTTGTCAAACCACCTCAGCCGTTCTCGGAGAGAAACAACTTCGCCGACGATGGTCACCGCAGGTGACTTGAAGCCAGCTTCACGCACCTTTTCGACAATGTCGCCAAGCGTCCCGACAAGCGTCTCCTGCTCGGCACGCGTGCCCCAGCGGATGAGCGCTACAGGGGTTTCGGGCGAGCGGCCGTTTTCGGTTAGGCCTTTGACGATGTTTGGCAGGTTCTCGACACCCATCAAAAAGACGAGCGTGTCGATGCCGGTCGCGATCTTGTCCCACTTGATCGAGGACTCGGTCTTGGTAGGGTCCTCGTGACCGGTGATGATGCCAAGCGCGGAGCAGAGCTTTCTGTGGGTAACTGGGATGCCGGCGTAGGCGGGAACGGCAATCGCGGAGGTGATACCGGGGATCTCCTCAAACTCGATCCCCTCCCCCACAAGCTCCTCGGCTTCTTCGCCGCCCCTGCCGAAGACGTAGGGGTCGCCCCCCTTCAGGCGCGCGACGGTCTTGCCCTCTTTGGCCTTATCGACGAGCAGGCGGTTGATATCCTCCTGTTTCATCGTGTGCTGGCTTGAGGCCTTGCCGACGTAGATCATCTCAGCGTCAAAGCGCGCGTGCTTGAGTATAGACGGGTGAACGAGCCGGTCGTAGACAACAACATCGGCCCGGGCAAGCGCCTCGGCGCCACGAATCGTAATAAGCTTCGGGTCGCCTGGTCCGGCGCCGATCAAGTATACTTTGCCAGTTGTCATAGATTACCTACTAGTGCACACTTAACCTGATTTTTGTTTATTGCCCAAGCACTAATGCCGCGTGCAGAGGCTTCGATGGAACGTTCACCAAAGCTAATGGCTAACTGCTAAAAGCTTCCCTACAGCACCGGTATATACAACTCCGCGACCATATCGCGGTCTAGCACGGTGTCGATCTTGCAGAGCTTGTCGTCGACGTCGGGATGGTCGAGGTTGTAGTTCAGGCCGCGGCTTTCCTTGCGTGCGAGCGCGGACAGGACGATTAGCTCGGAGGTCTGCGCCAGGTTGCGGAGCTCAAGGAGATCGGGAGTGAGCCTGCAGGCGGCGCACATCTGCTCGGCGGTCATCAGGATCGCACGAACGTGAGTCAGCGCCTTGAAAAGCCGCTCATCGGTGCGAACGATGCCCACATACCTCCACATCACGGTCTGCAGCTTGACGGTCAGTTCTTCGATAACCTCCTGTGAAGGCTCTTCGCTATACTCGGACTCGGGGTACTCGTCGACGACGGAGGTCTTGATGCCGTCTATCACCTTGCCCGTGTCCTCGGAAGCGCGGTGGGCGAAGACGACAGCCTCAAGAAGCGAGTTGGAGGCAAGGCGGTTTGCTCCGTGGACGCCGGTGCAGGCGACCTCACCGCAGGCGTAGAGGCGGTCCAGGGTCGTGCGGCCATCTACATCGGTTAGGACGCCGCCGCAGGAGTAGTGCGCGGCGGGGACGATCGGAATCCAGTCACGGGTGATGTCGATGCCGACTGACAGGCACTTTTCATAAATATTTGGGAATCTCGTCTTAATTTTTTCGGAGTCTAGATGGGTCACGTCCAGGTAGACGCACTCGTCGCCGCTTTTCTTTAGCTCCGCATCGATTGTACGGGCTACTATGTCACGCGGGGCAAGGCAGCCCATCTCGTGGTAGTTCTCCATAAAGGTGCTGCCGTCGCCGAGGCGCAGTATCCCGCCCTCGCCTCGCACAGCTTCGCTAATCAGGAAACTGCGGGCGTCGGGGTGGAAAAGCGATGTCGGATGAAACTGGATGAACTCCATGTTCGCGATCTTGGCCCCGGCGCGGTAGGCCATCGCGACGCCGTCGCCGGTCGCGATGTCAGGGTTGGTCGTATGCAGATATACGCGCCCCGCGCCGCCGGTCGCAAGCATCACGACCTTGGCAAAGATCGTCATGACCTCCCTGGTGTCGGGGTCCAGGACGTACGCGCCGTAACAGGTCTTGCCGTCGGTGATAAGATCGATGCCGATGTGGTGCTCAAAGACACGGATGTCCGGGTTGCGCTTGACGTTTGAGACGAGCGCGCGCTCGATCTCGCGGCCTGTGAGGTCTGCGGAGTGAAGAATCCTGCGCTTGGTGTGGCCACCCTCTCGACCGAGGGCAAGGCTCATCTTGCCGTCCTCGTCGAGCTCCATCGAGAACCGCACGCCGAAGTCTATCAGTTCGCGCACCCGCTTGGGGCCTTCACTAACGAGAATATCGACCGAGTCACTGTGGCAAAGCCAGGCTCCGGCGACGTGGGTGTCGCGGATGTGGGACTCGAACGTATCCTCATCGGAGGTCACACTTGCGATCCCTCCCTGGGCGTAGTTCGTGTTGGATTCCGTGTCGCTCTTCTTGGTGACAAGAGCCACGCGACCATGTTCGCTCGCTTTAAGGGCAAACGACAATCCCGCAATCCCACTTCCAATCACCAAGACATCTACATCGATCTTCATTGTTACTCCAGCGTGTTGAGCTATTAGCTGTTAGCTGTTAGCCCGCTTTATTCGTGAAGCGAATAAAGCTCTCGCTAGCAAAGCATTATTCACGCTCCTCGTGAATAATGCAGGTTAGCAGTTAGCTATTAGCTATTAGCTGTCAGGCCGCACCCATATCGGTGGGGCCGGTGTTTCTTCTTACTTCCTCAAGTATGTCCCCAGCACCTCTTTCGAGGAGTATTTGGGCTACTTTCTCGCCCAATTCCGAGGTTTCTTCTATAGCAGCCGAAGATTCGGCTCGGACGAGGCTCTTGCCGTCGAGGCTTGCTACCATCGCCCGCAGAACCAGTCGATTGTCTTTCCAGGCGGCGTTGGCGGCGATCGGGGTCTGGCAGCCTCCTGAGAGAGCGGACATCAGTTTTCGTTCTTCAGCGACAGCGGTGCGCGAAGCAAAATGGTCGACTTTGTGCAAAAGATCGGCGGCCAAGTGGTCGTCGGAGCGAATCTGAACAGCAAGCGCGCCCTGACCGACAGCCGGAAGGCAGATATCGTATGGAATCTTCTCGGCGATCTCACCGTCCCAGCCCAGCCTGAAAAGCCCGGCATAGGCCAGGATTATACCGTCATAATCACCGGTCTGAAGCCGCCTGATGCGCGTGTCGAGGTTGCCGCGCAGGTCCTGAAACAGAAGATCCGGGCGGTGCGCCATAAGCTGCGCCTTGCGCCTGAGGCTCGACGAACCGATCCTCGCGCCACGGGGCAGGTCGGCGAGCTTCCCCTGTGTTGAGAGCAAAACGTCGCTTGCGTCGACCCGCATCGGCACCGCGCCGATGGTGAGGCCTTCGGTCATCTCACTTGGGAGGTCTTTCATGCTGTGGACCGCGAGGTCGATCTTTACCTCGGCCAGCGCGACTTCGATCTCTTTTACAAACAGCCCCTTGTCGCCGATCTTGGCGAGCGGAGTGTCGAGGATCTTGTCGCCCTTGGTCCTGATGATCTCAATCCGGGTCACAACCCCGGGGTTATGAAGTTTTATCTGATCGGCCAGCCACTGCGTCTGCGTAAGCGCAAGCTTGCTTCCGCGCGAGCCGATGATGATTTCAGCCATATAACGTGTTACGCGCCCCCAGCCCACTTTATTCGCTTCACGAATAAAGCTCTCGCTAGCCTGCACTATTCAGGCTAGCCTACGGGCTCATTAATCGAGACCGTAGGCTATTATATCATGTATTGGCTACACAAAGCCGTGAAGCGCCGTCGTGAGCGCAATAAGTACCGCCCCGACCAGCAAAATCCAGTTCGCCCGGCGGCCTCGCCAGTCCGGGCTTGAGTGTGCGAGCATGTATGCCGCATAGACTATCCATGTCAGGCCCGACGCGATGAGTCGCACGCCTGCGCCGTGTTCCCGAAGCCTCGCGGCCTCGACCCCAACGATCCCCGTCACAATCCCAAGAGTGAGCAACGGAAAACCGACCGCAGCCAAGTGATACGCGAGCGAATTGACCGTCTCAAGCGGTGGAAGCCTGCGAAACATCCCCCGAAACTTCTTACTTTTAAGCAGTTTGTTCTGCACGAGATAGAAGATTGCACAGCAAAAGGCGAGGACGAAAAGCGCGAAGCTTGCGACAATCGCCGCAATATGGATGCGAAGCCACGCGCCGCTTGCGAGCGGCACACCGGCCTCCGGTGGGAAGCGATAGACAAGCGCAAGCGCGATGACCGAAAGCGGCATCGCAAGCGCACCGACCGCAGGCAGCTTGAACTTGAGAAGTATGATCAGATACGTCCCGGCGATCGCCCACGACAGGAAAAATATCGCCTCAAGCGCGTTTGCGAAAGGCGTTGAGTTTGCGGCGGTCTGCATACCGAGGCGCACCGACTGGATGACAAACCCCGCGACAGCCGCCGTCGTGCCATAACCCGCGACGCTTCTGTGCTTGATGTGCAGGTTCGCGAGGTAGAGCACCGAGGCTATAAAATAGGCCACAAGGCTTGTGCCAAGCAGAGTCGACGTCACTTCTTGACCTCCGGTTCGTCGTTTATCCCAAAAATCTCCCGCGCGACCTCAAGCTTGCCCAGCCCGTCGCCGTTTGAGGCGTATTCCTTGATCTTGAGCAGCGAATCGTGCGAAATCTTGTTGATGAGCGACTGCATCATCACCTTGATCGCCTCCTGGTCGGTCTCGGAGAGGTGCGAGAGCTTCGAGCTCGTCCTCGCCCATTCGGCGTCTCGCAGGTGGTCGTATTTGTCGCGAATCTGCTTTATCAAGGGCACCGCTTCCAGGGTTCTAAGGCGAACGTTGAACTTCTGTACCTCTTCGGCGACAATGGCACGCACGCGCTCGATCTCTTTCTTTCGCCCGGATATCGACTGCTGCACGAGCGTGTCGAGGTCGTCGATGTCGTAGAGAAAGACCCCGTCAAGCTCACCCGCGCTGGGGTCGATGTCACGGGGAACGGCGATGTCGATCATGAAAATGGGACGTCTGCGCCGCTCGCGGGTGATTTTCTTCATCATACCCCGCGTGACGATCGCATCGGGCGCGCCGGTCGAGGTGATGACGATGTCAGAGTGGAGCATCTCTTCAGGGAAACGGTCGAACTCAACCGCGCGGCCTCCGAGCTTGCAGGCAAGCTCTTCCGCGCGAGAGAAAGTTCGGTTGGAGACGGCGATCGAGGTCGCGCCGGAGGACTGCATGTGCTTTGCTGTAAGCTCGCTCATCTTGCCCGCGCCGAGGATCAGAATGGAGCGTCCCTCAAGCTCGCCGAAAATCGAGCGGGCAAGCTCTACAGCGGCGTAACCGACCGAGAACGCGCCTCGGGAGATGTCGGTTTCGGTGCGCGCGCGTTTGCCGACGTAGAGCGCCTGCTGAAAGAGGTGGTTCATAAGCGCCTTGGTCACGTCGGACTCGCCTGCGACGCAGAAGGCGTTTTTGATCTGGTTTACGATCTGGTTCTCACCGACCATCATCGAGTCGATCCCCGCAGCGACACGGAACAGGTGCTCGACCGCCTTGTGCCCGTGGTGCCGGTAGAGCTTGTCCTCGAAGCTTGCGCGCTCGACCTCGTGGTAGTCGCTCATGAACTGGACAAGAGCGTCTTCGTCTTCGCGGGTATTGGTGACGGCGTAGATTTCGGTGCGGTTGCAGGTGGAGAGGATGCAGCACTCGACGACGCAGTGGCAGGCGTTCAGAGTCGCAAGCGCCTTCGGCAGGTTACCATCCGAAACCGCGCACTTTTCCCTAACCTCGACAGGGGCCGTTTTGTGGTTGAGTCCGATCACTACCAGGTGCATATTGGCTATCAACTGTCAGCTTTCAGCTGGCAACTGCTTAGGTATTCAGCGATAACGTTGAAGGCGAGGGCGTAGGCTTCGTCTTTTCGGCCTTCGCTCAGCAGATAGAGCACTTCTGAGCCGAGAATCTTCTTTAGAACAGTTTCGCGCTCGGGCTGGGTCGGGATTTGGCGCTTGACGATCTCGCGCATCTCGCCCATCAGCTTGGTGAGCTCACCATATTCTGGCCCGAAAAGCTCGCCGATTCGCTCCTTGACGAGCTTGGTTAGGGCCGGGCTCTTGCCGTTGGTGCTGACGCTGATCGTCAGGTCGCCCCGCCGGACGTTGGCAGGGACGATGAACCCGCAGAGGTCGGGCACGTCGACGACGTTTACGAGCACGTTTGCGGCCTTGGCATCGTTTGAGACGAGGGCGTTGGCATCCCGGTCGTCGGTTGCGGCGATCACCATAACAGCGCCGTCCAGGTCGCCGGTTTGGTAAGCTCTGCGCTCCATTTTGACCTTGCCGGACTGTTCCATGTTCAAGATTTCGGGGTCCATCTCAGGCGAGACGACGGTCACGCGCGCGCCGAATTCGAGCAAGGTCTCGACCTTGCGCCGCGCGATCGTTCCGCCGCCGACAACCACAACGGGCTGGTCGGTTAGATCAACTAGAATTGGATAGTAGGGCATATTGGTATTATAGCTTAGCTATTGTGTGCTGCGGGAAAGATTCGTTTCGTCCCACTTCTTAAGTCTAAGAGGGCTTAGTTCTCGCAGCATACATCAAATTGATCTCAGCCGACTGATCGGAAGTGAACTCCCTTGCTGTTCTTTGCGTGCGCGATACAAATCGCGCACGATCATTCACCATATCGCACACGATCATTCGCTTCCGGCAGCTGCCTCGCCGGTACGACGCCACATCGCTATGGCGCCGCCGATCAGCGCTAGCGCTGCGCCGACCCAGAGCAGGCTTATGAACGGCTTTACGCTCACGTCTACGACTGCGGTCGGGACGGTTGGTGTGAAGGTGAGGAGAGCCTCTCCGGTGTTCACATCGACGTTTGACAGCGCAACTGTCGTGCTTGCGAACGGGATCATTACCGGCTCGCTTGAAACAGAGTCCTCGCCAGCGTCACTCGGCTGGTAGACGGGCTGAACGGTCGCTGTCCTGCCGCCACGGGCGACCTTGATTGTCGCACCGACCTGCATGTGCTCAGCGTGGTTTCCAGTCGGGAAATACCACTCCCTAAACGTAAGGGTGTAGTCGCCTACTTTGACGGTCGATCCCTTCTCAAGAGAGGCCGACACGGGTGCGCCGCCGTCGGGTGTGAGCGTGATATCGACCGTTTTCGACTCGACACGGATGCCGTCGATTCCGATCTTTGCGCCCATCCCGGCTGCAGGCACCGCGACACCCGCGGACTTGTGGCTCTGCACAGCGACCAAAAACGGCGTGACTTTCTCGGTCTTGCCATCTCGCCTGATGCTGAGCTGCGAACCGATTCGCATGTCCCCCGAGCCGTGGCCCTCGGGAACTATGAACTTCTCGAACTTGACCTCAAAATCCTGCACGGCAAGCGTCTGGCCGCGCGACATCTGCTTTTGCTCGCTTCCGGGGATCGATTTGGGGGCGATGTAGAGGTCGCGCCCGAGCGTTTTGACGATGTGCGGCGAGGCGAGCATCTGCTCGTCGCGCGTTAGCTGCATTATCGGCATCGCATGGGTCACGCGCCCGCCGCGCTCGATCTTGATCCTGAGCCCCGACTTCTTTTCGCTGAACTCCCTGGTCCCTTCGTATGAGAGCTTGTAGCCGAACGCCTCGACGGGTTTGCCGCCCTGGGGAAGCACCACCGCGCGCGATGGGCCGCCAAAGGCCGAAGTGACGACGCCGACGAACATCATCCCCATCCCAACGTGCGCCGCGTAGCTTCCGATAAGCCGTATCCCGTGCTTCGATGTGCGGCCAAGAACCACCGCATTGATGATGAGCCCCGCAAGCGACGCCACAGCCACCAGAGCCATAAACACCCCGGCAGCGCTTGATGAAAGATGCAGTTTCGGCGCGACAAACGGGATGCCGATCAGCACGGCGGCGATTATGACACCTATGCCCTGCTGGGTTTCGCTTCCACTGCCTTTTCGCCAGGGAGCGATCGGCGCGAGGGCCATCAGGGCGAAAATAACGAGCGCAATCGGGGTTCCGACCTTGTTGTAGAACGATGCGTCGACCCCAGCCTGCTGCTTCACCTGTCCGCCGTGCGCGGCGATCTTGGCAAATATCGGGACCGATGTCCCCACAAGCACCACAGTCGCGCAGAGCACGAACATCACAATCGCGAGAAAAAAGACGTAGTCTTTTGAGAATATCGACGAGAAACTTGGGGTGCCGCCGATCTTCTTCCAGCGAAAAGCCGAGAGCCCGAGCGAAAACGCCAGAAACACTCCCATAAAGATAAGAAGCGGCTGGCCTATTTTCGCGTCGCCGAAGGTGTGGACCGAGAAGCCTTCGAGGGCGTTGCTTCGGGTGAGGAACGTCGCATAAAAGACAAAGAGGAACGTCACAAGTGCAAGGCCGACGTTCGTTCGCTTGAACGCGCCGCGGGCGCGCTCGGCGATCATACCGTGGAGCAGCGCCGTCCCGGTGAGCCAAGGGATTAGCGAGGCGTTCTCAACCGGGTCCCATCCCCAGTATCCGCCCCAACCCAGCACCTCATAGGCCCAGTAAGAGCCGAGGATGATCCCCAAGCCAAGGGTTATCCATCCGAAAATCGCCCAGGGAAGGGTCGTCTTGACCCAGCTCTTGGTGTTCCCACTTATGAGCCCGGCGACCGCAAATGCAGCGGGTACGCACATCGCAGCGTAGCCTATAAAGACAAGCGGCGGATGGATCGCCATCCACGGGTTCTGCAAAAGCTCGCGCAGCCCCGCGCCGTCGGTCACCTGGGAGAGCGTCTGCGGGTCAAGCGCCTTGAAGGGGCTGTCGATCAGGAGCAGCACCAGGAAAAGCAGTTGCCCCGTGCTCCAAAACGCCATCATCCAAGGCTCGAACTCGCGCGATTTTACCATCACCCATACGCCGAGCAAGCCCGAGCAGAGCGCCCAGAACAGGAACGAACCCTGCTGACCGGCCCAGAAGACCGATATCTTATACATCAGCGCGAGGTCTTTTGAGCTGTTGTTAAAGACGTACGCGACGTCGTAGCGGTTCGCGAGGATCAGCCACATGAAGTAGGCCGAAATCGCCACCACCGCCGCCGTAGCCGCGAGATAAGCCATTCGCCCAAGGCTAGTAAGCTCCTCGCGACTACTGATCGCCGCGCCGATATATGCTGCTATTGCTCCGACCGTGACGATTAGGGTCACGATCAACATTAAGTCACCAAGTTGCATAGTTTTCCTTAGTTCAGAGTGGGACTATGTTGGCCCGGATTTGCAATCCGGGGCCCAAGGGCAAACAAGGGATCTGTGATCCCGTTCTTTCGACTGTGCCCAATCTACCGGCATCACAGATGCCTGTCTGGCCCAGACGTCCCGGATCACAGATCCGGACGAACAAAGAAAAACCAGCCCCTGACCCCCAACCTCTAGCCCATCTACTTCGTGTTTTGATACTTCGACGGGCACTTCACAAGAAGCTGTTCGGCCTGGAAGGCGTTGTCTTTGTACTGGCCGACTGCGACTACCTTGTCCGCCTGCTCGAAATTGCCGGGTTTGACGCCTCGATAGACGACTTTCATACCCTCGCCACCCTCGTCTTTCACGTAGAAGACGAATGCGCCGAGTCTTTGGTCAAAGGTCGAGCCTTTGGTCTTGTCGACCGCGCCGGGGACTTGGATTTTGTCCTTGGATGACGCCCGCACCTCGCTAAATGAGGTGACGTAGGGGGTCATCGAGCTTTTCAGGCTCGACGCGCCGAGTGCGATAAAGGCGATCACCACTACTGCGGCGATTATGTAGTAACTCTTCATTTTCCAAGCTTTCTGACCTGCTTGTCAATCGACAGCAGGTAGCAAAACAGCCCGATCCATACCAGGAGCGGGGCGATCATAAACGCTAACAGAGGGTTCAACTTAATACCTCCTGATCTTTATGCGATACTCCGCGATTGCGGTCTTGATTCTAAAAAGCCAGACGTAAAGCCCGACAAACCCGGCCATCGCCGGGAAAAGCACCATTCTATACTGCGCGCTCAGGCCGTCGCTTCGCCCGAGCGTGTCGGCGGGATGGAGCGAGACCATTATCCGGGGCATAACGAACATCAAAAACACCATCGGGGCGACCGCTACTATCGCAAAGACCGCCGAAAGCCTCGCGCGCCGCTCGACTCCATCGGTCGCAGAGCGCAGCGCGAAGTAGGCGGCATAGACCAGCAGGAGCATCACAATCGCGACCTCCCGAGTGTCCCAGTTCCACCAGCTTCCCCACTGGACATGCGCGAATAGCGAGCCCGTCACCGTCGCAAGCACTGTAAAGACGAGCCCAAGTTCCGCTGATATAGAAGACTTGGCGTCGTCGACAAGGTTCCGACTTTTCAGATAACGGATGGCATAAACCATCGCCACGACGAACGCAATCGAGGCGACAACCGCGTTTGGCACGTGAAAGAATATGATCCGGGCGGCCTCAGGCTCTTTGAAGCCCGCTGCGGCCGGAGCAAACAAGAACGAAGCGACGATCACCGCGCTCATCCATATTCCAAGAAGTGTCTTGAAGAGCATCAATCCTCCCAGACGAATCTGAACAGTATCAAAGAGACGACGAACATTATCCCGGTGTAGGAAATGAGCAGCTTGAGGTCATCGGCACCGGAGGCGAAACCCGCGCCCGAGAGCGCAGCCTTGGTCCCGCTGATAGCGACAATCAGAAGCGGCAGGAGTATCGGGAACGAGAGCACGGCAAAAAGCGCACCCTTTGCGTTCGCCCGAGAGACCACTGCCGCGACCACCGTTGAGGCGACCGCAAGACCTGCGCTCCCGCTGACCATTATCGCAAGAAACAGCGGCCAGCCGTTCACTTGCAGGTTCATCATACCCACGAAGAGTGGAATGATAACTAGCTCAAGCATAAAAAGTAGAACAATATTGAATATCAGCTTGCCGCCGAATACCGCGCCCGGAGCGGCAGAGAGCCTTAGCGCAGAGGCCGTATGCGACTCCTCCTCACGCACAAACGAGCGAGAAAGGCCCGAAAGCGCCGAGAAGTAGATGATCAGCCACAATAACGACGCCTGAACCGAGGGCGAAAGCCCTACCCCGCCGATTGAGAAGCTCACGGCAAAAAGCGTCGTTACGGCAAAGAGCAGGATCGCGTTGATCGCGTAACGGGTGCGAAACTCGCATGTCAGGTCTTTTCTAAAGACGGCGAGCGAGCGCGAGATCATCTCCATCGGGCCGGGGACGCTTCGGGGCTTCCGGGTTTTTGTTGAGGCCTGGTCCAGGGTCGTTGGCATCTCTTAGGCTCCAAGCTCCAGGACGCTGTCGCCGTAGCGAAGCTCGTCGGCCTCGTTAGTGGCGATGATGACGATACCACGGTGTTCGGTGATCACGCGATCTACCGCGTCGATTCCCGACTGATCGAGGTTTGCCGTCGGCTCGTCGAGCAGTAGAACCTCCGGGTTGTGGGCGAGCGCGAAGGCGTATTTGGCCCGCTGACGCATCCCCGAAGAGTAGGAGCCGATTGGGTCGTCCTCACGATCTCTTAGGCCGAGGCCTGCGAGAAGAGATTTCAGTTCGTTATCTGACTTTCTTAGACCCCGCACCCGGCAGAAGAAGCGCAGGTTTTCTATTGCAGAAAGCTCGTCGTAGAGAGTGAGATCGGGGGCGACGAGGCCCAATGCGTCGCGGCGGGCGTCGATTGAAAGCTCGGCGCCGTCTTCCGTGAAGACTACCTCGCCCGCAGTCGGCGTGACTAGCCCGGCGATGATCCGCAGGAGCGTCGACTTGCCCGAGCCGTTTCGCCCGGTGACGACAAGGCGGCCGGAGTCGAGCACAAGGCTTACCCCGCAGATCACGTCGCGCATTCCAAAGCTTTTATGTATATCTCGAAGTTCGAGAGAAATCACTGATTATTTTATCGCCGTTGCTATCGCTTCGGCGGCCCTCTCCAGATCGTCCTTTTTGGTGACAGGCCCCCTTACAAAAAGGCCAAACCTGCCGATTGCGAGATCTACGTGCTCATAACCAAAATCCGTAGTCTTGATGAACGCCTGCAGACCCGCGAACTTGACGCTGTCCTCGCCGGGGTGATACATCTGCACAAAACTCAGAGCTGTGTTCTTCTTCGAGTAGTCGACCAGTTTTACCTCCACGAACTGCTTGCCGCCGTCAATTGTGTAGCGGCCCTCAAGCGTGGGGTTGGCGTGCTTGTTGAAGTCGAAGTCACCCTTCACAAACCCCGGTATCTCAGGGATAAGCGCGCGCAGTTCGTCCTCGCCGAGCGCGCCCGACCCGTCGGTCGATTTCCCGATGGTCGCGACTGCGGGAGTGACAACCATGTTTGCCGCTGCGCCCGTGGCAAGAGTCGTGTCTGGCGTGGCAGGGGTTGCGGGAACGTCCGACGAGGCAATGTGCTCGGTTGGGCCGGTGTCGGCAAGGGCGATCTTGACCCGATCGTACGTCTTGGTCATAGAGCGCGCCATGTCCTGAACGGCTGACTTGCAGAGCTTGCCCATCGATGAAATCCGCCCGATATCAAACACAGTAACCCTGTCCGCGCCGGTCTTGCTGATCGTACCGGCCCAGACAATCGTCCCGGTGTGGGCGTTTACGAGCCTGGCGCTAAACGATACTGACGGGTAGGAGTCGTTGCCGACCCGCACGTCACCGTATTCCTCGACAAGCCCGATGATGACAGCGTCAACGTCAAGCGACTTCTGAATCGCCAGCAAATCGCCCTTT
Source organism: Armatimonadota bacterium (assembly GCA_038207085.1). GTDB lineage: Bacteria > Armatimonadota > UBA5829 > UBA5829 > DTLH01 > JBBRAE01. The sequence continues at coordinate 18,867 of JBBRAE010000045.1, forward strand.
TTCAGGCCCTCGCCGATCCTGATCTGGTTTGAGACGAGCGCATCGTCGAGCTGCCCAGGGTCAACGACCTCGAAAAGCCCGGTCGAGAGCAGGTAGGTGAGGACGGTGTTTGTGACGACCCGGCCCGCGTCCTGACTGCGGACGTTGCCGACCGCGTCAAACGGCACTACGGCGATCCTCGGAAGATCACTCGACCCGTTCTTCACAAAAATCTTGCTCGATGGCCCATCGTCCTTGCACCCGGAAAGGCCAAGCACCACGCCGACCGCAAACACCACTGCGACTACTTTAATTAAGCTGTTATTCATCATATCTTCACCTTCATTATCCCACTGCTCTGCTTACGTGTCAATTATTGCCGTAGGGGCGGACCAATGTGTCCGCCCTCTTCCTGCGACGGCGAATATGTCACCGACGAACCCGTTAGCTATTAGCCCGCTTTATTCGTGAAGCGAATAAAGCTCTTGCTCAGAGAGCATCATTCACGCTTCTCGTGAATAATGCGGGTTAGCTGCAATACGGTTCATATTAGGCCTCCCGCAGTATTCTGAGAGTTCATTAATACGCCCATACTGGTTTCTTCTTTGCGGGGAACACCGACTACGATGATGTGGTCGGTGGCCTCGATCCGAGTGTTGCACGGCTCGGTGCGATC
>JBBRAE010000046.1:0-19119 GCA_038207085.1 Armatimonadota bacterium
TATGTAGAAACTACCTTACAACAAAATATAATCAGGCTCTGCGAAAATTATTTGCATCAGATTGAAGGTATTTGCATGCTCGGGGGACTAATCTAAGTGAGGAGGATAACTACAATGAAAAGGTTATCAGCAATTTTCATAGCGGCCGCATTTGTCGCCGCGCCACTTGGGGCAGTTGAAGGGGTTTCTCAGTCCAAGTCTGTCCAACTGACTGTATATAATGGTAACTTCGCGCTTGTCAAAGACGTGAGGACGATTAATCTTAGGGCTGGAATAAATACGATCGATGTCGAGGATGTCGCAGCACAGATCGACCCTACGAGCGTGCTCTTCAAGTCGCTCACAAGTATAGGTTCTGTCGGCATTCTTGAACAAAATTATCAATATGACCTTATCAGCCCGGACAATATTCTGGACAAGAGCGTCGGGCAGCGCATTACGTTTACACGTTTTGACGAGTCCGGCCAGCCCCACACCGAAAGCGGGATACTGCTTTCGCCGCCCAAGAACGGCGGAATCGTGGTCAAGACCGACGACGGGCGCGTGGTGCTCTACCCGCAGGGGCAGATATCGCTCCTCGGCATGCCCGAAGGTTTGCATCCCAGGCCGACACTGAGCTGGATGCTTCAGGCTACCCAGGCAGGCCCGCAGGACGCGGTGATCAGCTACATTACAAACGGGATCAACTGGAACGCCGACTACGTCGCACTCGTTAGCGCCGACGACTCATCCCTCGACCTCACGGGCTGGGTGACCCTGAACAACCAGAGCGGCGCAACCTACAACAACGCCAAACTCACCCTGATGGCCGGGGACGTGCGCCGCGTAAATAGTTCACCGATGCGCTATGATGGGCGTGCAAGAGACGTGATATTGGAGATGGCCGCAGCTCCTCAGTTCGAAGAGAAAAGCTTCTTCGAGTATCACCTCTACACGATGGAACGACCAACGACCATTCGCCAGAGCGAAACCAAGCAGCTTTCGCTCCTGAACGCAGCGAACGTGCCTGTAACCAAAGAGATGATCTACGACGGGCGCGGCGACTGGTGGAGAGGCTGGTGGTATCCGGGCAGGACAAGCTTCGACCCCGGCGGCGGCTACGACACATCTAACTATCACAAGGTAAACGTCGTCCTGCAGGTGATGAACTCCAAGCAAAACCGCATGGGTATGCCGCTTCCCAAGGGCAAAATCCGGGTCTACAAGCTCGACGACACCGGCAGCCAGCAGTTCATCGGGGAAGATATGATCGACCATACCCCCAAGGACGAGAAGATCAGGCTCTACCTCGGAGACGCCTTCGATGTGGTCGGTGATTACAAGAAAGTGAACTTTAAAAAGATCAGCGACAACGTGATCGAAGAGAGCTTTGAGGTATCGGTCCGCAACCACAAAGACAAGGCAGTCAATGTGAAGGTGGTCGACCACGTCTGGAGCGACTGGAAGATGACGGTCAAGAGCCATGCGTTCACCAAGAAAGACGCCCACACCATCGAGTTCCCCGTAAGCGTCCCAGCAAACGGCGAAATCAAGGTGACCTACACCATCAGGACTCAGTGGTAAACTGACCAAGCGTTGTATCGGGGAGCTCTCTCCCCGATACTTTCTTCTCTACGGAGCGTCGTTTTCGGAGACAGGGGTCCCCGAAATAACATTGAAGATATCCAGGCCCTCGGGCGGGATGCTGCTCGCCATTCGGCAGCGTCGGACGGCCCAGCGGCGAAGCGCGTTGATCTTCTCGCGCACCGTCATCGAAAGCGGGACCGATGCCCCAGCGCAGGCGGCGAGGTCGTCCTGGGTGAGATCACCCCCATTCCCAAACGCGGCGTACAGGCCGTCGATCACCACCTGCTCGATCTCCGCGCCGCTGAAACCGACCGTCATCGCCGCAAGCGCGTCAAGATCAAACGAGCCCGGCTCGCGCCTGCGCTTCTTCAGGTGAATCTCGAATATCTCGCGCCGATCATCGACGGCGGGCAGGTCTACAAAGAAAATCTCGTCAAAGCGTCCCTTTCGCACGAACTCCGGTGGGATCTGGGAGATGTCGTTTGCGGTCGCGACCACGAACACGGGTGCGGTCTTCTCCTGAAGCCAGGTGATAAACGAGCCAAAGACCCGCGCGGTCGTTCCGGCGTCGCTGTAGGCCGAACTCTGCGCACCGGCGAATCCCTTTTCGACCTCATCGACCCAGAGGACGCACGGCGCGACCGACTCGGCGATCGATATCGCCCGGCGCACGTTTTCTTCTGATGAGCCGACGATGCCGCTGAATATCTTGCCCGCATCGAGCTTGAGGAGCGGGAGCCTCCAGAGCGAAGCAATCGCCTTGCAGCAGAGCGACTTGCCGCAGCCCTGCACCCCCATCAGCATCACGCCTTTGGGCTGCGGCAGGCCAAACTCCCGCGCGCGGGTGGTGAAGGAATTGGTGCGCATCTCAAGCCAGCTTTTGAGCGAATCCATCCCGCCGACATCTGCGAACGCCTCGGTCGCGGGGTAGTACTCGAGCATCCCCGACTTTCGGATGATCTGCTCTTTTTCGCTCACGATCACATCAAGATCAAGCTGCCTGCGTTCTACCAGAGACTTGGCAAAAACGTTCTCCGCCTCACCAGCTGTCAGCCCTTGCGCGGCTTTCACGATCACCTCGCGCTCGTCGGGCGCGATATCGGTCTTCACCTGGGAGTTGTCCCGAAGCGACTCGATGATTCCCTCAAGGAGCGCGTCAAGTTCGGCGACATCGGGGAGCGGGTAGTCGACGACGGTGATCTCTTTTTCAAGCTCGGAGGGAATCTTCAGCACGGGGGATAGAATCACCAGAGTCTTGCCGCTGGTCTTGAGCGAAACCGCGAGGTCCCGCAGCCGCCGGGTCACCATCTTGTCTGAGACGAACGCGTGGAGGTCTTTCAAGACAAAGATCGCGTCGCCCCGAAAGTCCATGACGTAATCGAGCGCGGCAATCGGCTCTTTGGTGGAGTCGTCACGCGTCCTCGCTTCAGAGGCAACCCCGGAGGTCGCCGTCCAAGTATACATCCGAGTCCCGCGCCCCTGCGCGATCCCTCGAATAGCCTCCTCCACCCGTTCCTCCTCAAAAGAAACGACGTAGATGATCGGGTAGCGCGCGCGGATCAGGGTTTCTATGGTCGAATTAGCCTTGCTGCTGCCGTTTGGCAATGGTATGCTCTCCTATGCACCTGACCCTAAAGGATCAGGCTTGCAAAGCATCAAGCAAGCTAAAGCAAGCTTGACGGTATATTCCCCCAGCTTGCTTCAGCTTGCTTTCTGGTCTCTTAGGGCGTGTCTGAGAAATCCCGATTGTAGTGGCCGGTCGCCGTGCCAGCCATCAGCGCCATAGGCGCTGCCCTACGGCTTTCCGGCTCCTTCGGAGCCGATGGCCATCAGGCGGACGGCCACTACACTTCTCAGACACGCACTTAGCGTGATGCTTTAGCGTCACGTGCGGCCGGTTGGGAGGTGTCTCCCCACCGATCACTTGCTCTTACTTCTCAGCCTTATTCACAGCGCCGTCATGCACCGGCTCGGCTTTGGGCTTCTCGGTAGACTGCGCCTGGATCACGGGGAGGTTGGATTTCACCATGCCAGCGATCGTTTCGGCCATCTCCGGGGAGATGTTGATCTCCTTGCCGGTTACTTTCTTCACGACCTGACCGAGCATCGTGGCGAGGTCGTCGACGGTCTGGCTCGGGGTGCGGTCGCTGTCGCTTCCGAGGACGCTTTTGCCGACGCCGTCGAGGAACGCGCCGATTCCGAGGCCCTGCGAGAGCTTGGTGAGCATGTCGGCCATCGTCTCGGGCGTGCCATAGACGGTGTAGTTGCCCTGCTGGGCGAAGTTGCCGACGGCCCCTGCAAGAGCGATCTGGATCTCTTTCTTCGCCTGAATCTCAAGCTTGGAAACCTCAAACTCGATCGCCGACTTCTCAAACTGCTGCTTGAACTCGGCGGTAGACTTGTCGACCTCCATCTGCTTGCGGGAGACCTCTACGCGCTCAGCCTCAACCAGCACAGGAACGAACTGGATCGCCTTCTCGCCTTCAGCTAGTCTAGTCTTAGCCTGAGAATCGGCCTCCGCCATTGTAAGCGTGGCTTTTGCACGGTTTTCGGCGGCGCGGAGATCGCCTTCGGCTTCCTTCTGCTTCTGGTAAGCGAACGAGTCGGCTTCCCTCTGTTTCCGAACAAGCGCCTGCTCGGCCTCGTTCTGAGCGCCTATCAGCTTCTGCCTGGCTTCTCGCTCTGCTCCGGAGACGACTTCGACCGTCTTCACGTCCTGGTTCGCCTGCTCCCTTGCGGCCTCGGCCTCAAGCCGTGCCTGCTCAGCCGCGGCGCGCTCCGCTTCCTTCTGAGCGATGGCGATCTGCTGGTCGCGAGTCGCAACCTCAACCGCCCGAACCTTGTCTACCTCAGTAGTCTGAATCGACTGCTCGCGGGCGATATCGGCCTGCTTCACCGACTGATCTGCGACGATCTGCGCCTGCTGGGTCTGCCGTTCCTGCTCGATGCGGTAGACATCGGCCTCGCGCAGCTTTTCGCTCTGAACGCGCGCCACCTGCATGTGCTGCTCGGCCTCGGCAAACGCCTGGTCCTGCTGCATTGTAAGCACGCTCTTGCGGGTCGAGACGTTCTTCAGCGTAGTCGCCTGCTCAGCTGTTCTCTCAAGTTCGTTTCGGGCGACCAGAGCAGCAGTCGTAATCTCGGTGATCTTGCGCTTGCCCTGGGCGTCAAATACGTTGTTGTCGTTCAGGTGCGACGGGTCGGTCTGGTCGAGCCTTGAGATCGTCACGGTTTCAAGTATAAGACCGTTTGGCTCGATTTCCTTTGCGACTTGCTCCTGGACCGAGCTTGCGAAGCTCTCGCGATCGCTGTGCAGCTCGGCAAGCTCATGCTTTGCCGCAACCGAACGAAGCGCGGAGGTCAGTTTTTCACCGACCTTGTTGTCGATCGCGTCCTCGGTGCCGGACTGGTCGCCAAACGACCTCGCCGCGTTCAGCACCTGCTCCGGTGTCGCCCCTACCCTCATATAGAACTCTGAGTGAACATCCGCGCGCAAGTAGTCCCGAGTGATAAGCGCATCGGGCCCTTCACGGACACATGTGAGCTTGATCACTCTAAGCGATACCCGAGTCATCCTGTGCAAAACCGGCCAGACGACGATACCGCCGTCGATTATCACCTTGCTGCCGCCCGCACCTGTGCGGACGAGCGCCTCTTCAGCCGACGCCTTCTGGTAAAGCGTCGTGATGATCAAGAAGATCATTCCAATCGCGGTCGTGATTGCGCCGATTATCAAGAATACGAACTGTCCGACTGTGCTCATGTCCGGGAAGAACCACGGACCGATCACCATCGCCAGTCCAAGCAGAGTCATTAATGCAAACCCCATCATTTGCTCCTTTCGAAAATGGCGGTTTGTGCCATTTTGATTCCCGTTGTGGTAAAGACGGCAGTAGCGCGGGCTTTGCGCTGCGAGAATCTTTATCACAACTCCTTTCGTTATAACAGATCACTTTTCCGGACTACAAAGCGCTTCTCGTCTTCGTCGTAATCGATCACCACCACGTCCGTACCCGGTGCGATCACACTTTCCCCCTCCTGAACTTTCGCCTGGACCCGATGCACGGTGCCGTACTGGTCCCGGACGTTGATGGTGCCGGACTTCTCGGTGGCTTGATACACGGTATGACCGAGAAGTCCAACGAGTTGGCGGCGCTCGACGCCGAAAGTCTCATCCCTTGGGGTGATCCGCCCGACGATCTCAGCCACGGCGCGAGTCACAGTGAAACTCGCGACAAGCGTAATGAGTATCGATGGCAGGATAAGCGCGCTCGGATGGTCGAGAATCCCCATAACACGGTTGATGAGCATACCAATCGAGCCCCATGTAAGCATCAGCAAGCCGACGAGCATGGATATAGAAACATCTCCCGCGCCTACAAAGGCAAGAAACCTGCTCATCCCGTGTCCGTCGCCGAGGTCAGCGTCTGAGTCGGCCCCGTCACCGAGGTCGTCCCCCGAGCTCTCCTGCATCCCACCGACGACGCTTATCAGAATCCAAAGCACCGATACAGCCAGCGGAAGCGTGTATATCAGGTTCCACCAGTTGAGAAGGTAGTGGTAAGACATGTTATCCCCTCAAATATCGCTTTTTCGGACGATAAAGCGCTTGTCTTCGTCGTCGTAGTCGACGACAATCACCTCAGTCCCGGCGGCGATGCTCTCATTGGCGTCCTCGCTCTTGGCCTGGACGCGGTGGACAGTGCCGGAATGGTCTTTGATATCGATCGTCCCGGTGGTCTCGCTTACTGTGAAGACGCTTCGTCCAAGCGAGCCGACGAGTTCCAGTAGTGAAACCCCAAAGGTCTCGTCCCGGGGCATAATCCGTCCGACGATCTCCGCAATCGCCCGCGTCACCGTCGCACTTACGACAAACGCGACAGCCATCGAAGGCCAGATGAAAAGCGACGGATAGTGAAGCACCCCGAAGAGCTTGTTGGCAAGCAGACCAAACGACCCCCAGCACAGCAGGAACATTGCGACCATAAGGCTGAGCGGTGCTTCGTCAAGGCCGAGGACCATCATAAACTTGCTCGCGCCGCTCGACGACTCACCATCGTGATGTTGCGCGTGCCCATCGTGTGAGGCATGTGAGGCGTGCGCATGCGCGCCGTCGTGTGCTACTGAAGTGTGGGCATGGGCGTGCAATTGGGCGTGGATGCGATCCCCCGCGTGGTGCAGAGCGTGGCTCACGGAGTGTCCCCCACCATGTCCGTGCGCGTGACCCTGCCCGTGTCCGTGGCCCCCGGCGAGCGCTGTAGAGACAATCCACAGCACCGAGAGCGCAAGCGGAAGCGCGTAGATCAGGTTCCACCATTGCAGCAAATCAGTTACCGACATTTTATTATCCTCCCCTCAGAGGAATGAACCACGTCCGGGCGCAATTACTGCTCGGTTGTCTCACCGGACGACTTGTCTCCGGCGTTTCCCTGCTGAACCTGCTGCTCTTGCGCGACTTCTTCGGTCGATTCGGCCACGTGGCCGTTTCCGATCTCCGCGGAGAGCTTTTTGAACCGTTTTTCTGTGTCAGATAGCCCCATCTCGGCCTTTAGCTCGGACAGCGCTTGGTTTGCCCTGGCCTGACGCGCCGCCTGACGCACCTGATGAAGCTTTTGCTCGTCGCCGAGCTGCGCGATGTCACCAATCGCCTGACTCTCGGCGTAGGCATGGTCTGCGCGCTCCTCAAGTCGCTCAAGCGCCTTCATGTCCTCGTCTAGCGACGGCGACATGGCGAACTTCTGCACCTGTGCGCGCATTGTCGCGAGCTGATAGCGCATCTGAGCGTTTCGAGCGCGATCGGCAGCCTCTTTCAGCTCGTCCTGAAACATCTCGATCTGACCTTTGGCCTCGGCGGCGTGCAGCCTTGCAGCCTCAAGCTGGGTTTTCAGGTCGTCGACACGGGCCTGACAGGACTCCATCTGAAGCAAAAGGTTCCCCGCAAGCTCATCTTCGTTCTGGGTGACAGCCGCGCGGGCGTCGCCGTCAAGCTGCGCGAGTTTCTTCTCCTCCGCCTCAAGCATCCGCTCGATCCTGTACTGGTTCGCGATCACCGGGACCGCTGACGTTTTGAGATCGGCGAGCTTCTGCTTCATGCTTTCGATCACATAAGGACCGATGACGGCGGGATTCTCGTACTTGATCAGGCCGAAACTGATAGTGGACAGTATTATTCTTTTGACCCTTTGGAGAATATCTCCCATTGTTCACACCCCCGACCAAGCATATATACAGCCCAGTGCCTAGTTGCCACAATCATAGCATAATACCCATTTTGGCACAATAGTTATTGGTTGGGAGTTTTTGAGCCCGTGAATGATGAAAGTTAGTACGTTGGGTTGGCCATCCGAGCGTTGTACTTGGAGACGTACCAGGGATAGCGGTCGGCGTAAGCGGGGAGTTCGCGTCCTTGATAGCGGGTAGGCGCTGAGGGGGCGACGTGCCCATCACAGTAGAGATAGTTGTTCCGCCGGTCGTGCCAGGGAAACTCGGCGTTGGGCATATGTTCGTGCTTCGACCAGCCCCGCACGCATGTCCAGTCGCCGCATCTGTAGATGTAGTCTCCGGGATAGCTGTAGAAGCTGTCTGGGGTAGCCCCTTCATACAGCAAAATAGTCTTCTTTGGAATCTCGATGAGCCCCTCCGGGCAGCCAAACAAGTGCCAGGACCCCGAAAGATTTCTCAAGGTAATATTATAGGACTTGTCGTGAAACCCGCCGCCTCTGATATAGGAGTTCATGGAATAAGTGCGGGCGGCGTATCTTCCGTCCCACCGATGCAGATCCGGGCAGCACCAGACACTCCCCACCCCACCTTTGCTTCTGACGTATCTCACGAGCCCCCCGTTGCCGGACTGGTTCCATGCGTTGTAATCGCCGAGCTTACCACCGGGCGAAGGATAAACCCTGTTCCAATCGTCCAAGTACATCTGAAACGCTATGCCGAGCTGCTTTAGATTCGAAGCACACTTCACAAGATTCGCTTGACGCTTCGAGCTCACGATCACAGGAAAGAGTATCGCGGCAAGAAGCGCAATAATACCAATAACCAAAAGCAGCTCGGCAAGCGTAAAGCCTCTGCAACAACATTTCAGACGTACCAAAGCCTCACCCCACACACCGGTGGCGCATAGCGCCAGCCCTTTCGCAGCCTTTGGCTGCTGTCGGACTGTCATTTTCTGACATCACTGTATTGAGTTTAGCTTCACTATGCCTGCTCGTCAAGCCCTGGCTGTGAACAAAGGCAAGTTTCTGTTACCGCCTTGGGCCGTACTGGTACCCCGGAAGCGGACCAAACCTCGGCTGGTTGTACTGATAGGACTGCCTCGGATAGTAGTATCCTCTATAGTAAGGATGGTTAGGATAATACGGTCTGTACATCGGGTATGGTTGGACGATGACTACATTCGGATAGCCTCCGTAGTAGCGATTTCCATAGCCCCCACGGCCGTAGTAACCTCGCCCATAGTAGCCGTGACCGTATCCGGATCCGACGCCAATCGACACGCCTCCCCCTCCACCGTGGCCCCAGCTTCCGGCTCCAATTGACACGCCTACATAGGCAAATGCTGTGCCTGCGATCAGAAGCGCTCCCATCGCAGCGGCGACTAATATTATAAGAAGAACTCTTCTTGTGTTCATTTTCAGGCCTTCACCAGTGCGGCTGAGAGACTCAGCCGGCGATTTGGAGAGGTGAACTCTCCGTAATATGTTTTTACCCGGATATTTCCACATCCTTGCATGCTCGCATGTTTAGGCATCGTGGCTATATGTGAAAAACATGCTTGCCATTGGAATATTACCAATGTACACTGAGTTACTTACGAATCAACGAGCGAATCGGTAAGAGTCTGGCGTGGATTGCGTTGCCTTCCCCGACCGATCGAATCCCGACGCGGTAATTTCGCGTGCGCCCGTTGAGCACCCGGGACTGGGTCCCAGAAAGAAGGCAAGCAATTGGCTAACAAATCTCTTTATGTAGGCAATATGCCCTACAACACCACCGAAGACGATCTTCGCGGCATCTTCAACGAGTTCGGACCGATCGCCGACGTGCGAATCATCGGCGACAAGGGTTTCGGGTTCGTTGAGATCCCTGAGGAGAACGTCGCAGCAGCCATCGAATCGACCAACGGTCGCGACGTAGGCGGCAGACCCCTCACCGTCAACGAAGCTCGCCCGAAGACTGAAGGCGGCGGACGAAGCGGTGGCGGCGGTGGTCGTGGCGGCTACGGTGGCGGCGGTGGTGGCCGAAGCGGCGGTGGTGGTGGCGGTGGCTACGGTGGTGGTGGCGGTGGCGGCAGAAGCCGCTGGTAGACCCATCAACTAAGTAAAATATATCAGGCGTCTGGGAGAATATCCCCGACGCCTTTTTGGTGTACGGGCGAGTTAGGGCTTTCGTGTAGGGGCGGACCAATGTGTCCGCCCTTTTTCTGATTACGGTAGATGCCTGCTGATGCGGAACGGCAGAAAACGGTAGTGGCCGTATGTGGTCATAGGCTGTTTCGATAGTACGGATTGCTTGACAGTGATCCTGCGAGCCTGTACAATTCATAGGCACTTATCAACATGTGCCTACGTTTTGTACACGGGGAAATCCAGTGAAATCTGAAAGAACAGAGCAGGCGCTTGAGATAATCAAAACAAAGGGACTTGTGCGCACCAGGGACTTGACAGCCTTGGGCATCCGCAGAGATTATCTGGCCACACTTCTTCGAGAAGGTCTAATCGAGCGTGTCAGTCGAGGCATATACATTCTGCCTGGACTGGATACGACCGAGCATCACAGCCTCGCAGAAGCATCAAAGAGAGTTTCTAAAGGAATAGTGTGCCTTCTCTCTGCGCTCAGATTCCACGGACTGACAACACAGAATCCTTCCAGAGTCTGGATGGCAATAGATCGAAAGGCATGGCTACCGGAACTTGACACACCACTCGTCCAGCTCGTGCGATTTTCAGGAAAAGCTCTGGAATACGGAATCGAAGAACACACAATCGAAGGTGTGAACGTTCGTGTCTATAACCCAGCTAAAACCGTCGCCGACTGCTTCAAATACCGCAACAAGATAGGCCAGGACGTAGCTCTTGAAGCGCTCCGGGACTGCTGGAAACAGCGTAGAGCCACGATGGATCACCTCTGGGAAGCAGCAGAGGCTTGCCGAGTGGCGAGGATAATGCGTCCGTACTTGGAGTCGCTTGTATGAGCGACAAAGAGATAAAGAATCTGCCCGGCTCCGTACGCCAGCGCCTTCTGAACATCGCCAAGGATAAGGGTGAGGACTTTCAGCTATTCCTGGATCGTTACGCCGCCGAAAGATTCCTTTACCGCCTGAGCAAGTCCGAATACAGCAGTGGCTTCGCACTGAAGGGTGCAACACTATTTGCTATTTGGTCGGAAGCCCCCTACAGATCAACAAGAGATATTGATCTCCTCGTGTGGGGCAACAACTCCGTGAGCCAACTGGAGGAGCTGTTTCGCCATGTCTGCAATATGGACGTGGAAGACGATGGTCTGGTATTCGACAGAAACACTCTCAAAGCTACGGAGATAAACGAGGACGAGGAATATACGGGAGTGCGGGTCAATCTAATCACCCTTCTCGGTGTCGCAAAGGCAAACGTTCAGATTGATGTCGGTTTTGGCGACGTAATCACTCCCAAAGCCGTGGAAGTCCAGTGCCCGAGCATTCTCGGATTCCCGTCAGCCGTGATGCTGGCTTATCCTATGGAAACAGTCATAGCCGAAAAGGTCCAGGCTATGGTGATGCTTGGCATGGTCAACAGCAGGCTGAAGGACTTTTCGGATATTCATCACCTTGCCAGCAAGTTTGAGTTTCAAGGCTCGACGCTTTGCGAGGCGCTCAGAACTACTTTTGCACGAAGGCAGACGGAACTGCCAAAGGACATTCCTACAGCGCTCACAGAGCGTTATTATGGAAGTGGCGAACGAGAAGCGCAGTGGAAAGCATTCAAGAAGAAGACCGCCGTGAAGTCTCCGCTGACTTTTGCGGAAACGTGCCTGTCCCTGCAGCAGTTTCTGATGCCCCCGTTGACGGCCGTCGGTGCTGACGAGCCTTTCACCAAGACTTGGCGGCCAAGCGGCCCATGTCAGTAATGAACGAAAAGCCGACCCTTTCGGATCGGCTTCTCTAAGTGGGAGCGGGGAGAGGATTTGAACCTCTGACCTTCGGGTTATGAGCCCGACGAGCTACCGGACTGCTCCACCCCGCGTCGACATTGATAGTATAGCAGCTTGGGCGGTCGTTGTAAACACTTTTGATGAAATATTTTACGGATACTTGCTAACTTCTTGCAGATCGGTAACACTTGGTGCTATATTCTCGCTATGGATAACACTCAGCGTAGGACTGTGCCTGTGCCGCTTCGGACGATTATTGACGCACGGGCGCTTGCCGAACAGAAAAGCTACGACGGTATCGTCGCGCTCGGGTCGTTCTGGACAAGGGGCGACAACCTCGACCTTCAGAGCCGGATCGTCAAGTGCTTCAAGACGCCCGGCGTAGACGCGCTTGAGGTTCCCGGTGTCGGGGAGATTACGCGAGCCTATGCGGAATTGGTCGCAGGTGCGGCAAAGAGGTGGTCGCCGGAGGCTGTGGTCAGGGTGCTGTCATCGGGGGAAACACGTGTCGATGAGGGTAGGCCGCATTCTCTGCTTGCGACGATGGTCGCGCAGGCGCTTGGGGCCGCCCAGGCAAGCGACGTCTTCTTTCGGACCGAACCACGCAAACCTATGAGGATGATCGATCGGTTCTCAGGCACTGATATGCTCCGCCAGAGAATCCACTACGTGACCCAGGATCTGTTCATCCTGCCCAGGAAACTTCCGGACACTGTGCTATTGATCGATGACATCTTCAACCTCGGGGCAACTGCTCGTGTCTACGCACAAGCCCTGAAGAGCTGCTGCGGGGTTAGGTGGGTCTACTCGGCCAACCTCGCGGCCACGCGTTTTGACGGTGGAAAAGACGGATGGGGAACGCTCAAACTCGATATAAACCTATTCTTGTCGATAGCCCGGACTCTCAATGCGGGTGGATTCTTTGAAGACGCTTGGACAGAGCGCGCTACCAACGTCTTTCATAACAGAGCAGACTGCCCAAGAATTGAACAGAGCGCCCTGCGTTCTATAATGCTCTTCGCCACCGAAGATAGAGTCCCCTGCCCCTCCTGCGCGGTTCTTCAGGAGCCGCGAAGCGCCATTCGGCGACTACTTGAAAATATGCAGCCGTGAGCCCCATGTCAGGACTCACGGCTGCATAACTCTGACTGTAACTATTTGGCGGGCTTTTCTGCCGGCTTCTCGGTTGCAACGATGCGGACGGTTTTCATTACGTCGCCCATCTCGATCTTCTTGACTACGTCGAGCCCCTCGGTCACTCGACCGAACACGGCGTACTGCATGTCAAGAAACGGAGTGGCGTCCAGTGTTACATAGAACTGGCTTGTCGCACTGTTGGGATCGTTGGTCCTGGCCATCGCAACCACCCCTGCGGCGTCATGCTTCAGCTTGGGGCTCACCTCAAGCGGGATCGTCTTCTCGGAACCCCCTGTGCCGTCGCCTCTCGGGTCCCCACCCTGGATGACAAACCCAGGCACAACCCTGTGAAACTTCAGGCCATCGTAAAACTTCTTGTTGGCAAGCTCGATGAAGTTCTTGCTCGTAATAGGGGCGTCCTTTTCGTAAAGGCTGATCTTGAACGTTCCCTTGTTTGTCTCGACTACAGCGATATGCTCAACCGCTAGTTTCTCTTGCACTGGTTTCTTCTCCTTAGCCGGTTTGGCTTTCGGCTTAGCCGCTGTGGCTGCGGACGCTGCCACGGCAAAAGCCATTGCGAAAACAACACACTTACTGACCAATTTCATATTTCTACCTCGTGTGATAAAGCGCTGATATAATCAACTACCACTTTAGCTTCTTGATCTGCTCAAGGTCTTTTGCAGTCGGCTTGGATACTGACACAGTCTTCATAACGTCGCCGGGCATAATGGCGTCGACGACTTTCTGACCTGCAAACACCCGGCCAAATGAGGCGTAACTGCCGGTCCAGTCCGGATACGGATACTTGTTGATGAAGAACTGGCTCGTAGCGCTGTTGGGATCGTTGGTCCTCGCCATTCCGACCATATATACCTGATCAAACCCAAGGCCTGACTTGATCTCAAGCGGGATCGTCTTCTCCGAACCACCGGTGCCGTCACCCTTGGGGTCGCCGCCCTGGATCACAATCTCCTCAACTCGGTGGAACTTCAGTCCGTTGTAGAACTTTCGGTTGGCGAGCTGAATGAAGTTCTTGGTGGTCGTAGGCACGTCCTTCTCAAAGAGGACAAACTTGATATCGCCCCACTTGGTCGAAACTGTCACTATGCTGCCGGGCTCAAAGCTTGCCGACGGAACCGCTTTCGGCTTCTGCGCCTGTTCCTGCTTCTGGTCCTTGGCGTGCGATTCTTCGCCCTCGTCAGTGCTGGTCTGCCGGTTAAGCGCCATTCCGACGCCTACGAGCGCCGCAAGTACGAAAAAGAATAGGAGCTTTGTTTTCATATCTCCCCCGATGTAATAAGAATGTGGGGCAAGCCTGGGCAAGCCCCACATCGTATGGTACCAGATGTTTGCGCGGAGTTCAATAGTATAGAAGAGTAATCAGTCAGCTTCTTCGCAAGAACCGAATGTAAAGGCATATATGGCGAAGGAATCCGAGTTGGAAGAGAGCTTCAACTCGTGGGTTCCAAACTCGCGGTTCTCGACGATCTTGTACATCCGAGGCTGGTCTACGGTTATGCGACTCTGCCCCTCGGCCAGGAACACATCCGGGCCTGCGTCGGCGGGGTCGATCGGGTGGCCGTCCTGAGTTACGATCACCTCATACTCGCCGCCTTCGGGACGCATCACGGCGTTTACGTCGAGCGCGTGGTAGCGGATGGCGATATAGTCCTCGGGTTGCACGGTCTTGTCCGCGTGTCTCAGGCACTCGGCATCGTTGTAGAATAGCCCGCTTGCGTAGATTTTGCCGTCGATGTGGCCACCGGGGTCGGTGTAGTCGACGATCTCGTCGTCGCGATAGCCCTCCGGGCTGCCCATGTTGCCTCGCCGATAGCCAACGTAAAGTTCAGGGGTCATGGGGTAGCAGACCGCACCCGGTTTGTTGGCCCCTGTCGCGGGAGTCATAGGCTTCGGCAGTTTGACTGTGGGGTTGATCTCCCGAAGCGCCTGCTGGATCATCGCCTCAGTTTCTCCGTAAGCGCCCTCTCCGGCGTGATCATAGATAATCTTGCCGTCTGGCCCGACCAGGAACTTGTGCGGCCAGTAGCGGTTGGCATAGACGTTCCAGTTTTCATAGTCCGGGTCTAACAATACAGGATAATCTATAGCAAACATATCCACAGCCTCCTGTACAACTTCGTGCTTTTTCGCGAAGCCGAACTCAGGTGTGTGGATGCCTACGACCACCAGACCCTTGTCTTTGTAACGGTCGTGCCACTCTCGGACGTAGGGAAGCGTCCTTATGCAGTTGACGCATGTATAGTCCCAGAAGTCTATCAGATAGACAACACCTGTCCTCGCATCAAGGGACTTCCCGCCGGTGTTCATCCAACTCTCAGGCCCGCCTATCAACGGAGGCATGTTCTTCAGCTTGCGCTGGGACTCTGCCGCTTTATCTGCCGAGCCACCGCGTCCGATCATACCTACTAAAAGCGGCGATGCCAGCATCGCTATAGTGGAGATTGTGATTATTGGCATAGCGGTCACCTCAGTTCTTGTTGTCATACCCATTGGGTAGAGCCAATGGTATTTTATCCAAGGAGACGCAACTAGCAAGTCCAAGAGCCGAAAGCAGGGGTATAGCCGGGGTCGGTCAGAGTTGGGTTTCGCCGACAATTGTCATGCCGCAAATCAGCAAGCAGAAACTAGTAGGTGAGGTAGTTGGCAGGCGCACAATGAGATGCTCCGCGTTCCACCACGGCCCACAGGGGACTTGCACCCATTAGGCGCAGGAACTTCTGACGTACACAAAAAAGGGCTGCTCGAGTGAACGGACAGCCCTGTCACGTCTTCTGATAATCTATTTGCGTCTAAGCTTCAGTCCAACAAGTCCCATAAGACCCGTTGCGAGCGCCAAAACGCTAGCAGGCTCAGGAACAGGGGAAGGACCGAACGTCTGGCCACTGTATCCATAGCTGTCCTGCGAAGATGCAAAGGCAGTCTTGGACGTGTCGGGAGCGAGGGTGCTGCGGAAGGACACGATAATGGGTGTGCCGCCAACCGAGACCGGTCGCAGAGCGCTGCCCTCACCCTGGGCGACCCACCAGATCATGTTCTCTTCGCCGGCCCACACGCTGTGCGACCAACCAGTGGGATCGGTGATGGCGGTGAAGCCAGTAACTGGCGTTTCATTCGCAAATGTCAGACTGAACCCGACAATGCTGTCGCGCTGAGTGTCGTTTGCGAGGGTGTATGAGTAGATGTACCCCCCCCCGTCTGCCACGCAGTCAGGCGTGATACTGAGAGTTCCAGTTGACCCTGCTGCGTACATCGTCGTTGCTACCCATCCCGCAGGCGCGGCAAAGGCAACACACGAAAGAGCAACTAGAACGACCGCTGCGATACTTACAACAATCCTATTCATTAATCTATTTCCTCCTTTACTTGTGTTATGGGTTTGGATTAGAACATTGAGCACGTAGACTCAATTCAAAGTTCGTGTAAGTTAGGCTGTCCGCCGCTTTCGCAAAACACACGGCCCCAGCAACCGGACAAGTCCAAGTATTCCAGTCGATGATAGCCAAGTAGGCAATTCAGGCACCACGGTGTCAGCACCGTTGATATTGTGTCCATTTGCTACTATCTCAGGCCCATAGGTGTGTCCGGATAGACTCATTGATGCATCGATAACATACTGATTGAAGATATCCGGAGAGAGATTACTGATGTAGCTAAACTCAACAGCAGTCCCTGGACGCAGCCCCGGATTGCCAGTGGATTGGGCAACACCATCAGCGTTCAACACTGTGTTTGTCCACCATATCTCATCCCTTACTGGATGTCCAAGAGTAGTAAGTTTTTTGGAGTCCCACTCTTCATGACGCCATGTGTATACAGCGACTGGGTTGGTACTCGAACTATTGAATGGCTGTTTCAGATCTATGGGTTCAAACCTCGTGACCTGATCACTAATCGTCCAGCCACTAAAATTCAGCAGACCGTTAAACGTCATGCTGAACGAGTGAAGCGGCCGGATGTCCTGCCCGGCGTAAAAGTCTGTTGGCATATACAGACAGTATCGGTAATCATACCCTGAGCCCACTTGAGTATATTTAGCACCCAGAGACAACCATCTGCTCGTATCAATAGTATTTTCGTTTATTCTGGAGTATAGATTTGCGCCCAACCAAGTATTCGGAGCCCACGTGTCACAGTAGCCATTCCTTGCGACTGCTAGTGTGAGCAACGTTACCGCCAACGCGACCAGCGCTGCGCGCAGTGTTAAGCATCGGTATAAACGGTTGTCTCTTTCACCTAACATCTAATTCCCCCTTCACAACGACACGTCAGCGCTGTCGGAAACGAGCATACCTCCGCGGGCCAGTCTCGATGGTTACAAACTTACTTTCTTCGCCGAATCATCGGCAGGCCAATACCAGCGATGCCGGCGAAAAGCGCGGCAAGAGTTCCAGGCTCAGGAGCCGCCGGGCCGTAGGTGTTTCCACTGAAACCATAGTAGGTGCCCTGCGAAGACACATTCACATTCTGCACCGGTGACGGGCCGTAGACCGAGGTAAACCCGAAGGTCTTTGTCTGGCCGACGGCGATTCGGTCAACTGACGTAGCGCTAGGGCCCAAGCTCCATCCGATCTTGTTGTCTCCGTTGGTGGTTCGCACAACAAACGTCCAGTTGGACGGAGCGACAATGTAGGTCAACTCCGACACCGGAACATCTGCCGAGAACACCAGAGTAAAGCCGTACACGGACCCACGCGACCCGAGGTTGGTCAGATCGTAGGAGTAGGCGTAACCACCGGTGATCTGGGTGCAGTGAGGCGTTACCTGAAGTGAATCAGCGGTTCCGATAGCAGTCAATGTTGATGTATCCCAAACAGGAACATCGGCGTGCGCTGCGCACGCAACCACGAGCAGAGCGAGTAAGACAACCATTCTTTTCAAAACTGTTTTCCTCCGTTCCGTTAATGCGTAGTGAATGGGGCTTTTATTGTTACCTGCTCCGTAGCGTTGACCTAGCCCCTGGTCCGCCGCAGTTATTGCCTTTATTCTGGGTCTTGCCCGCAGACTGAAGCAAGGCTTCAGTTTGCATTGTGTGAATTGTACCAGTATGCCGAAGGATCCTATGCTTGCTCACATTCACACACTTGCAGTATACACGGTAATATTCACAAAGTGATATATGACAAGGTGCCAATTATGGCCGATTTATTATGACTGAGATCAGTGATACCGGCTGCCAAGCCTGGACTAGCACCCAAATTGGATGCTTCTGCGGCAAGAGCGACCGCAGGTGAGGTGCTGAGCTATCCCACACCCCATCGGGACCGGTTGATAGCCTCAGCGAGATCATTGTATCTCGGCATCAACTCGCACCGGGATGACACTTTCAGGTGCCGGAAGATATTTCCCACGTGGGTCTTCACAGTGCTTACAGACACACAAAGCTGGTCGCCAATCTCTTTGTTTGTCAGCCCCTTCACCAGTAGCTCGAGCACCTGAGACTCCCGCCTGGACAGGTCCTTACGCCCCTCGACCGCCTGGCTGTCATCTACCATGCCCGGCATTCCATCATCAACCAGAAGCTTGAGAGCAGAACAGCATACGCGCTGGTCGTAGACAACCTCGCCATCTATTACGGCCCGGATAGTTCGCAGGAGGTGAGCAAGGGACCTGGTCTTGACGATATAGCCATCAGCACCAGACTTGATGGCGTAGATAAGCATGAGCTCGTCTTCTGATGGGGAGATTACCACGACTTTCGTCTCAGGAGAGGACTTCTTGAGGTCGCTTACCAACTGTATACCAGAATCGTCGTCTGGCGCTATCGCCACAACGACCATACTTATGTCGTTTTCCGAAACCATCTGCCTCGCGGTCTGAACGCAGCCAACGTCAGCGACTATATCGATATCAGGCTGTTCAGAGAGCACGCGGGCAGCGCTTTCTCTGAACATAGTCTCACCGTCGACTAACATGACCTTGGTAGTCGAGATCAGCTCAATCGCAGCATCAATTACCATTTTATTGGGGTCCCCCTTCGCGCACTGTTCTGCTACGATCCACCACTGCATTGTCGACAGTAGACACGAGCACTCCAGCTTGAGACACACCATTTCGCATGGTGCACATCTGGAGTATACATAGTGTGTGCTTGTTTGTCAATTGCAAGTATTGCCAGGTCAGGAGCATCGTTTTTAGCTGAGTTTTGGGGAGAATTCGTCGGTCGATGTGTGCCGAGCAGAGATGGAAGGGTGTTTGGCGGGGTGCATTGAGCGTGTTTGGGTATAGAATGGGGATTTGGTGTGTGCGATCGCAGTCCTT
>JBBRAE010000047.1:0-16769 GCA_038207085.1 Armatimonadota bacterium
CTATAGAGGCCGTCGTGGAACATCGTTCGACCGGCCCCGGCGATTGGGAACCGTATCTGAAGAGTCTGAAGAAGTTGGATGCGACACCTACCCAACCGACAACTGAGTGATGTAAACCTCGCCACACGACCTCTGTGACACTTCCTCTGGTGACGCCGTCTCGAAGAAAAGCTCCAAAGCTTCCTTCAAGTTAGCAAGTGCATCTTCAACGGTCGCGCCCTGACTGGCAATATCCAGTTCAGGACAAAGCGACACATAGGCATCGTCTTCCCGCCTGGTTATGCTCATTAGTCTTTGGAAGCTCACAGCATCGACCCCTTGCCGCCGTCGAGGTGGCTCTTCATAAAACCCTGCTCCTGCTTTTCGATCTCAGGGATCAGCCGCTCTTTGATGAATGCGAGGGCTTCGACCGGGTCGCGATCCATTGCGATTACCTTGAGGCGCAGGATGTCCTCATCGGTCAGTGTGACGGTTGCCACTTATTCTCCAGTCCCCTCCCCTTGCGGCTCTTCGGGAAGCGCAGGCCACACGGGATCAATCGCAGTCGTCTCCTGCGCTTCGGGAGCGGATTGGTTCTCTATGATATTTCCGACCGGCGAAGACTCGGCCATCTGCACTCCTGGAACTGAGGCGTTGGCATCCGGCTCTTCTTCCTCGTGCCGACGAACTACACCCGAGCCGCTGCGAGAGGTCTCCACACCGTATGGGCGGCGGAACGGGTCGGCCGCGTAGAGCGTCTTTGGCTCTGAGGGAATGCTGACATCACTGGCGGCCACATGCTTCTGCGACCTCTCGGGGACGTATTTGACTATCACCTTCGCAGGCTTCGCCCGCACCCCGTAAAGCGCGCCGAAACCAAAAGCTGAGCCAACAACCATAACGATTGCAAACCCCTTGATCGCGGCAAACGCAAAGACCCGAAGCCGACTTGCCTCACTCTTTGCCCGAACAGCGCCCTTGACGGCCCACGTGACCCGCAGGCGTTCTTCGTCGGTGAGCTTGGGGAGATCGCTTGGGACGAGCGCAACAGTCCTTCTGAGCGCCTCGACCTCGATTCGGCAGGCGTCGCATGTGTCGGCGTGTGTGCGCACCCGACGCATCTCGTCGAGCGCAAGATCGCCGTAGACGTACGCGCCGAGAAGGTCAGATATCTTTCTGCATTCCTTCATATTATTGGACCTCCCTAACCACAAGCTCGACGTAACCTGCAAGCGTGCTGCGAAGGTGGGAGGTAGCGCGGGAGAGGTGTGACTTCACAGCCCCGACCGAACACCCCATCGTCTCCGCAATCTCGATCAGCGACAGGAACTGGTAGTGCCTCAGGATAAACGCGAACCGTTGCCGCTCTGGAAGCTCGTCGACCGCCGATCTGATCGCGTCGCGCAGTTCCCGATTGCCCAGGTTCCACGACGGATCCCCTTCGTCGCCGCCCTGCAACCGGTCCCATTCGTCCTCAGTAAGCTCCAGTTCGCTGCTGCTCGACCTTCGTTTGACGTCGATACAGTGGTTGAGACAGACCCGATAGAGCCACGCCGACAGGTTCCCTCCGCAGTCGAACTTCGGAAGCATCCGGTGCAGCTTAATAAACACCTCCTGTGCCGCGTCAAGCGCCTCCTCCCGGTTGTGCATCACGCTCCATGCCAGGCCAAACACTTGATCCATATGAAGCGCCATCAACCGGTCAAAAGCCTCAGCGTCCCCGGCCCGAAACCGCGATATAAGCAGTTCATCTTCGCCAGTCAGCACAGTTCCATCATCCTTCGGCAATTTGTCTGTCTCCTCAGTGGTATAAACGATCAAGCACGACGAAAGGTTTACCCGTTTTTGGATTTCTCCATAACTCCACGCATTCGTGGTATAATTGTATAGGAGAATGATATGGCTTCACTTCGCAAAACAAACCCGAACCTGAGCGATCCCGAGCGACTATCGTGGATGATAGCCCGAAACGCCTATCAATCCTCGGTGTTCGAGGGCGCGTCACCTCGTTCTTTGTCAAAAGCCAAGGAACTCGCATATCCGCGCGCCAAAGCCTCCTCGAAGAAGACTACCAAGGCTGAATAGTCCTGATAATACCCTTTGACCACTGCTTCCAAATACTGAGACTGCGTAGATTTCGCACGCTTGCCGATAAAGCCATAGTCCGGCACCGTCAACCCGGCTTGAGCAAACATCAGATCAAGCAATCCACCTGGCCAACCTGCCATTTCCTTCCCGGAACGGATGTATCAGAAGTAACTCCGCATGAACCTGGGCTACTGAACTACATACGACAGACACATCGTTGGGTTCACAGGGAGTGAGCCTGCTCAACAATTCACTCTCGAACGTGTTCATGTTGTCAGGGATCAGATATGCTGGAGGAAAGGTGAATCCACCTTTGGAAACATCGACGGTTCGATAGGCCCCAGCCCATTCATATATGCCACCCAGCCAGTCGCGGTGCATCTGGCGGATGAGACCCGCAGTGAAAACAGTGTCACTTGTAACTATATCATCGCGAACATATACGGTCTGCGCGTGAACAAGCGCACTGAACTCCGCTTCATCCGTCGCCAATTTCGTCTTTATCCCCAACTTATTCCTGAGCACCCGATTGTGCGATCCAGGTTCATACCCAGCCTCAGGGCCGATGGGCATCCTCTATACCTGTTCACTGTCCCTCCACCCCACATACCAAAAAGGACCGCATCCCATTACAGAACACGGTCCTATCATATCCTAATAGCTAAAAGCTAACAGCTAATAGCTTGAATCTACGCATGCCAGTCAACGTCGTCGATGGTCACCTGATGGGCCTCAATGAACGCTTTTCTAGGCTCGACCTTGTCGCCCATAAGGACGGTGAAGATCTCGTCTGCTTCAAGCGCGTCTTCCAGAGTCACCAGAGCGATGGTGCGGTTGGTCGGGTCCATCGTGGTTTCATGGAGCTGATCCGGGTTCATTTCTCCAAGACCTTTGAACCGCTGCACGATGACGTCTTTTCGCCGACCCAGCGACTTCAGAATCTCGTCGCGCTCCCGTTCCGTTCGGCAGTAGTACTGATTGTCTTTGCCTGCGCGGATGCGGAAAAGTGGCGGCTGGGCGATGTAGATGTGCCCCTGCTCAATGAGCGGCGTCATATACCTGAAGAAGAACGTAAGCAAAAGCGTTCGGATGTGGTCGCCGTCGACATCGGCGTCAGTCATGATGATAACTCGATCATACCTAAGTCGGTTGATGTCAAAATTGAAGGCGGTCTTTCCGTTGCCATTTCCGTTGCCATTGGTCGTTTCTTCGTCGCTGTCCTCACCTGCCGCGTCGGAAACCGCTCCGTTTGAGATGCCGGTGCCAAGCGCTGTGATCAGCGCCTTGATCTCTTCGTTCTCAAGCGCGCGGTCGATTCTGGTCTTCTCGACGTTCAGGATCTTTCCACGAAGCGGAAGGATGGCCTGTGTGCGCCGGTCGCGTCCCTGCTTTGCCGAACCGCCTGCGGAGTCGCCCTCGACGATGTAAATCTCACACTTGGAGGCGTCGCGCTCGGTGCAGTCGGCGAGCTTACCGGGAAGCGCCGAGTTCTCAAGCGCGTTCTGTCGTTTGATGAGCTCACTTGCACGCCGTGCCGCTTCTCTTGCGCGAGCAGCGGTAACAGACTTCTCGATGACCTTCTTTGCGACCTGAGGGTTCTCCTCAAGGAACTCAGCAAGCCCCTCGCCCACGATCGAGTTGACGATGCCATCGAGGTCGGCGTTCGTCAGCCTGATCTTGGTCTGCGACTCAAACTGAGGGTTCAGGATCTTGACCGCAATAACGGCGGCCATACCTTCACGGACGTCGTCGCCGGAAAGGTTCACATCCTTGTCTTTTAAGGTGCCGGACTTTCGAGCATACGCGTTGATAACCCTGGTCAGCGCCGTCTTGAACCCTGAGAGGTGGGTTCCGCCTTCACTTGTATGGATGTTGTTCGCAAACGTGAAGGTGCTCTCCTGGAAACCGTTGTTATACTGGATCGCGACCTCGACTTCGGTGTCGTCGCGCTTGCGGCTGATATAGACGGGCTTATGAAGCGGGTCCTTGTTCTTGTTAAGGGCCTGAACGAAGGCGACGATACCGTCCTGATAGTGGTATTCCCGCACCTCATCGGTAGTCTCATCCGTCAGGATGAACTTCACCCTTGGGTTGAGATACGCAAGGTGCTTGATCCTCTGGACGATGATATCGTGGTGGTATTCGATCTCTCCAAAGATCTCGTCGTCGGCGAGCCAGCTGACCTTGGTACCGGTGTCTTCGCTCTCGCCTCTAACCTCAAGGCCGGTCGTCGGCTCTCCGCGCTCGAACCTCTGATAGTGGACCTTACCATCGCGGCGGACCTCTACCTCAAGCCACGCTGAAAGCGCGTTGACCGCCGAGACCCCGATCCCGTGCAGGCCTCCGGAGAACTTATAGCCGCCGCCGTCGAACTTTCCACCGGCGTGAAGCATCGTCATAGCGACGGTGACGCCGGGAAGCCCGGTATCCTTGTTTATGTCTACAGGAATACCTCGACCGTTATCGGAAACGGACAGGCTCTTGTTCTGGTGGATAACAATATTGATCTCAGTGCAGTAGCCGGCGAGCGCTTCGTCCACACTGTTATCGACTACCTCGAAGAACAGGTGATGAAGCCCCTGCGAGCCAGTGCCACCGATGTACATAGCAGGCCTTCGGCGCACGCCTTCAAGGCCCTTTAGCACCGTAATCTGATCGGCGTCGTATTGATGTTCTACTTTTTCAGGTTCTTCCGAAATCGGAACATCTGTTCCTACGATGATGTCTGTCTCGTCAATTGACACTGTTGTATAGCTCCCTGGTGTGCAGTCTCCGGGTGATATATGAAGCTCTTGTGAAGCCCGGCATTGGGCCGATTCACAGCACGCGAAGTCTGCTTTTGGACTGGAATATTATAGCACTATCAAGCTTGGAGGTCAAGTCTGAGCCCCGTCTTGCCCGGGCACGGGAGTAGCAAAGGAGCTGAGCAATATACGAAGCATTGCGAATAACCAGTGACGCGCAAACAACAACTGTTCACACTTGTCAAGGAGGAAGAAATGCGACTGAGCAGGCTATCGACCCACGCGCCGCTTGTCCCATTTCCTGTACGGCAGCCCAAGCTCCCGGAGCCGGACGCGCATCGCGGCGATCGACACCCCGAAGCGCTCGGCCATAATAGCCACTCTGTGCTCTTCGTTTGCCCGCAGGTCTTCAAACCACTCTCGCACAAGCGCCTCGGGCATCAGAAGAAGCGCGGCGAAGCGGTCGCAGGCACGTTCGAGCCTGTTCTTGCGCGTGCCAACGCCGTCAACGCAGAAGACACCGGGGCGATAGTGGCCGAGCAGGTGGTGGCCCATCTCGTGGGCGAGCGTAAACCTCTGCCTGGCAAGCGGCTTCAGGTAGCTTGAGTTGATCGCGACCAGCGGGGTGTTGTCCTCGGGGTGACGGGTATAGAACCCATCGATCTCCTCCAGAAACTCCACCCTGTCAACCGTAATACCAAGCCTCTGGGCGACGTAATCGAGGTCTACCGGCGGCTCAAGTTTCAGCGTTTCCCATGCCTGGTGCGCGAGGCGCTCCGCGTCGGTTTCGAAGTATATACCGGCCAAGACTAACCTCGCTTGGAGGTTTTGCTCATCTTGCCCATTACATAGTCGATGATCTGCTGTTTGGCCTCATCGGAAAGATCGGTCTGGCAGCGAAGGATGACCCCCACAGCCGTAGCCGAATCCACTTGGTCGGGCTTGGGAACGTATCCCGCCGACATCAAAAGCTCAACCTCGCTCAAGCCGTCATACGACTGCGCCATACGCTTGATGACTTCTTCTGAAGGCACGCGACCATCGGACATGTCTTTCCAGTAGGCCGCGCTGATGCTCGATTGCAGCCCCGCTGCCCGAAACGTCAAACCCTGCCCCTGCAAAAAACTCTTTACAAGCTTACCGAATTCCGGCGATACTCTGCTCATAACTAACTGTCTCCTTAGTTCACTACTTCTTAACATAACACAGAGGCACACACCTGTCAATAGAAAAATACAGCCTTTATGTGGAGTGCGGCGCGCAAGCGCCAAATTATCGCCATGCGTGGAGATTTGTGAAAGCGGCTCTCGCAAGCCGCACTCTAAATCGAGATTGACCGCTGCCAACAATTCTTATGTCCCTCGCATTTCGGCCAGTTTTCCAATAAAACCAGCAATTCTCACCGGACACATTGCCCCACCAATGCCGAATACTACATGTATGAACGCGATATGCCCGTCTACTGGTAACTTGGCGGGTTGTTCGTGAAAACTAGTAACGCTGCTGGGCAAAAATAATGAAACGGTACGACCTCTGCAGCAGTCTAATCATGTAGGGAAAGGTAAATGGCAGAACCGCCATTTGCTATGGAGTGCAGCTCAACGTGGAGGTGGTCACAATGAAAAAGTTAACATTGACTCTTTTGGCCATCGCGTGTGTGGCTTGCTCCGCCCGGATAACCTCCGCGACGTCAAGCGTTGTCTACCAGAAGGTGGTCGTCTACTCGACCCCGGTCCATGTCGTGTATGCGGATTTGAACGACAAAGACGTTAAAGTAACCGTGGCTATCAGCAAACGAGGCCGCGGCTCAAGCGAACCTGCGTCGTCCATTGTCTCAAGAACGCGCCCGACCGCAGCAATCACAGGCACGTTTTTCGACACCCGCACTCTTATTCCTACTGGTGATATCCAGATCTGCGGCACCCGGGTGCACTCCGGGTGTGTCGGCTCCGCGCTCTGCATCACGAAAGACAACCAGGCAAAGGTCATCCCCTGCAAGCAAAGAAGCGAATACAAAAACGCGCCCTACGAAACAGTCCTGCAGGCGGGGCCTACTCTAGTTATGGACGGACGAATCTCGATGAACCCCCGCGCCGAAGGGTTCAAAGACCCGAGGCTCTTTGCAGCGACAAAGAAGACCGCAGTCGGCGTCACTGCCACCAACAAGATCGTGCTGGTGTCGGTGAACACTCCGGTCAGCATGCGCAAGCTCGCGAAGATCGTCCAGCGTCTGGGATGCACCCAGGCCATACTCCTCGACGGCGGCACATCGACCGCGATGTACGCTGGCGGTCGGTTCGTATCCAGGCCCGGACGAAGACTCACAAACCTGCTCCTGGTCTACCAGACCGCCGAGTCGTACCGACTCGCAAGCGCGCAGCTTGCGCCGACGCTTCTTTCACGGGCGAGCAATGCGACCGAACCGGTCGCCCTCGCCAAACTACCCAACCTGACCCCCTGGCATGGACAATTGGTTGAAGTAAAAGCCGACACAGGGACTCTTCCATCGCTTGCCGAAGAGTATCCAGTCTCGACCGATCTCGGCATGCCCGAGTCCAACGCCTATCGAATCGAACCGGCGGCCGACTATCGGTCTAAAGAAATGCCAGCGGATGCACGATAATTATTGAACTACGCACCCCATTGTTGTTACTTGCACGGGTTGGGTAACGGAAGCCCGATGGGAGCATAGCGAGATTGGCGAGTGGCTGGACGCCGGCATCCACCCCGGAGGAAGCCTGGGCCGACTGACCGTGGACATCGCGCCTCACGGGTTCGCGCTGTTCAAGTTCGGGAAGCAGGGACAGGGGGTTAGCTTCGGGGAGATTGGTGGGTGTCGAGGGTTTGGGTGGAGCGCACGTTTCGAGAGCCTCAACGTGATTGGTTTAGGTTGATCTATAGTTGAGAGATTGGTGGTCGCGGTACAATCCCTCACACATTCACCCAAGCCAACCCATCACCCTGAGGCTCTCGAAGGGTGCGCTCCACAAATCAAAGGGCGTACTACAACAAATAGAAGCTACCCTAACCCACCAAGTCTCGCCATCCCCGCCGCAACCGCAGCCAAATCCTGTGTCCGGTCCCCAAGCGGCGTAGCCACAATCTCAAGACCCGCGCGAATCTCCGGCCAAACTTCTTCTTCGACTGTTCTCAGTAGTTCGAGTAAGAGCAGATCCCCCGCGTGGACAGCCATCGTGCCGAGGGTAATAAGCTCGGGGTCAAACGCGTGCGCGGCGATCGAGACCGCTCGGCCCATCGCCCGTGCCGCGCCCTTTAGCACTTCGATAGCAAACTCGTCCCCTGCCCTCGCAGCTTCACAGACTGCCAGGCCATCAATCTCGTCCAGACGCGACAGAGCCGTTTGAATACCGTCTGCGACACCCTCGGTAGCGATCCGAACGATTGATGAACCCGATGCGTAAGCCTCGATGCAGCCGCGTTTGCCACAGCCGCAGGGCCTCCCGCCAGGCACGTAGGTCGTGTGGCCGATCTCGCCTGCAAGTCCCCTTGTTCCCGAATAGAGACGGCCGCCGATGATTATCCCGGACCCTACACCCGTGCCCCAGGTGAACGAGACGATGTTCTGCTTGCCCCGTCCCGCCCCAAAGAGAAATTCGGCCAGGGCGGTTGCGTCGGCGTCGTTTAGAAGAGTTGCGGGACGGCCGAGTCCGCGCTCGACTATCTCGACCACGGGCACAGGGTTCCAACCCGGCAGGTTCGCCGGGCCGAGGATCACCCCGGAGGCAGAGTCAAGCGGCCCCCCGCAGCAGACGCCGACGCCGTCAATATCTGAGACAGAAAGCCCACGCGCGGCGACAATAGAACGTGTGTCACGGATCAATCGAGCGAGCGTAGCCATCGGGCCAAGCTCGATTTCAGTCCTCGCGCTAACGCGATCTATGAGCTCGCCCGTACGCGTTGCTAAAATAACAGATGATTTCGTCCCACCTATGTCGAACCCTGCGATATAACCCGATTCCATAATGCACATACTACAACGACATGCGCGCAAGGTCAACCGTCGGTTACGGCGCGCGGCAATCGGGGTAAATATACCAGAACCTAAGCAGGAGGACACACTGATGGCTGAACAGCCTTACGATTACATAATCATCGGCGGAGGGCTCGCGGGCGCAATGGCGATCGACGGGATCCGGGAGATCGACGAAGACGGGTCGATATTCCTCATCGGAAAAGAGACGCACAACCCCTACGACCGCCCGCCACTTTCAAAGAAGCTATGGTTCGGCCAGAAAAAGGTCGAAGAGATCACGGTGCATGACCAGGGGTTCTTCATGGAAGCGAACGTCGACACGCTCTTTGGCGTCGAGATCGCCCTTATCGAACCTCGTAAGCGACTGATCGCCGACAGCCGGGGCGGCGTCTACCGCTTCGACAAACTCCTGATCGCCACCGGCGGAACACCGCGCAGGCTCGATATCCCCGGCGGCGACCTAGAAGGTATCTGCTACTACCGCACGCTCGACGACTACCAGGCGACACGCGCAATGGCCGCTGAAGGCAAGTCGGCGGTGGTGATCGGCGGCGGGTTCATCGGCTCGGAGATGGCGGCGGCGCTTCGGATAAACAAGCTCGATGTGACGATGGTCTTCCCGGACCCCTACCTGCTCCAGCGCGTCCTCCCCGAGAGCCTCGCCCAGGCGATTCAGGCCGACTACATTGAGCGCGGAGTCAAGGTGCTCGCCGAGGACGCTCCGGTCGCATTCGAGAAACGAGGCGAGAAGTTCGTCACCCGCACCGGGGCTGGGCAGGTGATAGAGTCTGATATCGTGATCGTAGGGATCGGCATTCGGCCATCGACTGAGCTTGCCGAAAAGGGCGGGCTCAAGATCGAAAATGGGATCGACGTCGATGAGTTCCTCCAGACCTCCGAGCGCCATGTCTACGCCGCAGGCGACAACGCGTATTTCCCCTACAAGGCGCTCGGGCAGAAGACCCGGGTCGAGCACTGGGACAACGCACAGAGCCAGGGCACGCACGCCGGGCGCAACATGGCGGGCGCACTGCAGCCGTTTACCTATATGCCCTACTTCTTCTCTGACCTCTTCGACTTTGGCTTTGAAGCAGTCGGCGAAGTCGACTCCCGACTCGACACCTTCCTCGACTGGCAAGAAGAGAACAAATCCGGGGTAATCTATTATTTGAAGAACGAAAAGGTGCGCGGCGCGATGATGTGCAACGTCTGGGACAAAGTCGAGGCGGCGCGCAATATGATCAAACGAGGCAAGAAGGCAACGCCCGAATATCTGACCGGCGCGATCAAATAGGGGGATATATGCAACTAAACGAACAAAAATGCGAGGCATGCCGAGTCGGCGCCCCGACGCTTACAACCCAGGAGGCCGAAAGCCTGCTAAAGGAAATTCCGGGCTGGACATTGAAGGAACACTCGATAGAGCGGGAATACAAGTTCAAAGACTTCCCCGAAGCGATCGGCTTCATAAACAAAGTCGCAGAGATCGCAAACGAAGAAGACCATCACCCGGATATCTATAACTCCTACAGCACGGTAAAGATCGAGCTCTGGACGCACAAAATCGGCGGGCTATCGAAGAACGACTTTATTGTGGCGGCAAAGATAATCAAACTGGGAGAAAGTAGCTAGTAGTAGCCAGTTATATATGGAGAACACATGCCTATCTACGAGTTGAAAGACAAAGTGGCTCTTGTCACCGGTGCGGCAAAGCGCATCGGACGGGCGACTGCCATCGCGCTCGCCGACGCCGGGGCGAACGTCATCGTCCACTACAACACCTCGCGCGACGAGGCGGCTGATCTCGTCGCCGAGCTTGAAGAAAAGGGTGTGCGCGCGTGGATGGTGCAGGCGGACTTCGCCCGTCCCGAAGAATACGGCACGCTTATTCAGAAAGCCGTCGGGGTCGCGGGTTCGCTTGATATTCTCGTCAACAACGCCTCGATCTTCCCGCGCGAGACTATGGATGAGGTCGATTTCGGGAGCTTCAACGAGAACATGCAGGTAAACGCCTGGGCTCCCTTTGTCTTCGCCCGCTCGTTCGCAAAAGAGCTCTGCCGCGGCAAGATCATCAACATGGTCGACAGCCGCATCACGAGCACGGACTGGACGCATGTGGGCTATATCTGGAGCAAACATGTAATCAACGAGATGACCCGGATGATGGCGCTTGCCTGGGCCCCGGATATCACCGTGAACGCCGTCGCACCGGGGCTGATCCTCCCCCCACCCGGGCAGGATCAAAGCTACATCGAGCGCCTGACCAACACGGTCCCATTGAAAAAGCACGGCGAACCCGAGGACATCGCCCGGGCGATCATGTTCCTGCTTGAAAGCGATTTCATAACCGGACAGGTCATATTCGTCGACGGTGGCCGACACCTTAGGGAGTTCAACGTTGGATAAAATCCTGATCAAAGACCTGATGCTCCGCTGCGTGATCGGCATCAGAGACGACGAACGGCGCGAAAAGCAGGACGTAGTGATCAACATCGCCCTCTCAGCCGACCTGACAAAGCCGGGACAGACCGACGAAGTCGCCGACACCGTCGACTACAGCGAGATCAAGAAACGCATCGTAGCGCTTGCAGAACACTCAAGCTTCTTTCTGGTAGAAGCCCTCGCCGAAGCGATCGCCGCGATTTGCCTCGACTACCCGATGATAGAGCAGGCGCAGGTGACGGTAGAGAAGCCGTCGGCGCTCCGGTTCGCCCGAAGCGTAGGGGTGGAGATCACGAGACACAGGTGACAGGGTAGCATGACTCAAGTGTTTGTCTCCATAGGCTCGAATATCGATCCTGATCGAAACGTTCGGGCTGTTCTGCGGATGCTTTCTGAGCGGACACGGCTCGTCGGCGTGTCGACCGTCTACTGCAGCGAGCCTGACGGCCCGATCGACCAGCCCATGTTCTTCAACGCCGTCGCAGAGATTGTAACCGAGCTTGCCGCGTCAGAACTCAAGTTTGGGGTGCTGCGAAAGATCGAAGACGAGCTCGGGCGCATTCGCACGGGGGATAAATATGCCCCGAGAACGGTCGATCTTGATATAATAGTCTATGGCGACGAAATTGCGCGCTCTGAGGAGCTTGAGATACCCGATCCCCAGATCGAGAGCCGGGCGTTTCTCTCGGTCCCGCTCTGTGAGCTTGCGCCTGAGCTGGTCGTCCCCGGACATGGGCCGATAAAAGAGACTGCAGCCCGGCACAGGGACCACAGTATGACCGCGCTCCCAGAGCTTACGGCGGATATACGAAAGGACTTGAAAGATGAACCACGAAAGAGTGCAGGAGCTCGTTAAAGAGCTTTTGATAGAACTTGGGGAAGACCCGAACCGCGAAGGACTGCTCAAGACCCCGCACAGGGTCGCGCAAGCCTACGATTTCCTCACGTCCGGCTACCACGTGGACAAAGACAAGGTGATCAACAACGCGATCTTCACCCAGGAAACCAACAACATGGTCATCGCGCGCGACATCGAGATCTACAGCCTGTGCGAACACCATATGCTGCCGTTTTTCGGCCGCTGCCACATCGGTTACATCTCCAATGGTAAAGTTTTTGGAGTAAGCAAGCTTGCGCGGCTCGTCGACATGTACGCCCGCCGCCTGCAGATCCAGGAGCGCCTGACCGAACAGATTGCCCGGGCGATCAAGGACACCATCGGCGCGGAAGGCGTCGGCGTGATAATCGAGGCCCAGCACCTCTGCATGATGATGCGCGGAGTCCAGAAACAGAACTCGATGATGACCACATCAAGCGTCCTCGGCAGCTTCCACGACTCTCTCGCCACCCGCAACGAGTTCCTGTCGCTTATCAGCAGGCCGAGACCATAGGACCGCAAGGTAAATCTTCATGAGCCAGATGTGGGGAATCAGCTTTCCGTGGTGGCAATTTGTCCTACGGGCGATAGTGGTGTATGGGTCGATCATCTTCCTACTTAGGCTCGCAGGGAAGCGGCAGATCGGTCAGATGAGCACCGGTGAGTTCGTAGCGATCCTGCTTATCAGCAATGCTGTCCAGAACTCGATGAACGGCGGGGACAACTCGATAACCGGTGGTCTCATCCTTGCCGTTGTGATCATCGGCATCAGTATACTGGTTGACTATGGAACATACAAGTCCCGTAAGTTAGAGCACCTGATACAGGGAAGGCCTACGCTGCTAATCCACAATGGTGTCGTTCTCGAAGATCGCATGCGCAAGGAGCTGCTGAGCGACTACGAACTGAAGACCATTCTGCGAAAGCAAGGGATTCATACCTACGAGGACATCGCAGCGGCCATAATGGAAAGCGACGGCTCGGTGAGCGTGATAAAGAAGTCCGAACTGTCGCACCCGAATAACGGATAATTACCAGGACGGCTAACCGACTAACTTAATCACGCGCGTATACCGCAGCAGGTGTTATATGCTGCGGGAACTTCATTGTTGGGGTGGCGATTTCCGAATCACTACCCCAAAGCTAAGACGGGATTTCCAAATCCCGAATGGCGTAATGCATGGCAATTGGCCCACTATTTGAAGACGACCAGTCTGTGCAGGGCGGCGTTCTCGCAGCATACGCAACTTGGAGGCGAACCTTCAAGACCTCTCAGCAAGGCTTGCACGTGGAGCGTATCACGCCAAGCCAGTGAGACGGGTGTATATCGAAGAACGCGCGAATGTCTATATCGAGTACCCAGTTCACCTTCTTCCTCTGGATCGAGAGCGCCAACGCATCCAGAGTTTGATGCTGGCAGCGTCGCGGTCTGAACCCGTAGGAGAAGTCCTTGAAGTCGACTTCATAGACCGCCTGCATTACTTCAGCACTACTGCAGTTCAAATTACAGTCAGCGTAGGCAGAGCCTTTCAGTCTGCTGGCTTGTGTTTTGGTTCATCACTCAAAAGCCGCCACTGTGGGCATCACCACTCACCGTGCTTGGTCATGGTCTATACCCCTTTTCACTGCCCAACTGGCCCCAATACCGCCCGCCCCATAGTGTGTATGTCAGTTTGCATGCCAGACATGTCTGGGTAAACGCCAGTTGAGGTAACTATAGTGGCACCACAATCCGCACGCGAGGCAGTCAGACAGAAACGCCGGCTTGAGCAGGAGGAACTGTTGGTGTCTGCCCAGGGGCTCCTTGAGATCCCTATGGTCATTCTCTCACTTGTCATGATTGTTGTGTTCGTGATTGAGGTGAGCGCCCATGTGTCTCCTGGAGTCGCGCGCGTCCTTGACCTGATACAGTGGGCAATCTGGGTCGCCTTTGTTATCGAGTTTGCCGTCAAAGTGGCACTTGCCCCCGACAATACACAGTTCATCAAAAGCAACTGGCTTATGGTAATTGCAATAATTCTGCCAGCTTTCCGAATTTTCAGGATAGCTCGCGCAGCGCAGGCACTGCGCTCTATTGGGGCGCTTAGAGTCATAACACTTGGCAACCGCACAATCAGCAAGCTTGAAATCCTGTTTGCCCGCAGGCGCCTACAGTACGTGATGGCTGTCGTGGCGGCCATGTCAGTCCTCTCAGGAGCGGGGATCTACTACCTGGAGAAGGGTGCCCCTGGAGCGACAATCAGGACCCTGGGCGACGGGCTCTGGTTTGCAAGCGGGATCGTCACCACAGTCGGCACAGAGCTCTACCCCGTGACTGCCGAAGGACGAGTGCTCAGTCTAATCGGAATGGTCTTTGGTGTCAGTGTCTTTGGATACCTCGCCGGCTCACTTGCAAGCTTGTTCGTTGACATAGATAGAGCCGACAAGGAAGAAGATGAGTCCGTGGATGAGAGCCAAGTCGAGGCGCTTACCCAAGAGATTGAGTCACTGCAGCAAAGAATTGCGGAGCTAACTGCCAGGTTTGGCGAGCGATAGGTGGAGGGTACATCTGTGGACACACTGCGGAATTGGTTTTCCGGCACTACTGCAGTCCAAATTGCAGTTAGCATAATCGGTATAGTCGTCATCCTGATCGCAGTGCGCCTAGCACGGCGGGCCATCATTCTTTATGTGGAGGAGCCAGCTGCCCGTTACCGAGCAAGGAAACTCGTCACTCTTGGAGCATACATGCTGATGCTCCTTGTGCTCTCACTTGTCTTTCGCACCCGCCTTGCCGGGCTCACTATCTTCTTTGGAGCCGCAGGCGCAGGGATCACCATTGCGCTTCGTGAGGTCATACTAAGTGTTGCCGGCTGGCTCACGATCACCTTCGGAGGCCTCTACTCAGCAGGCGACAGAATCCAGATCGCGGGAGTCAGAGGTGACGTGATTGATGTTTCTATCCTTAGAACCACGGTAATGGAGATAGGAGAGTGGGTGGAGGCAGATCTCTACACCGGGCGCACCGTGCGCGTCTCAAACAGCTTTGTATTTCAGCAGCCGGTTTTTAACTACTCCGGTGACTTTCCGTTCCTGTGGGATGAAGTAAGGGTGCCGATAAAGTACGGCTGTGACCGCGCGCTGGTGCGTGAGATCCTCACACGAGTCACAAACGAGGTGGTCGCGGATTACACTATAGAGGCAAAAGAAGACTGGAGACACATGCTGCGGCGCTTCAGGGTTGAGCCAGTCACAGTAGAGCCCGTCGTGACCCTGATCGCCAATGACAACTGGCTTGAGTTCACAGCGCGCTATGTTGTGAGCTACAAGAGGCGAAGGCTGACCAAAGATGCGATCTACACCCAGATACTCGACGAGTTTGATAAGACCGATGGGCGTGTCCGCATTGCCTCACAGACTCACGACATTGTCGGCTTTCCTGACATTACAGTAGACTTAAGAGACGGTGCACAGCGACCCAATACCGGTGCAGACGGTTAGCCCGCTTTATTCGTGAAGCGAATACAGCTCTCGCTAACAGAGCATTATTCACGAGAAGCGTGAATAATGCGGGTTAGTGCCAATACCGTTTACTTAGGTACAAGGCTGATTGCCTAAGAATCTTGATCTGCGGTGTAGACTCTCGCAGCCGAACCCGAACAGGCATCGTCCAAGAACTGAAGTCACAAATACTGGTTGGTTATATCTCCTGTGAGAGGTGAATGCTATGCCCAGGGTCAGCAACTCAAACACGCAGTTTCACGGCAAGACCGCCCTCGACTTCGACGATATCAGCTTTATAATCGTTTCAAGTGTTCTGGCGTCTGTTGCACTGCTGTCACACTCGGTTCCCGTATTGATAGGCGCGATGATTCTTGCACCCGTCTTCGACCCACTTATCGCCATTCCATTCGGACTCGTCAACGCTGACTGGAGGCTGGCACTGCGGGGACTGGGCAACTCACTGCTACTCCTTTTGATATCTTCGGTTGTGTGCTTTGGGACAGTGTGGGCCGCGCTTTACCTTGATGCCATCCCCGCAACCATGACAAAACTCGGGCCGGATATGGTGACCGAGAGGCTGATAGTAGGCTGGCACAGCTTCATCACGGCCCTTGCCGCCGGAGTGGGCGGCGCACTGGCATTTGCCTCCAACCGACGGGAAAATATCGTCGGGGTAGCGGTTGCTCTGGCACTTATCCCTGCGCTTGCCGCGACGGCGATAGGGTTCCACTACCAATTGCCTGGACGCTTAGGGGGCCTTGCTCTGGTCGCAGTCAACGTCGGCGGCATAGTGCTTGCGGGGATTGCGGCGCTGTTCCTGCGCGGAACGCTAAAGCGCACACCGAACAACGACTGAGCACACAGCCTGTGCCGGGAGATCAGCTCTTTTGATGCTGCGGCTCTCGGTTTGTTGAGCCACGACACACGCTACACTGCGCGACAGCCTTCGGGCGATGTACCTGCTCACCTATGATGGCGGCCACAGTCGACGATCATGGGGCTTCGGGACGGAAGAGCTGTCCCGAAGCATCAAAAGCATCAAGACAACGCTTGGCAATCTGCTTGAGTGATCGCTCGAAAGTCAGTAATTACCTCACAAAAAATGGGCCCACCAAGAGACCAGGTGGGCCCAAATCAGAAACTTTCCGGCCACTACACCGGA
>JBBRAE010000048.1:0-16747 GCA_038207085.1 Armatimonadota bacterium
GCAGTGACCGTTCCCGTCACCGTTCCGTTGGCGGCGAACACCGGAACCATAGTCGTCAGCGCGACGACAACCAGCGCCGCGCAGGTAATCATTCTTAGCTTCATCTTGTCTCCTCTAACTCCAGGCCTAGAAATGGTATCCCCTATGACATCCCTCCGGAGGTGAACCCCAAGGGATGTTAAAGAAGGCCGGGCGTTTTCCCCTCGTGAAACGCCCGGTACATCAGTTACTGCGGATTCTGATTGCTCCAGTAGTCGTCAATGTCGGACAGTCCGCTGCCGTAACCTCTCGGGAATACGACATTGTCGGTGCCTTCTTTGCGGCAGATGCCGAGAACGGCTATGTAGTGGCCCACATCAACCGCTGTTGGCACTGGATCGTTCATCCATGTGCTCTGACCGCGCATCTTGATCTTGATGTCGCCCGAGCCGTCATTGATGGCGAAATACTCATACGGCCAGTGTGCGATTTCGTCCGGAGTGCCAGTAGTGTTGGGTATTCTGGACGTCACCTTGCCCCAGACTCTCACGAATTTGTCGCGGAGGGTCGGGTTAGCACCCAGCGCCTTGGCCGAGGGGCCAAGCGGTCTGATCTCGGTGCCGGCAACCTGGTCGTTGATGGAAATGATCTGGATCACGTTCCTGGACGCATCGTCGGGATCCGCGATGACCTTACCGGCGAAGGTGATCTTCGTGCCTTCCGGCACGACAATAGTAGACACGTCACCAACAAGCTTGATGGCCTGGCTTCTATCAGCGCTCTCAATGTAGAACGCTTTGTTCCCGCTACCGTCTGCCATGTATCTGCTGACGGCGGCGGTAACAGTCATCGGTGTCATCAACATCACCTGAGTATTGAGAGGCTGAGCTTTCAGATCATTGATCGTAGCGCACAGAGCAATGCTCGTGTTGCGACTGATTACGATCGATATGTCCGCACTTGGCCACGGATACGCGGTGGAGGCCAGGAAGTCGATCGTATCGTTGCTGTTCACGATCAGCGTGGATGCAAACGTCGATATCGGCGAAGTGCCTACTCTGTCCGTATAGTCGGGAGGCGTGCCGTAGAACCCGTTCACATCCTTTGTTGCCATTACGCTGCGGTTCTTCAGAATGTAGATGGGGACGCCACCGCCCTGTATGTTCTGACCCTTGAGCGTCAGGTTGATGTCGACTATGCGCATGTCGGGAGATGTCCAACGTACCGTAGGGGCAAATCCGTCCCACGCGTTGCCGCCGCCTATAGAGACAGCATCTGGCTCGATGCGCCACGTGGGCAGAGAAGTGGAACCGTACCACCAGTTTGACACGACTGCTGCGCCGGTCATATTCTTCCAGACCCATCCGTGACCGTTGTCATCCCTCTTGTCGGTATTCGTGCCAATGCCTGCTCCCCAGCCGGTCGCCGGGTTCGATGAGAAGAACGTCTGAGCAGCCGTGTAGAGCGTGAACGGAGCAGTAAGAGTCGTTCCGTTCTGGAATCCGGCATGGCCGTAGCTCCACTGGCCGTTCGGGTTGGACCCTGTCGAGAAGTCTACCGCTAGATCCCAAGTGCCCAGATGGTGCATCAACGGTACGTCGACCACAACAATCTGGTTGCTTGCGGCGACAATGCCGGACATGCTGACAGTATCGTATCCGGCCTTCTCGGCCTTGACTGTGTATGTGCCGGCGGCTACCGCCATCGCATAGTTGCCATTGACGTCCGTTGTAACGGTGGCAATTGTGCTCAAGCCCTGCTTGGCGCTGACCAAGACCCCCAAGATCGGGGGATTACCTGCAAGGTCGGATGTCACACGACCTTTGATAATCGTTCCGCCCAGAGTAATGGGAAGAGGCGTGTTCGTTGCGTCGGTCACACTGACGCTCGGAATGGACTGCGCCGTGTAAGCCAGCGCGCTTGCGTCGACGGTGTATGTATCCGCCGCAATGGTCAGGCTGTATGTGCCGCCGGCGCCTGAGGTCGTAGTCACACCGCCTGCGGAGACTGTAGCTCCCACAATCGGGCCGGAGGTGTCACTAACGACGCCACTGATGGTGCCCAATGGCACCAATGTCACGTCCTTGATTTTAGGGGCATTGGCAACTACATCCTGCGTCTGAGTAACCCACCCGGCCTTGCTGTAAGTCAGCGTGTAGGTGGGCCCGACCGTAACGTTGAAGCTGTAGTGCCCAGTCGAATCAGTGGAACACGCGTAGTTCGTAGCATCGGTGCCAGTTGTCGTCACCGAAACGCCGCCCACGACCGGATACGGGGCCTTTGAACTCGTGACCGTTCCCGAAATGTTTGTTGTTGTGCTGGCATCTTGAATGTGCACTCGGGCTCGGCGTGAACATTCAGTCCCAGGCTGTTGTTCCAGAGCCCAGCAGCATGCTCACACTCGGCAGCGGACTCGTCGGTCTCCTCGGCTTCACCATTCGCAGAAGGAAGTAGCCGTCCGACATTCTCGATCCAATCATTCTGTGAGAGTAACGCCGGGAAGAGCCGATGACTGCCCTTCCCGGCGTTTGGCGCATAGTGTCAGACCCTAAGTCATTTCGATATCCGCACACTGGGCCCGGTGCACCGCCCTGAGATGTGCCGGTCGGCCAAGTGCCCAGATCTGCTCGGCTTCAATGCTTTCCCATCCCTGGAGCAGCACCACCGGATGCTTCGCCCAACTCTGTGGGCCGCCAAATCCTAAATGCAATCCGGTCAGACCGTAAAGACACGACAACTGCGTGCCCGCCGGCTTTGCTGCCGCAACCACCGCCCCATCGTGGTCTGGTTGTCCGCAGATTGACCATGTGCATATGCTGATCAGTATTCCGGCGAAGTATGCCATCTCGCAAGTGATCGGACACACTTCAGATATTTGTTATCTACCTATCCCAATCCTTGCAGGAAATGGCACAGACTGCCTAGAAGGAAGAGTGCAGAGTGCAAAGTGTATAGTGTCATACAGAACGATAGTGAAGGATCTGGTGCATTGAAGCTGGATGCTTCACTTTGTTCAGCATGACAATCCGTACCCATCAAGAACTAGTGGGCCAATTGCCATGCATTACGCCATTCGGGATTCGGGAATCCCGTCTTAGATTTGGGGTGGCGATTCGGAAATCGCCACCCAATAATGGCTGATTTCATGCCAAGTGACCCACTAGCCCGCTTTATTCGTGAAGCGAATAAAGCTCTCGGTCTTTTAACTCAACTATGGCATACGTACCCTTCGGAGGCATGGATAGATGGATATCCAAAAGTTCAACAATCCAGACAGTATTCTCAGGCCCGCGCCGTTTTGGGCCATCAATGAGCGCATTACACCCGAGGAGACCGCAAGACAGATCAGCGAGATGATCGACGTCGGCCTCTCCGGTGGGTTTTTCCACTCTAGGGCCGGTCTTGTCACCGATTATATGAGCGACGACTGGTTTGCGGCCATGAATGCGGCAATCAAGGTCGCAAAGGAAAAGGACGGCTACGTCTGGCTCTATGACGAAGACCTGTGGCCGAGCGGGAACGCCGGTGGCCAGGTCGCGGGGATGAAGGACGAATACCGCTCGGCAACGCTTGGAGCTACCCTCGTGGCCGCTGGTGAGCCCATCCCTCCCGATACTCAGGACGAGGAAATTCGCGCGGTCTATGCCATCGGTAAACGGACCGGGATTTCCCTTGAGAAGTGCGAACAGTTACCGCTCGATCAATTCGACGGCGCACAGGACCGCGAACGTCTCGTGCTCAAACGGATATATGGCCCGAAGATCGGCTGGTGGGGTGGGGAGTCCTACGCGAACCTGCTGGACCCCGAGGCAATGCAAAAATTCGTCGAGATGACCCACGACCGCTATTTTGAGAAGCTCGGAGATGAGTTTGGCAAACGCGTTCCCGGTATCTTTACCGATGAGCCCCAGATTGCTCAGGACTCGACGCATCTGCCGTGGTACGACGGCTTCCCGGTGGCATACGACCAGTGGACCGGTCGCAAGTTCTGGAAAGATCTGCCGTTTCTGTTCTTTGACGGACCGGAGGGGCGGAAAATCAGGCTGCTCTTCCACCGAATGGTGCTGAAGCAGTTCACCGAGGCGTACAGCAAGCCGATTTTCCAGTGGTGCGAGGCACACGGGCTCGAGCATACCGGACACTACAACGCCGAGGATGACCTCGGTTCCCAGATTCGCAACCACTGCGGGGGCGTAATGGCGCACTATCGCTATCAGCAGGCACCCGGAATTGACCACCTCTGCAGGCAGAACAATGGGATGCTGCTCACGGTCAAACAAGTCAGCTCGGCGGCAAGGCAGCTTGGACGGACCCGCGTGCTGGACGAGATATTCGGAGTCTCCCGCCACACCAACACCTTCCAGGACTTCAAGTGGCTCGGCGACTATGACCTCGTGCTCGGGGCGAACTTCTTCGTGCCTCATCTTACCTGGTATTCCGCGAAGGGCCGCAGGAAGAGAGACTATCCGCCGGTCTGGAACTATCAGCAGACCTACTGGAACGAGCTCAAGCCCTTGAATGACTACTTCACCCGGGTAGCCCACGCGCTTACCCTCGGTAAGGCCGCGCCCAATGTCCTGCTGCTTCACCCGATTGAAAGCGCGACGGCTGCACATCGTTGGGGCTGCGCGACGGCTCCGGCGAGCGACGCACCAAGCCAGGTCGTGCCAAGAGATATTCCAAATGAGGATTTCTATGCCACGGCCAAGCTCGACCAAGAGTTTAGGCGCATCCTCGATGCCATGCTGAACGCCGGATATGACTGTGACCTTGGCGACGAAGGCTACATCGAGGACCTCGGTTCCGTAGTCGAACAGACGGTCAGGGTCGGAGAGATGGCCTACGATGTGGTCGTGGTGCCCTATTCCGTCACTTGGAGGCCGTCGACCTATGAATTGCTGAGAGAGTTCGCGACGAACGGCGGAAGCGTAATCTTCCTTGGGGCCATTCCTACTGAGATTGACTGCGAGCCGGCGGCGGACAAGTGGGTTTCTCTGGCGAGTTCGAAGAGTGCCCGGTGCCTGCCCTCGACCCTGCATAATATCCAGTCGGCGCTTGACGAGCTGGTTCGGCCCACATTCAAGCTGAGGGACAGAGATGGTCGTCCCGTGCCCGCAACCTACCTTCAGCATCGTGAGGATGGCGACGAGGAGATTTTCTTTATAGTCAACTCGGACCGAGGCTCGACGCGTGAGTATGCGTTCACGATCTTTGAGCCAAAAGGGCGGAAGGTTTACCTTTTGAACGCTCTTGACGGCACTGCTCGCGCGGTTTCGACCAGGAAGGTCGGAGACGGTTTGGTCTACGAGTTCGAGTTGCCTGCGTGTGGTTCGGCGCTGCTTCTGGTCAGCTCGGATGTGCCTGGGGCGTTGCCAGTTGAGCCGCCGGCCGACCTTTCAAGGGCCGAAACCATGCCCCTTCCCTCGATCTGGGATTTCCGACGGGCGGACCCGAACGTGCTTGTTATCGACAGGCTCGATGCGTCTCTTGACGGTGGCGAGACGTGGATGGGAGAGGATCTGGACTACCGGGTCCGTCCCAAGATCGCGGCGCACTTTGGCACATCGGCTGCGCTCGAGTGGCAGCCGTGGGTTGCGGTCAGGAAAGGACTTTTTGACGACAAAGGCGGCGAAATCATCCTGCGCTACAGGTTCAACAGCGATGTCGAAAATCCTCACGGCGCGTTTCTGGTGATCGAGGACATGTCCAAGGGTCGCGTGCGTGTGAATGGCAGGGAGATCGACCTCCACGACGCAGGTTGGCATTGGGACCGAGGCTTCGGTAAGGTCGACATCGCCAGGTTCATCCGCAGTGGGAAGAACGTGGTCGATTTCACAGTAAACTATAACTTCCAGACCGAGGTCGAACCCATATACATCGTCGGTGACTTCGGCGCGGCATTGGACGGCCTGTACGCAGGCAAGATCACTGAGGAGCCCACGCAGCTCAAGAATGGCTCATGGGTCGAGCAGGGGTATCCGTTCTATTCGGGGCGGATGGTATACCGCACGAGCTTCGAGGGCGAACCGGGCAAGACGACGTTCCTGCGGCTTGCGAATCCGTCGGGGATTCTGTACAAGGTTCGACTGAACGGACGGGACGCGGGAAGTATGCTTTGGCAGCCGTTTGAGATCGACCTGACGCCGCTTGTCGGCAAGGGCGTGAATGAGCTTGAGATCGAGGTCGTTTCGAGCCTTCAGAACTCCTGGGGTCCGTTGCACGAGCCCACGGGCGATGACAATCAGTGGTGCGGTCCGAACGCCTTTGAGGTCGATTCGCAGCTCAGGCCTGAGTTGAGCCTGTTCGACTATGGACTGCTTGGGGGAGCTGAGATAGTTGTGAAGTGAGAAGTGCAAAGTGTAAAGCGAGTTGAGTGGCGATCAAGTTGGGTGGCGATTTCCGAATCATAGTTGTCGAAAGTTAGCAGCCCACCACCCACAAATAGTCGTATAAGAGAGCATGATCTCTCTATCCACGTTCAAGTCATTGCCGCCTGCACGGCTTCTTGATAGGCTGGCAGTCAGCTACAGCGTCAACGCTGATAACATGGTCTTTTGAACCATCCGACACTTACGCAACGTATGCTCGAAGAGCAATATATGAAGCTGACCCGCCGAAGCTGCGATCACTCCAGCTTCGGCCGGAGGCTTGCCTGCATTGATGCAACAATAGTCACTCTCTCAGCGAAGTTCCTTAATTTTGGAATCAAGGTAAACCACGGCAACAAGGGCCTGAAGACCCAAGTTAAGTCAGTAGTAGACCAACTACATAGTTCACCAATCTGGACAGCTTTGTCCGGTAGCAACTACTACTGATCCAGTAGGCAGCATGCGAATGTGCGGCCGCAATTATAGGAAAGGGATAATAGATGACAGTAAGTAGATTTCTCACTATCACCGCTCTCGCCTGCGCACTCGCGGCACCTGTGAGCACAGGATGCTGGGCAGGGTGGGGTACCCCACTCCCCGAGGGCATGATCCCGGCGTTCGCCGTTCCGAAGATGACGACGGCACCCAAGATCGATGGCACGATCGATGCCGGCGAATGGCGCGAGGCTACCGCCGTCAGTGGAGTCGGCGGTGGTGTGGGTGCGGACGCCAATGTCCTGTACGTCCGACCGACAACTTTCTGGCTCGGTTGGGATGCCGACCACATCTACATGGCGATGCGTATTTGGGTCAAGCCGGGCTACAAACCGTGCACAGTGGGTCGTTCCCCTCACAGTGCGATCGTATACGAGGATTGCGGCGAGTTTCACTTCCAGCCAATGGGCAAGAATGTGATGCTCGGTCGTACCAGTAGCTCATATAAGTTCCTCATCAATACGCTGGGAATCGACGGCGACCTTATGCGCGTCGCGGTGGGACAGCAGTTCAAGAACTGGATGCCCTCCTTCAAGACGGCTTCGCGAATCACCCCCGAAGGTTCTGCGCCAAAAGGCGGCAGTTGGATTGAAGTAGAATGGTCCGCCACTTGGCAAGACTTCGAGCTTACCGGCCCGAACCAGGCCGGAGACCAGTGGAAATTCATGCTGGGCTGGAACCATATGTACGATGCCTGGTCACAGGCCCGAATTCCCGCCACGACCAGCTACTTTGACCCAGGCGGCTACCCTGTGGGCACTCTTGTTGAGAACACACCCGCCATCCAGGAAATCATGGAAGACATTCCTGGCCCCGGTGATGGCGTTGCGGCAGTCAAGCTGCAAGCCTACAACCCGACCAGCCAGCCGGTGAAGCTAAGCGTTGTGGCTCAGTATGCCGATGCTACGGGCGACTTGGTCAAAAAGGAGATCACGCTCGACGTTCCCGCAGGCAAGACCGAGCAGTTCGTCGTAAACGAAAAGTTCCCCCGCACGCCCGAGAAGGGAGTCGGCACAATCTATTACCACGTCAACCAGGGCAGCAAAACGCTCTTCAACTACTATATCAATTTCACGACCTACTACCAGAAGATGGTTCTCGAACCTGCACCAAAGGCCGTAGAGGTATTTCCTCTCACAGGCACATTC
The DNA here is from genome assembly GCA_038207085.1 of Armatimonadota bacterium. Lineage (GTDB taxonomy): Bacteria > Armatimonadota > UBA5829 > UBA5829 > DTLH01 > JBBRAE01. The sequence goes on from JBBRAE010000048.1 coordinate 7,991, forward strand.
AACCCAGTGAGATCGAATTTCCAGTTGGTTGCGGACGCCTATTATCTGGACAAACCGGACTCGATCAAGTCGGTCACCTATGATATCACGAGGAACGGCGACACGGCCCCGGTAGTCAAGGGGACGATCGACAAGCCTATCACCCACTTCTATCGCAGACTCATCAATATGCCCCCGCTTCAGGCCGGCAAGCACACCGTCAGGGTGACGATGGTCACGAAGGACGGCGGTAAGCTCGGACCCGTGACTACGACGTTTGACAAGCAGAACGAGGCCAAGGCGTTCCCCGAATGGTGGAATACCAAGATCGGGAGTTCCGAGCGGGTCATCTGGCCTTTTACTCCCATCAAGCGAAGCGGCAATTCAGTGTCGGTCATTGGTCGCACCTACAAGCTGAACGCCCTCGGACTGCCCATCGAAGTGATATCCCAGGGTAAGCCGGTTAGTGCCGCGCCAGCGAGGATCGTCGTCACAGTCAACGGCAAGGAGCAGATCGTTCCTATGACCTCCGCGCCTACATTCACCCTGCAGAAAGACTGGAAAGTGCTGTTCAAAGGCACTGCCAAAGGCGCAGGCCTTGTGTTCACCGCGAAGGGTTCTGTGGAGCAGGACGGGCTTGCGCTGGTCGATCTGACCTACGGGCCGGCCGGCAAGACACCGGTCACAGTGGACGCACTGCGGATCGAATTCCCACTCTCTGACAAGGAGGCCGAGTGCTTCCTCTGCCAGGGCCCCGGCGGCAACTACGCGGCACGGACGACTATTCTTACACCACAGGGCAAGGACGGAGTGCTTTGGACGACTCTGGACACCGGCAAGAACGGCTCGGGGATGACTGTCGGCTCCTTCTACCCCGAAGTCTGGCTCGGCAACGAAGCCCGCGGCTTCATGTGGTACGCCGACAACGACAAGGGCTGGGCGCCTGACGACGCGATACCCGCCCATGAGCTGATCCGCACCAACAAAATGCTCGTTCTTCGCAACAACATCATCGGCAAGCCGTTCACCGTGAACGCGCCGAGAACCATCGAACTGACCTACATGGCATCGCCGTTCAAGCCGCTTCCCAAGGGCTGGAGGCGGGCCATTGCCTCCAGCGACGGAACGTTCGAGGGGATGAACAAGAACCGCAAGGACCCGAAGACCGGCGAAGAAATCAACGGCTGGTGCTGGCTGAGCCCACCGTCGCGTGATCCCGCCGAATGGAGCACGCTTTGGGCCGACTACAAAGTGATCGCGGACAAGAAGGTCCACGATATTCAGTGGTATGATCCCTGGAACTCGCGCAACAACTACGGCGGCACGGTTCACACCTCTCTGCCGTTGATAGGATATGGTTCCAAGACCCCTGACGAGCGAATCAACAGCTACTTCGACGCCGAGTGGTCGGGTGATCCGTGGAACAAGGTCCAGCAGGACTACTTCCTGTGGCTGACTGACCGCGCATTCGGCGAAGGTGGTCTGCGCACGATCTATTGGGACATCTTCTTCATCGCTCCGTTCACAAACACGCAGCAGGGAATCGCTTATGAGCTTTCCGATGGAAGGATTCAGCCCGGGTTCAATGCTCTCAACATCCGCCGGTTTATGATGCGGATGTATGGGCTGATGGGCGACCACAAGCTGACTCCCGGCTCTCAGGTCTCCCATGCCACCAACTGCTACAATCTGGTTGCCAGCCCATGGATGGACGCCATCCTAGACGGCGAATATCATTCCATCACCGACGAATCCGGCATGGACTGGGTCGATGGCTACCCTATCGAGAGAATGAGGACGATGTCCTGCTCCGAAAACTGGGGAACGCAGATCAGTTGGATGACACTGATGTCATTCAAGGACCCCAAGCTCTCGGCGCATGCCCTCCGTGGACTCACGGAGTGGCCAAGGATGTTCGACACCTGGGGCGGAATGTCAACGTCTATGAACATGCCGCAGTCAGTTCTTGACTGGGGGATGAACGAGCCGGGCGCGAAGTACATCCCGTTCTGGCGGAACCCCTATGTGACATCGAACGACAAGGACGTCCTGGTTTCGATGTGGCAGCTTCCTGACCGGGTTATGCTTGAGGTCTTCAACTACAATCGCAAAGACTACAAGGACGCCGAGTTGAAGGTGGATCTGAGCAAGCTGAACCTACTGCCACAGCTGAAATGGCAAGAGTTCGTGGGAGTTCGCGATCTCGAAAAGGGCAAAGATGAGCCTTCTTCGAGCTTCGACTTCTACAATCAGACACTCATGGTTTCCAAGCTCGAACCGCATACGGGTCGGCTCATCGGCATCCGCCGCTACTAGCCCGCTTTATTCGTGAAGCGAATAAAGCTCTCGCTGGCAAAGCATTATTCACGCTACTCGTGAATAATGCAGGCTAGGATACGATAACGGGCAGGCGTCTCTTTCGAGGGAAGCCTGCCCGTGGCTTCCACGTCCACTCCTCCACTTCGTCATACGGTTACGTCGGCCATCTCCGACGGGCCGGGGTCTGAGTCCGTGGCAGGGCATTAAATGGAGCAAGCAGGAACCTGGGAGACCCAGAGTGTTCTTCACTGGAGGTAGTAACCAACGACGTGAAGAGCGGAGAAGGGAACGATGGAACGCTGGGAGTCGGACTGACTCATAGTAGAGGTGTAGCCGGGGCAATGCTTGGTGACACAGATGGACGTGTAATCGAAGGGGTCAGCGATCAGTTGCAGACGGAGAGGGAAACATCCGGCGTCCTCCGAGACGCATCGTGGGTGGAAACGCGACTATCCGTCATATCTGAGATGGCTCGCACGAACTCGGGATGCAGGTTCAGCAATGTGGCGTATCTGCTGAGCGAGGACTATTTGGCGAGGTGCTTTTGGGAGCTTGAGAAAGGAGCGGCTCCGGGCAACCTGGACGGCGATTTCCTCGCCGAGCAGGACGTAGCCGATGCCCTGCGTGAACTCGACCCTCTATGGGATGAGCTGTTTCCTGTGGAGCAGCACAGGGTGTTCAGGGCTCTGGTCGAACGGATCGTAGTTTCCAGCGCCGGTCTCGACATCCGCCTGCGGGCAGACGGCATACATTCGATAGTCGCCGAGGTGAAAGGCAAAGACACAGAAAGGACTATAGCTGCATGAACATGGAAATGACAGATACCGATGGCACCATCAGGGTGCTTGTTCCGATGGCGATAAAGCGGCGATCCGGCAGATAAGAGATAGTGATGCCCGACGGCGTACACAGCCCCACTGGCAACCGTCCGGATTACCACGAGGCGTTTGTCGTCGCGATATCCCGCGCACATCGCTTCAAGAAGATGCTTGACGTGGGTAAATACGGATCAGTGGCGGAGATGGCGGGCGCTCTTAAGATAAGTCGGTATCAGATGGTGCGTATGCTCAGACTGACGCTGCTTGCCCCGGACATCACAGAATCGATACTCAGTAGAAACGAGCCCGGAGGACTGTCGCTGAACTGCCTTGTTCAGGCGATACCCGAGCTTTGGACGGAACAGATGAGGGTTATGGAATGAGCCTTTCTGATGCTGGAACCTGAGCCTGCAGGCAGTGCCATTTCCGGGCACCAACAATACTGATGCAGAAGTCTAGTCGAACAGGGACATGGTAGCGTACAATAAACGCTCTGTCTACTGCTGCCGATCGGGACAGGTGGCCAGGTTCGTGTCAATGATGACGAAACCAAGTCTCAATGTTCTGTGCCACCCGCGATGACCCCAAAATCACGAGGTCGAACCCCACCTCGACCACAAGATTCAGAGAAAACCGTCCAGAAAGAGAGAAAATGTCGGAAAATCTGGTCTTGGAACCCAAACCTCGACCACAAGATGATCTGCCGTGAAGATGCCTCAAAAGTCGAGTTCCCTCTCGCAAAAATGCAAAAACCCCGCCGGAAGCCCGACAGTGTCAATTCGCATAGAGAACAGTTTTTCTTTAATCAATGGTCGGGCAAGAGTCAGGAATACGAACCGCTCTATGAATTGTTGGTGACATCGAACGGAACATTGCAACACATTTATCCGGCTCGTTCGCTGGTCGATATAGGTCGTGAGTTCTTTACTCGATCAGGACTCACAGCAGTCTGGATCACGAGCCACCGGACTTCGATACGTTGGCAACAAAACAGCAACTTTTGCCCGATGATGAGATTGAGTCTGAGCCAATCCTTGATGAAGTGGGGTGTGCGGCGCCTTTCCGCCTTTCGACGGCAGGTTTCCGCACCCCTCTTCCCGAACCGGACGTATACCTTTCGATATATCCGGCTCTCCAGCGTGAACGAGTGCCGTCCACGGTCGTTATCAGAGATGCTCCCCGAGCATGGCAAAGCCCGATATCGATCTGGCGGCTTCAAGGTAGAACTTGACACCGTCGATTCCATCGTTCCAGCCGTTCGATATCCTGGTTCCTCTACATCTATAGCGCTTTGTGCCGCCTTGCACGAAGAACCGCAGCCGCTTCTTTTCTCCACCCCAAGTCCACCGTCCGGCACTCTCCCGCTTGGCGTATTTGAGGCGGATATAATGGGCGGTGCGGTTATTGTGCTTCTTCCTTGCCCACTTTTGAACGCGTCGCCAGGTAAAGTCGTCGAGAGCGTTGAACGCGTCATATGCTCTGGTCGCATACCTGTAGTAGTTCCGCCATCCCGTAATGAGCGAGTTGAGGCTGCCGAGAAGGTTGTCCATCGTCTGCCAAATCGTATTGTGTCTGGTCTTTTGCTTGATTCGTGTCCGAATCAGTTGCAGCTTTTCCTTTGGAATAAGCTGCTTGCCTACCATACGACCTGAACGAAGGGACGGCTCTTTGATTATCCGATAGCCGAGGAAGTTGAATCCATCCTCGGGCCGGGTAATCAGGGTCTTCTCAAGAGATAGTTCCATGCCGAGCTCATCTCTCAGGAAGTCCGCGAGAGCGGCCTTCTCCTTGTCCGCGTCTTCCCTTGTGCCGATGACGAGGATGATAAAGTCATCCGCATACCTCACAAGGTAGAACACGGGTCGTCCTTGCCGTCTGTCCCAGTCGCAGCGCCATGCTGCCTTGCTGGAGGACTGTTCGCCGGGATTGGGTATCCATCGCCGGTAACGCGCGTCTATCTGGCTCAGGTATATGTTACTCAGCAGCGGGGAAATTATCCCACCCTGTGGAGTGCCTGTCACCGGATGCCGCAGGTTGCCTTCCGCCATGATTCCGGCCTTCAAGAATGCCAGGATGAGTCGCAGGACTTTCTTGTCCCCGATCCGTTCCCTGATGCATTCCATCAGCTTGTGGTGGTCGATGTTGTCGAAGCACGCGCTTATGTCTCCTTCAATCACCCAGTTGACCGGAGCTTTACCGGTCTGCCTGCGATTTATCTGGGTGATTATCATCGAGATGGCATCGTGCGTGCTTCTACCCCGTCGAAACCCATAGGAGGTCGGATAGAAGTCCGTCTCGAATATGGGCTCCAGGACGATCTTCAGCGCCATTTGTACGAGTCGATCCTTAAGCGTTGGGATTCCAAGCGGGCGGAATTTGCCCGGTTTGCCCGGCTTCGGGATGAGCCTCTGCCGGACAGGTTGCGGGCGATATGCTCCGTTTCGCAGTTCCTCTCGAATCTCTTCAAGAAACCCTGCGACCCCACTTGCACGCTTCAGGATCGTGTGCCGGGTCACGCCGTCTATGCCCGCAGTGCGGCTGCCGGAGTTCCGGCTGAGCCTCTCCCAGGCGAGACTGAGCGTTCTTCGGTCACAAACCAGATTGAACAGGTCGGAGTAGACCTTGCGGGGTTCATTCCGACTCCAACAATACAGCTTACGCTGCATGTCGAGGATTGCCCCGGTATTCACCAGGGTAGATATGTTTCTCATATCTGCCTCCTGCTTGTATGCTGTATCCCTGCCTCCCTTGGCCATGTGGACGGCTCTCCCGTCCTCCGACTACTACGAAGGCTGTGCCCCCGCACGCAACGATCGCCGGTCGCCTCGGCCATCCCGAAGGAAGTCACGCGCGAGTTCCCAGGTTCCGACAGTTTCCCCTTCTTCTGCGTTAGGACCCGACTCTACCCCGTGTGGATTCTGACACGCAGACAATGTAGATACACCTGCATGCTGACGAGATACTCTCCCGCCCCTGGTTTCCAGGCCCGCAGAGGAAACCTGCTCTCCACCAGCCTTGGGGGGCTGACTGTCCCACTTTCGCGTTGGACAAGTGGTGATTTCTAACGAGGCTTCAGACATCGGTTCGTATTCCTATCCATAACAGTTTCGCTTGCCGTGCGGATCTGCGCTTGCGAAAGTAGCGCATCCCTCGGCGTTTATCGGTTCTGCGAATTTATGGCTCACCGGAGGCACCCGGATCACCTCACCGATTGCTTATCCCCCCGTGCTACATCACGTTGGGTGCAGGGTCTCTCACCCTACAGGGTAACTGTCAGCTTGCAATATGCATTCCCTATGCATATCTGCCTGGCGCACGCGGACTTTATCACAACTATCGGGCAAAAGCTGCCTGACGTATTTCTGATCTATACCTTCCCACAATGCCGCCAGTCAGTCTGGCTGACGCATAGCCACGTCTATTTCTCCTGCCCGCCTCGCTTTACGGTGCGTAATGCCCCATCCTCAAGGTCAAATCGCCGTCGCGCAGATGCGTCTCGCCACCAAAACGCCCCGGAAATCGCTCAGTGATCGAACGCCACGGCCAGTATGGAGTTTTTGCAAGGTACAGCTAGCTCCAGAGTCTCTTGCGCCTGAGAATCGATGCCCAAAGAACGCCAAGGCTCAGCAGTGCGATGCTCGAAGGTTCCGGCACGGGTTCCCATTCCACTGCGTAGTAGTTCCCGTCCAGTCCCTTGGCACGTCCGACTATCCAACCACTGGAGTTGATGCCGAAGGCTTCCGTCACTGACCCGCCGAGACCGTCAAGCCAAGTCATTGTCCCATTCTGCCAGACGAATGCCTGCTCATTATAAGGGTATATATGGGGAGCGGCAAATCCCACCACTTGACCCGAGTCGTTAATGTCCCAACCAAAGGTGTCCATGCCGTCAGCGGAGATATCGACAGCAATACCATTTGACCAAAGTGTCGCCTCTGCACAAGTAAGCATCGCACCTGAGCAGGAGCATCGTTTTTAGGTAGAGATTGCCTGAGGTGCAGGGTTCCAGAAAGTATCCAGAAAAGATCACAGTTTGGACAAAGGTACAAGTGGGGTGGGTGTATAAGTAGTTAGTGTGGGAAGAGATGTCCAAGCTGGAGAGTGGATACTGCTCTCGGAAGACAGGAATGCCGTTTTGGCCGCGCTGGAGCGTGGCGAGACAGACGGTATACTTCCTGCTGCGGCTGGGGTGATGGACCGATTTGCGAAGTTCCTACTCTCGACCGGTATTCCTTCCATACTGGACGGTTTTGCGGACTATCGGAAACGTAGTAGCATAACGCCATTTCTTTTCTGCAATCTGCTGCTTCAGAAAGCTCTATTTCGCCTAGACAGTTTGAGCCAGATCGGCCCGTTTCTGTTCTCATCACCGGATGTGTTGCGCACTCTTGGCTTTAACATGCGGCAGATACAGGAAGGATTCTACTCTGGAAGTTCCAGTCGTCCGCTTAATGTGGAAGCCCTGGGCGATTTCTTTGCTATGTGCGAGCTTCCCGATTTCCAGGCAAACCAGAAGGAAGTCCTTGGGAAACTGCTTGAGAAGTATCCCGACCTGTTATCTGATGGCACATTGATAATGGACTGCATAGAGATCAGGATTCCGCCAGGGCACAGGGGAAGGGAAGCCGCAAGTCTGGAGGTGTGCGTCATGTGTGTAGAGAGTCGGGGTGAAGTCCTGCCAATTCTCTGGAACTTCATTCCCGCCAAAAGCAAAGCCGACATCACGCAGGGCAAAGCGATGATGGAGGAGATATTGCCCATAATCAACAGGCAGGCAAAGCGGCTCGTTGTCGACAGAGGATTCATATCCGGCGAATGGATCACCGATATGAAGAGTCGTAGCATCGACACTGTGATCGGACTGAAGTCCGACATGGTGCTCCACCAGGATATGGTGAGTATGGCCGGTATGTCCGAGACGATATGGCTTGCGGCTGAGCTGCCTAAGCGTAAAAACCCGCCAACATCCCGTCATATATGTTACTTGAGCGATCTCGATACCTGGGATAGCTGCACGGCGCCGCTTGCGGGAATAGTCATCAAAGACGTTTACGCCGACAGAACTGAGTATCAGACAGTGGTAACGACTGACATAACCGCAGAGCCGGAGCAGATTCACGAGTGGATAAGAAGTCGATGGGCTATTGAAGAAACCTTTATGGAAGAGAGCAGATACGGCAGCCTGAACAATATTGGACCTTGCCGTGTAGGCGTAGGGGCTGCCATAACCCACTTCAGTCTGCTGTCTTACACCCTGCTTCGTCTCTTTGCCCGTGAGGAAGGAATCGAAAAGAAAACTCTCAGACCGACTATTCCGACTGCAGGTATAGAGTTCGTAGCATACTGGGGCGGCTACTACACCATAATCTTCCCATCCGAACTCGTAGAGATCGTAGCCAGATGTGCTCCATCATGGGGCAAGAAGCTACCTGGTATTCTGAAGAAACTGAAGGCGCTCGAGCCACCGAGATGACGTTCCAATAGCATCTGTTTGCTACTCAAGGACTGCGATCGCACACACCAAATCCCCATTCTATACCCAAACACGCTCAATGCACCCCGCCAAACACCCTTCCATCTCTGCTCGGCACACATCGACCGACGAATTCTCCCCAAAACTCAGCTAAAAACGATGCTCCTG
>JBBRAE010000049.1:0-16373 GCA_038207085.1 Armatimonadota bacterium
AAATAAAGGGACTGAGCCCTTTGTTAAGCCTTTCGTATGCTGCGGGAACGTTTCCATTAGCCTTGACTATGGGCCTATTACCATGAAGTTCCCGCAGCGGTGGTAACGGCTGGCACGGCGGCCCGCCACTACATTTAGCTGCCGAAATCCGGCGTCTTACCCTCGCCGATCGTCTTTTTCCAAGATTCGATATCGGCCCGACCAATCTCCCACAGCCCCTCACACAGGTCCAAATACTGCAGAACAACGTCGCGCTCGCCCTTTGCCAAAAGCTCCCGCGCAAGCTCCATCCCCGGCCCTACGGTCTGAATCTCGGTCGACCCAGGAGTGCTCCCCGCAGCTATGAGGCAGGCCTTCGCCTTGTGGACGTCCCCCGCCCGAAGCGCCACCCGCCCCCGAACGAGATTCACCCGATGAACCGCATCGCCGTAGCTCAGATCGCCCCCAAACTTCTCAGCCATCACCAAAAGCTCGTTTGAGTATGTCCCGGCTTTCTTCATATCCCCGGACTCAAAAGCCGCGCTCGCGCATCCCGTGAGCATGTGAAACCGTCCCACACACTGAGGGGTGAGCTTAAGCGCCTTTTCAAACTGAACAAGCGCCTTTGCCGCAAGCTTCGAGCGCCCAGCGTCGAGGCGTTCTGAAGATTGTCGAAGATACAGCTCACCAAGCCGCCTCGGCCCGGCGGGGCTTTTCGGGTCGGCCGTAGCCGCTTTCAAGAGAATTTGTTCGGCGAGCGTCTCATCTGTCTGCATAAAGAACAGAGCCGCGTTTGCCAGAGTCGGCGCGCTTTTGGGCTTTGCTTTGATGTTCTTCAGCCAGAGGTTCTTCGCCTTCTGGTAGACCTGGCCGTCGAGGACCGGGTCAAACTGGGTGTAGGGGAGCCCCGCCGTCGCGCAATCGGGACGGTGCTCGATCACCCAAAGGCCGTGCCTCTGGCGGGCGAGGCTAAATGTGGAGTCATAGGTCTTGTTGGTGTAGTATCCAAGGAGCTTCACGCGGCTTGCGAGGTCATTTGCGCTCGCCATAAGCTTCGTCTCAAGCTGCGCTGCCTGCGATGCCGACATATTCGCCCCCTCAGCCGCAAACGTCTGCTCGTTTATCACGGGAGCGGCGATCACGATCGTTGCCGCAAGCCCGACCGCTGCGAGCGCCAGAAAGAGTCGTTTGATGACTAACACCTTTGACCTCCTTCGCAAATGGCGTCTCTTGCCATTTACGTTCTCATCATGACGAGGCCCTTGGCGACAGCATCATCGATAGATGATGCGAAAGGCCTCATGCACGATTCCTAATAGAAAACTTACCGGCTGATGCCTACTGCGATTCTCCTCGGAACCGCGTTTCGCACCAGCGTCTCCTCGACGACTTCCATCCCGGTGCGCACGCCGTTTTCGTAAGTGACGGCGCGGACGACGCGGCGCAGGCCGTTTCGTCCGGAGTTCAGCTCCACCTGTTTGCCTGGCCGAAGCTCCACGCTTGAAACCGACTCGGTCTGGTAGGGGATCACCTCAGTGCCCAATTCCTGGTCACGGACCACGACCACAAGCCTCGGGCTCTTCGATCCTTCTTTCATCGAGACCCGCAACTGGTCGCCGATCTGGAGCTTGTCGAGTTCCCTGCCGCCGTTTAGCGACTGAAGCTCGGGAAGCTTCATGTGGAACCGGTCGGCGATTGAGCTTGCCACGTCGCCATCGGCGACTGTATAAGCGCCGGACCCGCCGCCGCCGGAGACAAGCGCCTCAAGCGCCTCGTCGACGCTGGGGCGGTAAATCGCGTGGTCGACGGTCATCTTCCTCACCGAAACGTCCTGCTTGAACGAAGGCTCTTCCATCAGGTTGCTGACCGCGCTGCCGAACCGCTCCTTGGCGGCCTCGATTACAGACGCCGCGTCCTCTTCCGTGTCGACCGCAACCACAGGCGTGCCGCCGACCAGTATCGCATACTTGGTAAGCTGAACCTTGAGCGCGCGACCGGCGGACTCCGCAGCGCGTTTCTCGTCCATCAGCTCGCTTCTTCCCGATATGTGCCCGATCGTTACGTTCTGCTTGAAGGTGGCATCAGACGGTGACCTGGGGTTGGCCGCCTTCTTGACCGCATCAAGCGTGCGCTCTGCCGACTCCCTCGTCGCAAGCACCGCGACGGGTTTGTTGTCGGCGTAGATCGCATAATACCGACCCGCAAGCCCGCCCATGCCCCAGCGTCCCACCAAAAACAGCACTACAAGCAAAATCACGGCCCGCTCAACGCGCAACTGTAGCCGAAGGTTACGAATTATTGCATCTTGATCCATACTTCTTATTCTTCTCCTTACTCATCATCGACGCCGTAGCACTACGTGCGGCCTGCTCGGCCGCTGAGATGAACAGGCCCTTCCATTATACCCGCGGATTTTTCGCTGTCAACGGGGAGGAAGTGAGCCTTCGAATGCATAAGTGTCTAGTAACTAGCAACTGGAGACGATATATGAGTGATACATCACAATCTACTATACGCGAAAAAGACCGAGCAATACTCCGCGGTCTTGCATCGCGTATCGCAGAGATCGCAGCCGACCCCATAATGGAAGAGCGCAAAAGCCTCTGGAACAAGATGAACAGCTTAAGAGGTGAGCGCCCGATGATCCTCACCGAAGCGATGGGCATCGGGGATGAGGCTATGCCATTCAACAAGCTCGAGTGCGAGGGCGACTGGGCCAAAAACCTCGAGCGCACTATGCGGGAGAAGATTTTCCACTTTGAGGAGATCGGTGACGACTTCATAGTCCACCCGTTTATAAGCTGGAACAACGCCATCAGCGCAACCGACTACGGTGTGCAGAGTGTGACCCACAGGACCGACAACGAAGGCAAGATGGCAAGCTACAGCTGGGACGCGGCCGTCGGCAACCTTTCTGAGGACCTCCACAAGCTGAAACACCGCACCTTCCAGCACGACAAAGAGATGACCGAGGCCGGAAAGTCCGAGCTTGAGTCTGTCTTCGGCGACATCATGCCCCTCAGGCATGTAGCCTCCTACTGGTGGACGCAGGGGCTCACTATAACCGCTGTAAACCTGATCGGCCTTGAAGAGCTGATGCTTAAGATGTACGACGAGCCCGAGGGCCTGCACGCCCTGATGGCGTTCCTTCGCGACGACCACATGCAGCAGCTCGACTGGTATGAGGCAAACGGCGTGCTCAGTCCCACCGTGGAGTGCGACTCCGTCGGCTCCGGCGGCTGCGGCTACACCGACCAGCTTCCGCAAGCCGATTACGACCCCACAAAGGGCGCACGCATCCGGGACCTGTGGGGCCTCTCGGAAAGCCAGGAGACAGTCGGCGTGTCGCCGGACCTTTTCGCTGAGTTCATATTCCCCTATCAGCTGCCGATCATCTCGCGCTTCGGCCTCGCCTGCTACGGCTGCTGCGAGCCTGTCGACCAGCGCTGGAGCTATATCAAGCAGATCCCGAAGCTGCGGCGCGTTTCGGTCTCGCCCTGGTCAAACGTCGAGAATATGGCCGAGAACCTGGGACAAAACTACGTCTACAGCCGAAAGCCCAACCCCTCCCACATCTCCACCGAGAAGTTGGACGAGGAGCTCATTCGCGAGGAGCTTCGCAAAGTGATCGTCGCGACCAAGGGAATGAACGTTGAGCTCGTCATGAAAGACGTCCACACCATAAACAACGAGCCAGTAAGGCTAGGCCGCTGGACCCAGATCGCCCGCGAGGAGATCGACAAAGTCTACGGCAGCTAATGGGTCAATTGCCATGCATTACGCCATTCGGGATTCGGAAATCCCGTCTTAGCTTGTTGGGTGGCGATTCGGAAATCGCCACCCAACAAGTCTACGGCAGCTATTACAAAAACAAAGCCGTCAGCTCCCAGCAAAAAGCTATTAGCTAATAGCTAATAGCTCCCTAGCTTCTTATCATATTCAGGACTTCCTCGGTTTTCTGGTCCATCATCTCCTTGGTCTTGGCCTCAAGGTTCAGGCGAAGGAGCGGCTCTGTCTGGGACGGGCGCACGTTTAGCCACCAATCTTCAAACTCGATCGTAATACCGTCAAGCTCGTTCAGCTTGCCGCCTGAGTACACCTTCTTCAGCTCCTCAAGCTTGGCAGGAACGTCTTTCACCTTGGAGTTGATCTCCTCGGTGTGGAAGTAGCGCTTGAGCGGCGCGACGATCTCCGAAAGCGGCTTCTTCTCGTCCAAAAGCAGCTTCACGATGTTCAAAAACGCGAGGTCGGCGTTGTCAGTGACGTAGAAATCACCAAAATAGTAGTGGCTGGAGAGTTCACCTGCAAAGTAGCCGCCAACCTCTCTCATCTGTCTCTTGATAAGCCCGTGACCCACGCGGCAGGCGATCGCCTCGCCGCCCGCGGCCTTGATTTCCTCAGGAACCGCCCAGCTTGAGCGAATATCGTAGAGAATCTTCGATCCCGGCTTCTTTTTAAGCATCTCGCGTGCGATAAGCGCCGTCACGAGGTCGCCGGGGACCGGTTCGCCCTTCTCGTCGACGAATGCGACGCGGTCGCCATCGCCGTCAAAGGCCGCCCCAAAGCTCGCCTTGTTTTCAACAACGGATTCCTGAAGCCACTTCAGCGTCTCAAGGTTGAGGGGGTTCGCCTCGTGGTTCGGGAAGCTGCCGTCGATCTCCCAGAAGAGCTTGATCGGCTCATTGCCCACCGCTCCAAAGAGCTTGGGAAGGATCAGCCCGCCCATGCCGTTTCCGGTGTCGACGGAGATCTTGAGGTCCTCGAAGTTGTGTATGTCGGCATTGTCGAGAACTGTCTTGATATACTCGTCGAGCACGTTTTCTTCGGGATGAACGGTGCCCTTTTTCTCAGGCTCCGGGAAGTCGCCCGCGCAGGCTTTTTCGTAGAGTTCTTCGTTTGAAACGAACGCAATGCTCGGCACCGCGCCTGCTCCGGTCATCTTGTAGCCGTTGTACTTGCCGGGGTTGTGGCTTGCAGTGACCATCATACCGGCGTCTCCGCCGAGGTGGTTCACGCCAAAGTAGTACATCGGGGTGCTCGTAAGCCCCATCGGGATGACGTCTGCGCCCTGGTCGATGATCCCACGGATGGTTGCCTCAACAAGCTGCGGGCCGGACTCGCGCATATCGCGCCCGACGACGACCTTCTTGCAGTTGATGCTCGCCACATACGCGCGAGCGATCCTGTAGCAAACGTCCTCATCTATCTGATCGGGAAACGTGCCACGGATGTCATAAGCTTTGAAAATGGATTTTTCGATCTCTCTTGGGGTCATATGCTCCTTAAACCTGCTGCCTTCCAGTGATAATTAACCTCCGGTGGCGCTACGCGCCAGCCTTTATGAGACGGCGCGGATAGCGCCATCGATATGGTGTATACCCAATAGCGGGTGTAACTGTAGCGTTCAGCCTCGCAAATTATAGCCGTGGGAAGGAGAGGGTGTCAAATCGGGTAGTCATCGGCGGAGGTTGCCTGCCACTCAAACGAGGGGGGATATCTTCGCATGCCGGCATTTATACCAGGTCAAGGGTGCCAAGAAGGCCAGCACGGCTCTAGTGTCGGATTGACTCGGTTCTTTGGCATTGGAGCGCCATGCTTCGAAGCATCTGCACGCGGCTCAAGTGCTGCGGCAAAGAACTGATTCCGGTTAAGCGTGCACCAGTAGCAAGCATTGTAAAGCTGGCCCTAATTCGGGTATAATACGGGAGTTGGGCACGGGTAGCCAAACAAAAAAGGGAGAACAAAGTCTCCCTTTTATTGTTTTGACTGGTTGTAACTGCGCATACTATATGGCACGAACGACCCGTCCGGCCTTGATGCAGCGAGTGCAGGCTCGGATTTTCTTTGTCACATCGCCATTCGGCACAGTTACGGTCTGAAGGTTCGGCAGCCAGCGCCTCTTCGTCCTAGGAGCTCTAAGAGCCCACGCTCCGGAGTGGACGTGACGAATATTCTGACCAAATTGCGGGCCTTTGCCGCAGACATCACAAACGTTAGACATGGATCTATATGTCCTCCTGAAAAGGGTTAAGGCAACATTAGATCATACCATGTTTCCAAACACTTGACAAGGACGCTTATTCTGCATTTCACTTTCCCATGCAGAAAGGCGATGAATAGTTGGACAACAAATCGATACAGAACATAGTCAGACAGGTCAAGTTCTTCTGGCCGTCGGACACCATAAAGCGCGCGGTCGGAGTGATGCAGGCGACGGGTGTGCCCGCCCTGCCGGTGCTCGATAACGGCCGGGTGGTCGGGGTCGTATCTGAGGCGAGTATCCTCGCGCACCTGACCGAACACCCCGGTGACGGGGATGCGGCTGTCGGGGGCGTGATGGACACAAACCCCGTCTGCGGCAACGTCTACATGTCCCTTGAGCAGGTCGCCGACGTGATCCGGGGCGCGCGAGCCGATGTGCTGCCACTTATTGATGAGTTTGGCAGCTACCGGGGCCTCGTCACACGCGCCGACGTGCTTGCCGAGATGCTGGGCGTCGTAAAAGCCCCACAGATCGCCGGGCTTGCGACTCCACTCGGCGTACGGCTCACGACCGGGGGCGTCACCGCGGGCGCGGGGAACCTCGGCCTGTTTCTCTCAGGCGCTGCGATGACGCTTTTCTGGATTCTTGGGATTCTGATCCTGCGCGGGATCGCCGCAGGCGTCGACGCTCTCTTTGGGACGACGGTTTCGCTCCTGCTTGACTCGCCGGGAACGGGCTCGCCCACCGGCGCGTTTGGCATCGATCTCGTCAACGTGATCGCCGGGCCGCTTGCGTTTCTGCTGATGCTGATATTCATCAGGCTTTCGCCGATCGCCGCCTACCACGCCGCGGAGCACCAGGTGGTGCATACGATAGAGGCTGGCGAGCCGCTCACGCCCGAGTCGGTGGCACGCTTTCCAAGGGCACACCCCCGATGCGGGACCAACCTTATGGTTGTGGTCGCCCTTGTTGTGGGGATGATGGAGCTTGTCGGCACCGACGCGGGGGTGCTGATAGGGCTGGTGCTGCTTCTCACAGGCTGGTGGCGCACTGTCGGCTACTACCTGCAGCAGTATTTCACAACAAAGCCCGCAGGTCCGAAATATATTCAAAACGGGATCAAGGTCGGGGAAGAACTCCTTGAGAAGATCAAGCGCGGCGACAATCGCCCTGTCCAGGGTCTCGCGAAAATCTGGGGAATGGGGCTTCCGCAGGTGATCATAGGTTTCTCGGTGACGTTCTCCGTGATACAATGGGTAGCCGGGCTTTTTGGCATAACGATCGTATAGAAAAACAGTGCAGAGTAAAGAGTGCAGAGTGCCCGTTGTTTCGGGGACCCTGTCCCCGAAACCGAGCTATCGGCAAGCGATACAGCCTCCGCACTTTAAACTCTCTTGAATGGTGAAATGGACTTATGGTAAAAGATGAACTCGTAAAGATAGTGCAGTCGGCGCTTGAGAATGCACGCCAGAGCGGGCAGCTCTCGATCGAGCAGATGCCTGAGATCGAGATCGACGTTCCGCGCAACAAGGACTTCGGCGACTTTTCGACCAACGTGGCGATGGTGCTCGCGCGCCAGCTCGGCGCGCCACCCCGTGAGATCGCCCAGACGATCGTAGACATCGTCGCTGGCACCCCGGACGGGGTAGTAGACAAGGTGGAGATCGCCGGCGCGGGGTTCATCAACTTCTTTGTAAACGTCGACTGGTACCACCGCACCGTGCGCCGCATAAGCTCTGAGGGCGCAGGTTACGGCGCCACCAAGAAGCACGAGGGCCAAAGCGTCATCGTCGAATACGTGAGCGCGAACCCCAACGGCCCGATTACGGTCGGCAGCGGCCGGGGTGGCGCGATCGGCGACGTCGTCTCCCACCTGATGGAAGCAGTCGGCTACCGGGTCTACCGCGAGTACTACATCAACGACGCCCTAAACAGCACCCAGATGCAGAACTTCGGCAAGTCACTTGAAGTGCGTTACCTCCAGCAGCTCGGCCACGACGCCAAGATGCCCGAAGACGGCTACCAGGGCGAGTACGTGATACAGATCGCAAAAGACATAGTCGAGCACGACGGCGACAAATACGTCCATCTCCCCAAAGACGAGCGCGTAAGGCTCTTCACCGACATGGGCGAGCACGCGATGCTTGAGATGCAGAAGAAAGACCTCGAAGCCTTCGGGATCGTCTTTGACAACTGGTACTCGGAGCGCACGCTCCACGAGTCCAACAAAGTCTCAAACGCAATCGAGGAGCTGAAGCGTCTGGGCTACGCCTACGACAAGGAAGGCGCTGTATGGCTCAAGTCCACCGAGTTTGGCGATGACAAAGACCGCACGCTGGTGCGATCAAACGGCCAGCCCACCTACATCGCAGCCGACACCGCGTATCACAAGGACAAGTTTGACCGTGGGTTCGACAAGGCGCTCAACATCTGGGGGCCTCACCACCACGGCTACATCGCACGGACCAAAGCCTCGCTATCCGCGCTTGGGTACGACGCCAACAGGCTCGACGTTCTAATCTTCCAGGTCGTGCGCCTGTTCTCCGGCGGCGAGCTTGTTATGATGAGCAAACGACGTGGCGACCTTGTGCCGCTTTCCGAGCTTGTGGACGAGGTCGGGCGCGACGCGGCGCGGTTCTTCCTGGTGATGCGAGGTGCGGACAGCGGGCTCGACTTCGACCTCGAACTTGCCAAGAAGGCATCGAGCGACAACCCCGTCTACTACGTTCAGTACGCCCATGCCCGAATCTGCAGCATCCTGCGCTCGGCGCTTGAGCAGGGGATCGCGGCGCCAAGCGGCGACGACGTCGACCTGTCGCCTGTCTGCCACCAGAGCGAGATCGAGCTTATCAAGAAGCTTGCGGAGTGGCCGGAGATCCTTGAGCGCGCAGCCGAGTCCTACGAGCCGCACAGGCTCGCCGCCTACGCTCAGGACCTCGCCGCGCAGTTCCACGGGTTCTACCGCGACTGCCGCGTCCTTGGCGAGTCCGCCGAGACGACGGCCGCCCGCCTGGTGCTAGTGCAAGCCGCCAAAACGGTGCTTGCAAACGTGCTCGGGATGATGGGAATATCAGCGCCCGAAAAAATGTAAGCGACCTGCGCGTCTATACTGAAACTATGAGGGCGAGCCGCACGGTTCGCCCTCTTTTGTGTAAAGAACCGATAAAGGCAAAAAAGTGCATTTCTGGTCATGGTTGTGGGAAGCCGAAGAATTGTTGGGTGGATATCGATATGACTTCGCGTGAGCGGCTGCTTACAGCCACAAACAAGGGCAAACCGGACCGCATGCCCGCACAGGTGTATGCGTGGAGCCCGTATTTTCTCAATACTTTCTTGGGCGGCGGCGACCAGTTCGACGCCTATCGTGAGTCCGGTCTCGACTGGGTCGTCTCGGTCGCGCCTACTTACATCTACAACGTTAGGGACCTCGCCAACTGGCAGGTCGATGAGCGAATTCTCTCCGTCGACGGGCCCACCACCACATGGCAAGAAGTGATCACGACCCCCCTTGGCGTCTTGAACCGCAGCGGGATCCGCGACGAGGTGACGGTCTGGGAGTCCGAGCCGCTCATCAAGTGTGAGTCGGACTTCGAGCTATTCCGCAGGTTCTACCCCATCCCATCGATTGTCGACCATACCCCGGTCAGGGAAGCACAAGAACGCGTTGGCGACAACGGCATCGTCCGCACCGGGCTTTGGGGATACGGGCAACCTGGCCCCTGGCAGAGCCTGTGCTGCATCGCCGGGCTCCAGCAGACGATAGAGTTCGCGCTCGACAACCCGGGGTGGACGCTTTACGCGCTGCAGTGCATCGTCGATATGCAGCTGCGCGTGATTGAGAAGATGCGGGGCATGCCCGCCGACCTCGTCGAAGTCGGTGGAGGCGCGGGCTCCAGCACCGTCATCAGTCCCAAGCTCCACAGAGGGTTCTGCCTGCGCTACGACAAGCAGATCCACGACGCCCTGCACTCCATCGGCCTGCCAACGGTATATCACCTCTGCGGCGGACTTATGGGCCAGCTTGAGAGCGTGTTCGAAAACGGCACGGAGGGGCTTGGCTCTATGGCGCCTGTCGGGATCGGCGGCGACTGCGATCTTGAAGTGGCGTACAAACGGGTCGACGGCAGGATGTTTGTCGTGGGCGGCTTTGATCAGATCGAGGGCTTCGAGCTCGGCGGCCCTGAAGACGTCCGCCGGATGGTTCACGCCTGCCACACTGCCTGCCCAAACGGCGGGTACATCTGCTCCACGACCGACAGCGTCCTTCGCGCAAAGCCCGAGAACCTGCGCGCCTACGCCGACGCGGCGCGCGAGTGCGTCTACTGAGAAGAACCATTGCAGATACTTCGAAGCAAGAGCTGCGAGATATCACTCAAATCCAGGTTAAGCGTGCGCCAGGCTGGGGTCGTTTGGCGGGGTGAATGGCGGGAAACAATGAGTATGGAGGTCACGAACGGGCATTTTGTCAGCTTCTCCGATTGGCACGGCGGGATTCTCATGATATAATGAGAGTGGTTTTATCCAAGCACGCCGTTTGTTCTGCTTCAGGGACCTAGAGCGTAGCTATTTATTCCAGAAGCGGGGGTGTAACCAATGGGCACGAAGCCTTTTATCAAATGCAATTGCGGCCAGCGGATCATCGCCAAGGATGTGATGCAGACCGGCTATTACCTCCGACTGTTCGGCCCTAGCTTCGTGTACGTCAAGTTCCGATGTTCCCGTTGCAAGAAGCTGGGTGAGCAGTTCGTTAAGCAGGAAGAATGGGAAGACGGCATCCTGCGGGAAGTCGCCAACGAGATATCCACGAATGAACGTGAGGTGTTCGAAGAAATGGGGCCGATCGATATCAACGAACTGATCGATGCCCATTTCAAGCTGGACAGCCTTTCGTCCCTCCCGGACTTCACTCCTCCCCTAAAAGAGGAGCCTGCAAAGCAGGAGACCGACGAAAAGAAGTAACCGCCGGCCCACCCTGGGCGCTGCGTAAGAAATAAGGGGAAGCAAGCCAGTAGCGCATGCTTCCCCTTCTGCATTTATCTCCAAACTAAAGAAAAGCCCCAACTCTGCCGATACTCCTCATGTTGGGAAGTGAAAATTGCATTTTACATTGCCCAAACGCCCTACTGAGGAACATCTCCCCAGTAGTTTTGGCGGCGTTACGATTAGACCTGACTTGACTTGGATAGGAAAGGTCGCTTACCATGTCAGTGGTTATGAATACCCAGAAGGAAGTGATGTATTGAAGCATAGACTTCACGCAGTCGGGATCGGCGTGACGATCCTGGCGCTGATGTCGTCGAGTGTAAGCCTTTTTGCCTCCGAGCATATGGTAAAGAAGGGTGATACGCTGTACAGCATCGCCAAGCGAAACCATGTAAAGGTAGACGATATCAAGCGGGCAAACAATCTAAGCAGCAAGAAACCGCTTCAGATAGGTCAGACACTGACCGTTCCATCCGCTGAAGAGTCCGTTGTGGCTAAAAGTGACGACTCGGCACAGAGCGCTGAGAAGTCCAGGGCGATAGTCTCCCGTTTTGGCCGCAGGACATCTATACAGATAGCCAAAGCCGAATCCGCTCCTGGCGTAGCCCGGACCGCGCTTGCATACCGCGGCGCTCCTTATGTCCGAGGTGGCACCGGAAGCCGTGGGTTCGACTGTTCAGGCTTTACCCGCCACGTCTACGCTCGATACGGCGTCCGTCTCCCCCACCAGTCCGGTGCTCAGGCCAACTGCGGCCAGGCTGTAACAAAGGGTGAGATGAAATCCGGCGACCTCGTGTTCTTCCAGACCCGGGGCGGCAAGCGAATATCCCACGTCGGGATCTACGTCGGAAACAACCGCTTCGTCCACGCGGCAACGCCCGGACGCGGTGTGATCGTAAGCTCGCTCTCCGACAGCTACTACGCAAACCGCTTCCGCTGCGCACGAAGGGTAGCAAGAGCCGAGTAGACCGCTCGACACAAACAGAGTTTGAAACGGGACTGCGACCCAACTGGGTGCCGTCCCGTTTTTGCATCTACCTCCACGCCCCCATCACCTCAAGCGACTGCGTGAACGCCTCCGGCGCGACGTGAACTTAGCCATCGAACGGGTGGTCGATCGCAAAGACGGTGAACACCATGATTGATATCATCGCCGCAAGCGCCACGACGTAGAGGCCTTCCACGTCCTGCGTGCCCTGCATCGTAGTCCCCCACCGGCGCACCACCCAGACCAGCGCAACCGAGAGAAGCACGCTGACCACAATCACCGACGCGACTAATAGAAAGAACTTCATGTTGGTGTCCATATTGCTATGTTGTTACCCGCCTGAACGCTGCTATAATGATGCCATGATGCACTCAACCAAGCCCTGCAAGCTCCCGGACGTCCTCGCGCCCAGTCTCGCTGTCGTCTTCTGCGGAACAGCCGCCGGAACCGTATCAGCTGCCTGCGGCCTCTACTATAGCGGTCCCGGCAACAGATTCTGGCCCACGCTCCGGGAAGAAGCGCTCGTCCCCGAGGACTTCTCTATTGAGCACTACCAATCGCTCCCCACCTACGGAATAGGCCTAACGGACCTTATCAAAAACGACTCCGGGATGGACCAGGAGATACGCCGAGCCACCCCTGAGGACAGGAACCAAATCGATGCAATAATCGCCAACTACCACCCCAAAATCCTAGCCTTTACAAGCCAGCGAGCCGCCTGCGAATATCTCGACACCCACAACATAGAGCTGGGCTCTCGCCCCCACGACACTTTCCCGGAAATCCTGATCTACGTCCTCCCCTCCCCCTCCCGAGCAAACGGCCACTGGGCCAAACAACACCATCACTGGTCAACCCTGGCCCAACTGGTCAAGAGGAGCCGCTAAAAGCTAAAAGCTAACGGCTAAAAGCTCCCGGAAATTATTTGACAGGCGAGCCTATTGTGCGGTAATATTTAATGGCGACAATAGGTTGATCTAGCTGCCCTGGAACTCATTGGGGCATATCAGCGGGCAATGAAGCGCAGAGTTGACGGTTCATTGCCCGTTACTTGCGAACGGGGTTGGACGCGGATTAACTGTTGGGGCCGCCAATATCTACAAGGAGTACTGAAAACTCAAATGATTGTCACCACCAAGCAGCTTTTTGAGCAGGCCTACGGCAAGTATGCTATCGGCGCTTACAACATCAACAACGCTGAGCAGACCATGGGCCTTTTCAGAGGCAATATGGACAGCAAGGCGCCGTTCATCGTTCAGATTTCAAGCGGCGCACGCAAGTACACCAACAAGCTTATGCTCGAGTCTATGATTCGCGCAGCCGGCGAAATCTTCCCTGACGCCATCTACGCGGTGCATCTTGACCACGGCGACGAAGAGACCTGCTACGACTGCATCGACTCCGGCTTCTACAGCTCGGTTATGATCGACGCAAGCGGCCTTCCCTTCGACGAGAACATCGCCGCGACCAAGAGAGTCGTTGATCGCGCCCACGCAAAGGGAATCAGCGTTGAGGCTGAACTTGGCAAGCTCGGCGGCGTCGAGGAGCACGTTTCGGTTGCAGAAGCCGACGCAAAGCTCACCGACCCGGACCAGGCAGCTGAGTTCGTCGAGAGAAGCGGCTGCGACTCCCTCGCATGCGCGATCGGCACCAGCCACGGCGCGTTCAAATTCGCCGGAAGCCAGGGCCTGCACTTCGACGTAGTCAAGCGGATCCAGGAGCTCCTTCCCGGGTTCCCGCTCGTCCTTCACGGTTCATCCAGCGTCCCGCAGGATGAGGTCGAGAGGATCAACGCCGCAGGCGGCGCAATGAAGGGCGCAAAGGGCGTCGATGTGAATCAGTACCTCCCGGCTGCAAAGCTCGGCGTCTGCAAGATCAACATCGACACCGACGGCCGACTCGTTTGGACCCGCGTTCACCGCGAGTATTTCCGAGACAAGCCCGAGACCTTCGACTTCAGACCCATCGGCAAGGTCTTCATGGACGAGTACGCGAAGTTCATCGCCAGCCGCAACGAGCTCCTGGGCTCAGCTGGCACGCTCGAAGATGTCCGCAAGGCCATCACAAAGTAATTTCGTGAATGTAGGGGCGGACCAACGTGTCCGCCCTTATTCATGCAATAGACGCAAGAAAGGGACAGAAGCCTAAGCCTCCGTCCCTATTTTGCGTCTGTCGGAATATTTTATCGACCGCGCCCCTTTTGACTCTGCGGCGGTTTCATCGATTTTGAAAGCGTGTTGAACTGGTCCTCAGAAAGAATCTTGCGAAGCTCCTTCTGACGCGCCACGGTCTCGTTTAGCATGCTGCGCTCTGTGTCACCCACGCGATCGATCTGCGAGTTGACCGATTTTTCGTCAAAGTCATAACCCAGATAGAGCTTCCGCAGGTTCCCCATCTCCGTTCGCATCTTGGAGGTCAGGCTGTCGACCTCATTGCGTGACTTGTCAAAGAGCTTTGCGATCCGTTTCTGCTGATCGTCGGACAATTTGAGCTTGTCGAGATCAGCGTTCTGTGGCAGCCCGTAGGCCCCCCAACCCTCACCGGGGCCTCGCCTGCCCGGGCCACGCTCCCCGACCGCCTCACCTAGCTCCGCGAACTGCTGACGGGTGAGAATCTGCCGCAAGCCCACCTGGTTCTGGTAGCTGATCTGCATAAGCTTTCTTTGCAGAGTGTTGATCCGGTCGACCGACGCCGCGACCCGCTTGTCATCGAGCTTATACTGCCTGAGTTGGCCGAACAGATCCATGCGGGCGCCTTGGAGGTCCCCACGCGTGTCAGCCATCTTGTCCCGGCTCGCCTTGATGTGGTCGCGCAGCTTGTCACGCTGTCCCGGAGTGAGGTTCAGCTTGGGCGAGTCGCCGCCCTTTTGCGCGAACACCGGCGCGGCGAAGATCATCGCCGCGATAGTGAGCAGCGCCCAAAGGACGCCCAAACGTCTATAGCTCATCTTCGATCACCTTTAACATGTCGTCGGTCGTTCCGGTGAGCTGGTCATCGGTTTGCTGAACAGCGGGTTGCACCTGCATCAGCGCCGCAGCCTGTCTGATACTGTTCTTTTCGGACGAGTTCGTATTCCACGGAGCCCCCGCGATCAGAATCGCTGCAAATATCGAAAACACTGCAACCCCTGCCGCGAGCCTGCGGGCAAACATCGTCCACGCGATGCCAAGCGCCCACACCGGCCTGCGCTCTGTTCTCACGCGGTTCTCAACACGCGACCAAACATCCTTGGACGGCGAGACCTGAGGTACGGCCGCAAGTCGCTCAGCGAACCTCACCTCATTGCTAAGCATCTCCCGGCAGTGCGGGCACGCTTCGAGATGAGCCTTGACCGCGTCCGACTCAAGCGGACTCAGCAGACCCCTGCTGTAGTCCAAAAGAATCGGTTGTGCCTGAATGCATTTCATTTTCTGTCTCCCGGTCCATATCGTCCAAATGGGCCTTAAGTCTTTGTCTGGCCCGAAAGAGCTTTACCTTGAGACTCGTCCGGTTTTTGCCGGTGAGCTTGGCAATGTCTTCGAGCGACATATCCTGTATATGATAAAGTGTTACGAGCAGTCTGTCATCTTCCGCAAGCCGCTGGATCGCGCGTTCTATGCGTGCGACCTCATCGTTAGCGATAACTGTGTCCACGGGGTCGACCGACGGCGCGCCTGGGATGTCCATCTCAGCGAACATGACATCATCGACGGCTATTTCCGGTCGTGCTTTTCGTGATCTCAGCATATCTTTTGCCGTGTTCCCCGCGATTCGGTAGAGCCAGGTGGTAAACTTGGCGTCTCCACGAAAGCCCGCGGCGTTCTTCCAGACTTTGACGAACACATCGGCGAGCGCCTCCTCGGCATCCTCGTGACGCCCGAGCATACGGTAGAGCAGGCTGTAGACGGGCTTTTCGTGCCTGTGGAACAGTTCCCGCAGGGCGGCCTCGTCACCAGTCTTGCACCGAAGTAGCAGTTCCTCGTTGCTCACGCCAAAATCGAAGTCATTACCGCTTGTCACAGACTACCTCATTGGCCTTTCATAAGTTAAGACGGGTCATGTTGATGATCGGTTACATTACGATTACATCTTTAGCCCGCTTTATTCGTGAAGCGAATAAAGCTCTTGCTAAGAGAGCATCATTCACGCTTCTCGTGAATAATGCGGGTTAGTATACGCAGATTGGGGATGGATGAGTTGCATCAAGAAATGAGGTTCTGTCAGGACTGGTGGAAATTTCGGCGACTTGACGTGTTTGTGCAAATTGGTTCACTGCTTACGCCGCCACTTTCACCATGGGTCTGGCGTCAGCAGCCATGGAACCCATAAATAGTTGCTGGAATACAATGACAGATTGTAGAAAGTGTTCTCGGCCTTGAGCCAGTGATATGTTCTCCTTCATGACCGTTCGTTTGCGGAACAATTGACGGATTTCGTCGACGGCAGAACAAAATATCGCTG
>JBBRAE010000050.1:0-16184 GCA_038207085.1 Armatimonadota bacterium
GCCGGGCAGCCCCTTATTTTGTAGCTGCTGCATAGGTTAGGCATTTTTCCGCCTTACCTTTCTACGCGCATCGGCGACGCTTCTTAGTATAGATAATCGGCCAAACAGGCCCATATCAAAAGAGCGGACGCCCCTCACGCGGGTGACTTACTTCATATAAAGTTGGTTGGACGCTTATGATGACCCCGTAACTGTTGGTCTGTGTGCTAGCCCGCTTTATTCGTGAAGCGTATAAAGCTCTCGCTAGCAAAGCATTATTCACGCTCCTCGTGAATAATGCAGGCTAGTGTGAAATGCATTCTGATACTCCTCCTTGATCTCTGGCCCCTTCGGCAGCCCGGCCGCCATATCCCTGATGGGACTTAGGCCCGCGTGCTTTGCGTCCCCGCCTTTCAGCGGGTTTGCCGTTATCGGAGTATCTACCAGCTCTGTTGTCGGGTCTCGTCTATGCTGCTTTTTGTGTGACCCCACACTGAGACTTCTTCGAACTCGTCTCTTCTACCATCATCCACAGCTTAAGAACTGTAGTGTTTGTTGCCGTCGTTCGTTCGGAACCGACGGTCATTTCCGGCTGGCTCGGCCTGCAGAGTCTTTTTACATCCGCAGGTGTTGTGAGCGGGTCATACAGCGTCCACATGTTAGGCAATCACCTCCCTGTCTGAGAATCGTAAGCGGCCTTCGTCCCTGAAAGACCGCACCCAAAAAAGAAATTGCCAGGCTGCTGTAGAACACGCGCGGCCACACCCAGCCCCAACGCCTGCAGCCCGAAATAACGTGGGCCCAGGGTGTTCGCGCATACACTACGGCAGCCTGGCAAGCTTTTTTCGGGTGATTGCCCGAATGTTAGCCCCAATGGCTTTGCGTCCCCGCCTTTCGACGGGTTTGCCTTTTTCGATAGCTCTGCCACAAGCCTATCTCAACTTCCAGTAACGTTGTGCCATCAGATTGCAGCCTGCCACCCTGAAGATAATACTGGTTTGTCCCGATTATTACACCAGAACGCAGAAATCTTAGTTGTACAAGGAGGGATCGTAGAGTTGATGCACAGAGTAACAAAGCCACTGGCGCTTTTCGTTCTTGCAGCAATACTGGTCCTGTCAGGATTAGCAGTGTTTGCAGGCACCACCGGAATCATCTCCGGCGTGGTGACCGACGCCACAACGGGAGCAAAGCTCTCCGGCGTTAACATTATGGTGAAGGGAACCGCGATTACCACGGTTACCGACGCCAATGGGTATTTCGTTATAACAAACGTCCCGCCGGGCGCTTACGAAGTGACGGCGAGCCTTGTGGGTTATGGCGAATCCCTAAAGGGCGATATTCAGGTCGCGATGGACACAACCAGCGCGACCGACTTTGCGCTTGCCAAGGCGGAGATCGTCGAGCAGGAGGAGGTCGTCGTCAAGGCGCCAAAGAAACTGATTCAGCCTGACATGATTCCCACGCTCTACATGGTACCCGTAAAGCACGAGAAAATGGTCAAAAGCCAGCCGAACCTGCTCTACCAGATCCCGGGTCTTGTAGCCACCCAGCCCGGTATCACGATGGACCCCGACGGCAAGCCGCACATTCGCGGCGGACGCGGCGATGAGATCGGCTACCTGCTAGAAGGTATCCCCGTGATCGAGCCCGTCACCAACGGTTTCGGCACAAATATGGTCACGGTGGGCCTTAGCAAAATGCAGGTCTACACCGGCGGCTACCGCGCCGAGTACGGCAACGCGATCTCCGGCGTACTAAACGAGATCAAGAAGACCGGAACCGAAGCTCCCGGCGGCAGTTTTGAGACGACCGGTGGAAGCCAGGCCTACGGTGGAAACTACGCCGAATACGGCGGAAGCGACGGGCAGGGGCTAGACTACTACTTTGGAAGCTACATTTCAAGGACCCAGTTCGAGCGCCAGTTCGTAGACGGCGGCGAGACCGCCGACCACATCGGCAAGTTCGTCCTGACACGGGGCGACGACAAGTGGACACTCCTTGCCAACCAGGGCTCGGCAAGATACTACTTTGACTCCTATCACACAACTTCCTATCACAACGTTGCGGTTCCCCTTGAAGAGGACCATACTCATCAGAGGTACGATCTTTACGGCCTTACCTACAGCCACAATTTCAGCCCTTCATCGTTCTTGATGGTAAGGCCTTACAGCTTCAAGACGAGCAACGTCGCCGACGCGGTTGGTCCGGATAGTCCGATAGCTAGTTACTCGGAGTACGGGACGAGCCAAAAGGGACTTCAGACCGAGTACACCAATCAGCTGAACTCTACTCACCTGTTGAAGATCGGTGGAAGCGCGATTCGAAGCGATAACCGCTACATGCTTTTCTATCCCGGTCTTGGCGACCTATACGGAAGGCCGGAGTTGGGGGATTACGAATTTCTCTCCGACATCAAATCGACCCAGTCCGGACTATTCATCCAGGACCAAGCCAAGCTTTCCGACAAGTGGCGAGTTGAAGCGGGATTGCGATATGATGGCATGAACTTCAACCGCAAAGCGCATGCGGATCTCACCGAGTCTCAGGTCAGCCCAAGAGTCGGCGCAACCTATATGCTCGACGGCAAGAACCTGCTCAAGACAAGCTGGGGCAAGTTCATCCAGTTCCCGCCGACCTTCCTTCTTGAGCGGAACTATACCAACGATGGGTGGATCGATTACAGGCCCGAAAGTGCGGATCTTAACCCAGAGCGCAGCGAGTCTTTTGACTTCTCCTGGGAGCATCAGCTCTCACCGGAGATGCTGCTTCGGGTGACGCCGTTCTACAGGGTCTACTCCAACCTTATGCAGAACCGACCTTATGACCCGGATAACCCTGAGTCGATAGCCTACGTCTACGACAACCTGGGCGACGGTCGAAGCAAGGGCGTCGAGTGCTACCTGTCAAAGAAGTTCAGCGGCAAATGGGAAGGGTGGATGTCCTATACCTGGATGAAAGCCATGGCCAACGCCTCCTCCTTCTATTCGCTGATTGATCCGACGGTATGGAGCTACGTGGACTGGGACCAGCGCCACACCCTGAACGCTGTTATATCTTATCACCAGAATGTCTGGACCAACGACATCCAGCTCAGCTACGGATCGGGTTACTCCGACGTAGTCGATGCCGACACAGCCGATCAGCAGAGCCACGGCAAACCTACCGCGGTGCTCTCATGGAACCTCACCCGGAAACTTCCGGAGGGCTCCAAGCTCGGTAACAGCATGTTCCTGAACGTGTGGAACGTGTTCAACACCTGCAAAGCCACCCGCTACAGGTTTGACTGGGAAGGCAACAGAGTTGAAGACGCATGGGTCCAGCCGAGATTCATAACCCTCGGCATAAACAGACAGTTCTAATTCACCTGTAACACCAAGACGATCAGACGAACAGCAAAAGGCGGTCTCCATTGTGGGGACCGCCTTTGCTGTGTGTATCGGTATGTGAGCCGGTTAGATCGCTGCGGCCATCTCCTCGGCAATCGCCCGAGCCGCTGCGACGGGGTCCTCGGCTTTGATGATCGGCCTGCCGATGACGAGATAGTCAGAGCCAGCCGCGATTGCCTTGCCCGGGGTCATAATGCGCTTCTGGTCGCCGATATCAGCGCCCGCAGGACGAATCCCCGGGGTGACGATCAGAAAGTCGTCGCCGACCTGCTCGCGTATTCGGTCCACTTCCTGAGGGGAGGCGACCACGCCGTCCATTCCAGCGGATTTGGCGAGCTTGGCGAGGTGGGTGACGTGCCGGACCGCGCCTGATGAGACTCGGAGCTCGTCGGTGAGCGTCATTGTGTCGATACTCGTTAGAACCGTCACCCCGATCATCTTCGGGGGCTCGATCCCGAGTTTTTCGGCCTCAGCGCGAGCCGCATCGATCGCCGCGCGCATCATAGCCTTGCCGCCTGAGCAGTGGACGTTCAGCATCCAGACTCGGTTCTTGACCGCAGCGCGCACGGCTCCCGCGACGGTGTTTGGGATGTCGTGGAATTTGGCGTCGTAGAAGATCTTTTCAGCGCCCGCGGCACGGATCTTGTCGAAGATGCCGGGCCCTGCGATGTTGAACAGCTCAAGCCCGACTTTGAACACCCCGACCTCGCCCGCAAGCTTCTTCACAAGCTCGACCGCCTGCTCTTCGCTGTCCACGTCCAGGGGGATGATGATGCGCTCTTTGCTCAAAAGTCTCTCCTTAACTAACTGCGCCAACGAGGCTTTTCACGTCGGCGATTTTCATCTTTTCCATATAGTCGGCGATCCCGTCGACCACATCCATCGTCGCCGCTGGGTTGACGAACGTTCCCGTGCCCACCGCGACCGCATCGGCTCCGGCGAGCATAAACTCGACCGCGTCAAGGCCGGTCACAATGCCGCCCATGCCGATTACCGGCACGTTCACAGCGCGGGCGACCTGCCAGACCATCCGAAGCGCGACGGGTTTGACTGCGGGGCCAGAGAGCCCGCCCGTGATGTTCGCGAGCCTGAACTTGCGCGTCCAGGGGTCGATCGCCGTGCCGAGGAGCGTGTTTATGAGCGAAAGCGCCTCGCTTCCAGCGGCGACTGCGGCCTGAGCGGTGGCGACAATATCGGTTACGTTCGGGGAAAGTTTGGTGATGACAGTGAGGTCGGTTGCGCCGCGCACCGCGCGGACTACATCCTGCGTGCCTTCGATAGTCGTGCCAAAGACCATGCACCCCTGTTTGACGTTGGGGCAGGAGATGTTGATCTCGATCCCCGCGACACCTTCAGCCTTGTCGAGCTTGCGCGCGACCTCGGCGTAATCTTCGACCGAGTGCCCGACGATGTTGACGATCACCGGCGTGTCGAACTGCCGCAGAAACGGCAGCTTATTCCTGAGAAACTCATCGACGCCGTCGTTCTGCAGGCCGATTGCGTTTAGCATGCCGGCTGGAGTTTCGGCGGTCCGTGGCGCGGGGTTTCCCTTCCACGGCACAAGCGAGGTGCCCTTGACGACGATTGCGCCGAGCTTGTTCAAGTCTACGATATCCGAGAGTTCCTTGCCGAAGCCGAACGTGCCCGACGCGGTCATCACGGGGTTTTTCATCTTGATTCTGCCGAGTTTTACCGCGAGGTTTATTCCCACATCAGCCCCCTTGCATCAAAGACGGGGCCTTCAGTGCAGACCCTGTTGTATTGCCAGTCGTCGCATGCCCCGTCGTGGGACTCACACCCCTTGACGACGCACCCCATGCAGACTCCGACCCCGCAGGCCATCGCCGACTCAAGCGACACTTGGATAGACTCGATCCCCCGCTCGTGGCAGACCTTTGCGACCGCGCGCATCATCGGGATCGGCCCGCAGGAGTAGACCCGCGTCTCGATTTCGCGATTCCTCGCCTTCAGCTTCTGGTCCAGTAGCTCGGTGATGAGCCCTTTGTAGCCGTAGGAGCCGTCTTCGGTCGCAAGCTCGACATTCACCCCGTGGGTGACGAACTCGCGCTCGCAGAGGAGCGCCGTCCCGGTCTTTGCGCCGACCAAGACCGTCGCCTGTCCACAGCCGTGGGTCTGGCAGATGCTGTCGGATAGAAAATGAATAGGGGCCGCGCCGCATCCACCGGCGACCAGAATATGCCTGGCCGATGCGCTTTCTCCGATCTCAAACGATGATCCAAGCGGCCCAACGAGGTTCACCGTGTCCCCGACCTTCATATCCATAAGAAGTCGAGTGCCGCGCCCGACCACGTCGTAGAGCAGCGAAAACGTCCCAGCCTCGGGGTCTACCGCATGCACTGAAAACGGGCGGCGCAACAGTGGGTCATACCCCTCGGCGACCCGGACGTTCACAAACTGCCCCGGTCTTGAGGTGCGCGCGATAGTAGGCTCGACCAGCACGCTTCTGAAAACGTGCGGCGCGATTTCCGTCTGCTCGATGATCTCGCAGTCGGCTATAATTTTGTTGGTTTGTTCATTCATATTCGATGTACCCTGAATATGTTATCACACCCGCTCACTCCTGTCAGGCATTTTGTTGGTGACATTCTGCTACAAGCCTCACAACCTGCTCATGCGACAGCCCAGAGCAGTGGATTGTGCAGTCGGCCCATCGATTGTATAGCGGGAACCGTTCGTCGTACATCTCACAAAACGTCTGTGATCCAGGGAGAACTACGCCGCGGCTGTCGAGGTTTTCGATTCTTGATAGCAGCGACTCACAGGGCAGATCGAGAGATACTACCGTTCCCATAGACTTGAGATGTTCCATCGCGAGGTCGCTGTAGACGACGCTGCCGCCGGTCGCGATGACGTGGTTTTCGAACATGAGGTCGAGAATGTAGCGCTCTTCAATCGCCCGAAACGCCGGGATGCCGTCGGAGTCGAGAATATCCTGCAGCCTGCGGCCTTCAGCGGCTTGGATGAGGATATCGGTATCGACAAACGGCATAGAGAGCGCCTTGGCGAGCAGAACGCCGACAGTGCTTTTGCCTACGCCTGGGGGACCGATTAGGATGATGTTTTTCGACATATGGACATTTGTCAGGGACGCCTAACTCGTATGGTGCGCGGTGAGGCTACGGTTATAGTTCCTTCAAGTGAGTCTAGATCATAGGTCTTGATGACGTCTCTCAGAAGTTCCAAGATCGAGCGCACGCCGTCTTCATCAGAACCGGGTCTTTCCAACCGCACATTCTCTGATCCGCCACTGTTAGGGCGTCGTGGCCAGCAGCCTGCAACAGATCAGCAGCCAGTCTGGGCACGTCTTCATCTATCTTGATGCGCAATCTGGTTTACCTCACGCGCTCATAGGGAGCATCATCTCTTGCTTCATCAAATCGGCCGCATAAGAGAGCGCGGCTCTGATGTCGTCCTGAAGTCTGTCAGTGGGAGTCTAGTCAAGCCGGGACCTCGATCTGTTGGAGCCCGACGATCTTGGGCAGCTCGTCAGTGCTTCCACTGTAATCTACAAGACACAGTTCCAGAACTTCCTTCAGGTTTTGGTGAAGCTCATCAAGGGTTGCTCCTTGGGTATGCGCTCCAGGGATGCTGGGCACCGTACCTACATAGAGTTTGGTTTCCGGGTCCCACTCAATATATGCCGTGAATGTCTTCATTGCATCACCTCTCTGCTAGAGTTTACCCCAAACCATTCAGACCGTCAACGAATGTGAAGCCAGTGTATAGAAGCGGCCGAGGCCCCGAAGGGCCCCGACATCAATGCTGATAGCTAAATGCTAACAGCTCCCATTCAGATACTTATCGATCGTCAGGCACTCATACGAGTCGCCGTTTCGCTTGGAATGGAGCGCACGCAGGAGCGCCTGGGCGGTGTCAAGCGATGTCAGGCACGAGATACCGTGCTGGACGCTTGCTTTTCGGATCGCGGCGGCTTCCATTTCGGTCTTTTTGTCTTTGCTCATGGTGTTGACGAGCAGTTCCACCTTGCCGCTTCGAATAAGGTCGAGCATGTTCGGGTGAGCGCCGTCGCTGATCTTGTAGACCTGCGTTGCTTCGACCCCGTTTGCCTTGAGGAACGTCGCTGTGCCCTCGGTGCTGTAGATATTGAAGCCGAGTTCGGCGAACTTTCTTATGATCGGAAGCGCCTCATCTTTGTCCTGGTCAGCGATCGTAGCGATCATATCGCCGCCGGTCGGCACTGCGACCCCGGCTGCAACCATCGCCTTGTAAAGCGCGCGGCTGTAGTCGGTGTCGATCCCCATAATCTCGCCCGTTGACTTCATCTCAGGGCCAAGCGACACGTCGACTTCCGTCAGCTTCTGGAAGGAGAAGACCGGCGCTTTGACCGCGATGCTCGGCTGCTCTTTGTAAAGCCCGGTGCCGTAGCCCTGCTTTACGAGGCTTTTGCCGAGGATGACGTTGGTTGCGACCTGGATCATCGGCACGCCCGTGATCTTGGAGAGAAACGGGACAGTGCGGCTTGCTCGGGGGTTGACCTCGATCACCTGCACCACGTCGTTTTCGACCACGTACTGCACGTTCATCAGGCCTTTCACCTCAAGCGCGCCGGCAAGCGCGACCGAGTAGCGGATGATCTGGTCGACCACGTCCTCAGAGAGCGTCTGCGGTGGGCAGACCGCCATCGAATCGCCGGAGTGGACCCCCGCGCGCTCGATGTGCTCCATAATCCCAGGGATCAGGCAGTCGATGCCGTCTGAGATAACGTCGACCTCGACCTCTTTGCCGACCACATACTTGTCGACCAAAATCGGGGCCTCGGGGGATACATCCACCGCGTACTGCATATAGGAAAGCAGCTCAAGCTTGTTGTAGACGATCTCCATCGCGCGACCGCCAAGCACCCAGCTCGGGCGAACGATCACGGGGTAGCTGATCTCTTCGGCAACCTCGACCGCCGCCTCAACGCTTGTGACGGCGCGACCGGGGGGCTTGGGGATATTGAGCTCGCGCAGGATGCGCTCGAACTTGTCCCTGTCCTCGGCCATAGCGATCGACTCGTAGCTTGAGCCAAAGATCGGGATTCCAGCCTTGTGAAGCGGCCCAGCGAGGTTGATCGCGGTCTGGCCTCCAAACTGAACGATCACGCCGTCGGGCTGCTCCTCTTCGACGATGTTCAGCACGTCTTCAGCCGTAAGTGGCTCGAAGTAGAGCTTGTCGGAGGTGTCAAAATCGGTCGAAACGGTCTCAGGGTTGTTGTTGATAATAATCGACTGATAACCCGCCTCACGAAGCGCCCAAACGCAGTGGACGCTGCAGTAGTCGAACTCTATACCCTGGCCGATTCTGATAGGCCCTGACCCAATAACAATCGCCTTGCGCGGCGGCATGGCATCTGCACTCTGCCCTCTGAACTCGGCACTGTCCATAGCGGCTTCGTCTTCGGTCTCGACAGTCGAGTAGAAGTACGGCGTTTCAGCCTCAAACTCGGCGGCGCAGGTGTCGACCATCTTGTAGGTGGGTTTCAAATTGAGCTTTTTCGCAAGCCAGCGCAGGTGGCGCTCGCTTATGCCCGTGAGGTCGCCGATCAGCCTGTCCGGGAATCGGACCTGCTTCGCTTTTCTCAGAAGCTCGATTGCGTGCGGGTCGCTCGACATCTGGCCGGAACCGAGCGCCTGAATGCTCTCGGCGTTCTCCTTGATCTCGACTTCAAGCTCGACCAACTCCCTGATCTTTCTGAGGAACCACGGGTCGATGCTTGTGAGGTCGGCGATCTCGTCGACCATCATTCCGCGCCTGAATGCCTCTGCTATGATGAAGAGTCGCTCGTCGGTTGCACGCTTAAGGCCGTCCTCGATCTCCATATCACTCAAGAGATCGGGGTTCTTGAGGCGCAGCGAATACTGGCCGATCTCAAGGGAGCGCACGGCCTTCATAAGCGCGGCTTCAAAGGTTCGGTCGATCGACATGATCTCGCCGGTCGCCTTCATCTGGGTTGTGACGGTGCGGTCTGCGCTCGTGAACTTATCAAACGGCCATCGCGGGATCTTGACGACGACGTAGTCGAGCGCAGGCTCAAAGCACGCGAGCGTCTTCTTGGTGACGGCGTTTGGAATCTCGTCGAGCGTAAGCCCCGAGGCGATCTTTGCGGCGACTCGGGCGATCGGGTATCCCGTGGCCTTGGAGGCGAGCGCGGATGAGCGGCTGACCCTGGGGTTCACTTCGATGACGCAGTATTCGAAGCTGTTCGGGTTCAGCGCAAGCTGCACATTGCATCCGCCTTCGATGCCGAGCGCGCGGATGATCTTCAAGGACGCCGTTCGGAGCATCTGATACTCTTTGTCCGAAAGCGTCTGCGAGGGCGCGATAACGATGGAGTCGCCGGTGTGGATCCCCATCGGGTCGAAGTTCTCCATGTTACAGACGGTGATGCAGTTGTCCGCCCCGTCGCGCATCACTTCGTACTCGACCTCTTTCCAGCCAAGCAGACAGCGCTCGATCATAACCTGGTTTCGCATCGAGAGCTTGAGCCCTCGCGAACCGATCTCGATCAATTCTTCGGGTGTATAGGCAAAGCCGCCTCCGGTGCCGCCGAGCGTATACGCGGGGCGAACGATGAGCGGCCAGGGCGGGTTGTCGTCAAGAACCGCCTTCAGCTCCTCGACCGTCTCAACGATCCAGCTCTCCGGGACCGGTTCTTCGATCCTGTGCATGAGCGAGCGAAACTCTTCGCGGTCCTCAGCCATCTGGATCGCCTCAAGCGAGGTTCCAAGCAGCTTGACGTTATACTTCTCAAGAATGCCCTCTTTGGCGAGCTGTGTCGCGAGGTTCAGGCCGGTCTGCCCGCCGAGCGTCGGCAGCAGCCCGTCGGGCCGCTCCTGGGCGATGATCTTCTCGGCGAACTCCACGTTCAGCGGCTCGATATAGACCTTGTCGGCGATCTCCGTATCGGTCATAATCGTCGCCGGGTTGGAGTTCATCAGGACGACCTCGATGCCCTCCTCCCGAAGCGCCGTGCAGGCCTGTGTGCCCGCATAGTCAAACTCCGCCGCCTGCCCGATCACGATCGGACCAGACCCGATTACCATTACTTTTTTGATGTCACTGCGTCTTGGCATGTTGCTCCCTACGGTCGCGGGGTTGGGTAAGTTGGTCATGTTGGGTCGGGATTTCCGAATCCTGATTCCACGCCCGCCAATGTGCTGCGGGATTCGGAAATCCCGCTTTAGTTCTGGGGTGGCGATTCGGAAATTGCCACCCATTATTCATCTATATTCTAAGCTCCTACGGCCTCGATGAACTTCTTGAACAGATACGCACTGTCTCTCGGTCCGGGCGAGGCTTCCGGGTGATACTGGATCGAGTAAATGGGAAGCTCCTTGTGCTGCATCCCTTCGACTGTGTTGTCGTTTAGGTTCAGCATCGCGACTTCCATTCCCGTGCCCGCAAGTGAGTCGGCGTCTACGGCGTAGCCGTGGTTCTGGCTTGTGATATATACTCGGCCTGTTATGAGATCTTTGACGGGATGGTTGCCGCCTCTGTGCCCGAACTTGAGTTTGAACGTCTTGCCGCCAAACGCCCACGCCAGAAGCTGGTTGCCGAGGCAGATGCCGAATATCGGTTTCTTGCCTATCAGCTTCTTGATCTCCTCGGTCATATAGCCGAGCAGTGCGGGGTCGCCGGGGCCGGGTGAGATCAGAATACCGGCGGGGTCCATCGCGAGAATCTCTTCAGCCTTTGCCCAGCAGGGGAAGACGGTGACCCTGCAGCCGAGCGCGGCGAGGTTTCTCATGATGTTTCGCTTGACTCCGCAGTCGATCAGAGCGACTCGGGGGCCGTCGGCTCTTGGGATCGGGCTTCCGGGAAGGGCGTTGCCGCGGTTGGCCTCGACCTCCGCATCGCCGACCCATTCATACTTCTCTGGAGTCGTCACGTGCTTTACAAAGTCGATTTTGGAGTAGTTCGGCGCTTCAGCTATCTTCTGAAGGAGCTCGTCCTTGGTGTGCTCGGTCGAAATCGAGCCCATCATAACGCCCCGGACCCGGAGGTGCCGTGTGAGCGCTCGGGTGTCGATGCCCTGGATGCCGACGACCTTGTTTTCTACCAGAAAGTCCTGCAGACTTCCCGTGCTTCTCCAGTTGGACGGCTCATCGCACATCTGTCGCACGACAAGCCCCGACACCTGCACCTTGTTCGACTCAAAATCCGCGTCGGTCACGCCGTAGTTGCCGATCAGGGGGTAGGTGAGGGTCAGAAGCTGCCCGCCGTAGCTCGGGTCGGTCAGCATCTCCTGGTATCCGGTCATCGAAGTTGAGAAAACCGCCTCCCCAAACGACGTGCCGGGTATACCTATGGATGTCCCTTCGTATGTAGTTCCGTCTTCAAGTGTAAGAATCGCTTTCAAGTGTTTCTCCCGTGATCAGGCGAACTGATTGGCTGCAATAAACTCAAGCGTCTCATCCCGAACGCTCGGCAGTATTCGTCCGAGGCCGACGAGCCCGTCGAGGACCTCGGTAAGCGTCATAATCGAGTGCAGGGTGTATCCTGCGTTTGCAAGAATCTTCTTGCCGCCCTGCTCGCGGTCGAGAATGATTACTATGTCTTCGACCTTGAGCCCGGCTTCCTTCATCGGCTTGATCGCCTCAAGCTTCGCGCCGCCGTCGGTGATAACGTCGTCAATGATAACGGCTGTCTCGCCCGCTTCAAACTTCCCTTCGATCAACTTCGCCGTGCCGTAGTCTTTCATCTCCTTGCGGGGGTAGATCATCGGCTTGCCTGATGCAATCGACGCCGCAACCCCGATCGGCATCCCAGCGTAGGGTAGGGCGGCGATGCGGTCGAACTGGAGCCCTTCGAGCTTGGCTGCAATCCGCTCGCCGATCATCTCAAGGAGCTTGGGGTAGGTGACGAGCACCCGGAAATCGACGTACACCGGCGAGATAATCCCGCTTTTCAGCTTGAACTCGCCGAATTTCACGCATCCGGCGTTATAAAGTTGATCGAATAACTCATTCATTTGTGTGTGCTGTGTCCTCTTTGTTGAAACGCGACATACGCGTCGTTCTTTAATTTGCCTTGTTAAATCTGTCTTTTGCCTCGCCGACGTTCTTCGAGAGATTGGAAATCTGCTTTCCAAGCTGGCTGATCCCGCGAATGGCGAGAGATATGCCCATAACCACCTTGCGCATCCTCCATACCATAAAGAGTACCACGCCGAATGTGGCGACCCAAAGTATAGTCGAAAGCACAAGCAAAACTATAAGTGTTGTCACAAGTTCATTGTTCATATCAAGCCGCCTGTATCTCTACTTGCTGAACGACAACCACAGGCTCTCGTTCTTCCGGCACAGGCTCTCCATCGGCTCGCAGGCCGTCAACGTGAAGCTCAATAGCTTCCTGTGCGTTTGCCAGTGCCTCATCAACAGTCTCACCCTGGGTCAGGCATCCGGGCAACGCCGGGACGTGTGCCACCCAGCCGCGGCCTTCTTCATCCCATTCCAAAACAACTGTGTAGCGCATTGTGCAGCCTCCAGTCATGCTCAAAGCAGTTCGAAAAAATCATCCGGGCTCAGGCCCGCCTGATCAAGTATGCTTGCCACGAGCTTCGGCATCAATGTGGTGCCTGAGTGTCGCGGTATCGTCACCCTACCCGGCAGTGACGGGTGCTTCATTTGCACGTGTGAGCCACGGGTTCGCACTTCTTCCCATCCCGCTCGTTTGAGCGCAGAGATCATCTCTTTCGCCGTAATGCGGGGAAGGCGTGTCACGCTCTGGCTCCGGCCACGCCGCACTCAGAAATCTGCACTGACAACTCGCCGAAGGCGACTCTCCCACCCGCGATCGTCGCGACGACCTTGCCCCCCAGCTTCCAGCCCTCAAACGGAGTGTTTCGACCCTTGCTCTTGAACTCAGATGCGCAAACAGTCCACTCGGCTTCGGGGTCGATGATCACTAAGTCGGCGACTGCGCCTTCTGTGAGCGTCCCGCGATCAAGCCCGAGCGCTTTGGCAGGGGCGGCCGCCATCTTATCTACGAGTTCGGGGAGCGTAAGGACTCCCTCACCCACAAGCTTGGTTATTCCAAGCGCGAGCGAGGTCTCAAGCCCGACGATCCCAAACGCCGCTGCGGGAAGCTCGACTTCCTTGTCCTCAAGCGAGTGAGGTGCGTGGTCGGTTGCGATCACGTCGATCGTCCCGTCGGCTAGCCCCGCGCGCACGGCTTCGACATCGGCCTGTGTGCGAAGCGGAGGGTTCATCTTGAAATTGGTGTCGTAGTCGGAAAGCGACTCTTCGGTGAGCGACCAGTACTGTGGCCCGGTCTCAGCCGTGACTTTCGCGCCTCGGGCCTTTGCCTTGCGCACCGCCTCGACCGACCCCGCGCAGCTTACGTGCTGGATGTGGACGTGGCAGCCCGCGAGCTCGCCCAAGAGTATATTTCGCTCGACCATCGAGACCTCAGCCGCGCCGGGCATCCCGCGCAGGCCAAGGATCGTCGAGCAGATGCCTTCGTTCATCACGCCGTCTGCGACGAGAGTCTTGTCCTCGCAGTGGACGAGTGCGGGGAGCCCTAGCATCGATGCATACTCCATCACCCGGCGCATGATAAGCGAGTTTTGGATCGGGTGGGCGTCGTCAGAGACCGCGCAGGCTCCGGCGTCGGCCATATCTCCAAGCTCAGCCATGTCGGTCCCGCCCATTCCCTTGGTCATCGCGCCGCAGGGTAGGACGTTGATCCCCGCCGCACGGCCACGGTTCAGCACGAACTCGACCACAGCGCGGTTGTCGGGCGCGGGCGAGGTGTTCGGCATCGCCACAATCGTCGTAAACCCACCGGCAGCAGCAGCGGCAGCACCGGACTCGATGGTCTCCTTGTGCTCCCCGCCAGGCTCACGAAGATGCACGTGCATGTCAATCAACCCAGGTGCAACGACGAGCCCCGAGCAGTCGACAACGTCGGCATCTTGCAAGTTGACAGCCGACAGCTGATAGCTGATAGCTCCATCCCCGATGGCGATGTCTCTTACTTCGTCTATGCCGTTTGCCGGGTCTATAACCCGTCCGCCTTTAAGCAGCAGCCACATTTGTGCCACCTCCAAGAAGCAGGTAAAGAAGCGCCATACGGACCGCGACGCCGTTTGTCACCTGGTCGGTGATCACGGCGAACTCTCCGTCGGCTACTTCCGGGGTAATCTCGACCCCGCGGTTCATCGGGCCGGGGTGCATAACCGTCACATCGGGTTTGGCGCGCCTCAGCCGCTCTTTGTCGATCCCGAACATGCTCGCGTATTCCCGCACGCTCGGGAAAAACCCGCTGTTCATCCGCTCAAGCTGTATTCGGAGCACGTTTACAACGTCAGCGCCCTCGATCGCCGCATCTACATTGGTGAAAACTTTGACCGGAAGCTTCTCCACGTCAGCGGGCAGAAGTGTCTTAGGCCCTGCGATCCTGACCTCCGCGCCCATCTTGGTGAGCCCCCAGATGTTGGAGCGGGCGACCCGGCTGTGGAGGATGTCGCCGACGATCGTCACCGTCAGGCCCTTGAGTGATCCCTTGGCGTCGACCATCGTCAACATGTCGAGCAGTCCCTGGCTGGGGTGCTCGTGCATCCCGTCGCCTGCGTTGATGATGCTTCCTTTGGCGACTTTGGAAGCATAGTGCGGCGCGCCACCTGCCCCGTGTCGAATAATATAAGCGTCGATCCCCATCGCTTCAAGCGTGAGCAGAGTGTCTTTCAAAGTCTCGCCCTTGACGACGCTTGAGGCCGCCATCGCGATGCTTGAGACATCAGCCGAAAGCGCCTTGGCGGCAAGCTCGAAGCTCGTTCGTGTGCGGGTGCTCGGCTCGTAGAAAAGCGTGCAGATCGTTTTGCCCTTGAGCGCAGGCACTTTTTTGACGGGCCGCGCGAGAATTTCTTTCATAGACATAGCGGTGTCGAGAATCAGCTGAATCTCGCTCTGGCTCATATCCTGAAGACCAAGAATGTCTTTGCGGTCGAGTTTGTTCATTGCTCCACCCTCTTGATAACTACTTTGTCTTCCCCATCCGTCTCAGCCAAATGCACATGGACGTGCTCGGCGCGGGCGGTGGGTAGGTTCTTGCCGACGTAGTCTGGCCTGATCGGGAGCTCTCTGTGGCCTCGGTCGATGAGCACTGCGAGCTGGATCTGATTGGGCCGCCCCATATCCATAATGGCATCAAGCGCAGACCTGATCGTTCTTCCGGTGAAGAGCACTTCGTCGACGAGGACAATTTTGCGGTCGGTTACATCGAAGTCGATCTCCGTCTTGCCAAGCGACGGGGGAGCGAGTCTTGTGGCGAAGTCGTCGCGGTAGAGTGCGACGTTCAGGCTGCCGGTGGGGACGCTTGCGCCTTCGATCTGCTCGATCAAGCCCGCAAGGCGTTTGGCGATAGGAACGCCGCGGCTCTGGATGCCGATAATCGCAAGATTCTCAGCGCCCTTGTTTCGCTCTATGATCTCGTGGGCGATTCTCGTGAGCGCCCGACGAATCTCATCGGAGTCCATCACCAACGCGCCGCTTGTCTGTTCCGCCATATATCAGCTCCCTGATACCAAAAAACGCCCCATTGCGCGTGGCAAGGAGGCGTGTGACGTACAGTTTACCTATTGACCTCGACCTTGCCAGCCTCGCGGGACTTGCTTAAAGGTTGTTGTAAGAATTATACCAGCAGACCGCTCCCAAGTCAACGTCGATTTCACTCCCGACTCATATTTTCAAAAAGAATATATTGACATGTCGATGTTTATTGGGTATATTGCCAACACTTTCCTGCTTTTGGGGGACGACTTGTCCGGCGCAAGCCGGTGAGAGGAGCGCA
>JBBRAE010000051.1:0-15656 GCA_038207085.1 Armatimonadota bacterium
CCTGCGGCGACGCTGCCGCTTGCGATATTCTTTCAACTCGGGACCCCTTTTGAAGAGGTCCACCAGCGGGCGTATGCGTCCGCTTTGATACTCACGATCATCGTGCTTCTGACGAGCATTGTGGCAAGGATCGTCGCCGCGAGGTTCGCAAAGCACACCTGGAGGTAACACTTGTGAAGGCACATATCGAGGTCGAGTCACTGCAGCTCTGCTACCAGGGGAACGTGGCGCTCAAGGCCATCAACGTCGACATACCGGAAAAGAAGGCGACGGCGATCATCGGCCCATCGGGCTGTGGCAAGTCGAGTCTTCTTCGGTGCCTGAACAGGATGATCGACCTCGTGCCCGGTACGAAGGTCACCGGCAGAGTCGCGCTCGATGGTGAGGACATCTACAGACCGCGTGCAGACATCATGGGCCTCAGGAAACGGGTCGGACTCATTGGTCAAAGGCCGGTGCCACTTCCGATGTCGATATTTGAAAACGTCGCCTTCGGTCCGAGGCTCTACGGCGTGCATGGGAAGAAACTCAAAGCTACGGTCGAGAAGGGGCTGCGCACGGCAGGTCTGTGGGACGAGGTTAAGGACAGGCTGAAGGACTCACCGTCGCGCCTCTCCGTCGGCCAGCAGCAACGGCTGTGCCTTGCGCGCGGTCTTGCGGTAGAGCCGGAGGTGCTGCTCTTCGATGAGCCTACATCAGCGCTCGACCCTGTTTCGGCCCGCCATATTGAGGCACAGATCGCTCTGCTCAAGAAGGATTTCACTGTGGTCATCGTGACTCACGACCTGCACCAGGCCAAACGCGTCGCGGACAACGTGATGTTCCTTTACCTGGGCGAGCTGATAGAAGCAGGTTCCACGAGCCAGATATTCGAGGACCCGCAAGAGGAATGGACCCGGATGTACGTTGCGGGAGCAGGTATTTAGACGGGAAACTGGTTGAACCACTAGACAAATGGCTAATTGTTGGCTATAATACAAGTAAGGACATCGGAATAGTCAAGAAAGGCGATAGAGCATGGGAACCAATGCGGGCAACGATAAGCTTGTTAGAAAATCCTGGC
Organism: Armatimonadota bacterium; assembly: GCA_038207085.1. Classification (GTDB taxonomy): domain Bacteria; phylum Armatimonadota; class UBA5829; order UBA5829; family DTLH01; genus JBBRAE01. The sequence goes on from JBBRAE010000051.1 coordinate 1,064, forward strand.
CGGGGATAGCGGATTCTATCACGGAGTTGATAGGCAACACCCCCTTGGTCCGCCTCCACAGGGTGAATGAGGGAGCCTTGGCAGATGTTGTTGTCAAACTGGAGAAGAACAACCCCTGGGGAAGCGTTAAGGACAGGATCGGCGTCTATATGATAGACGCCGCCGAGCGACTTGGGCTAATAACCAAGGATACCGTGATCATTGAGCCTACGAGTGGGAACACAGGCATCGGCCTGGCAGGTGCAGCCGCAGCAGCCAAAGGGTATCGGCTAATCCTGACCATGCCTGAGTCGATGAGTATTGAACGACGAACTCTACTTAAAGCGCTCGGCGCCGAAATAATCTTGACTCCCGCGCCTCTGGGGATGAAAGGGGCGATTGCCAGAGCGGAAGAGCTTGCATCTGAACACAAGACGGCATTTATCCCTCAGCAGTTCAAGAATCTTGCTAACCCGAAGGCCCACCGGGAGACGACCGCGGTTGAGATTTGGGAAGACACCAAATGCGGGATAGACATCTTGGTTGGAGGAGTCGGCACTGGCGGAACAATCACGGGAGTCGGGCAGGTTCTGAAGCCTCTTAAGCCTGAGCTTCAGATCGTTGCTGTCGAGCCAGCCGATTCAGCGGTGCTGTCCGGAGGCCAGCCGGGACCGCATAAGATCCAGGGGCTCGGCGCGGGGTTTGTTCCCGACGTGCTTGACCGCAGCCTTGTCGACGAAATCATCACGGTCTCGAACAACGACGCGTTTACGATGACTCGTCGGCTTGCCAGAGAGGAAGCGATTCTCGCGGGCATCTCGAGTGGCGCGGCGACTCATGCCGCTGTGGAACTCGCCAAAAGGCCCCAGAACAAGGGTAAACTTATAGTCGTAGTCCTGCCGGACAGCGGAGAGCGGTACCTCAGCACTCCGGTCTTTGGCGAACCACCAGCTTAGTTAGGATGACCCACCATGGCACAAGCGAAAACAGACAAAGAACGTGAGCAGATCGCGCTCAAGCATATAAGGGACGCGGTCCGCAGCGTCCGCTTCGGCACGGTGATGGTGATAGTCCAGGATGGTGTGGTGATACAGGTCGACCGGACGGAGAAGACCCGGATTGACTATTCGCGCAGCGATGTTCAGGCCGAAGGTAGTGGGATCTGACCGTTAACGAAACTATCACACAAACATAGCACGCTCGGCATTGACCTTCGGTCTGCCGCGGGCTATACTAGAGTAAGTTAGTCAACATACTCGGCTTTAATTTGTCTGCTGACTGGAAAACCAGAGGCTGGCGCACTTACGAGACATGTCTCGTCGTGTGCTGGCCTTTTCGTTTTGTGCAGCGGAGGGAGATCGACATGATCAGTTTGGGTGCTTTCGCAGCTATTGGGGCAATGATGTTCCTCGGTCTCGGGCTGGGCTATCTTGCCAACCGGTTTCCAAGTCTGATCTATATACGCGGCGAAATGGACTGCTGGAACGATGAGGAGTTGACTGGAAAGGCGGAAACGAGAACGTGAGGCAGGACATTGAACAACTGAACATGACCCTCACGCGCCAGTCCGCGCAGGATGTTTTGGCATGGGCGCAGGAGGAGTTTGGCGAGAGCGTAACTCTAGCTCTGAGCCTCGGTGCGGAAGACGTGGTGCTTCTGGACATGCTATCAAAGTCGGGGAAACCGGCTCGGGCGTTCGTGCTCGATACGGGCAGGCTCCATCAGGAGACCTACGATCTTCTGGGTCGCGTGAAGGCACGCTATCGGAACGTCGAGATATCTGTCTATTTTCCGCAGACAAGCCAGATCGAGCAGTTGGTCAGCAGCAACGGTCCGAACAGCTTTTACGAGTCGGTCGATAACCGCAGGGAGTGCTGCCGAATACGCAAAGTTGAACCGCTCGCGCGAGCACTCTCCGGCGTGGATGCCTGGATCACCGGGCTGAGACGCGTTCAGTCCGTTACCAGGGCCGAGACTCCCATCGTCGAGGCCGATGAAGCCCACGGGGGCATCCTGAAGGTCAACCCGCTTACAAATTGGTCTGAAGACGACGTGTGGAGCTACATCAGGGCAAACGGCGTGCCGTATCATCCGCTGCACGACAATGGGTATCCGTCAATCGGCTGCGCCCCATGCACTCGGGCAATCGAACCGGGAGAAGACATCCGTGCGGGACGCTGGTGGTGGGAAAACCCCGAGCACAAGGAATGCGGACTACATATCAAGAGGTAACAGATGGATCATTTGGACGCGCTGGAAAGCCAAAGCATATATATTCTGAGAGAGGCATATAAGAAGTTCAGCAAGCTCGCCATGCTCTGGAGCATTGGCAAAGACTCGACCGTGCTCCTGTGGCTTGCGAGGAAGGCCTTCCTCGGGCACTGCCCTATCCCGCTCGTGCATATCGACACGAGTCTGAAGATCCCTGAAATGATAGAGTTTCGGGACAGGGTAGCCAAGGAATGGAATGTGCGCCTCATCGTCGGGCAGAACACACAAGCGCTAGCCGAGGGCATGGGACCGGATAAGGGCCGAATGGTCTGCTGCAATTCGCTTAAGACCGAAGGACTTCAGCAAATCATGTTGGAGTATGGTTTCACTGGGCTCATTCTCGGAATTCGTCGTGACGAAGAAGGAACCCGGGCTAAGGAGCGCTACTTCTCGCCGCGTGACAAGAACTTCGAGTGGAACTACAAAGACCAGCCGCCGGAGCTTTGGGATCAGTTCAAGACGGATTTTGACAAGGACACTCATATCCGGATACATCCGTTGTTGCACTGGACGGAGATTGACGTCTGGGCGTACATCAAGCGGGAGAACATCCCGATCGTCGGTCTCTATTTTGCGAGAGACGGAGAACGTTACAGGTCGCTCGGATGCTGGCCCTGCACCGGCAGGATAAAGTCCGAGGCGGTGACCATCGACGAAATAATCGAAGAACTGAAGAATACTACGGTGAGCGAGCGATCAGTCCGAGCGCAGGACCAGGAAGACACCTACGCAATGCAGAAACTGCGTGCCAAGGGCTATATGTAACTTCGCACGGCGAACCACGAAGACAAGAAGGGCGAAATGAGTCAAACACAGACAGTTAAGCCAACGCTGAATATAGTAATAGTCGGACACGTCGACCACGGCAAGTCTACCCTCGTCGGGCGACTCCTGCACGACACGGGGAGTCTGCCTGATGGCAAATACCAGGCCGTAGCGCGGGTCTGCGAGGAGACCGGGAAGCGGTTCGAGTACGCCTTTCTTCTTGACGCGCTCGAAGAGGAACGCGACCAGGGAGTCACCATAGATATCGTGCAGACACAGTTCAGGACGGACGCGCGCGACTACGTGATCATCGACGCCCCCGGCCACAAAGAATTCCTGAAGAACATGGTGAGCGGGGCGGCCTCAGCGGATGTCGCGATACTGCTCATCGACGCGGAGGAAGGTGTTCAGGAGCAGTCCAGACGCCATGGCTATCTACTGCATCTGCTCGGCATCAGGCAGGTCACGGTCGCAATAAACAAGATGGACCTTGTCGACTACTCTGAGGCAGTCTTCGAGTCCGTCCGCAATGAGTACCTCAAGTTTCTGAGAGAACTCGACGTGAAACCACAGTTCGTAATCCCGATATCGGCCCGCGAAAGCGATAACGTGACAGCAGAGTCGGACAATATGGCTTGGTACAGCGGCCCGACGATTCTTCAGGCGCTCGACCTGTTCGACGCGGCGGCATCAAAGGACACTCGCCCTCTGAGGGTGCCCGTGCAGGATGTGTACAAGTTCGACAAGAGAAGAATCGTGGCGGGACGGGTCGAGTCCGGAACCATAACGGAAGGTGATGAGATACTCTTCACTCCATCGGGCCATCGAGGCGTGGTCAAGAGCATCGAGCGTTGGGAAAGCCCTAAGAACGGCGCGGCTAGCGCCGGTGAGTCGATCGGGATCACGCTGACGGAGCAGATTTTCGTGGAACGCGGGGATATAATCTCGCACTTCCAATACGCCCCGAGCAAGACCAGCGTGCTGCAGGCCAACCTGTTTTGGCTCGGCAATCGCCATCTCAAGGTCGGTGGCAAGTATGTCCTGAAGCTCGCGACCCAGGAAGTGGAGTGCACAGTCGATGCCATCAACAGAGTGATCGACACCTCAACGCTCGAGAGCATCGGAGACATCGCCCGGGAGGTGGCCAAGAACGAGGTCGCTACCGTCACGTTTGACCTGAAGAAGGCTGTAGCCTTCGATGCTGTGAGCGATATCGTCGAAACCGGCAGGTTCGTGGTAGTAGACGGGTTCGACGTAGCGGGTGGCGGAATCATCCCCAGGGCGGAAGTCCCGGAAGTGTATCAAATATAGATGAACAAAAATAGCACGGACATCGAAACGCTGGCCCTGCACGGCGGCTACCAGCCGGACCCTCACACCGGTTCGACTGCGACCCCGATTCACCAGACGACCGCGTACGCCTATGCTACGGCGGATGACCTCGCGGACGTGTTCAAAGGGCGCGCGCCGGGCCACGTCTACACCAGGCTTTCTAATCCGACGTCGGCGGCGCTTGAGCGAAGACTGGCGGAGTTAGAGGGAGGCGTGGGGTGCCTGTCGTGCTCGTCCGGGATGGCGGCGATAGCCTCAACAGTGATGGGACTGACCAGATCGGGCGACCACATTGTCTCCGCAAACGGAATTTTCGGTGGAACGGTGTCGTTTTTCTCTAAGACCCTGGCCCGGTTCGGTGTCGAGACCACGTTCGTGGACGCCGGCGACACCAATGCCTACCCCGTCGCAATCAGGCCCGAGACGAAGCTGATCTTTATCGAGACGATCACGAATCCCAAGATGGAAGTCCCGGACCTGCCGGCAATAGCTGATATCGCCAGTGAGAAGAACATCCCGCTCGTCGTGGACAATACTGTGACGACGCCGATGATGATCAGGCCGGGAGACTACGGCGCGGCGGTGGTCATCCATTCCACGTCGAAGTTCGTGGACGGCCACGGCAGCGCTATCGGCGGGGCCATAATCGACACCGGACGCTTTGACTGGCGCAACGGGCCCTTTGAGGATATCGCGGCCCTCGCGCGTCGGGCCGGTCAACTCGCGTTTCTTGCTCATCTGCGGACACTTATCTACAGGGATCTCGGGTGCTGCCCATCTCCGTTCAACTCGTTTCTTCACTTGACCGGGGTTGAGGGACTGCCGATGAGGATGGAAGTCCACTGCAGGAACGCTATGGCGCTTGCGGAGTTCCTGACGGCCCACCCGAAGGTGGCGTGGGTGAACTATCCGGGCCTGTCGTCGAATCATTACCACCAGGTCGCATCGCGGCTGTTCGGCGGCAGGTTCGGAGCCATCCTGACGTTCGGTGTGAGAACGTCCGAGGCCGCAAAGCGGGTGATAGACCACACATCGCTTGCACAGAACCTCGCGAACATCGGCGACTCGAAGACGCTGGTCATCCATCCGGCGTCGACCATATTCCAGGAGTTTTCCGACGAAGAGCGCGCTGAAATGGGTGTAACAGACGACCTCATCAGGGTCTCAGTCGGAGTAGAGAGCACAAGAGACATCATAGCGGACTTCGCATCCGCGCTCGATAGCATTTAGATGAGCAACAATATGCAAATCACAATCAACGGCAAGAAAGCAGATTCCACCGACAGCGTCTCCGTGACCGAGCTTCTGAGGGAACAGAAAGTGGAGAGCCCGGAGTATGTGTCCGTCGAGTTGAACGGCGAGATACTGGATCGCAGTGCGTTCGAGACCACCGTGGTTAGGGAAGGCGACGCAATCGAGTTTCTCTACTTTATGGGAGGCGGATCGCAGTGAGTCTAGGGCTTGAAGAAATCGAGCGCTACAGCCGCCAGATACTCCTGAAGCAGGTCGGCGGCAAGGGGCAGGAGAAGCTGCTCGCGTCGCGGGTCCTTATCATAGGCGCTGGCGGGCTCGGGTCTCCAGCGGCGCTGTATCTTGCGGCGGCGGGTGTGGGAACGATCGGGCTTGTGGACGGCGACAATGTGGACCTGTCGAATCTGCAACGGCAGATCGCGCACTTCACAGCCGACCTTGGAACCCCGAAGGTGGAGTCGGCTGCAGAGAAGCTCACTGCGATCAACCCGTCGGTGAAGGTTGAGACCTACAACGAGCGGGTCTTTGCCCATAACGTGTTAAGCATTGTGAAAGATTACGACTTTATATTAGACGGCACGGACAACTTTCCCGCCAAGTTCCTGATAAACGACGCCTGCCATTTCGCCTGTGTGCCCTTCTCACATGCAGGGATTCTTCGGTTCGACGGACAGCTCTTCACTGTAAGGCCGGGAGAGTCGGCCTGTTACAGATGTCTGTTCGACAGTCCTCCGCCCGCCGGCGTTGTCCCGTCGTGCTCCCAGGCAGGAGTGCTCGGCACTATGGCGGGAGTCATTGGCTGCCTGCAGGCAACGGAGGCGCTCAAGTATCTGCTTGGCATTGGAGAACTCCTGACCGACCGGATGCTCATCTTTGACGCGCTATCTATGAGGTTCAGGGAAGCAAGGTTCAAGCGCAACCCGAGGTGCCCTACCTGCGGCGAGAACCCGCGTATCACCGAGCTTATCGACGAGGAACAGGTGGCGTGCGACCTGAAGAACGGCGGGAAGTCATGATCGTTCTCCCCGTCGATATCGTAGAAGACCTGATAGCGCACGCCGTGGAACATGCGCCCATCGAGGCCTGCGGGCTTCTCGCGGGAGTGGGGTCAGTCGTGCAAGAGCTGTACCGGCTGACCAATACAGATGCCAGTGCAGAGCACTTCAGCCTGGACCCGAAAGAGCAGTTTGCGGCTGTGAAAGACATGCGGGCAAGCGGGACGGAGATGCTCGCGGTCTATCACAGCCACCCGGCAACGCCCGCGAGGATGTCCGATGAGGATCTTCGTATGGCTTTGACACCAGGAATCAGGTATGTGATCGTATCACTTGCCGACCCGGCGCAGCCGGTTATTAAGAGCTTCACAATTGAAGAGGGCGCACCCGTCGAAGCGCCGGTTCTGATACAGGAGTAAGACTATGAACAGCACGTTGTACCATATAGCTGAAACCGTCGTAGAAGATACCCGAGCGTATCGCGGACAGGTCGAGAAGTTTTTGGCGGGAGAGACCTCCGCGATTGCATTCAAGGCTATCCGCGTTCCAATGGGGATATACGAGCAGCGGGAAAACGACAGGTATATGGTTCGTGTACGCGGCGCTGCAGGGGTATTTCTACCCGAGCAGATCCGGCGGGTAGCAGAGCTTTCCAGGGAGTTTGGCAACGGCACCGTCCACGTCACAACACGGCAGGATCTTCAGATCCACCGAGCCGACATTGCGGACACCCCCACGATCCTGGATAGGCTGCTTGAGGTGGAACTATCATCAAGGGGCGGGGGCGGAAACACTGTCCGCAACATCTCCGCATGCCCACGGGCTGGAGTCTGCGAGAGTGAAGCCTTCGACGTGACTCCCCATGCCTTTGCGCTGACCGAGTATCTGATCCGAGAAAGGGGCAACTTCAACCTACCTCGGAAGTTCAAAGCCGCCTTCTCAGGATGCGCCACGGACTGCGCTCTTGCTTCCGTCGCCGATCTTGGGTTCTTTGCGCACATCCGTGACGGCGAGCGAGGCTTCGCGGTATACGCGGCCGGCGGGATGGGATCGCACTCCGCGCTTTCGGTCCTGATTGAGGAGTTCATCCCCGCCGAGTCCATCTTCGAGGTTGCCGAGGCTGTGAAGCGGCTTTTCGACAAGCATGGAGACCGCGCGAACCGTCACAAGGCCCGCTTGCGTTATGTGGTCAAGCGCGTCGGCGTTGATGTGTTCCGAAGCCTCTACGGGGAAGAGTTGGCGCAAGTGCGGCGCGAGACAATCCAGTTTCCAGTTATTCATAACGCCCAGCCACAAGCATCTGCCAGTGACGATCTGAACGCAGAGGAGCCGGACGATGCTGTGTACCGAAAGTGGAAAGCAAAGAGAGCAATCTCGCAGAAACAGCAGGGGCTCTGCAGCGTGGCGATTCCTCTCCCGCTTGGGGACATCGACGCATCGGCTCTCTCCGCCATCGCCGACCTTGCCCATCTCGGCAACGGCGCTGTGAGAACGTCTCAGGATCAGGACTTGCTCCTCACTTACGTGCCCGAATCCGCACTTTACGAGCTTTACAGCTCGCTCAAGAAGATCGACGACAGGTTCGTCTCGTCGAGCGGGGTCAAGACCGTAGCATGCGCCGGTGCGTCCACATGCAAGCTTGGATTATGTCTCTCCCGTGGACTGGCCGATGCATTGGAGCACTCACTTTCTGACATAGAAGTGCCTTTTGATGATCCCATCTACATCAGTGGATGCCCCAACTCGTGCGGTCATCACCCCATAGCGTCCATCGGGCTTTACGGAACAGCACAGCGTGTCAATGACAGGCTCGTCCCCTTCTACGGGGTAGTCGCTGGCGGACGCCCCGCCGAGGAGAACGCGGGGCTTGCCAAGTTCGTAGCACGAGTCCCGGCGCGAGCTCTGCCGAAGCTTCTCAGCGAGTTCTTCGCAGCCGCAGATGTGGAGCGCAATGGCGGTGAGAGCCTGGTCGATCTGCTTGGCCGCTGGGGCACAAACTACCTAACCGAACTGGCGACGAAATACGAGAGTGTCCCGTCCTATGAGGAATCGTCTGAGTTTTACAGGGACTTCGGGGGCTGTCAGGACTTCTCACTCGCCGGTCGCGGCCCTGGCGAGTGCGGCGCGGGAGTTATGGATGTGATTGCGCTCGATATCGACGCCGCGAAATCCGCGCTTCGGGAAGGTCGGCTCTACGATGCGCTGGTCGCATCGGCCGGGGCCCTGCTCGTTACGCGAGGCCTGGAACCGAAGAAGGATCGTGAAGTGTTTGCCGCGTTCAGTGAGCATCTAATCGACCAGGGATGGATCAGCGACAGTGCCGGAACACTCTTGGATTCGGCGCTGGACTTCAAACTCGGCGATCGCGACTCCCTCGACGATCTACGTGACGACATCGCCACTCTTCTCAGCCGGGTAGAGCGACTCTTCGGATCACTGGACGCCAACCTCAACTTCCGAATCGAACGAGTCGAGGTTACAGAGCAGGAAACCGGGACCCACGCCGGCTCCGAAGAGACAACTGAAATCGACCTCCGAGGGGTCGCGTGCCCAATGAACTTCGTTCGGGCGAAGGTTCAGTTGGAGCAGATCGACATTGGAGAAGTGCTCGATATTCTCCTGGACGAAGGCGAACCGGCGCGCAATGTTCCTGCCAGCTTCGCCGACCAAGGGGAGGAAGTGGTTTCTGTTACGAACGAACAGGCCCACTTCCGGGTGAGGGTGCGTAAGCGCACATAGTTGCGAACCGTTGCCCTGGTCTGACCCACATCCCGCTAGCCATGGAGAGCAATGACGCCGTCGATGTAGCGCTCACTATTAGCGCCTGTCCGTATGCTGCCACCGACGTCGACAGTGCTGCCCTCCTGAACGCCTAGAGGAAGTGTACGGGGTGTTATCTTGATCGCCGATGACCTGTCTGATTGCTGGACGTAGATGCAGTCTCCGAATATGGCACTGACCACTACCGAATTGATCCCAAGTGATGAGGAATCAGCCAGTCCCTTTGCTTGGCCGATAGTCGATACCAGGGACCCTACGGCGGCCACTCCGTCGCTCGGGGCCGACCACGCCCCAACGTTACCTGCAACATCGACGCCCTGCACCGAGCAGTAACAGACTTGGCCCAGTGCCACGGTGGCGGACTTAGTCAGTGCGCCTCCAACACTCCCAGCGAATACTTCGCCTCCACCCGGCGTCGTGCCTATTTGGCAGTTGTAGCCCACGACCCCGCTCAAGGCGTCCGAGGCCGCCGTCCAGCTAAACGACACGGTCGTTCCCACAACATACCCGCCAGCGTCGGCAGGCGCCCCGGGGGCCACAGGTGCTGTCGCATCAAGGGTGATGGCGTCCGCTGCCTGTGAAGTAGCCGACGACGAGTCCACGAACTGGGCATATATCGTCTTTGTACCATCACCCGCCGCAAGCGTCCAAGTCTTCCAAGTGGAGTAGGTTTCCCACGTAGACCACGTGATACCGTCGTTACTGAACCGCATAGAGGTAACTGGGTAGCTTCCAGAGGCCAGAAGAGACAGTGGAACAACGCTTGAGTTGGTGTAAACCGCTCCGGCGTTCACCGCGACGCTTCCGGATAAGGGAACAAAGCTGCCTGCCACAAACATCATTGTCGTACCCGATGCACTGATACCTGCAAAAGGGAGTCCAAGCGAAACCCCGGAATAGTTCAGATTGTTCGGCGTTGTGCTGCTTGTGAAGCTCGATAGCGCGTTTGCGCGGAAGTAATCGCTGTCGTTACCGGTTACATAAGGCGCCAGCTCAAGATCTTGCGTGCCGCTTGCCTCTTCAAGATCGACCTTGTAGTGTGTCTGATTGTCATTGTTTGCCTGGTTGTCGTCGATGTGCCAGATGAGAATGCCACGAGATGACCCCGGCAGCGCGGCGTCAAAGCCGGTTCCCTGCCGGTTCTCAACGAGGAAATACTCGTTCGCAGCAAAAGGTCCCCGAAGCTTGTACACCTGAGGGGTCGTCTCAACATGTGGAACTGAGTATGAGCTGCCCGTAGATGAGATGAGCATCGGAGTTACCCATCCTAGGTTGACCTTGCACCACGCGCTCATGTGTGTTGGTCTTCTACCGTCTCCGCCGCCCCAGCTTCCCGAAGCCATTAGACAAAAGCTTCCCGCGCCTGAGCTGTCGTACCCAGTGTCGTACAGGTCCGGCAGCCCGAGGAAGTGGCCTGTCTCGTGGCAGATGACGCCGATGCGCGTTATCCCCCAGGTTGAGCTGTTGCTGTCAACACCCCGACGGGCAGGCTCTGTATGATATCTTGTCATCCTCACCCCATCGTAGATGATCGTGCTGCCGAACCCAGAGGCGTGCGACCAGATGTAGTTGGGGTCGTTGCCGCTGTATTCTTCTCCTCCGCCCGCGTGGATTACCGTGAGACCGTCAATGTAGCCGTCGCCGTTGCCGTCTACCGTGCGGAAGTCAAAACCCCGTGCATTGAGCTTGGCCAGGGCCTCTTGAACCATTGCCTGCGGACGAATATCCATTCCCCCGGAGTTTGCTCCGTAGTAGGCGTAACCGTAGTCAAGCGTGACCGGCTCAACGACGGTAGACGAAACGGTGAGGGCACCGTAGGATATCTCCTGGTAGTAGTCCTTGACCGATCCGACGGCGCCGTCGGCCACGTAGCCGGTTTGGTTGAACAGGTCGTCATACTGCTGGCGGGAATAGGGGATCGTCAGGTCTGAGAAGTTGACCAAGAGCACGAGGTTGTGCATTGTGCCCTTGCTTGGCGTGGCTGCGGTCGGGGTGACTAACTGAGTGCTCTGTGCGCCCGCTGACTGACCGAACATGGCCGCGATGTCCGGTTTCCTGAGCCCTGCAGCTCTTGGGTTGTCTCTTCCCACGACAAACGGGGTCTCAACTTCCCGTCCGCCGGAGTGCGTGGCGTACACCCAGTGGCCGGTTTTCCCCGACTTGGTTACAAGGTATCCATCCCTGTCCTCGTGCCAGTGGGTTCTCTCGTCGCCTCGGAGGAAGACGGGTGCCTCGGACCCGTCAGGCTGCAAGAGAAGCGCCGCTTCGGGGTTTGCCTGCACAGCATACAGTGGCTGGCATAACAGGCAGGCAAAGAACAACAGACTCAGCATTGGCCGCACAGACAAATGCGCTGTCTGCACAGAAGTGTCCCGACGACGAACTGCGGCATCTATGCTCATAGAAGGTGACCTGCTACAACGTTGCTTGTATTACGTGGGTAGTTTAGTTGAGAAATATCTACTGTGTTTTTGCGGCGGGTGCTTTGGTTTTCGCTTTCCAGTCCGCCTCGCGCTGGTTCTCAAGAGTCGCTCGCTGAGCCGGTGTGAGGATCTTCTCCGCCTGATCCCAGTAGCTCCTGCGGGCAGAGGCAATCTCACCGGACAGAGCAACCACTGCGCTCGCTTCGTTCTCTATCTGTGCGACGGGGGTTCTCTTGTTGCCCTTGGCATCGGCAAGATACCGTCCTGTCTTCTGTGCAGCGGCGTTGGCCTGGGCAATCTTGGGCCCGTAGTATTTTCGCCAGTCCAACTGAATCTTCGTGAGCTTACGAACCTGTTCGGCGCTTATCCCAAGTCTATCCCGACGAGCGATTATAAAGCCAATCTCGGGGGTCGGTCCAATCCTCTGCGCTGAGTCCGAGTATACCAACTGGCGCTCGACTATCGGTGGCTGCGGTCTCTGCATCGCTATCTGTCTTTGCACCCCGACATACCTGTAGCCAACCACTATCGAGAGGATGATCGCGATGATGAGCCCTGGCCCAATGTTGAGGATCCGACGCTTCCTTGGGGTGTCCGTACCTTGACTGTTCGAACTCTTGGCGCTTGGTGTGGTCATTATAAGCTATGTTTCCTTGTTCCTGCGAATGGTGTCATGGTATGGGACGAAAGACCCCAAAAGAAGGTTGCATCTTTATTCCGTGGTCCTTGCTACATTGTCCAATTGCTGCCTATGTTACTTCTTGATGTATTTCAACGGGTTCTTGTCGAACGCAGGCTTGCATCTGGCGCAGCAGAAGTAGTAAGTCTTACCCTTGTATACGCTTTTGCCGGAGGCTTTGGTCACGTCGGGAATCTTTTCCCCACGGACCGGACAGACCGCCGAAACTACCTTCTTCTTGGCAGGAGTGACTTTGGTGGCTTTGGCCTTCGCCTGCGCAGCCGCCATCTTATGACCAGCCATGCCGGGCATCCCTGCCATGTCCTGGGACGCAAGCGCCGGGACGAGTGAAGCCGCAAACAACGCGGCCAGTGTGAGTCCAATGATACTCTTCATTTAGCTGCTAATTCTTTCGAGTGTTACTTGGCCCGTTTCATTTACGGTCGCGACGTGTCGTTTCGAGTTAATCATTACCTTTGACCTGTCGCCCTGGTGAGTGTCTCACGGGCAACGTTGTAGTTGTAGAGTGCCTCGGCATGGTTAGTCTGGGCACGAGTAAGTGTGGCGAGGGCATCCAGCACCTCGACGTTTGTCGACTTGCCGGCCTCGTACCTCAGCCGGATGACCCTGTAGTCCTCTTCAGCCTGAGCAACAGCGGCTTCGGAAAGAGTTACATTCTTTGTCGCTGCTCCGAGCTGTGCGGCTGAAGTAGCTACGTCTCGGTCTACCATCAAGATGGCCTCGCGCTCGTCCGCGCGCATCTGCTGAAGCATAGCCTGGGACTCGTTGACCGCGGACTTGCGCTGTCCGCCATCCAAAATGGGCAAAGCCGCGGTAACGCCGAGAAGATATCCCGTGTCGGTGCCTCCACGCATCGTGGAAACATCCGCCATTGCCGTGGCATAGACTTGGGGCTTATAAGCGCTTTTTGCCACACCGAGAATCGCCGCCGCCGACCGTATCCGTGCTCTTGCCGCGGCTACCTCAGGACGCTGAGATACGGCCTTTGCCTGGAGGTCCTCCAGATTCGGTTGTTCCGACTTGAACGTCAAGGTGTCCGAAAGAGTGAGGGCCGATGATTGCGAGATGCCCATCGCGTTTTTCATGTCTATGAGCGCCATCGCCTCATCCCTATGCGCGTTGTTCACCTGCTGCTGGGCTTCGGCAAGATCGGTCTGGTTGCGCAGCAGGTCGAAGCGAGCGATCTTGCCTGCGTTGTAGGACTCCTGCGCGATACGAACACGCTCCGTGGCCTCGGTCACTCGCCGCTGATATGCCTGAACATTCTCTCGCTGCAACAGAACGTTGTAGTATGCGTTCTTCACGGCGAGCGCCACGTCGAGCTCGGATGTTGTCGCTTCAGAGGATGATGCTTCGGCCAGAGCCCTTGCGCTTCCCACCCGGCCCTTGAGCGCACCACCGGTATAGAGCGGATACATGGCCATCAGGTTCTGGTCAAGCCGCGCCTTGTTCGGCGTCAGCGTGAAGTTCTGAGGCTGCACGCTATCCGGCCCGGGAACTATCATATCCATTGAGCTGGCGGTTGCGAATGTCGTTGTGGTAACCTGCGGCCGGGTCATGGCGCGCGCCATTCCAACTCTTGCCGTCGCCGCCGCAACCGTGGCTCTGCGCGCTTCTACAGTCGGACTGTTCTTGAGCGCAATGCTGACCGCATCGTTTATCGACACTGCCTGCGAAACCACGGGCTGCCCTGTCTTGTCAGTCTCCTGTGACAGCGATGGAGCGCCAATCAGGACTATCAATGCTACCCCAAGGCCACCCATAATAGTGAGTCTTCTTACTCCGCATGATCTCATATCTTTGTGTTCTCCAATCCATCTGATCCGTCTGCACCCGAGAAGGCGATCGGAACTAAGTCGTGCTCTGGGACATGGTGGCCATCCCCTTCACTTGTTCCCTCTCCGAAATGCTCAGTTACTGGCCACTCCCATTCCCGTTTCAGGAACCTTCGATTAACCCACCTGATCAGGTCATCAACGTAAGTGTGCATGATTGGGATATCGAACAAGCTCAGTATTGTTCCCATGATGAGCCCTCCCAGAATCACCGTGCCGAGAGGCTGATAGGCGTCCATTCCGGTCCTCGGGAAGAACGCG
>JBBRAE010000052.1:0-14719 GCA_038207085.1 Armatimonadota bacterium
GGGCGAAAAGCCATCCCCTACGCTGCTAGAAGCTCCAAGTCTGAGACTGCGGCAGAAAAGCCCGCTGCGTCCGTTCCTGAAAGCACCTTATCGATGTCCAAAAGCAGTTTGACCCTGCCTTCAGACTTACCGATGCCAAGTATGTAGTCCGAGTTGACATTTATGCCAAACGACGGAGTGTCGTCGATATCCGAACTTGCGATGTCGAGAACTTCCGACACCTTGTCGACGACGACGCCTACTTCAAGGCCCGAGGACTGCACTACGATAATGCAGGTCTCTTCGGTCTGCTCCTTTGTGTCCATTTCAAGCTTGAGCCTTAGGTCCACTACAGGAATCACCTTGCCGCGCAAATTGATCACACCCTTGATGTGACTCGGTGTCCGCGGAACGGTGGTTATCGGCATCATCCCGATTATCTCGTGCACCTTTAGAATCTCAAGCCCGTATTCTTCACCCGCCAGAAAGAAAGTGAGGAACTTGCCTCCTCTTTCTTCGACGATACCTGCGACTGCTCCCATGCCTTTAGCTGCGGCAGCCGCGGCCGACTCACTGCTCATATTCAACCTCCTGGTTTGAGCTTCAGCCGATCCATCTAATATCCCAGATCGGCTGTATAATGAGCGACTGAAACGCGTTCAATTACGTCTCAGGCCGCACGCAAGCACATCACCTCCCCACCCCTTGACTCAATACATCCAGACCTCGCAAGAGATGCGACCTCACCGGGGTCGATTATCAAACCGACTCGCCCGTCTCCAAGGATCGCGCCTCCGGAAATGCCGGGAATATCACCAAAACCATCTCCCAGAGTCTTCGCCACAACGTGCTGCTGACCGAGGAGCTCATCGACGAGAAGCGCGCAGCGGCGGTCGCCGTCTTCGAGAATGACAAGCAAGCCCTGCGTCAGCTCCTCTACCCCACCAGTAATGCCAAAGAGCCGGTGCAGCCTGAATACGGGCATCAACTCGCCTCGGAGCATTACAAGCTCCCCTCGGCCCGTCACAGTAGACAAGGCCTCAGGATTTGGACGGAAACTCATGTAAATGTTGATCGTCGGGATGATGAACTTCTCATCGCCTACCCGCACAAGCATGCCGTCGGTTACTGCAAGAGTGAGCGGCAGGCGCACGGAGAATGTGCAGCCCTTGCCGAACTCGGATGTGATCTCGATGCGGCCCCGCATCGACTCGACGTTCTTCTTAACAACGTCAAGCCCAACGCCTCGCCCCGAGATATCGGTCACCTGGTCGGCGGTCGAGAACCCCGGCTCAAAGATCATGTTGAAGACCTCGCCATCGCTCATCCCCTTGTCGGTCTCTATCAGGCCCTTGGAGATTGCCTTCTCGACGATTTTCTCACGGGAAAGCCCCCGGCCATCGTCCTTCATCTCGACTACCACGGTTCCACCGGAGTGAAAAGCCCTGAGTTTGACCGTGCCGGTCTTGGGTTTGCCGTTCTGGACGCGCACGTCGGGCGGCTCGATGCCGTGGTCGACCGCGTTTCGCACCATATGAACGAGCGGGTCGTTGATGATGTCGACCATGTTGCGATCTATCTCTGTCTCCTCGCCTTCGGTGATGAACTCAACGAGCTTGCCGCTCTTCTTCGCGACATCGCGCACGAGCCGGTTCATCTTCTGGAAGGTGGGCTTGAGAGGAACCATCCTCATAGACATGCTCAAATACTGCAACTCGCGCACGATCTTGCCCATGTGGGTCACTTTCTTCGATAGCTCGTGGTGGCCCCGAAGCATGACGACACCGTCCTGGCTGACCATGGACTGGGCGATTACGAGTTCGCCGACGGTGTCGATCAGCCGGTCGAGCCTGTCAGTGCGCACCCGGACCGACGACTCAACGCCGCTTTCGTTGCCGGAAAGTTTCTTCTGGGTCCGAAGCGCCTTTGCAACGTCAGTGACCGAGGCTGCGGCTGCTTTAAGAAGCGCCTCTCCGAGCTTGTCCTCGTCTTCTTTCTCTTCTTCGACGGTCTCGACCCGCTCACGCAGGGCAGCGCCTTCAGCGACCAGGATATCTCCCACACGCGGAACGCTCGCCATCTCGAAAGAGTCGCCGTTAATTCCTGCTGCATCCGGGTCGGCGAGAGTATCTATCAACTGAGAAAAACCATCCGGCAGCTTCATAGGAGCCCCGCCAAGAGCCGACTGGACCTGCAAGATCAAATCTTTCAGCATATCGATCGAGCGAAGCGACAGGTCAGCGTAACCACCAGTGCACCTGATCTCACCTTCACGCACGCGGCTTAGGAGCGACTCGGCTTTGTGAGCCAGTTCGGAGATGCTCACAAGCCCAAGAAACGCCGAAGTCCCCTTGATCGTGTGGAACGCCCGAAATACGACGTTCACAGCCTCAAGGTTATCATGGTCCGTTTCAAGGTCAAGAAGCGAGGCCTCAGCGCCTTCGATATACTCCAGACATTCTGTCACAAACTCCCCAAGGAGTCCGGTGTCGGCGTCGTCCGGAAGCTGGCAGGCTACCGACTCCGCCTTGGCAACAGGCTTTGGAGCAGTCGGAGCAGGTGGGGCAATATCAACGGGCTTAGCCTCTGCTTGGGGCTCGGGCACGACATCGCAGCCCATGCCAAGGTCTTCGGAAGCGACCATTGCCTTCTCGATCAGGCATCCGACCTCCGTAAACGATGCAGACTCTTCGTCGGCTGTCCCTGCGGCGATAGCCGCAAGAATCGCGGCGGCTCGCTTGATAGGATCGGCGGCAGCGGCACATGCGTTGATGGAAATAGCGACAAGAGCGGCGCTGGCGCGTTTGAGATCGTCGGTGTCGGTCGGTTCGATCTGGAGAAGAAGGGTGGCGACGTCGTCGAGGTTCATATCCTCCTGCGGCCCCGCGCCACAGGCATCTTCGGAAGCAGAAGCCGCCTCAAGCTGAGCCGATGCGACCGAGACGATAGCTTCGCAGTCGTCTGGCGACAGCAGAGCCGATGCTGCGGCGTCGCAGGCGTCCCCAATAGCCGCGACAAGCCGCGCGGGCGGGTCGGCTATGTTCTCGTACACAGTCTTCAGCCCCTCAAGACAGCTGCAAACAAGGTCAAAGAGCAGTGAAGGAGCGCTTTCTTCTATCTCCCCCATGACCTCTTCAAGCCCGGCGCCGACTTTGACAACCACGTCGACATCACCCGGACCTATATCCTTGACTCTCTGTCCCGCGAGCCTGAGTCTTTCAACAATTTCGGTATATTGACCTTGCATAACCTATCCAGTCCTCTATTTGGCCGCTTCACTCGTGACGTAAATGATTGGTTTAAGCTGTGGGCCTACCCACAGCAAGCCCGAGCCAGAACTGACCTTCCGGCAGGGAGTAACACATCCGAAGCGAGGAAAGCGCGCCGGGGAGCATTATGTTGATGTCGCTTCCACGGGCGACCGTCGGCAGCGACATACTCACCCGCACGCCCATCATATCGAGTTGCGCGACCACGTCACCGGCAAGCACATTTGCAAGCTCGCCAACGACATCTCCCATATCCGCGCTTTCAAACTCGATCTCAAACCCTGCGAACTTCTGGGCAAGAGCGATAGCCGTTTCACGCGGAAAGCCAAGAGAAAGCGACCACGCTACCCCTCCCACAACCGAGATAATCCCGATTGCCCCCTCGCAGGGTGTGGATTCGATGCTTTCTCCCAATAAAACAGGCTCAGCTCCGGATATCGCACCAAACGTGGATGCCATTGCGGCCTTAAGGCCTTCGATATATTCAGGCGCAGTGACGCCTTTTGCGGCGCAAACAGCGCTCAATGTTTCTGGTGTTGTCATATCGGATGTCTCCTAATCCATCAGTTTGCTGAAGAATCCACCAGGCTTCTGGCCCCGCTTCTTTTCGATATCTTCGATAAGAGGCCCAACTTTCTTCTGCACATATTCAACAGTGAATGGCTTGGTGATATAGGCGTTTGCGCCGGCGCTGTCGAGGGCTTCCTCGATCTTTGCGACCGTCTTTTCGCTCGTCACCATAATGATGGGGACGTCCGTAGACTTGGTGGTCGCGCGGACTTTCTTCACAAACTCGATGCCGCTCATCTTGGGCATATTCCAGTCCGCGAAAACGATGTCTATCACCTTTGGGTTGAACTTGGTGACGGCATCGGCTCCATCTTCGGCCTCTACAAACTCGAACTCAGCAAGCTGGGTCCGACGCAGCGACTCCATTACCATATTGCGCATGACGCGCGAATCGTCGATTACAAGCGCCCGTAGCTTCATTTACATTCTCCCGTTCCACTAGAGTATCGTTATGAAAGGGCGTTGCAGCCCTGGTCGATTCCTGCAGATCGTTTGCACGCGGCAGGTGGTGGTACAATTACTGTCACTCCCACTTTCATTGTTTCGGCTATTCACGCCCCCAGTCTTGTCACCCGAATGGAGCGCATTTCGGGCGATTTTCCGGCTCACCTGGGGTTAATACCTACTACCAAAGGAGCAGTCCTATGGGTGACATGTCACCTATAGGGAGTAACCCTGCGCCTGATAACAGTACCTGATTACCAACCCATCGGTGATTTTTGTCACAGTTTCACTCCACTCTTGACAAAGTATGCGAGCAGGTGTAGAGTTCTAACAGGTAGGCTGACTATGCAACGATGCATAACGCAGGCATTGCTCGGCAATCGCGCAACTGTCTGGGCACATTCAATGGAATTACAGAGGCATGGTTATGACAAGTACGGATGAGGTAGGCAATTTTCTAACGCAAGCCAGAGGCAACGTTCACAAACTCGCGGGTCTCTTGAGCGGCGTATCGGCAGGGCTATACTGCACCAAGATCGCTGAGGATATGCCGGGAGTGATGAGCTGCGTAGTGGACGTTCAGAAGCTGGTCGACGAAGCAAGCGAGGAACTCACTGAGCTTAGAAGCGCACTTCACGCAATGGGACGATCCCTCGAAAGCTGAGGTTGATTTCGTCATTACTACAAGTAAACGAGCATCAGGAGGAGTCCATCAGCACACCGAAACACCAAAGTGGCTTGGATTCACAAAGGGGAGAACGGTTTGGCGAGGACATACGATATTGATACAGATGTGCTACAGGCGTGCGGAGTTCTCACGCGCTGCAGGAAAGGATCGCCTTCAAGCGCTCTTGAAGTGATCGCAAGAGCCGTCTGCGCGGAAAGCGTCCGAGTGGATATGCCCGGCTCCGAGAGCTGCACATGGCCGTCACACACACCCAGTAACGCTGGTTGGGCGTTCAGACTCCCAATCGGCAGAAGCACGACCCTAATTGGTGCGCTCGTATTTTCTTTTGATCGAGAACCGGGTGACTGGAAGGAAAAGCAGACCGCCCTCCAAGTTTTCGCAGACTGCCTCGCGCTCTTCTACGACAAGTCACAGGTCAAGAACGAGCTCGAACTCGCAGAGCCCTATCTTGACGCAGGCCTCAGCCGCGAGATGATCGACGACCGGGCGTTCTGCGACAGCGAGGAACGCTTCAAGGCGCTCGTGGACTCCATGGATGACCTGGTCGTAACCCTGAACTACAAGCACAAAGTTGTCGGGGTGTACGGCAAATGGCTGAACAAATACCATGTCAATCCAAAAACGCTGATCGGTATTACCGCTAATCACATCGTCGGTGAAGATATGGGGGCGCTGCATGAGTTCATGCTCAACCGAACGCTCGGCGGTGAAACAGTGGCCTATGAGTGGCAGGTACTGATTGGCGAGCAGCTTGTCAGTTTCCACACCGTGCTCTCTCCAATGCACAACGCAGCCGGCAGCGTAACCGCCGTTCTCGGAGTGTGCAGGGACATCACCGACATCAAGCGCGCCGAGCAGGAGCTGAGAAAGAGCGAAGCGACCGTTCGAGCTGTACTAAGCGCAATTCCTGACCTCGTTCTAAAGATCAGGCATGACGGGGTAATCGTCGACGCAAACCGCCTCGAAAACACGACACATCACTTGCCGGACGAAGACTTCCTCGGCAGACCTATTGATGAAGTTATGCCACAGGGTGTTGCAGATAACATAATCGCTCACATGCGAAAAGCTTTTCAGACAGGGAAACTTGAGACCTGCATCTACGAGCTCGACACCCCAAATGGCACGAATATCTCCGAAGCAAGAATCGTCCCCTGTGGACACGACTCGGTCCTTGCGCTTGTGCGCAACGTCACCGAAAACAGACGCAGAGAATCACACCTTAAGATCCAGACCTCCGCGATCAAGGCGGCCTCGGACCACGTGGTTATCCTGAACGCGAAAGGCCGGATAGAATACGTCAACCCCGCCTTCGAGCTTGATACGGGATACTCCACGTCTGACCTGCTCGGCAAGCACATCAGCATGCTCAGATCAGACGAACACAACACGTGGTTTTACAGGCAGCTTTGCTCGACTATAGAATCCGGCAGCACCTGGCAGGGTGAAGTCGTCACCCAGGCAAAAGATGGAATCTGTATCACGATCGATGCGACAATCACCCCTGTTAAGAACGAGAAAGGCCTGACCGAGCGCTACATAGTCATCGGACGCGACATTACCGAGCGAAAAGCCTACCAAGACCACCTGATTCAATCGCAAAAGATCGAGATGGTCGGTCGCATGGCCGCAGGTATAGCCCACGACTTCAACAACCTGCTCCAAGGCATCCTCGGGTACACACGGATTCTCATGCACAGGCCAGAGATGGACCCTTCATGTCGGGAGGACCTGCTTGAGGTGGAACAGGCCGCTGTCCGCGCCGCAGACCTGGTAAGGCAGCTTATGACGTTTTCCCGGCAAGTGCCCAACCGCCCGGAGCCCGTCGACATCATCTCGCTTGCCCAGGAGACATCGCGCCTGCTTCGAAAGACCCTGCCCCGTACGCTTCGTGTTGATTGCACTGCGGCGCCGGGATGCTACCCGGCGCTTGCCGACGCGACGCAGGTCCATCAGGTGATTATGAACCTGTGCCTGAACGCACGCGACGCGATGAAGGACGGCGGACAGATTACCATCTCAGTAGATCAGGTGACGCTGGACGATGAGTTCGTCAAAGCCAACATCTGGGCACGCTCAGGCAAGTATGTGCTGTGCGTTGTCTCAGACACTGGCTGCGGCATGAGCGAAGATATCCGAAAGAGGGCCTTTGAACCGTTTTTTACTACCAAATCGCCCGAAGAGGGCACCGGGCTCGGGCTATCCGTCTGCTACGGCATAGTTCAGAGCCACAACGGCTTTGTGAACATCGAAAGCATGCCCGGGCAGGGAACGACGGTCAGCGTGTATCTGCCGGTCGCCAAAGGCAAAGCTGTGTCGCCGCCGGGAGATCCGGGGGAGGAGGGCCGCCGAGGCACGGAGACGATCCTTCTAGTTGACGACGAAGACTACATCACGAAGTTCGGCAAGAGGCTCCTTGAGAGTGTGGGATACAGCGTGCTGGTGGCGTCAAATGGCAGGGAAGCGGTGGAAACAGTTGCGAACTCGGGTCACATTATAGACCTGGTCCTGCTCGACCTGAACATGCCGGAGTTGGACGGCTTGGGAGCGCTTTCGATGATTCGGGAGTCCCACCCGGATATGAAGGTGATCGTAACAACCGGGCTCGACACCGGCACCACAGAGATGCCTCACGACAAGAAACCCGACGGACTTGTGCTCAAGCCATACAAGCCCGAAGTTCTCCTGCGAACGATCCGCAAACTGTTCGATGGGGAAGAGACGCATTGCTGAGTCGCTAAGTCGGTTTTCTTATCTGTCCTGACAAACGACCGATTACTGACGTGTTATCAGGGCTGAGGTGGGAACACAACTCAGATTCCCCACCCCGACCTCGTGATTTTCGTAACCCTGCGAGTAGGCTCAGTTGCAATGGCCCTTCAACTGCTCCAGCAGTTCCCTGCGAGAGGTAACGTTCAGATGCTGATAGATCCTGCGCAAATGGGTTTTCACGGTGTTGACGCTTACGGAAGTCACTTTGGCGATTTCCTTATTGGTCAAGCCGTTTGAAGCAAGAGCCGCGATCTCGCGCTCACGCGCGGACAGACCTTTGGCCTGGTTTTCCGAGGCAGTATCTCTGAACGTATAGTGGATTTTTGCCATTCTCTCCAAGATAGGCGCGGCGATTGAAGGGTCAAATACGTGCTCACCGGACGCGACGGCTCTTACGGCATCAACCAGACGCTCACACGAACTGGTTTTAACCATATAGCCTTCGGCACCGGCATTGATCGCGTCGAGCAGGATTTCCTCCTCGTGATACGCGGTCAAGAACAGAATCTTGATCTCCGGGTGTGACATTTTCAGGTCTCTGGCCCATTCGATACCTGACCCATCAGGCAACACAATATCCAACAGGACGACGTCAGGACGTCCCTGTTCGATAACGGTTGTTGCTTCCGCTATGCTGCCAACTGCTCCGGCGACTTCGAATCCGTCTTGGCTGGAGAGCATTCTGACCAACAGTTCTCTTACCATTCCGTGGTCTTCTACGATGGCAATCGTCGTTCTCTCCGCCGGCACTCCCTGGCTTTGCCTTTCTGCGATGACAGACACTCTTTCCACGATCATCCCTCCGGGCGGATCCAAATTGACTGTGCTGAGCTGCTTGGTCCGCGCGTCCGATACCGGTACCGGGCGCGACTCCCAGTGCCCAAGCACATGTAATACGTTCTACACCGGGCCCGCGTCATCCTTCATTTTCCAGAGAGTATTTTTTGCAATTGTGATAATCGGCACCAATGTCCAGCCCACTTGTCACGGTGAGCGACCTTTCCAAACGTAGCATCGTCACCGAAAACCCTGCCTGTGTATACCAGTATGGCATTCCCTGAAGTGTAAGAGCAAAATGTGGGGCATCAACAGTTTATGAAACACCAGGCGGGCGACAAACTGGCATTCGATATTGAAACTGTGCTTTCCCGAGTCCGCGCTGAGATCAGGGGTTATCCCAAGGCTGCAATGTTCGATCTCGCCGATCAGGGTCACGTAAGTACAACTTCCCCGATTCAAACTATGACAGAGCTATACACGATCCTCCCGCAACATTATTGGACCGAAATCAACGCGCTGCTGGTGCCCTTTGGCAAGCAGTAAAAATGCAGAATTCTCACAAGAAATGTTGACAAATCTTCAGATAAACTTGTATAATCGTCGTGTTGAAAGCATGGAAGTTACCTTCCCTGCAAACGGAATGTTCCCCTGTAGCTCAATTGGCAGAGCGCTTGGCTGTTAACCAGGATGTTCGTGGTTCGAGTCCACGCGGGGGAGCCAATTTCATGTACGGAACCGATCTCTCGGTAGAATAGCCCTGTCGGAGTTTCCGGCGGGGTTTTTACTTTTCTACGGGCACGAATTGGGCTTCTCTCGTCATGTTGATGGACCCAATCTTGTTGACTCACGCTTCGAGGTCAACAAGATTTTCACGCTCAGGGATGCGAAAACAGAGTGAACGGTTCGGCTCGCGTGTGTTACCTCTCTCCGGTTCCGCATTCAGTCCATGGGGCGTCCATAGTAGTCGCACAGTTTGCCTTCGTAGTCGAGAGTGACGGGCTTATTGCGATCAAACTCAGGGCTGTTCTTGATAGCATCACGCGTCATGTCCACGTACACCATCGACTCGGCCCAGCTCACCCTATTGATCCACCGGGGAGACACCAGAACCCTCTTGCCCGGCAACCAGTTGCAGCAGTCCACGAGCAAGTAGCGAATGGTCCATGTGTCTTCGTCCACCATGAAATCCTCCACATGTCCGATCTCGCCATCGGTCGCCTCGATGTGGTAGTCGGTTACCTGGGACGTGCTTCGCAGGTGTGTATCGCTCTCAGGCTGCTCTGGCGGCACTTCGTCTTCTTCGGCGGTTCCCATTACTAAGTAGGGAGAAGCCTGGAATCCACCAAACGCAAGACCTCCGCCCCAGTAAATGGGCCAGTCGTAATATCCGTGCAACTCGGCCTCGTGCTGCCGTGAAACGGGTTTGTCAGTTTCAACGCCCGGGCTGTTTCGCACCTGTTCTTTCGTCAGATTCACCGGAAAAGTCCGTGATTCCCAGTCGGGGGAATCCAGGGCGACAGGCGAAATCAGGACTTTGCGTCCGGGAAGCCAACCGCCCGTGTCCACCACTACATAGCGGATGGTCCACGCCTGATCGTCGAAATAGAACTCCGAAACAGTTCCAATATCACCATCATTGGCGCGAATAGTGTAACCAACCAGATCATTCAGACTGCGTTTCATAAAGTCTCCGTTCGTTGTATTGAGTCGTTGCCCTAACCAGCATTATTCACGAGTAGTGTGAATAATGCTGGTTAGCCTGTCTGCCGTAATATACCCCAATATCGCTCAGCGAACACACAGTCTCTTTAGCCCGCTTTATTCGTGAAACGAATAAAGCTTTCGCTAACAGAGCATTATTCACGCTTACTCGTGAATAATGCGGGTTAGTAGCGTCGGATTCTCCGCAACGACGGCGTGTACTATATATAAGTGGGTCAGCTTTACATTAATAGGGTATCAAGGAGTTGGAGAAGTCCGGCTTCGATATGAGAAAACTGTCCATTGTGGGCAAATACTACCACACCGAAGAGCACGTGACCGGCTATTACACCGTGGGCGACCGCATGATGGCGTGGGGCAAATTCGTGCTCATCGTCCATGGGACGCCTGAGGAGATCACCCGGGCCAATAGCCTCATGGAACACACCGACCATCAGGGTCTGGCAGAGCACGCAGCATAAGTGCTTCCGCTTCCGTGTAGGGCGTCGCCGCCTGACGAGGGGTGATACGGCGAAATTATTTGGCGTCAGCTTATGCTGGGCATCTAACGTAATGGAGTGACAAATATGAGAGCGACAAGCTCTGTTCTGTTCAGAATGGTCAGTGTCAAGTGGCTACTTGTCGCGGTAGGTATTGTCGCCGCAATGGGCATAGCCGCGTGGTTGTGGCAATTGTCGGAACGCGACAAAATCTCAGCCGATTTTGATCAGTATCTCAGGGAGTCGGCTTCCCAGTCTGCCGAAATGGTGGGGCGAGCGATAGCCACGTTTGGCAACAAGGAGATTGTGGCTGGGAACTGGGACACGGTGCAAGAATACGCCGACGACCTGGTTAGAACGAGATCCGTGGCTTACGTTGCGATACTTAATCGCGAAGGCATTGCTGTCGTTCATACCAACAGGAGTTTCAAGGGAATCAAGTTCCACGATCCAGGGAAAACTGGAAATGCTGCACACGCGTCGGTTGCAGTCATGAACTTGACGCGGCAAGTGGCTACCGTTCATGTCGGCGTCAACATTAGCCAGCGTGCAATGGTTCGACAAGATATGGCGAACTGAGGCACGGGCGACGCGATTGAGTCACACCAACAGGAGGTAAAAAATGACACAGAAGAGGACTTTGCTCACCATCGAATCACTAGCCGAGTTGGCATCGGTTCACCAGCCGCCGTGTCTCTCGCTTTACCAGCGGACCCATCGGCGCCGTCCCGAGAATCAGCAGGACACGATCCGATTTCGCAACCTTGTAAAAGAGATGGAGACTTCGCTGCGGCAGAATTACCCAGAAGTCGATGGCCGACTTCTCATGGAACCGTTTGAGGCTCTCGCCCACGATGATGACTTCTGGAACCACACACTGGATGGCTTGGCTGTGCTTAGCGGGCCCGGCTTGTTTCGGGTTTTCGGGCTTCAGCGGCCAGTCGTCGAACTCGTCGTCGTGGCCGACAGCTTTCACACCAAGCCTTTGAGACTCTTTCTGCAATCGGTCGACCGCTATCAGGTTTTGGGATTGAGCCTCAGCAAGGTACGGCTTTTCGAGGGCAACCGTGACGCGCTCGACGAGATCAAGCTGGCACCAGGCGTCCCGCGCACCATTTCCGAGGCGTTGGGCGAGGAATTGACCGAGCCACACCAGACCGTCTCCTCCTACGGTGGAGTCGGCGGTGATGCCACGCCCATGCACCACGGTCAAGGTGGTAAGAAAGACGAGGTGCAGATCGACACGGAACGTTTCTTTCGAGCGGTCGACCGCGCGGTGCTGGAGCATCATTCCCGACCGTCGGGTCTGCCGCTGATTCTGGCGGCGTTGCCGGAGCATCATCATCTTTTCCACCAGGTCAGCCATAACTCGTTTCTGATGGCCAACGGAATTACTGTCAATCCCGATGCCTTGTCGATCGATGAACTTCGGGAGCGTGCCTGGCAAGTCGTAGAGCCGCAGTATCAGGCGCGCCTGGCTGCACTGGCCGACGAGTTTGCAGTGGCGAAGTCCGATGGTCGCGGCAGTGACGACCTGGCGCAGGTTGCTCAGGCAGCCGCAGGCGGGCGAGTCGCGACGCTGCTGATCGAGTCCGACCGCCAGATTGCCGGCCATCTCGACGGCGCGACGGGCCGGGTCGAAGTTGCCGATCTGAGCGACCCGCAAGTCGATGACCTACTCGACGATCTGGGCGAGTTGGTCGGGAAGATGGACGGCCAGGTAGTGATCATGCCGACGGAGCGGATGCCGGTGCAGACGGGACTGGCCGCGATCTACCGGTATTAGGCCAATAACAATCACAACAGGAGAAAACCATGCAGATCCAAATCAACACCGACTCTAACATCGAAGGTCGCGAGGCGCTGACCGCTCATGTCAGTGGCGCAGTGGAAAACGCCCTGAGCCGATTCAGCGATCACATCACCCGAGTGGAGGTCCACCTAAGCGACGAGAACAGCGGCAAGAAGGACGGCAGTGAAGACATGCGTTGCATGATGGAAGCCCGCCTCGAAGGCCGCCAGCCAATCGTGGTCACTGATCAGGCAGCGACCTTGGACCAAGCCGTCGATGGCGCTGCACATAAGTTGACCAGATTGATCGAGACCATCATCGGGAAGCACCAGCACGCAGGGACGCAAGTAAATTCGGCCTGAAGGCAACTGAAACAACCGGCGCGTGGCAAAGCAGGCTGAGTTTGATACGCACAAACCGGCTTTCACGAACGAGGTGAAGTAATGGAGCGATCACCGTTCGGAGCTCTGCTCCTTGATATGGGCGGGGTGATTCTGACAAATGGTTGGGACCGTCACGCACGCGAAAGAGCCGCCGAGCGGTTCAATTACAACCATGAAGAAGGTGGCATGACGCTTGACCAATACCTGGACCACATAGTGTTCTTCAAAGAGCGGGGATTCCCGCAGGACGACTTCAAGGGTTTCAGGTTCAGCCAGTCGCAGCCATATCCGCACATGCTGCACCTGTTTGCTGAGATCAAAGCCAGGTACGGAACGAAGGTAGTCGCGCTTTCGAATGAGGGGCGAGAACGGGCGCTTGACCTGGTTCTGTTGCCGCTGGATGCTGTTGTCTACATAGACAACACCCCATTTCACGTCGAGGTTGCTTGGGAGCTTGGGATATCGGCGATAGTCCACGTCGATCGCGAGACAACTGTGGCAGCCTTACGAGAAAGATTGGACCGTTCTTCTAACGCGCCGCATCATCGAGCCATGTGTAACCGGGCCACGCGCCGTGGCGAATACGATGCCGCGATGGAAAGGACAATAGCATGACGACAAGTATCCAGCGACAGACGAATCCGACAATGCCGCACGCCGGACCCAACCACCACGCTCACATGGCGGCGGATTTCCGGAAACGGTTCTGGATCTCACTGGCCTTGACCCTACCGATTCTCGCACTCTCGCCTATGCTCCAAAAGCTGGTAGGTCTGCGAGAATCCATTCGTTTTTCCGGCGATATCTATGTCCTGTTCGGTTTTTCTTCCGCGGTCTTTTGGTATGGCGGCTGGCCGTTCCTCAAAGGTTTGTTCACGGAGGTCAGATCCCGGCAGCCCGGAATGATGACCCTGGTCGCCGTCGCCATCTCGACCGCCTATCTTTACAGCAGCGCCGTGGTCTTCGGCCTGACCGGAATGATGTTTTTCTGGGAGTTGGCCACCCTCGTTGACATCATGCTGCTGGGGCACTGGATCGAGATGAAGTCGGTGATGGGGGCTTCAAAGGCTTTGGAGGAACTGGCGAAACTGATGCCCTCGGACGCTCACAAACTCATGCCTGACGGCAGCGTGAAGGATGTGCCGCTCACCGAGTTGGCGGTGGATGACAAGGTACTGATAAAACCGGGTGAGAAGATCCCCGCAGACGGCGCCATTGTGGAGGGCGAGAGCTCGGTCAATGAAGCGATGCTCACCGGCGAGTCAACTCCGGTCGCCAAAAACACTGGCGGCAAGGTTATTGGCGGATCCATCAACGGTGAAGGCTCGCTAACAGTCGAAGTGAAGGGTACTGGCAAGGATTCCTTTCTGTCGCAGGTCATCGACCTGGTCAAGCAGGCCCAGGAGAGCAAATCGAAGACCCAAAACCTCGCCGATAGCGCCGCCCGTTGGCTCACTATAATTGCGTTGAGCGGCGGCGCGATCACCTTGTTCATTTGGTTGGCTCTGGCGGGCAAAGACTTTGCCTTTGCCATCGAACGAGCCGTAACCGTCATGGTGATCACCTGTCCGCACGCGCTCGGTCTGGCGGTACCCCTGGTCGTGGCTGTCTCCACAGCCTTAGCCGCGAAAAACGGTTTGCTTATTCGTAACCGTGTGGCGTTTGAGAGCGCCCGGAAGATAGAAGCCGTTATTTTCGACAAGACCGGCACGCTGACTGAGGGCCGCTTTGGAGTGACCGACACTCTGGTGCTAGGCGAGGACATCAGCGAAGAAACGCTGCGGCAGTACGCGGCCTCGGTGGAGGCCAGTTCCGAGCATCCCATCGCCAAGGCCATCGCC
>JBBRAE010000053.1:0-14359 GCA_038207085.1 Armatimonadota bacterium
CCGTTCCCATACCGAACACGGTAGTTAAGCTCTCCTGGGCCGACAATACTTGGTGGGTAACTGCCCGGAAAGATAGGTCGTCGCCAGGGTTCTTTAGCAGAAGGCCCCATCACTCAAGTGATGGGGCCTTCTGCTTTGTACGGCTCACGTTTGACACCAGTGGGTTTCGGTGCTATGCTGGTGGTCAGAATACACAGCCGAACTTGGCTGAGCGTGATCTACCTCTTATGAAGTTTACTTTCAAGACACACTGCGCGCCGGTTGTCGCCTGTGCGTTGATCATATTTACCATTGGTCTTGCCCGAAGCGGCGCAGGGCCCGTTTTTGCTAAGGCTGCCGACAAGAGCGGTGACGCCAAGCTTGAACTGGTCTGGAGTCGGCGGACTCCGATGCCTCTGTTTTTGTCGTCTGCTCCTGACGCCAAAGTGACGGTCTCCGTCGCTGCGGGGGGGAGCCTCACCTGCTTTGGACCAAGCGGAGGGATTCTTTGGAAGACGAGAATCGATCGTGTCGATCGGGTAGCTGTGGCTCCTGACGGATCTGCCCTCGCCTATACCCTGCTAAGCCCCAGGGACGATACTGTCTATTTCATATCCCCCAATGGCACCCTTCTTTGGAAGCGTCAACTTCGCGGGGCGGTGTGGTGCGCGGACGCAGCGGCTGAACCGGGCAGGTTCGTGGTAGGAACAGGCGCCAAATACTGCTATGTCTTCAATGTCTTAGAGAGCCGCCGTAGGTACAGACGCTGGAAGACCCCAGGGGTGCCGACGAGTGTGGTCTTTGCGCCGGATTCCAACACGATCATTCTTGGCACATGGCAGGACTCTGGTGTGGGTCGCTTCAGTAGCAGTGGCGAGAAGATCGCTTGGTGGGCAGGCAGGGAAGACATGCTTTACAGAACCGAATCAAGCGGGGGGGGGCAGTCCATTGTGGCTTTTGGGACTCGCAACACGAACCGCTCGGAAAGCTCGGTGCGGGTGATGGATAAGGAGCTTAACGAGGTGTGGTCGAGAGACTTCGACCTGCGTGGCCTTGCACTTGATGTCAGTGCCGAGAGCGAGTTGACCGGGGTGGGCTACAAGGAAACGATAGTCCACAAGAACAAAAAAATCTCAGAAAATCGGATCGCCATCTACGACAGGAGCGGCCGCCAGCTTTGGGAGAAGGGCGGGCTCTTCGGTCAATGGAACCTGATGCAGGTCTGTTCGTCGGGCAAACTTCTTCTGTTCGATGACTCGGGGGCGATGTGTCTAGTGAACCGAGAAGGCCGTGTTGTCGTGCGCACCGAGCTTGCTGGGACTGTAAAGACGTTTCTGCCTGGTCCTAAACGCGATACCGTCACACTTTACCTCTCGAACGGTGAACTCTGCGTCTACAAAATACTCTAAACACTTAAGCTGCGCCGTCATATAGCCGATAACATGTTAGGGTCGAGCACGCGTCGGCCTAAATCTTTATTGGTAGATATGACGGTTTATGATGCAGGATACTCAACCAGCAGTTCAAACAAGCGGCCTCAGCAAGGTCTACAAGTCAGGGAAACTTGGCAAGGTGGCCGTTGACTCACTCGACCTGTGCGTCAATTGTGGAGAGGTTTTCGGGTTTCTCGGTCCAAACGGCGCCGGAAAGACTTCCACGATTAAGATGCTGCTCGGCTTCATTCGTCCGACCTGCGGTGAGTCGTATTTGCTCGGGCGCACGGCAAGCGACCCGGACTCGCGACGCGATATCGGGTACCTCCCCGAACAGCCATATTTCCACAAGTTTATGACCCCGCGCGAAGTCGTCTCAACACACGCCGCGCTTGCTGGTGTAGCGAGGCGGGTGCGCAAGAGCCACGTCGACGAGATCATCGAGATGGTCGGACTCACAGAACTTGCGCGTCGTCCGGTCTCCAAAATGAGCAAGGGCCAGGTGCAGCGCGTTGGCATCGCCCAGGCGCTTGTGGGCGACCCGAAGCTTCTTATTCTGGACGAACCAGCCTCGGGGCTGGACCCAATCGGCCGCTATCAAATGCGCGACCTGATCCTGAAACAGCGGGCAGCGGGGCGGACTGTGTTCCTCAGTTCTCATCTGCTTTCAGAAATCGAAACCGTCTGTGACCGCGTTGCGGTGCTTTCTCACGGCAAACTCGTCGCGATCGGTGCGCCGGGTGAGATCAAACGCGACGATGAACACCTTGCTGTGACGACCGGCGCGATCTCACTTGAGGTTGAGGCGCGGCTTGTCGGAGTGGACGCAGGGCTTCGCATCTTAGAGGGCGAGACGGTTATCACGATCGCTCCGCATCTCATATACGATCTTATCGACATTCTCAGGCAGTTTGATCTGCCGATTGTCTCGGTTATCCCGGAGCGCGAAAGCCTCGAGCAGGCTTTTCTCAGGCTCGCAGCTTAGGTGGCGCAAGATGAATAGAGTAATGATTCTCGCAAGACTTACAATGATGGAAAACGCGCGCAAGCAGGTCTTTCACGTGGTGACGCTGCTTACGCTGACGGTTGTGTGCGCGTCGACCCTGCTTTCGGTGTTCACGCTTGGTGTGCAGGTCAAGATTCTAAAGGACTTGTGCATGACGAGCATACTCTTCTGCGGTGGGGTGCTGGCGGTTGCGCTTGCGTCGACTGCGATTCCCTCTGAAACCGAGTCCCGCACGTGCTATCCGATTCTTGCGCGATCTGTGCGCCGATCCGAGTTCGTGCTGGGCAAGTACTTAGGCACGCTTGGGACGATTTATCTTGGACTGCTTTTCATAGCGGGGGCGTTTACGGTGCTTCTACTATCCAGGCAGGCCTTTGACGTCGCGATGATCGTTGCGACCGGGTACGTGTTTCTTGAGGTTGCAGTGGTTGCGGCAATTGCTGTCGCGCTCTCGACTTGCACCACCCCCGCGGTCGCTGCGATGGTGTCGTTTTTGCTCTACGTTGCCGGGATGGTCAAGATGGCCTACTTCGAGCCAATGATCGACGGCGTGCATAACCCGGCTGCCAAGGCGCTTGTTGTGGGGTTTTACCATCTGTTGCCGAACCTGGAGTCGTTTAACTTCAAGGACGCGCTCGTCCACAACGTAGCGGTTCCCGCTGGCTATCTCGCGCAGGTTGCGATTTACGGGGTATGCTACGCCTCGCTTGTTATCGTGCTTGCGTCGAGTGTATTTGCCAGAAAGGAGCTCTAGGGATGCGCCGGACGCTCTATTCTATAGCTTTTGCGATTGCTCCTGCCGCCGTGTTCGCCCACGGTGGTGAATGTCACAGCCATCACTGGGAGTCGGGCCTTTTTGCGGGCGAAATGCGCTACCAGTTCACTCTTATGCTCGCAGTGATTGGCGCGATCATCGTCTGGCAGGTCGCATCCTCGCTCGGGAGAGATCGCCGATGAAGAAGCTTGCCGCCGCCGCGTTGCTTCTATTGCTCTGTGGGATTGCCGTGCTTGATACGGGCCTGGAGTGCGGCCGTCCGCCTAAGAAATCAGGTGAGAGCGCGCTTTTGGCTCTTGCCGGTGAATTTCGCACGGTGTTTGCGAATCTGCTTTGGATCAAGGTTGATCAATACCATCACGAGTATTCGGCGCATCACGGCGACTGGACGAAGAACTCCGATGCTCTTGGGCTGACCCGGATCATCACAACTCTCGACCCACACTTCGATGAGGCCTACGCGACCGGCTCTCTGATGATGGTCGGCATGGACAAGCCCCGTGACGCCCGCGCCTACCTCGAAGAGGGCGTCACCAACAACCCGAACTCCTTGCTCCTTCACGACGAGATGGGCACCTTCCTCGCGGTGCATATGAAGGACTACAAGGGGTCGCTCTTTCACCTGAAGAAGGCCTATTGCATCGCCAAACGCGATTGGGTGCGCCACAGCAATGGGCGCGGTCTTACAGTCGCCGGCCCTGAGAAGCAGGACGAAGAGATGAATGACGACGAGTTCCAGATGCGCCGCCTGAAGCGCCTGATCGCAACCGTCGAGCGTCTGATTCGTGAAGACGGTCGAAACGCAAATCCTCATAACTAAGACTCTTCCTGATCGACGGCGCTATCTGCCACCGGAATGCGCTCGGTGATGTCCCCGTATGCCTCCTGAACGCCTTGGTAAAGACTATCGGGTCGCGATGTCTTGAACAGAGGATCGGCGGCACTGAACGAGTTGTAGAGGCGCTTGAGGGCGCGGGCGGTGACATGTAGGGGTGGACCAATGTGTCCGCCCTTTTCCAATTACGATGGATGTCTGAAGTTTGGGATTAGCTTCGGGGGATTGGCCCATGTCGAGGGCTTAGGCGGAGCGCACGTTTCGAGAGCCTCAACGTGATTGGCTTTAGATTGATCAAGATTGATAGATTGGTGGTCGCGGTACAATCTCTCATACCTCCACCCAAGCCAAACCAATCCCCCTGAGGCTCTCGAAGGGTACGCTCCACAAATCTATCGGCGTACTACAACAAAGGGAAGCTAATCAAACCTCAGTCTCCCGCCACCGCCCAAACTTGAACCAAATCACCGTCAAGACTCCCGAGAGAATCGTTGAGAGCGACATCGCCCACCACGCACCCTCTGCTCCCCAGCCCCAGTGGATCGCCATCAGCCACGCGAGCGGCATTCGGATGATCCAGAGTGTGAGCGCGGCGATCATCGCGGGGACTTTCACATCCCCCGCGCCCTGTAGCGCACCCCTGAGCACCATCCCAAGCGCAAGGAACGGTTCTGAGATGCTGTTTATCATCAGATACGACGCGACAAGCGGGATGATCGTCTCGTCGTCGGTCAGAAGCCTCGCAAGCTGCCTGGGGATGACCAGAAAGAATATCGCGACAATCGACATAATCGCAACAGCCTGCCAGGTCGCAACCCACGCGCTGTGCTCGGCCCGGTCCGGCTTGCCCGCACCCAGGTTCTGCCCGACAAGCGGCGTGACGGCGGTGGCGTAGGCGGCTCCCGGCATAAAGGCGGTCGACTCGATCGCCAGCGCGAACCCGAGCGCACCCTGGGCGAGCGTCGCGTCAGGAAGCGCCCCGATCACCTTGATGAACCCGACGTAGGCCGAAGTCCACATCAGGTGCTGGATCATCGCAGGCACGCCAATTCGCATTATCCGCCCGAACCACAGGTAATGCACGCGCATATTGCGAAGCGACGCGCCAAGGACCGACTTGTGCAGGTACCATATCGTGATCGCCATCCCCGCCATCCGCGAGATAACCGTCGAGACCGCCGCCCCGTGCACCCCAAGCGCGGGAAACGGCCCGGCCCCAAGGATCAGGAACCAGTCAAAGACAATGTTGATGAGAATAATTGCCGCCCCTGCGTAAAGCGGCGACTTGACATCCCCAACACTTCTCAGTGCCGAGGTCACGATCATAAAAAGAAACGACCCGATCGAAGACGCCGCGATAATAAGTAGATAATTAGCCGCAAGCGGGACGACACTGGGTTGAGCCCCGACCGCCCGCACGAGCGGCGCAGCCCAGATCATCAGGGGAAGCGAGGTGAGGATTCCGGCGATTGCCCCGAGGATGATCGACTGCCGTGTAGCGTCGATCGCGTTCTCCTGCTCGCGCGCGCCGATAAAGCGCGACACAAGCGCCGAGGTGCCGATAGCTAGCCCGAGCGTTACCGCGAACTGCACCATCAAAAGCGCGCCGCCGATGTTCACCGCCGCCGAAGCGTCTCCGATATCTCCGACAGACTTCGGAATATGCCCGATAAAGGCCCGGTTGATGATATTGTAGGCGGTCTGAAAGAGCGTGTTGATCGCGGTCGGCCAGGCCAGGTACCACACCGCGCTCCAGATGTGCCCCGAGGTAATCAGCTCCCTCGCCTCTTCCTGACGACGGGCTGCAGTGCTATTTTTGTCCATACTTACCTCGAAGGCTCCTTTGACGGGGCTATGTTTCGCTCCGTCTGTTCAGGGCGGCGCAGGGAGCGCCACCGGCCAAAGTGCCGCTATATTCTACTCGTCGCGGCGAAGCAGGTCAACCAAGCAGGAAAAAGGCTCCTCGGAGACGTAGTAGAACACTGTAAGAATACCAATTAATGAAAGCTGAATGAATGACACAAATTGCAGTTCTCGGGGCCGGCAGCTGGGGCACGGCTCTTTCAAGGCTTCTTGTCGATAACAACCACTCCGTGCGCATCTGGACGCCGGAAGCCGACGTGGTCGAAGACATCAACACCAACGGGGAAAACTCCAAGTATCTCCCCGGCTATCCATATTCGGCGTCTCTTCTCGCGACGACCTCGCTTGAGGAGGCGACCCGCGACGCTGAGGCCGTGCTTATGGTCGTCCCGTCAAGCGCCCTTCGCGAGGTCTCGACCGAACTTGGTCGGGTGATGCCGAGCATCCCGCTTCTGATCAACGCCGGCAAAGGCCTTGAGATGAACACGGGTCTGCGGCTCTCGCAGGTGCTTTCCGAGACGCTTCCCGAGGCCGCCCCGGGCGCTGTCACGCTTTCCGGGCCGAACCTCGCCGTGGAAGTGGCAAGAAAGCTGCCCACCGCCACCGTCGCCGCCTCCGCCGACGAGTCCCGGGCGCGTCTGACTCAGGAAATCTTCTCATCGCGATGCCTGCGGGTCTACCGAAGCTCCGATGTAGCCGGGGTCGAGCTCTGCGGCTCGCTCAAAAACGTGCTCGCGATCGGCGCGGGGATAAGCGACGGCATGGGGTTTGGTGACAATACCAAGTCCGCGCTCGTTACCCGTGGTTTGGTCGAGATGATGAGGCTCGGCACCGCGCTTGGCGCACAGCAGAAGACTTTCACAGGCCTTGCAGGTATCGGTGACCTGATCGCGACCTGCTCCAGCCGACTGAGCCGCAACCTCCGTGTGGGCCACGCGCTTGGCCGGGGACTCTCGGTCGATCAGGCGCTTGCCGAGGTCAAACAGGTCGCAGAAGGCGTCCCGACCTGCAAAGCCGCCTACAACCTCGCCGAAAGCCTCGGCGTCAATGCTCCGATCATCGAACAGCTCTACCGTGTGCTTTTTGAAGGCAAAGACCCCACTCAAGCAGTGACGGATCTTATGCTTCGGGAACCAAAAGAAGAATAACTGAAAAATTGGAACAATGCATGGGCTCGACTCGTATATTAAGTACAAACCGACATAGGGTATAACGTCTATAGGCGAGCGAACTTACAACTATCCGCATGTATGCCCGGTACAAGAGGCTTAGGCGGACAGAGAAAGGTAACTACCATGCGTTGCAAGTGCGGAACTGAGATAGACAACGTGCCGGAGCATCTGATGGATCTGGTCACATGGACCTGCGCGAAGTGTGCGAACACCTCACCCAAGTCCGAGCAGCAGATCATCGAGCATGTGGAAGACAAGCCGCTTTCCAGGCGTGAAGAGAATCGACCACAGAGGGCCGCCTAAGGTAAATTCGCGGGGTAGGGCGCAGAGTTTGTGTGGTAAGGTGGGGGATCGGACCATTCTGACTGTGCGCCCACTCTGGCGGGTACGCGGGAAAATTATTCAGAACCTTCTTCGCAGCCCCACTCCGAAGTTGAAAGTCATGTAAAGCAGAGCCATCAGCAGTGAAAACTCCCCATAGTTGAACGGCCCCGACTTGGTTCCGATCTTCCACGTAAGCGTAGCTGCGCCAAAGTTTGCCACCGTTCCAAAGAGAAACAGTATGGAGAAGACGAAGAAAAGCCAGCGCTCCGATGGGTTCAGCATCTTGCCGCGTCTCTTATACTGGACGTGAGCGTGAAGCCCGCACATCGCGAGTGCCAACAGTGTTATAACTCTTTTCGCTAACACTGCCCAGACAGGCAGGCCGGCATAATCCAGCACCTGAGTTTAGCCTCCAAGGCCGCTAATTGACTGTATCGTCACTTCCGAGTTTTGCCCACCAGGGGTGACTATCTTCCCGATCGTCTACCATATCCAGGCAGACGGGTTCGATCTCAAGCTTGCCGTTATATCTATAACTGCGGAGCCCTGCGCACATTACCTCGTGCTTGCGGATCATCTGCTGAGCGGCTTCGACTTGTTCGTCAGGCACATACAGATAGAATCTGACGCAGGAATCGCCGAGTGCTTTCCATTTTCGCGCCTGTTCCTCACAAATATCACCGGCAGCCACGTGTCCCACGGCCACAACGTCGCCGTTTTCAGTGGCGAGGATGTCGGGAACAGCGCCGAGCTGTGCGCCTTCCGGCAGTTTCTCGGGTTTGGCGAGCACGTTCCAACCGTCCAAACCGAACCTGTGAGCGGCGATGTCCTGAACCACTCGATCGTGGATAATATCATTATGAAGATCGACTTCTGAGGCTAGTTTCAATGTTTGCAGGCTCCTTTCTAAACAGGGGGTCCTCACTTGGGGACCTCTCTATGCTTATCAGACTGCCTGTTGCTCTGGGATGTTCCCGATTATGCGGCTCTATCTAACATTGGGGACAACATTTTACACACGCCGTTGATAACGACCTCGGGCTCGATCTTGGCCGCGCGTCCTTCGAGCCATGCCGACACCAGTTGAAACCCAATATCCGCCGCAACGATCGCTTCTACTTTGGACGGATAATCGGTCACGAGGTAGAAGTGCGTGTTGATCCCGGCCTCAATATCCCCTGAGCGCTGCCCGCAGTAGGCTGAGCAGTGATTGGTGCGTCGGCTGAGCAGGTACAGCACAACGTGTTCGAGCAGATGTGGGATATTGGTCCCGGCCTCGATCTCTTCACGAAACGTGTGCTTCTCATGCTCGGTCCCAGCTCCTCCGCAGGAGTGCGCAAGCGGGCTATCGTCGTCCGGGAATATCCCGGGCAGCGCGTACTCCATCATCCGTTCAATGTTCGGAATCTGGGAGGTCGTAAGCTCGAGCTTGTCTTCCATGTCAAGCACAAGCACCATCTTGGGTGCAAAGTGCCCGTCATCAAAACGGGATTCAACATCTTGAAATACTGTGCGGATGATCTTCAGTTCATATCTCCTGAGTAAGTTGTGAACATTATATCAAATGTGTAACTGTGCAGCAAGTGCCCAGGAGGAGCGCATCTTAGCGGTCGGGCAGGCCAGAACGTCCGTAGTGTCCATCCGCCGACCCAATCATCGATCATGCTCGATAACTGAGCTGGGGGACAGATTCCCCTAAAACGGCGTCCGGGGACAGATTCCCCGGACGAACGTACGCGTCTACTTCTGATAGAACTTTCGAGTCTCGATCGCGATGCGCACCATCCCATCATCGGACTTGGGCAGGAAGGTTATCAGGTCTTCGATCACATCGCTTGGCCCCTGAATGGTGACTCCGTCGTCGAGGACGTAGGTGCGCTTGCGGGCCTGTCGCTCGGAGAACTCGCGGTCGGGCTGGAAGTCGAGCTGGGTCATGCCCTTGTCGAGCATGCGCCCTAGGTAGTCGTCGCGGAGCATTTCGTTCGGGATCACGCGCTCTGCAAGCTCTTCGAGGTCGAGCGCGTCCTGCTGTGTTCCTTCACGGATCGCCTGCGTCAGCTCCATCGCAAGCTCCGTGCTGAGGTTCTCAGAGTTTGCGTCGAGCCACTTGGCGGTCTCGCCGAGGACGATCTTGGTCATTTGGCGCGGGGTCGCGAGCTCCTCACACTGCAGGAACTCCGGCACCCAGTAGTCGTCGCCATTGTCGGCCCTGTAGAGCATATCGTAACGGGTCTCTTCGTTATACGCCCGGATGATAGCCCAGGTGACGAGCCCGTGGGCAGCGTCGGGCATAACAAGCATCTGCTGGAGCGCAGCCTGGGTGTCGCCGTCTTTGAGATAAACTCTCATCGGGTCGAGCTTCAAGAGGGCGATGAATCGGTCGCCGGTGTCGCTGTCGATAAACGGACAGATCGCAAGATCGGCTGTGACGCCGTTTTCGCGCTCGATCTGCTTCTGGAGCCACCAGGCTACTGCGTGGGACACATCATAGAACGACGTGACGCCTTCTTCGATCATCCTTCCGCAGGCCGCGGCGATCGCGCTATCTGAGGCGAAGAACTTGCCCATGCGGGTCTGCGTGGACTTCAGGCAGGACTTTATATGGTCCTCAAAGTAGGCTCGGACGTCTTCGTCGAGCGCGAGTTGCTCTTCCGCGAGCATCGGCGCGTCGCCTGTGCTGTCGGCTGTGTGTAAGATTGCCCATTCAATCTCAATCCTCTGGATTGATTGCATTAGAGAACTGTCTCCTTATGTGACTTTTTGCCATTTGGTAAAATCGCCGGTCGGTACAACGACAAATGGCTCCGGCTTGGTCTTGTCGTCGTGCTCAAGATAGACTTCGCCTTCCTTGACTCCAAGAAAGGTGCAGATCTGCCCCTGCGGGCCTTTCACCTTGTCCAACCGCTTGATGCCGAAAATGCTCGGCCCCGTGCCAGCGATATACTCACGTCTCTGAACGGCTGCTGGTTTTCTCATAATCTCCTCCATCAAAAGAGCTATGAGTTAGTGTAAAGGGTAAAGCCCAAAGTGTAAAGTATTATCCCTGTATAGATCGGGTGGGAGTAAACTCCCTTGTCTTCTATTTCGCACGCGATGAATATCGCGTGCGATCGTGGTCTATGAATATTGCGTGCGATCGTGGTCTATGAATATCGCGTGCGATCGTGAGCAAATCCGGGCCAACGTACAATTTGTCTTCACTCTGAACTCGTAACCGGAACCGTAATCCCAGATTCTAATTCGACTTTGGAGTACTGTTTTACCTCCCCATTTATTTGGAGTCGGTAATTTCTTCCTCTGAGGCCACTGAATCGCACCTGTGGGTTCGGCCCTCCGCCGTCTCGGAGGTCAAACGAGATCGACCCACTCGCGATCGACAGCCCGTCGATCCTGCACGGCCCAAGCACATAGGCCGCTCTGCCTCGAACGTCTATCAGGGCAGAGGCAAACCTGTTGGCCGACCAGCACTGCACTCCCGCCGACTCACTGTCACCAAGCGCGATCCCCGAGTGCAGCGCGGCGGTCGAGCGCTCGATCAAGTCGACCCGCTTTGTCACCTGATAATATTCTAGCAGCGTCCGTGCAAACGCGCCGTGCGCCACGGGCCCGTCAAACGCGTTTCCTGGAGAGAACGCGCCGGGGTGCTCGCTCCACGTGTCCTGCAGCCAGAGCATCTGGTTGAGCGCCGTCTGACCGGTCTTCAGGCAGGCGCTGTCCTCTGTGAGCCGATACATCGCGATCGCCAGGTCCGCCGCGTGACGCATAGCGTTAGCCCCCTGCACCGGTACGCAGGTATGAACATCTTTGGTCTCGATGACCCCTGCTAGAAAAGTCTCTTTGTCGTGGAACCTGCACCGGGACACAAGCGTCGACGTGAGCTTCATAACCCGAGCCGCCGCAGCAAGGTAACGTCGCTCCCCCGTCGCCTTGTAAAGTCCCGCTAGGAACCTCCCCGCCGCCGCTGATTCCAGAGTGTCTTTCAGCTCGGGTAGAGGCGCGAGGTCCTCTGAGAACCGTAACGCAAACCCGCCGTTAGCCGACTGATTGGCGACCAGAAAGTCTCCGTAAGCCGTGCAAGCCGCAAGGAGTCTTGTGTTACCCCCAAAGTCCCTATGGATCGCAAGCATCCACCTCATCGCCTGGGACGTCGTCGCCGTGTCGAGATCGAACACCCCTTCCGGCCTCTGTCGTCCAAGCATCTGAGCGATCGCCCGATTCGCCCGATGCACGTCTTCAACTGACTTCGGCCTTGATTTAATCGCGTAGGCAGTCGCAAGATCGTCGGAGGTGTCCGAGGGCGTATTCTCAAGCGTGGTCGGATAGAGCCCACGCCGCGCCCTGCGCCACAGAAACTCCTGAACCGGTTCACAGGCCGCGCGGGACTTGGCTTCGGCGTCGATGTATATCCAAAAACTGTAGGAGACGGCTCCTGGTTCGGGACGAAACACCATCCCCCGGTCGTGCCGCGAGAAGTGGCCGTCCGGGACCGAGTCGCAGAACCCGCAGGCGAGTATGGGAGCGGCGAGCACCCCGTTTCGCAGGTCGATGTCGAGCGCAAGCGGCATCTCACCGGTCCGTTCGCGCTCGGGAATAATCGCCGCCGCAAGCTTTCTGTGCTGCGCGAGCACCACAGCGGAGCCAAACGACCGCTCAGCCACGATGTGATCGTCCTCGGGCCGAAGCACGGGCGACCACGCGTAATCGAGCTTGCCATAGCGGTCGAGAAGCATTCCATCGGGCAGAAACGCAAACGCGCTCATCAGATACTCAAACAAGTGTGGCCGCCGCGACGGCAAAAAGCACGCATCAGCAGTCACTTTGACAAACTTGGAGCCCGGGAAAAGTGTGATAGTCGAGGCAAGCCCGCACTCGGCGTTTCCACCTGTGAGCTTGACTGCGACGGTGCTTCCGTCCTCGATAACTTTGGCTTCGGTGTAGCCGAGGCGTATTGATTCACGGCTCAGTTCAAACAGGTGCTGCCTGTGCCCTGAGAACATGGGGTCGGCGTGCGTACGGTGCTCCGTGAAAGGGATAAGATCGCGGTGGATGGTCGAGAGGATCAAACGTTCCTCACCTGTCCGGTCGACGCCGCAAAACTCCTGCACGTACCCGCCGTCGCGGTAGATGAGTCGCAGCCGCACGTCCTTGTTCGCCAGGACTATATCGCGGCCGGACCGACTAACAAAAAGGTCCGATTCCTCGCCCTTCACCTTCAACCTCTGATAATGCTTGCAATTCTTCTTGTGGGTAAGCGACCTGCGCCAGTAACGAGGTCAGCCAAGGCAATGATAACATTCTCTGTGACGGGCTGTCTAGCAGACAAGCGGAGGATTTTTGCAGATCTGGGGGTGAGAAGAGGGGGTAATGGCGGAGCGAGTGGGATTCGAACCCACGAACGGGAAACCCGTTACAGCATTTCCAGTGCTGCTCCTTCGACCAACTCGGACATCGCTCCGTAACCATAGGATATTACCATACAAAGCACGTCTGGTCAATATAGAAATTAGCGCCAAGGAGATTGCCTTTCCACTGTCTAAGTAATCAATAGCGCACCAACGATTGGAGTAATCACATTGTACCTAACGGGATTTGCCGATGAAGCGGCAATAGACATAGACGGCCAGATCAGGGCCACCAAAGAACTGGGCTGGGAATATATCGAGTCGCGCGCCGTGGGCGGCAAAAACATTCACGATATCTCAGACGAAGATTTTGATATCGTCTGCGGCAAACTCTCCGATGTTGGGGTGAAAGTGAACTGCTTCGGCTCGGCAGTCGCGAACTGGGGCAAGCGCATCGACGAGCCGTTTGACTCAAGCCTTGAAGAAGCCCGCCGCGCAATCCCCCGAATGCAGCGCCTCGGCGCCAAAATGATCAGAATCATGAGTTTCGCCGTCCTCCCGGACCGTGAACCCGGCGATCAGATGGAAGAGGAGCGCTTCAGGCGCGTGCGCGAGCTTGTAAAAATGTTCTCCGACGCCGGGATCACCGCCGTCCACGAAAACTGCATGAACTACGGAGGGATGGGCTGGACCTACACTCTTCGCCTGGTCGAAAACGTCCCGGGTCTGAAACTGGTATTCGACACCGGCAACCCCGTCTTCACCGACGACCGTACCAAGGCCAAACCCTATCCCAAGCAGTCCGCGTGGGAGTTTTACAGTCACGTCAAAGACCACCTCGCCTACGTCCACATCAAGGACGGAATCTGGGACTCTGAAAATGACAAATGCGCCTTCACCTACCCCGGAGAAGGCCACGGCGACGTGCGGAAAATCGTCAAAGACCTGATCGATAGCGGCTACGACGGCGGAATCTCAATAGAGCCCCACCTCGCCGTAGTCTTCCACGACGCAAGCATAACAAACGACGAGTCCATAAAATACGCCAACTACGTAGAATACGGCCGCCGACTGATGAAACTAATAGAAGAAGCGCGAATCTGAAAGCGCCAGCCCGCTTGCTAACCTGCATTATTCACGAGGAGCGTGAATAATGCTTTGCTAGCGAGAGCTTTATTCGCTTCACGAATAAAGCGGGCTAACAGCTAATGGCTAATAGCTCAAGAGGAGGGGGCACTTGTCCGTAGACACCAGAGAGACGCAGGCCACCACCCTGAGGTAAAGGGGACAGACACCTTTTCGTAGAACAGCTGATCTACCAGCGCGAAACCCTTTCGTGTTCTTCGTGTTTCAACATCACCCCCGATGGGGCGTGAGGGAATCTGTCAAGAACAGATTTTCGAGGTTGGCAAGCCTCCGGGGACAAACGTCCCCAAAACCTGCGCCGGGGAGGAATCTCCCCGGCGATCACGATTATACTCTACATTTGATGCTTTGGTGCGCCAAGATAAGCTCACCTGACACACCGGCCTGTGAGTGGCCGGGCTGCAATTGCTCATTCGGCAGGTAGCGCGCGGTCCGTGGCGGCAGGTAACTTCCGTTATGGAGCGACCGATAGCGCGATTGCGTG
>JBBRAE010000054.1:0-12372 GCA_038207085.1 Armatimonadota bacterium
CCAATCACGCACTGTTTCATGGGTCAAGGTCATGCTGCGAAACAAACATAGTTCGGCCACGTCGCGCAGACTTAATGCGTAACGTAAACGCCAGAACACGACCAGCATAACCAGGTCGGTGGGATACTCAAGAAAGTTGAATGCCGTCCCTGTGCGTTCGTTGTATTTACGACGACAGTCGCGGCAGTAAAACCGCTGGTATTTCAACTCAGTCGTAGTTGAGAGCAATTTTGTGTTCGTAGATTGGCAGTGTGGACAGAGCATTGTGTAGTGAATCCTATCGCGAAATGATAGTGATAGAATACGTGAAATTGACCAAGATTGCAATTCAAAATGGGACGGACATCAGTTCTGACAAAACCTAAATGACTGATTAACCGCATAGTTATAAGACAGCAACTCGGGCGAAAACTGGAATCATG
Organism: Armatimonadota bacterium; assembly: GCA_038207085.1. Classification (GTDB taxonomy): domain Bacteria; phylum Armatimonadota; class UBA5829; order UBA5829; family DTLH01; genus JBBRAE01. The sequence continues at coordinate 423 of JBBRAE010000054.1, forward strand.
CGGGAGAACTTTTTGTTAAATGTTGTTCACTGGTGGTGAGGGTTGTTGAAACACGAAGAACACGAAATGGATTTGGTGGAGGTTTGGGAGTTGGGTGGCGGTTAAACGGGCTCCCAGACCTTACGCCAGAAGCCGTGCGATTCCTGCAAATAGCCCGATTTGCACAGCCGTTACGATGAGTCCCACCAAGAGCTTTGATGCGAAGATCGATGTTCCACCGGCTGGGGTTGATTCAAGCCCTTCGGTGAAGCCCGTCACCTTGTCGGCGAGCGAGCGCAGGCCGAGAATCGCCCAGCCTGAGATGACCGACGCGACTAGAAGCTCGCCCCCGAAATTGCCTCGGAAGGCGACTGCGGACAGGGCGATTGGGATGGCTAGAATCAGGCCCAGGGCGACGAGTGAACGGGTGAGGCGGCGCAGTTCCCAGTGGAAGACGATGAAGGTTCGGATCATCGGTCGCCCTCGATTATGTCTAGCGCGTCGTCGAGCGTGACGCTTCGCACGTAGACCGCACCCACGTCAGAGCCGAACTCGGAGATGACTCGGGCGACGTTGGAGTCGGCACTTCGGGTGGCGAACTCGAGGTTTCCCTTGCGCTCGGAGACCGAGACGCCGAACCTTCCCTGAAGATTTGATTTGAGTAGCGGGTTTTGGAGCGATTCCACGACGACGTACTCGCTCTGTGCGGAGGATTTGAGCTCGTCTGCGGTCCCGACAAAGGCGATTTTGCCCGAAGCGAGCACCGCGAGCCTGTCGCATAGCTCGGCGTCCTCACACTTTGACGTGCCAACAATAAACGTTGCCCCGCGGCGGCTTGAGACTTTGATATACTCCCAGAGCCTGCGGCGGGTGGGGTGGTCGAGGCGATCTACGAGCCCGTCGATCAGGGTGATGTCGGCGCGTGCTACAAGGGCGCGGGCGATCTCGGTCGCGGCGCGCTGGCCCTCTGAAAGCTGGCCCGCTCTGCGGTTTTTTACGTCGACCAGGTCCATAAGCTCAGTGAACATCGCGATTCTGCCCGTGCGTCCCTTTCTCGCCGTAGCCCAAAGCGACGCGGTGAGCCGCAGGTTTTCGCTTACTGTAAGCTCTGGGGCAAGGCCCGGTTTCTGCAGGGCGATCGCGACGTGGGCGTCCAGCCAGGAGTTGTCGCCGACTGTGGAGGACTGCATAAACAGGCATCCCGCGCTCGGCTGATCGAGCCCGGCGATAAGGCGCAGAAGGGCGGTCTTCCCCGAGCCCGCGCGTCCGAAAACCCCGAGGATTTCCCCGCGCGCGATCTCCAGGGTGACATCCCTGAGCGCCCACGTCAGACCAAGACGCCTGCCTGCCATGTCTATGACGATGCTGTCCATTCACTGCTCCTGATTTCGAGTATAGGGCAGGGGGATTCCAATGTCAATGAAACATTGTATAATAATGAGCAAGAGAGCACGGAGGTAGAGGTTTGGGAACAAAGAAAATTGTAGTCGTCGGCAGCTCGAACATCGATATGGTCGTCAAAACCGACAAGATGCCCCACGGTGGGGAAACCGTGATCGGGGGCGAGTTTGCCATGGTCCCTGGCGGCAAAGGCGCAAACCAGGCGGTGTGCGCGGCAAGGCTCGGTGCGGATGTCTTTCTGGTCGCAAGAGTCGGTTCAGATGTGTTCGGACAAAGCTCGCTTGATAACTTCAGGCTTGTCGGGGTGAACACGGATTTCGTCGTGCGCGACCCTTACGCGCCAAGTGGGGTCGCTTTGATCGTAGTCGACAAGAACGCCGAGAATGCCATCGTCGTCGCCCCCGGGGCAAACGGCAATCTCGCGCCCGCCGATGTCGACCGCGCATGGGAGACGATCTCCAAAGCCGACGCCGTGCTCCTGCAGTTCGAAGTGCCGCTTGAGACCGTCTACTATACCGTTGATATGTGCAGGAGCATGGGGGTGAAGACGATTCTTAACCCCGCGCCGATGATCGCCGTGCCCCGCGAGTTTCTTGCCAAGGTCGACGTGATAGTGCTCAATCAGCACGAGGCCGCGCAGCTTCTTGGACGGGACTCCGGCGACGACCTCGATGCCCGAAGTGCGGCAGGCCAGCTTCTTGCGATCGGCGTCGGCTGCGTGGTGATCACGCTTGGGGCGGAGGGTGCGTTTGTCGCAACAGACGGCGTCGCCGAGCACATCGAGCCTGTGCGGGTCCAGGCGGTCGACACCACTGCCGCGGGAGACGCCTTCACCACCGCCTTCGCCTGCGGGCTTGTCGAGGGGAAGGGCCCAGTCGAGGCGGCGAGGTTTGCGGCCAAAGTCGGGGCGATTGTCGTCACACGGATGGGCGCGCAGCCCTCGATGCCTTCGCGCGAAGAGGTAGAGCGGTTCGGTCTGTGAAGCGCGTCTAGATGCGTCTGCATTGACGTTTTTGACCAGCTGATATGGAACAATATTATAGAAACACGGTCCTAGTCTTACTGGCAGTATTGGAGAGTTAATTGCGGGTAATTTTTGGCGTCCTGGTGGCGTTATTGCTGGCGTTTGCCGGTGTGTCCTGCTCTGCGGAGCCGTTTGGTTATTGGCGCAGCGAGAATGCCAGGGAAGACCGAAGTGAGTTGTTCTCCAACATATCGGTGCTCCACGATCTGAGACTCGGGTCGGACCAGTCTCTGTCCACCATAGACTGTCTTTACGAACTGCACAGACTGTTCGATTCTAATTCCGCGAGCGGCAAGCGAATCCCAAGTCGGATGTTGAGAAAAGCCTTGTTTGTGCTGCCGCTAATAAAGAAAGACAATGCAGTCGAGCTTGCTATACGGCCTGAGAGAGACATTGTCTTGACCGCCGCCAGGCGTGTGGTCATTCGCAACAACCAAAAAGGTTCCCGTGTCATTTCGCCCGATGGCGCTATAGCTATCGATACCCACACTCACACCAGCGTGTCGAGCGATAGCCTCGCATCTCCCGCCGAGATGCTTTTGGCCGCAGCCGACCGTGGACTTGCGGGGATCGCGATAACCGATCATGATTCTCTGGAAGGAGCGCTGCGCGCGCTCGATGCGGCAGTGGAGCTGAAACGACAGGGCAAGCTGCCCGCCGAATTTTTTGTCATCCCGGGTGAGGAAATCAGCTCCTCGGACGGTCATATCGTCGGCTTGTATCTCACGAGCACGATATCTCCTGGCAGAAGTGCAGAGTGGACGATACGGGCTATTCACGAGCAGGGCGGGCTCGCCGTCGCCGCTCACCCAATGCTGCCGCGAAGCCTGCACGAACTCGCGAATACCCTTCCGTTTGACGCCGTTGAGACCGAGAGCGCCTCGGAGAAACTGCATTACGCGATCACCTTCGGTGAAGACCGAAGCACTCGCTCCGATTTCTATCGCACAGTTACCAAACCTCGTCTTGGTGCTAGTGACACCCACGATCCCCAGTCGATGGCGGAGTGTTACACTCTCGTGAGGTGCGCCCCCAACGCCGAGGCAGTGCGAGAGGCTATAGTCGCCGGTCGCATCGAGCCAGTAGCGGCAGCCACCGATGCCGACGAAATGTCGATCGCCAGGCGTCCGTTTCTTCGCATCCTCGCCACCTATAGATGCCTGACCGACCTCAGTCCGGTAGTTCTAAAACTGACAGGGTCGAAAAGCGTCGGCCTGTCCGTCGTACCTCGCCCGGTTATACGCTTCTACAAAGAGTTCTGATCTTCTCCGTTCTATCAATATCTGCGCAAAGTAATAAGTCACGGAATTTCTGTGAGCAGGAACCTTTCAAGAGTCCCCGCTCTATGTTAACCCTCTCAAGTATTGGCAGCTTCCAGTTGGCTGTTAACCCATCCCCGGAGAGTGTTCTCCGGGGATGGTTGGCTTATGCGGTTTTATGGTGTCGTTCGTGTTGCTGCCGTGTCTCGACGATCAGATGCACCTCGGCCTCGCTCTCGTCGTGCGGGCCTTCTGCCGGATGCCCTTCGGGTACTAGTTTGACCTGTTCTAGCTTGCCCGCCCGGTCGAGGTCGTCGAGGACCAGCGGGGTGATGATCTCACCTTCGCGCAGGATCACTTCGCCCGCATCGTTTGAGACATCCGTCGCCGATACCTTGCCTTTTAAGAACGTTTTTTGCTCGGCGACCGTTTTGCGTCGGTTCGCTCGTTCGTTCGCTTCGCGGCTGGAATCGCTGATCCCACTCCACGTATCGGTCGCCCATGAGCGCATCTCCCCCCAGACAGACTCCGCGCGCCCCTTGGCGTGCTCGCCGAGCACAATGCTTGCAAGCCGACCCATCACCCCGGATTGCCGGGCGTGCATAAGCACTTCGTCGGTGACGACTGTGCCCGCCGGAATGACTACCGCGCCCTGTTCGTTGACTACATCTTTTGGGACTACCCGGCCCATAAGCTGAGCGCCGGTTGCGGCATAGGCGCTGTCTGTCGCGCTTCCATATCCCGCCTCTACGCTTCCGATACCCGCTGCAAGTGCAAGGTCGTGAAGCTTGTCCTCAACCCTTGCGTGCTCGATCCCATCGTCGGTGATAACTTCACCTTTGGAGACGATTACCAGACCGTGGCTGTCGGCGACGTCACGACCCGCCACACGGCCTCGGGCCATATTGGCCTCTTGCTCGCGGGTGTAATCTCCGGCCATCGCGCCGTACTGGGAGGTCTTCGTTTTTGCCCCCTCGTAGGCTCCGGCGATCCCTCCGGGCGCCTGCTCCTGGGTGCGGCGTTCGGCCTCGTTTGAGATAATGACCGCATCGTGCCCGACGACTATCGCGCCGTCGGCGTCCACATACCTGCGCCCGCCGCCGATGTCTCTGGTGACCCCCATTGTGAGTTCATAGCTCACGGCCTCGCCGGTTACGGCGTCTACGATCACATCGGATATGCTCCCAAGCCGGTTTCCGCTTTCGCTGATGACATATTTGTCCGTGATGCTGCCGTGCTGCCTGCGGAATCGGGAGTAGCCGTTTGCGTTGCGCTCGGGGATCAAAACGTCGCGAGTCGGCACCATCACCGCGTCCCGTCCGATGCTCTTTACCGACTCAAACGGCAAAATCCGCCGGTCAGGGGAGATTATCCCGGGTTCCTCGATTGTGAACCCCACCAGCCTGCTCTGAGTGCTGTCGTAGAGCACGTCTTTCACGCTGCCGATCCGTTTGCCGTAGTCAAGTGTATAAATGGGCATCCCCACCAGGCTGCTGGTGTGGACCCCTGAAGTCAGGTCTTCCTTTTTCATGCCGATCACCCTATCCACGAACAAATTGGGCTATGATGTGACAATCCGTCCGCGCCTGGAGCCGACAAACAGCAGTTCGGAGATGATCGAGAGCACGATTGCTCCTATGACGCCCCAGAGGTAGAACGACGTCGTTCGGTCCATGCCTCTAAACAGGTTGAGCCCCTGGGACAGGGCAAATGAGCCGACGATTGAGCCGAGAACACCCGCCACCATCGTCGCCAGCACCCCCGAACCCTGCGCGTATCTTATAAGCGCGTGAACCACAAAACCCATGACAAGTCCGATCGCAATTACGATAATCCAGGTAGACCAGTATTCCATATCAAATGCGCCCCTTTTGTTATCAACGTTAACACTTCATTCATTTAACTTGTTACCCGAGATGCCTTGGTAGGAAACGGGGTGGGGCATATACTTGGGGCTACCAGCCCGGACGCCAGGGGTTCCAGAGGCTTTCGGAGCCTCTCCAAAGAGGCGATCTGCCGGGGCCGATCGTTATCAATTTGCCGGATGCGTCAAGCACAAAGAGCTTGGTCTCGCCTTGTTTTCCCGATGGCACGGTGTAGGCGATCAGTGCGCCGTCCGGCGAATAGCTCGCCTCCTCTGGAAGCGTGCCCTTCTTGGCTTTGACGGCTATCGCGGCCTGCCAGCGGTCGGGGGAGTCTGGGAGCATGTCGCCTTGGACGATCGTCTTCAGGTTCTCCGAGTAGCAGCCGAGTTCTCTGGTGCGCGAGCTTCCCATCACGAAGTAGACTCCCTTTTCGGGCACCCACCTAAGGTCATAAGCCGCGCTGCTCACTTTCTCCCGCCACGCAAGTGAGAGCTCTGTCGGGCCTGCTGAGAGTGCTGCGGTGTAGAGGTTGCCGGAGTCGATCCACGCGAGCTTGTCGCTCGACCCCGCCCAGACCACCGGGCACTGCCCTTCGCTTATCTCGACCGATTTGCCCGTTACAAGGTCGGTCACGTTGGTGGCAGAGGGTTTGAGGGGATACTTCTGTTCAGAGACCAAGAACCGCTCATCGGGGGAGATGCTGGCAGGCATCTTGGAGCTATCGACGATCTTCTTCCCCGTCGAAAATTCGTACACGCTGACTTTTCTATCCGTGACGCCGGTCGCGAGGAGAAAATAGGCGCCCTTCGGCGACCAGAGCACGCAGGGCATCCCCGCGGCGGGTTCGGTGGTCCCAAGCACCCTGCGCGAACTCTTCTTGCCCGGCTCCTCGACGAAGAGTTTCCATGAAACAAGCGCGGTGTCGCTTTCCTTGTCGATTGCGCGCGAGACTACCCCGAGTCCGACCACTTTCTTTTCATCAGGCGAGATGCTGAAGCGGTCGCACCCGCCGGTCGTCGTCAGTTTCGCGCTTTTCCCCAGGGGTTTCCCCGACGCGTCGATGCTGACCCGGACGACGTTTCGCCCGCCGTCGGAGTAGTAGAGCGTATTTTGCGCCTGCAATGAGCTGCAGAGGACAATCATTGCGAAGATCAGAATCGACTTTGCCATTGTGCTCTCCTGAGACTTGATCGTGCCGTGTCTCCAGACGCGGCATGCATATTTGAGGGGTCTCCAGACCCCGATTCTCATGGTGCTGGGTCAGAGACCCTGGGAATATGCGCACCGGGTCTGGAGACCCAGCGCGATCAGATCAGTCCGTATGCGTCCAAGTGAATCTGACCAGAGTATAGTGCTGGTCAGGCAGGAAGTCAAGGGCAGTATTGACGCCGATTCCCGTGGCGCAGGGTCAGAGGCCCTGGGAATGTCTACTGGGTGGGGCTTAGCGAAGAGCTTGCCGAGAGAAAGCGCGGGGAGATTAACGGGTCTAGACGCCAGGCATAAACCTCGGCTATAATGCAAACAGCAAGTGTTTGTTGCAATTGGAGAGTGTAATATGTCCGAATTTCCTCGCACTATGGTCGGCGGAGTCTCTATGCCTAGGCTCATCTGCGGCTCCAACTGGATGCTCGGGTACTCCCACACCAGCAGAGCTAAAGACCGGCTGATAAAAGACCTGTTTGACACCCCCAAGAAGATCGCGGACCTGGTCGAGGTCTTCGCACGCGCCGGGTGCAACGCGTTTATGTCCTGCACGGACCGCTTCGTTTCAGAGGCGCTTCGCGAGGTGGAACAGCGAACGGGCAGGGAGATGATCTGGATCACCACTCCTCACTACCACGAGTCCGGCAACCCCGACTCGTGGAAAGAGTCGGTCGAGTTTGCAAAGAAGCTCGGGGCGACCTTCTGCTTTCCGCACCAGGCAATCACCGATCCGCTTATTGACCGAGTGACTTGCTCGATTGCCCCAAGGCTCAGCGAACACCTGAAAGACGTCCGTGACGCGGGGCTACTGCCTGGGCTGTCAACCCACATGCCCGAGTCGATCGTTTACGCCGACTCCTGCGAGTCCGACGTCGTCTCATACGTCCAGCCGTATAACTCAAGCGGATTTCTCTGTCAGGTGGAGGTGGACTGGATACAGCAGGTGATTCAGAAAGCCCGTCACCCCGTCATGACGATAAAACCTCTCGCCGCAGGTAGAATTCTTCCGCCGGTGGGCATGCAGTTTGTCTGGAACACGATACGCGACTGCGACATGGTGACCGTCGGCACGATGAGCACCTATGAGGCTGAAGAAATTATCGAGATAAGCCTTGCATGCCTCGAAAACCGCCGGGCGAACGTGGATCTTCAACAGACACGGAGCAAGAGGAGTCTTGTGGGGCCGGAGGGATTGGGGACGAACTCTTAGCTGGCGGCTCTTACGGGCAGAACCTGAAAATATACGTGCCTGGTCTCAGGCGACCAGGCACGGTTGGAACTTCAGATCAATAGTTGCGCTTGCTACGCTGCCATGTTCATCGGCGCGTCGAAGCCGCACTCCAGGACATCGAGCACGCCGGTGATGTCGCGGAGCTTGAAGGGTTTCATCATACAGACAAAACACCCGAGCTGGAGCGCCTCGTTGACGGCTCCGTCGCGGCTGTAGCCTGTGATCATAACCACGTGGGTATCTGGCTTGACCGCCTTTACCTTCTTCAATAGTTCGATCCCGTCCATCCCCGGCATCTGAATATCGACGAACGCTGCAAACACCTTTCGGTGCTTCAAAATATCGAGAGCCGCTTCACCTTTTTCGCAGACGATCACCTCATAGCCTCTGGCTTCGAGGACGTCACGAAACAGCTCGCGTATCTCCCTCTCGTCGTCCACTACCATTATCAGGTTCGTGTTCACTTGCTGAATCCTCCAATTGCCCCGTCTTGTCTTCCATAATCGGCAGGTCTATTGTAAATATGGCCCCACTGCCGGGTTCGCCGCTTGCTTCTATTTTGCCACCGTGACTGTATATAAGCTTTGCGCTGATCGCAAGCCCGAGGCCTGTGCCTTCGGTCTCGTCTTTGGTGGTAAAGAACGGCTCGAATATCCGCTCAAGGTCTTCAGGTTTGATCCCTGGCCCGGTGTCGCGGAATCTTATAAATACTGATTTGTCGTTTTTCCAGGTGGAGACGGTGATAGTGCCGCCGGTCTTCATCGCCTGGCTTGCGTTGATCGCAATGTTCAGGAACACCTGCTGGAGCTGCCCCGGGTTGCCGAGCACCTGTGGAAGCTCGGTGTCGAGCGCTCGCATCAGGTTGATGTTCGACTTGGACATCTGCCGCTCGGTAAGCGCGAGTGTGCGCTCTATCACTTCGTTTACGTCGATCGGCCGGAAGTCGAGCCCCTCATTGTTTCGCGAGAAACTAAGGAGGTTTCGCACTATTTCGGCGATTCTCTCGGTCATCGTGTGGACGACTTCAAGGTCTTTCTTGGCCGAATGGTTCTCTTCAAGCTTGTCGATGGCAAACTCGGTGCGCCCAAGGATAACCAAGAGCGGGTTGTTGATCTCGTGAGCGACGCCGCCTGCGATCTGGCCGATCGAGGCGAGTTTCTCCGACTGAACGAGCTCGGCCTGTGTCTTCTTTAGCTGATTCAGCGCTTCTTCAAGCTTTACGACTTGCTTTTGAAGGTCGTCATAGAGCTCGATCTTCTGAAGGACCATAGCAGCCTGACCGGCAAGCGTCGAGACAACCGACAGGTCCTGTTCGTCCCATTTCTCGCCGCCGTGCTTGTCTGAAACGTTGATGACCCCGCGGACTACGCCCTTCATCTTGATGGGGCAGATAATCGCGGAGCGGATTTCGTGGGTGCGTGTGGCAAACGGCGCGATACGGTCGTCGAGGTGATCGCTGTCGATTACAAGTGCTTCACCCTCGCTTGCGACCCTTCCAGCAAGCCCCTCGCCGAGCTTCACACGTGCATCCCGGATGACCTCTTCGCGAAGCCCCCGCGCCGCTGCGATTCTAAGCTCTCCTGCCTCAGGGTCAAGGAGCATAATCGATGCGGTCCGTGCGCCGACCACGTCTACGGCCATCTCAAGAGCGAGGTCGAGCGCTTTGGTGAGGTCGACCTGGTTAATTAGGTTCTCCGAGAGGAGCTTCAGGCGACTGAGCTGCTCGTGTTTGTCTGCGAGCTGCCTTGTCTGCAATCTGAAATCCTGGACGATGTTGCCGTTTGCCTCGGCGAGCTTGCATGAGGCCATCGAAAAATAGATGCAAGCGATCCCCATCATAGCCACCAGAAACGGCTCGATCTCTATTGCCTTCCAGATGCTCTCGTCTCTGTAAAACAAGCCAAGCGCATGCACGGTAAGGCTGAGCCCTGATGTAATCAGAACCAGCGCAAGGCATGCGCCGTGTATGCGCTTGCTTCTTGATTCTGCTGCGCTGTCACAACAGCCCGCGTCCAGACCTGGGCTGGTTTTGCGCCCTGTCATGCTGCTTTCCTCTCGATTGCAGTCGATAGGACCGCTACCAGATGCTCGACTATCTGTGAGTCAAACTGTGTTCCGCAGTGGGAACGAAGCTCGCTTGTTGCCTGCTCGTGGCTCATTGCGTGCCTGTAGGGGCGCTCGCTCGTCATCGCTTCGTAAGCGTCGGAGATTGCCAGAATCCGCGCAAGAAGCGGGATCGCCTCTCCCTGGAGCCCATCCGGGTAACCGGTGCCATCGACGTGCTCGTGGTGATGGCGCGCGATTGTTGCGACCTCGCCAAGCTCAGGAACCGCCGAAAGAAACGCACCGCTTAGCGCCGGGTGCTTCAGCACGTCGACCCATTCCTCGTCAGTGAGGACGTCAGGCTTGCTTAGAACAGCGTCCGGTGTGCCGATCTTGCCGACATCGTGAAGCTGCGCCGCAAGTTCAAGCGTCGCCATCTCCTGGGAGGAAAGCGACATGCGTTCACCCATCATAAGACTGAGCTGAGTGACGCGGCCCGAGTGCTTGGATGCGTGCAGCGACTTTGCGTCGATCGCCGAAACGATCGCCCGGATCGCCTTGACGAGCACTTCCGCCCGGTCCGTAAGGATCCGCCTGGAAAGTGCGGCTCGGCGCTCCATGTTCTTGATGATCATATTGTGAATCTCGTCCGCTGTTGCTGCTTCGCTCACGAGGTCGCTTGCTCCACTTGAGAGAACCTTGGCTGCAAGTCCCGGCTCGAATTCACGCGCCGCCATAATCATGGTCATGTGAGGGTAAACGCGTATAACCGCGCGAGCAAGTTGCAGGCCGTTCATTCCCAATAGTTCCACTCCGGCGACCACGGCGTCGACTCGCCGCTGCTTCAGCACCATAAGCGCCGATTCACCGTCCGGAGCAGTCAGGACCTCGCAGCCATAACCTGTCAACCCAACTTTGATGTGCTGCCGCACTACAGGGTGCCCATAGACTACTAATACACTAAGCTTGTTGTTTATATTAATCATTGCATACTCCCGCCTGCTAATATTATTGGCAGGTAAAGGGTCACTCTTCAGCTTGTAAACGCTATTATCTGGGTAAATAATTCCACGTAGCAGAGCTGTTTTTGTGATAGGAGTAATAGAGCGTTTTGGTGATCGAAGTAAAGGAGTTCGAGAAGCTGATGCAGGGAGTCGGAAACCTGCCCTGCGAGCTCGAACTGTTTCTTGTCGAAAGCTATGGTGAGGGGGCGGACCTGCACTACCAGCGGGCGCGCTATTCGATGGCCCTTGCGCGCTTTGTCGCGGCGTTTCCCGACATCAAACGGGTGTCGATCGCCCGCGCGCCGGCACGCCTGGACCTGATAGGTGAACACACCGATTACAACGGCCTCCCGGTGCTTTCGATGGCGATCGAGCGTGATGTGGTCGTCCTCTATTCCCCCCGCAAAGACCGAAGAGTAAACGTCATCAACACAAGCTTCTGGTATCCGGCAAAAAGCTTCGAGATAGCCCGGCGCATTCGTCCCTACTCAGAGGGCAATTGGGGCAACTACGTGAAGCTCGCCGCCGATGTGGTTCGCTCTGCTGCTGTGGGTGACATAAAGGGCTTCGACGGCTGCGTTTTCGGTGATATCCCCTCACAGAGCGGCCTCGGAAGCTCGACCGCTCTTGTCACGGCGTGCGCGATGGCGATCCTTGGGGCAAATCATATAGCTACGGAGCCCCGCGACCTCGCCGCGCGTATCTCCGCACGTGACGGCTCGACCGCAATCGCTACCGCCGCCGCAACGCTTGCCGAGCCTGGGAAAACGCTCAAGATAGAGAGCCTGCCGCCTTCAACCCTTGCGATCGCACTTCCCCGGGACTATTCGTTCGTGGTCTGCAACAGCCTGATGGAAACCGCCTCAAACGTCGCGAAAGTCGAGGCCTGCGAGTGCCGGGTTGCCGAGTGCCGTCTGGCTGTCGCTGTCCTAACCATGACC
>JBBRAE010000055.1:0-11694 GCA_038207085.1 Armatimonadota bacterium
GCGATAGCCGTCCCGGTGACCCTTTCGCTCACGCTCCTGGTGTTCTACCTCTACGGATATACGCTCAACCGTATAACACTATTTGCCCTAATCTTTAGCATAGGTATACTCGTAGACGATGCAATCGTGGTCGTCGAGAACATCGTCCGCCACTTCAGGATGCCTCAGAACCATGGGAGGCCGATTGTTGAGGTGGCCTCGGAGGCCGTTGACGAGGTAGGTAACCCGACCATTCTTGCCACGTTCGCCGTTATAGCCGCGATCTTGCCAATGGCGTTTGTCGGTGGACTTATGGGACCGTATATGCGGCCCATTCCTATCGGCGCATCGGCTGCGATGATGTTTTCGCTTCTCATTGCGTTTATTGTCTCGCCGTGGGCGGCTTTTCGGCTGCTCCGAAGTGAGGCTGACCACAGTGGAACCCACGAACACGCCGGTGGAGAGGCTGAGGGCTGGACAACTAAGCTTTATCGCAAGGCGATGACTCCACTGCTCACAAGCAGACTGGCACGAACCGTGTTTCTGGGTGGGGTTGTAGTACTGCTGCTCGGAGCAATGTCGCTTGTGGCATTAAAGATTGTTACAGTTAAGATGCTGCCCTTTGACAACAAGAGCGAGTTCCAGGTGATCATTGATATGCCCGAAGGGACGACGCTTGAAGAGACCGCCACTGTCACCAATGCTATCGGCAGCTACATAAAGACCGTTCCCGAGGTGACTGACTACGAGTCTTACGTCGGTACCGCAAGTCCGTATAACTTCAACGGCCTCGTACGCCACTACTTCATGAGAAGTGGTGCGAACGTTTCCGATCTTCAGGTGAACCTGGTCGGCAAACACGACCGCAAGGCCCAGAGCCACGATATTGCAAAGCGCATTCGTCCCCACGTCCAGGAGATAGCGCGCCGCTACGGCGCTCGCGTAAAGATCGCGGAGGTTCCGCCGGGTCCGCCTGTACTTCAGACGCTCGTAGCTGAGGTCTATGGCCCGGACTACAAACGTCAGATAGAGGTAGCGCGCCAGGTCAAGGGTATCTTCGAGAGCACTGAAGGCGTTGCCGATACCGACTGGTATGTCGAGGACGACCAGCCGAAATACAGGTTCGTCTTGGACAAAGAGAAGGCCGCACTGAACGGGGTCTCGACCGAGCAGGCTGCACAGACACTGCAGCTTGCGGTAGGTGGCTACAAGGGTGAACTTGCCCATCAGCCTACTTCAAGCGAGGACGTGAATATCGACCTTAGACTGCCGGTTTCCGAGCGATCCAGCGTCTCGGACTTAGAACAGATAGAATTGCAGTCCTCAAACGGCAAACTCGTCCCCTTGAGTGAACTGGTGCACGTCGAAGAGACCACGACGGACAAGAGTATCTACCATAAGAACCTGATGCCGGTCGTTTACGTGACGGGCGACGTATCAGGCCGTCAGGAGAGCCCGGTCTACGTTATCCTCAAGATGAACAAGGCAATCGAGAAGCTGAAGATTCCCGAGGGCTACAAGGTCCAGGCTCTGACCACACACCAACCCCTCTCCTCGGACAAGCTTGCGATGAAGTGGGACGGCGAGTGGTTTATCACCTATGAGGTGTTCCGTGACCTCGGACTTGCCTTCGCGGCAGTGTTGATTATCATCTATATTCTCGTAGTGGCATGGTTCCAGTCGTTCACGATTCCCCTTGTCATAATGGCGCCGATTCCGCTCACGCTTGTCGGGATACTGCCCGCACACGCGTTGATGGGAGCGTTCTTCACGGCTACGTCGATGATTGGCTTCATTGCTGGAGCCGGGATTATCGTCCGCAACTCGATCATCCTGGTCGACTTCATTGAGCTTAGGATAAAGCAGGGGATGCCGCTCAAAGAGGCCGTCATAGACGCCGGAGCGGTGCGATTCCGGCCGATGCTCCTGACGGCAGCCGCTGTTATGGTCGGGGCGAGCGTGATTCTCTTTGACCCTATATTCCAGGGGCTTGCCATATCGCTGATGGCTGGAGAGGTCGCCTCGACGCTGCTTTCCAGGATGGCAGTGCCAGTGCTCTACCATATGCTGAAGACCAGAGAAATGAAGAAAGCGAGCGCATAGAAATGCCCGTACACCTTCCGAAGAAGATACTCTGTCCGGTCGACCTCAGTGACCGGTCCATCGCCGTGCTTAGCTATGCTGGCAGTCTGGCCAAAAGCCTGGGGGCAAGCGTGACGGTGCTGTACCGGTAATAGTGGTACGTGCCGGGAGGGCAGAAGGATGATCCGGGCCTGAGGCATTCTTGCGCGGATAAGCCTTATCGCTATCCGGAGCGCGCTGTATAAGCCTCTGGTAGGGCCAGAATTGCCAGGACGAAGCAGGGAGGCAAGTATTCTCTGCCTGCCGTCATCTCCTGTTATATGGACGTGCACCGGCAGATAGCAGTGACATCCGTAGTGGCCATTGAAGAACTCGAACTCCTGCTGACCATGAACCGGGTCCTCCGTCGGGTCTACGTCTATGATAACCCTCCGCATCCCTTTTGGAAGCTGAGATATGACTCGGTCCGGCAAAGCGTGGTCTTGTGAAGCTGCACTCCCACATCAATTTCTCAGCAATAATCGGTTGTAGCAAGCAACGGCACGACTCTTGCACGTGTATACATTGCGGGAGTGCCTAATGTTCGCCGGCTGTCCGGTGATTTGATCGTTTCGCAGCCTGTATTGTGGAGGTTATTAGATATGCTAAGAAGACTCTTGTTGCCGTTTGTGATCGCGGCGTTTGCTTCCGGCGGCGTGGTTTGCGCATCTGAAACTTGGACGGCGTTTGTAAATCCAGGCAATCCAGCCGCGCCCGGATCAACGAGCGACATAACTTTCAGCCTGGACAACGGACGCCTGTCACTCAACAGCTCGACGATAACGACCGTCGGCGGGTCGAGCTCAATGACGTATTCGCTTCAGCTATCCGGGCTCTGGGCGGTCTGCGGCACGATGGACGAAGAGGGAAGTTTTACGGCAGACCCCTACGCCACATTCCTGCAGGACGAACTGGGCGGGACCGTGAACTGGAGCATCAACACCCCGAGCATCTGGACGACCAACCTCGTGCTGGGCGGCTCGTTTCCAGACGGCGGCGCATCCTATTGCGGTAACTGGTGGGGGACCGGGCTTCCGTCGGTTGATGGCACCATGGTTATCGAGAAGCGACAGACCATGTACCAGAGCAACGTGACGTATCAGCGCCTTGACGGTCACGCTTTTGCAATATCGTCCGGACCGACCGTATCATTTACGCCTCCTGTGCCGGAGCCTTCCAGCATCGTTGGGCTTGCTCTGGCGATTGGAACTGTGGCCGGCGCGGCAAAGAAACGCATCGCACGAGCATAACCAAGGTTGCTCGGTTGTGCTATTATAGATGGTAGTAATGACGGCTGACTTTCGGCACATTATCTGAATGGCTAGCCGCAAACTTATGTGCCGAACATTCATAAGTCGGTAACTTGCGCGTTCTTTGGGACGGAGCAAGAGGAGGTAGTTCGTTGAAGAGAATGCAACAACTGATGGCCTTTGCATTGCTGGCCCTGCTGTTCACAGCGGTTCCACTTTGCGCGGATGGCTCCAGGCTCTCCGTGGGGGATATTGTATCGATCTCTGTCGATGGAGAAGCCGAGATGTCCAAGGCCTACCAGCTTGACCGCTCAGGCTCGATCACTATGCCTATGATCGGACCGGTCAAACTGAGCGGTATGAGCACCTCTGACGCGACCGCCGGGATCACGCAAGCGCTTACCAAGGTGCTTGTGAACCCACAGGTCACAGTAACGTTCGTCGAGCGTGCCAAGATGCAGGTGTTTGTGGTCGGACAGGTAAAAACCCCAGGGCTGATAACGATCGGCGTCGGCGACAGAGTGGTTCAGGCGCTCGCGCAGGCCGGTTATGATGATACCGCGGACCTCGCCATGGTCAGCGTGCGGCGAGGAACCCAGGCAATAAACCTGGACCTCACCAAGTACCTAAAAGGCGAAGACCTGTCGGTCAATATTGAACTCGAATCCGAGGACACTATCGTCGTCCCTCAAGTCGACTTGATAGGGTACGTTATGGTGAACGGTCAGGTCGAGAGAATCGGCAGGATTCAGCTCAAGCGCAATATGACATTCAGGGAAGCTATCGGGCTCGCCGGTGGAGTCACCGTCGAGGCAGACACCGATAACATAGATGTCAAACGAGAAGGCGTCGCGGAGCCGATCAAGATCAACTATCGTCAGGCCATAGACGGAACGCCTTCCGCTGACATTGTATTGCAGCCCGGCGACACCATTTATGTCAAACAGCTCGAAACGTCGTTCTTCACGGTTATGGGCGCGGTAAACAAGCCTGGGCAATACCCACTGAAGGGCAAGCTTACGTTGACAGAGGCCATTGGTCTCGCGGGCGGGACTATCCCCAAGGTGTCCGACATGAAAAATACGTCCATAGTCAGGGGGGACATCAAAGGGAAGCCCAGCAACGCTACCAAGATCAACCTGAACGATGTTATGAGCTGTGCTGCGGAAGACCCCGTAATCCAGCGCGGCGACGTGATCTATGTAAAAGACCGCAAAGAGAAAGCAAGCGTCCTCCAGATGATACAGCAAGCGCTGCCGTTTATGTGGATATTCAAATAGTTCTGTTTTGTGGCAAAACGGAACCGCGACAAACAGCCGACTCGGGATAACTCACAAACATATCAATTTGGAAACGGGGCAGGCTGAATAATTCGAACTTTGGCAGGCACAAATACCGGTTTTTGTTGATCTGATTACAAAATCAGCAAATCGTCATTGACAGGCGAATGCTTGGCTGGCTACACTGAATTTGTAATGGCTCAGATCGAGATTCGAACGGAACTTGGGTGAATCTGCGTTTCGCAAAGATGCTTGCGTAGAGTCGAACTTTGACATCTCCCGGAACTAGTATCGGAATTCGGTTGTGAAGGGAGGTGAAAGTTATTAATCGCAAGCTTACAATCATCGCTGCAGGTGCAGCACTGCTCCTGGTTGCGGGAATCGCTACCAGCTTTGCTACCGACTTCGGTGGCAGCGGCTGGACTGCTGACGCTACCGGCGCGACAACGTCAAGATCTTATTCGGTCAGCGACGCTACCGTTACCTACATTCCTCCGGTTCCGGAGTTGCCTGTCGCTGCTCTCGCACCGATCGGACTCGGCGTTCTTGCCGCAGTTAAAAAAAGATTCTACGCGTAATATCGCGTGAATATTGACTGTGCCGCACATCTGCAATTTTGGGGTGTGCGGCTTCTTTTGACAGTGTTATAAGTTAATTGCCGTTATTGAGTTCCAGCATTTGTTCCTAACCCGCATTATTCACGAGTAGCGTGAATAATGCTCTGTTAGCGAACGCTTTATTCGCTTCACGAATAAAGCGGGCTAAGCTGCGTGCTTGTCAAATTAGTATCTGAAACTCAATAGTTTCGGCCAGGTGATACCCGCGTATGAGACTTCTGTTCCTCGCACATTTGCTTCCGCTGCCTCTTGACTCCGGTGGAAAGATAAAGTCGTTCTATACGTTAAGAGCGCTCGCGAAAGAGCACGAGGTGCATCTGCTCACATATGTGAGACACGATGAGGAGAATGAGCTCGCCGAGGAGCTTCGGGCTTTCTGCTCGTCCGTCCGGACGGTGCCACTCGTCCGATCAGGCTTGCGGCAGACTTGCGATCTCACGGGGTCGCTTCTTTTGGGTCGATCGTTCATTGTCAGCAGGGACGACAGGGCAGAGATGCGAAAAGCCGTCGAGGAGGCTGTATCCCTTGTGCAGCCGGAAGTTGTTCACATTGACCACCTCCAGATGGCACAATTTGTTGGAAAGAGTCCGACATACGATATAGTGCTCGATCAGCACAATGTTGAGTCGCGGATCATCAGGCGCATCGCCGAAACGTCGGGTTCCTGGGGAATGAAAGGGTACGCCAGACTGGAGTGGCCCAAGCTCCAAAAGTTCGAGATTGAATCGTGCAGAAAGGCCGATGTCATACTCACCGTGAGCGACGAAGACGCCGCAACGCTCCGAGGCCTTGACGCGCGAATCGGCCCGGTCAGCGCAGTTCCCATAGGCGTCGATGTAGAATATTTTCAGCCGATACCTATCAGGCGCGAATCGAAGAACATGCTGTCGATTGCAACCATGCACTGGCCTCCGAATATCGACTCTATGCTGTACTTTTGTTCGGAGATTCTGCCGATCATAAGAGAGCGCGTCCCGGACTCCACGCTGACCATCGCCGGGCAGCGACCGTCGCAGGAGATCCTCGCGCTTGAGAGGCTTCCCGGCGTGCGCGTCACGGGGTACGTCGACGATGTACGGGAGCTTGCCGCCGACTGTGGGACGTTTATCGTGCCTCTGCGCTCTGGGAGTGGCGTGCGGGTGAAGATACTGAACGCGCTTGCGATGGGGCTGCCGGTGGTGTCTACGTCAGTAGGCTCCGAAGGGCTCCAAGTCGAAAATGGCAGGCACGCGATCATCGCGGACACTCCATTGGAGTTTGCCGAAGGCGTCGTAAAGCTGCTGAAGAACCGGGAACTGGCCGCGGAGCTTGGCGCGAACGGGCGCAGTCTCGTGTGCGAACAATACTCATGGGGAGCAATTGGAGAGAGACTGCTCGACACGTATCGTCGCAGCATTTCAAGATAAATACTGAGATGAAAATACTGTTTGTTGCCCCATATATTCCGTCACGAATACGCGTGCGAACATTCCATATACTCTCGGAGCTCGCCAAACGACACGAGGTGCATCTGGTTGCGCTCGTCGAATCGAAGACCGCCGCGCAGTGTGGTTACGAGGAAGTTTCCGGCCTGTGCAAGAGTGTAACAACCATCCCCCACCCCAAGCTCAAAGGCGCACGGCAGGCGGCGGCGGCGCTTCTGTCGCCATCACCGATGTGCACCGCCTACTGCCGGTCGTCGAAGCTAAAAAAAGCCGTGTGGGAGGTGCTGAGTTCGGTCAAGATCGATGTGATCCACGTCGAGCACCTGCGCGCCGCCCATTTCGTGCCTCGAAGATGCAAGACACCTGTTGTTTTCGACTCAGTCGACTGCCTGACGGACTTGTTTGGCCAAATGGCGTCCTCGGGGGGAAACGTCCTGCGAAGGCTCGTTATGGCCGAAGAAACATGGAAACTGCGGCGCTACGAACCCAAAATGATGAAGCAACTGGGCAAAGTCGTGGTGACAAGCGAAGCTGAGCGGAGTAAACTACTCTTGCTCGACGGCACACTTGATGTGACTGTCGTCCCAAACGGGGTCGACACCGACTACTTCGCGCCATCGGCGTCGCCAAAGAGACCCGACAGAATTGTGTTCAGCGGCAAGATGGGCTATATGCCGAACAGCCAGGCCGTTCTTTGGTTTGCAGAGAATGTGATGCCGGAGGTCAGAAAGAGCCACCCCGAGGCCGAGTTTTTGGTCGTCGGGCAGGACCCTCCCGCCAAGGTGGCAAAGATCGGCGAAAGCGACGGCATCACAGTAACAGGATTTGTCGACGACATCAGGCCGCACATCGACCGGAGCGCCATCGCGGTCGCGCCGATGCAGATCGCCGTTGGAGTTCAGAACAAGGCGCTCGAAGCGCTCGCGATGGGGGTTCCTGTGGTGGCGACCGGTGTTGTAGCAAGGGCCATCGGCAAGGACTGCCCGGGGATCATCGCAGCCGAAACCGCCCAAGACATGATCAGGCATATAAACTATTTGATAGAGAACCCGGAGACGGCCCGGGAACTGGGAGACAAAGGACGCCGGCTGTTAAACGACAGGTTCGGTTGGGCAGCGAGCATAACGGTGTTGGAACGCGTTTATCGAGAGGTCACCATTTGAGCCACGAACAAGTCAAACTGATTGAACAAGAAACCACGGCTGTGCGCAAAGAAAGGCTCCCCTGGAGTTTTACACTCGGCACAATCGGAGTGTTTATTGCGATTGTCCTCACGCTCTGCACGTTTTATCTCAGGACGTTTGATGGCCTACACGATCGCAACGCGATAGACAACGCGCAAATCGCGCGAAACATCAGCGAAGGACGGTCGTTTACAACCCGGTTCATCAGGCCTCTCAATATCAGGCACTATCACGGCACCGTCAACAGCTTTCCCGAGCTGAATCACGGGCCGATCTACCCCTACGCGGTTGCAGGGGCGTTCAAGCTGCGGAGCCCAAGCGATCAGGCCGTGATCTGGGTAACGATCGCGTTCGCGCTTCTCACCGCAGGGCTCACATTCGCCCTTGGCAGCATTTTGTTTGGACGAAATGTGGGGCTGCTCGCGTCGGCCACGTTTGGCTTGAGCTACCCTGTAATTTCGACGGCGCTTGGTGGTGGTGAATGGACGCTCGCCGGGGTATTTTTCACGGCGCTTGCGCTCACAGTCGCACTGCATCACCATGCCGCATCCGCAGGGCGCACAAGGACGGGAATCGTCTGCGCGGCGATCTCCGGCGCGCTTGTGGCTGCGCTCTATATGACCAACCACGTGCTCGTAGGGCTCGTCGTGCCGTTTGCTCTGTACTTTGCCATCACCTGGTCGGGTAAGAAGCTCTATAGCATTGTCTTTCTGGCGTGCTGCGCGGTCTTTTGCGCTCCCTGGGCGGTTCGAAACGCGATGCTGACGGGAGTGCCGGTGCTCGGAGCGACTCTTTGGGACATGCTCGCCAACACGACAGCTTATCCCGGCGACACTGTGTATAGATCAACCAGCGCGGAGATACTGAACCCGTCGAGCGCTCTGCTCTTTGCCCTACGAAACTTCGCCGCGTTTGCGGGCAAGCTTTTTACAGGGACACGCGATGCGCTCTTCTCGGTTGCCGGAAGTTGCAGTTGGGTAGCCGTGGCATTTGCCGTCACGAGCGTGCTCTACAGGTTCAGATCGAGTTCGGCGAACGCCGTTCGCGGGACGCTTTACACTGCAATCGCCGTGTTCGTGGTCGCCGCCGGGCTTTTCAGCCTGCCGGGATCGGCGGCGGTGATTATCGCCCCGGCTATATGTGTGTTTGGATGCGCCTATTTTCTGCTGCTTGTAGAGGCCAAGAAACTTCACCACTATTACTCCATCGGACTCATTGGAGCCTACGTATTGATCGTCGCATACCCGACGTTTGCAACGATAGTCTGGCCCCACGAACCAAGTGCTCCCAGTCAGGCGGAGGTGCTCTTTGCCAACCAGAACTTCGGCGCGCAAATCGTGACCAAAGCGCCTCTCTTTACAGATATCCCGTGGACAGCCGCATGGCGCACACTTGGGCTTGGCGTTTGGCTGCCGATGAGCGACGACGACGTGGCTGTGATCGCGTCGAGCGGGCTTCCGATGAGCGTCGTGGTGCTGACCCCGGAGACCGACAAACTCTCCGATGCTGAGGCTTGGACACTCCTGCGCAACAGCGAAGTGTGGCAGGCTTACGTCAGCAAACCGGACAAGGCGCTGAAGATGCTCCTCGGCACACTTCCAGAAGGCTTTAACAAAGAGATAAAGGAGCCGGAAAAGCTCCTCGACAGGTTTTCTCGCAGGTATGCCATCTCTGACTCGATCAGAGGTTTCTTCAAGGTGCCGGGGGTAAGGGATCCGTTCCGACACGAGGATGTGCAGCTGTTCTTAAGAAAAGGAGAATGATATTGTCTGTTTCTCTGCAGTCATCTAATAAGAAATATACTGAGGTGGCGTGGTTTGGGGTGTTGCTGGTAGCAGTCTGCGCGCTGTACTTTCAGACCTTCGGCTATGTCTGGCGGGCATGGAACGCTGAGGTTCAATATTCCCTTGCGTTTCTCGTGCCGTTTATCTCCGGATACTTTGTCTGGAAGCAGTGGGGGGCGCTCAAGGCGATCGACCGCAAACCGACGGCTGTCGGCCTGGTGCTGATCGTGCTCGCGATTCTCTTGCATATCGCAGGCACCGCGCTAGACATATCGGGCCCTTCCACGATTTCAATACTGGTGCTAATATTGGGCTGCTGCCTGTTTTTTCATGGACTCCAATTGGTAAAAGCGATATGGTTTTCGCTCGCTTATCTCGTGTTTGCGGTGCCGTTTCCCGGTGGTGTGACCGACTTGATCGGTTTCCCACTTCAGCTGTGGGCGAGCGGGACTACGGCTGCAGTGCTGCGTATGACTGGAATGCAGGTGACGCGAAGCGGCGTCAATCTTGCCGTGCCGGGGTTCGAGTTTCAGGTCGCCGAGGCGTGCAGCGGCATGAACTCGCTTGTCGCACTGGTCGGCGTGACCGCGGTCTTCGCGTACACGGCCAAGCTGTCTGGCAGATACAAGCTGCTCCTCTTTCTGCTCGCAATACCCGTCGCGCTCGTCGCCAACGTAGTGCGGATCACCACGATTGGGCTGGTAGGCTACAAGCTCGGCCCGGCAGCGGCTACGGGAATATACCACACCTGGTCCAGCCCGCTGCTGTTTGTCGCAGCGATCTTGCAGCTTGTCTTCTTCAGCTGGATATTCGAGAAGATGAACGCCAAGTCCTGCTTGCAGAAGAAGGCGGCCGATTCTATTGAGAATGGTCACGGGGCAACCGCCACGGCGGCGTTTTCTGTGCGCCGTTACGTGTTGATCGTCTCTTTGATCGCCGCGTCCGCGGTCTGCTCACAGATTCTCGCATCCAAAACACCGCAGGTCATGTTTTCCCCGAGGCTCAGCACGTTGCCCCTGCAAATAGACACCTGGAAGGGCCGGGACCTTGAGCTTACACAGGAGATTAGCAAGGCGCTTAACGCCGATACCATAATAAATCGCCAGTACAACGACACTCAGACCGGAATGCCGATTGGGCTTCTCGCAGTCTATCGTAAGTACGGCAGGCGTGACTTTGCCCATAGACCGGAGCTCTGCTACCCCGCAGCCGGTTGGGAGATCATCAAAAAAGACTACACGACAGTTCGCTACAATGGCAAA
Organism: Armatimonadota bacterium; assembly: GCA_038207085.1. GTDB lineage: Bacteria > Armatimonadota > UBA5829 > UBA5829 > DTLH01 > JBBRAE01. The sequence goes on from JBBRAE010000055.1 coordinate 10,902, forward strand.
GATATACAGGCCAGGCTTGTCATCGCGCAAAAGGACAGATATCGCGACGTGATTCTTTACTGGTTCGCCTCAGGTGACAGGACCGAAGCCAATTTCGCCAAACAGCAGTTGTGGATGGCCCTTGACCGGGTTCAACCAAGGAAGTATGGGTGGGCCTTTATTCGCATCAATGCTCCCGTTATCTACAGTGATGAGGACACTCTCAGCCAGGCGAGATTGTTCATGGAATGCGCCGACAAGCCGTTTGTCTCATTGCTCACAGGAAAGCGACCGTAGTATTGCAAAGTGGCACGTTTTTTGCAGTATATATGAAATGTAGTTAACATTATCGAGGAAACAGGCACATTCTGGTAAAATTACGTGGTTTCCCACTCTTGACATATTCTCGTCTGCCTGCTATCATTATGTAGGTATAGTGAACGAGTGTAATCCAGAACAGAGTCTGCTCACTCTCGAGCTTGCGACGGCCTATTGCCACATTTCCCGACTTTTATGCTATTGTTTCTTTGCCAAAACAAGCTGATCTGTGGTTCGGATCAGCTTATCATGGGTATACAAGAAACAAGCTGATGTATTAGTTGGCTAGTTCGCATTATTCACGGGAAGCGAATAATGCTCTCTTAGCAAGAGCCTTATTCGCTTCACGAATAAGGCGGGCTAGTGGCGAGCAGGCTATTCCGGAGGGAGGATTCTCCGGACTGCGGGTCGACAGTCGTCGATGCGCCATTGACGGAATACCATAATTGAATGATCGGGCGCAGGAAGCAGCCTGTTGGTATTTTCCACACATGGA
>JBBRAE010000056.1:0-11539 GCA_038207085.1 Armatimonadota bacterium
TGATAAGCATCCGCAGTCGGAAACGCCTCCAACACGTCCGGAGCGAGCACGACAATGTTCGAGCCCTGCCTGTAGCGCTCGGCGTATTTGCCGCGAACTCCGCCCTCAAGCTTGGGCATATTGTAATCCTCGCGGAGTTCAAATGTCCGCACCGGGTGAGACACCCGGCGCGATCGTACCTGCTGCTAGTTATTCAAACTCGTAATCGGCGCGGGAATCCTCCCGCCCATCTGGACGAAGGCGGTAGACGCGCCGTTGGGAATCTCCATGATCGGGCTTTCGCCGAACAGTCCCCCAAAGACGGCCCGGTCGCCTGCTTTCTTCCCCGGAACCGGTATCACTCGCACTGAGGTCGTCTTTTTGTTGATGACGCCGATCGCGAGCTCGTCCATCGCAAGGGCAGTGAGCGTGTCGGCGGTGGTGTCGCCGGGGAGGACTACCATATCAAGCCCCACGCTGCAGACTGCGGTCATGGCTTCGAGCTTTTCGATTGTGAGATGACCCTCCTCGGCGGCGCGAGCGAGGGCGGAGTCCTCGGCGACGGGAATAAACGCCCCTGAGAGGCCGCCGACCGAGCTTGAAGCGAACGATCCGCCTTTTTTCACGGCGTCGTTTAGCATCGCAAGCGCCGCGGTCGTACCGGGGCCGCCGACTTTGGCGATTCCCATAGCCTCGAATATCTCACCGACACTGTCGCCGACCTCGGGGGTCGGAGCAAGGGAAAGGTCGACGATGCCGAACGTCGCGCCTACGGCACGCGCAACCTCTCGACCGATCAGCTCGCCACAGCGGGTCACTCGAAACGCGGTGCTCTTTATCTCCTCGGCAATCGCGCCAAGGTCGCAGCGTCCCGGACCGCAGCGGATGCGCTCGATCGCTCGCTTTACGACACCCGGGCCGCTTACCCCGATGTTGATCACCGTTTCAGGCTCGCCTATCCCCTTGTAGGCCCCCGACATAAAGGGGTTGTCCTCGGGCATATTGGCAAAAACCGAAAGCTTGCAGCAGCCGAAACCGTCGGCCTCGGCAGTCGCCTGGGCGATCTTCAGCCAAATGTCGCCGAGCAGCAGCAGAGCGTCGACGTTGATCCCTGCCTTGGTGCTCGCGGCGTTAACACTGGAGCAGATGTGGCGGGTCTTGGACAGCACCTCGGGGAGGCTTTCGATCAGCGCGCGGTCGGAGTTGCTCATCCCCTTCTGCACAAGCGCCGTGTAGCCGCCGATGATGTCGATGCCGGTTTCGTCAGCCGCAGCGTCAAGCGCAAAGGCGAGCTGAAGCATTCCCTCCTGACCGTGACCGGCCATAACGTCGGCGATCGGACTCACCGCCACGCGCTTGTTGACGATCGGAATGCCGTAGCGCCTGCTGACCGACTGGCACGCCTTCACCATCGGGGCGGCGTGGCGGACGATCTTCTCGCGGACAAGGCGGCAGACGGTGTCGACGTTGCGGTCGGTGCAGTCGAAGAGGTCGACCCCCATCGTCACCGCGCGAACGTCGAGGTGCTCGTTTTGGAGCATTTCAATCGTTTGGAGAATCTGCTGCTGGCCGATCATAGCGCTGTCCTTTCAAAATCGATTATGGAGCGAACGTCGCTTGTCGCCCGGAAGATGTTCTCGTGCTGGAGGTGGACGACCAGGCCAAACTCCCCTCCCACCGCCTCAAGGCCGGTCTGGACCTCCTCGACATCGACCCCGGACGGGATCGACACCTGCGCGAGCATGAGGAGCACACCGTCGTGGACGTAGGAGTAGAAGTCCTCGACGTTGATCCCGCGCTCGGCGAGGTAGGTGGTGGTGCGGGCGATGATCCCCTTCTGGTCCCGGCCCTGCATGCTAAGCGTGAACCGATCAGAGGCGCACGACTCGCAGGGGACGGCTTCGGCGTAGGGCCGAACGCTCACCTCAAACTCGCCGACCTCCCCTTTTCGCTCGACCGCCTGACGGATTTCAAGTTGGGTGCGCTCGTCTGGGGCTTCAACGGAGATGATGAGTGTGAAATATCCGCGCATAACCGTCTGGTTCAGATGCGTAATGTTGCCGCCGATACCCGCAAGCGCCGAGCTCACGTCGCGGACGATCCCTACCCGGTCCTGCGCCATAACGGTCAGAATATAGTCTTTCATTGGTCCTCCAGGGTGTCTTCTACGACACATTTTAGCAGAACCGAGCCCACTTGGGTATGATTAGGCTGATGAACAGCGCCGAGATCCACTTTTTGACCAAGTTACTACAGTCGGCGATGGCCCTTCTTATCGTGCTCGACCCGCTTGGGCTATTGCCACTCGTGGTCGCCATAACCCGCCAGATGAGCGACACCGAGCGCCGCCTGGTCATCCGCCGCTCGATACTGACGGGGTTCGCGCTGCTCCTCATCTTCACCTTCGCCGGAAGCTGAATACTGCTTGCAGCAATCGCGGTAGTCTACATCAGGGAGGGGGTTGTAGGGGTGGTTCGGGCGCTTGGGAAGGGGTAAGCGCAGGCCTATGGTGGTTACCCCCGCAGAAGCTCGACAAATTCTGTGACGGTGATCCCGGAGTCTCTTGCAATTCCACGCAGGGTTCCGGGGTCAAGTTCCTTGTGCAACGGAATAGACATGATTGGCCTGTTTTCCCGCTTTGATGAGCACTACGTGACTTCCTCGCTGACGCGCCATAACCCAGCCTGCGCGCTCAAAGGCTTTGATCGCGTCGGCACCTGAAACCACCGGAAGTCTCGTCATATCTGAACGGCTACGATCTCAGAGGCGCTCGGCAGTTCTCTCGTGCGCTTTTCCTGCTCGACTTCCAACCAGAGCGCGGCAGCTTCCTTCGCGTTTTCGACGGCTTCATCTCTGGTGTTGCCTTGTGACCAGCACCCTTTGAGCGCAGGAACCCGCGTCACGAAGTAACCGGCTTCCCCTCTTCTTACAACGATTTTTATTTCCATACAGGTACTCCAATGACTATTAGTTACATGATACCACACGTGCGGGACTCACGACGCACACCCTAACAGAGCATTATTCGCTTCACGAATAATGCGGGCTAATGCTTCACCCGAATATCCCAAAACTCTTCTGTCGCTGTGACGTAGGTTGCAACCACTTCTCGGACGAACGCGCCCGCCGGTCCTCGTTTCAAGAGCTCGGCGAATTGGCGCAGGTTGTCATCGTCACCCTCTGCGACTACTTTGACGTTGCCGTCGGGCATGTTCTGAACGTAGCCCGTTAGGCCGAGCGCTTCTGCCCGCTGGATCGCCCAGAAGCGGTAGCCGACCCCCTGCACCGTCCCCATGACTACCGCTACCAGCCGCTTTTTCACTGTTTCTGCCCCAAAACGGCCTTTTCGACCGATTTTGCCATTGCAAGAATGCCGGGAAGGTCGGACAGCGCTAGCATCGACGCTGCATCCGAGTGGGCCTTCTCAGGCTCGGGGTGGACTTCAAGGAATAGCGCGTCGATCCCAACCGCGACAGCCGCGCGGACGAGATGCGGGATGAACTCCCTCGCGCCGCCGGATGCGTTCCCCTGGCCGCCCGGACGCTGCACGCTGTGGGTTGCGTCAAAGATAACGGGGTAGCCAAAATCGCGCATAATGGGAAGCGAGCACATATCGACCACGAGCGTGTTGTAGCCAAACGACACGCCGCGCTCGGTGAGCATCAGGTTCTCATTGCCGGTGCTCTCGATCTTGCCGACGACGTTTTTCATGTCCCAGGGAGCAAGAAACTGGCCCTTTTTCACATTGATCGGCTTGCCTGTCTCGGCGGCTGTGACGAGCAGATCGGTCTGTCGGCACAAGAAGGCCGGAATTTGCAAAATATCTACAACCTCTGCGGCGGGCTCGACGTGGCAGCACTCGTGGACATCGGTCAACACGGGCACGCCGACTCGCTTTTTTACTTCGGCCAGGATTTCAAGCCCCCGCTCCATCCCAGGACCTCTTCTGCCTGAGACAGCGGTGCGGTTGGCCTTGTCAAACGAGGCCTTAAATATGTAAGGAATACCGATCCCTTCTGCGGTGTCACGCGCGACGGTCGCGATCTCAAGGCAAAGATCAAGCGACTCGATCACGCACGGCCCGGCGATCAGCACAAGCGGGAGGCTCCCGCCTATCTCAACGTTTCCGACTTTGACGATTCTGGTCATCTGATTCTCCATAACTGTTAATCCTGATGATTATAGCAGAAATCGGGCAGGGTCGTCTCTGAAGCCTGCCTATTTGCGCCATTTTGGATTTCCCATATCACATCCTGCATGTTATACTATTCAGGAGAGTTTCTTATTAACGCTGGCCTGCCTTACCTATCGGCTGGTCACGGGTTTGCGGGAAGAGCATTGAGATTTCTATCCGCGTGGTTGCAGGGGATGTTTGGTCCGGGGCAGTCCAGTTCGTTTGCGACCACTGTCGACATTATACTGGTATCCGTAGTCATCTACTGGGTTATCATGCTGGCCAAGCGCACCAGGGCGTCGTGGCACGTTATGTGGGGCCTGTTGATACTGGTCGTCACCGTGTCTGTGACCGAATGGCTGCACCTCTGGACCCTCAACTGGCTCCTTCAGACGCTTATCCCCCTCGGTCCGGTCGCTATCGTGATTTTGTTTTACCCTGAGCTGAGACACGCACTTGAGGACATCGGCCGCGTCGCCGGATGGGGCAGGAGCCTCACCAAAATGACCAACGAAGACGCCGGAAGCGTGATCAAGGAGATCGGCACAGCCGCCGCGAGGATGTCGGCCAAGCAGGTCGGCGCGCTGATGGTGCTTGAGCGCGACGTGCAGCTCGACGATATAACCGCAAGCGGCACCGCGATCCATGCGACCGTCTCAACCGAACTTCTTTGCACGATTTTTCACCCCGGAAGCGCTCTCCATGACGGAGCGGTGATCGTCCGCGGCAGCAGAATAGTGGCAGCCGGCTGCATTTTGCCCCTAAGCGACAGCGTTCACATCGGGACTATGATCCACACCCGCCACAAGGCGGCTATAGGAATGAGTGAAGTGAGCGACGCGGCTGTGGTCGTCGTAAGCGAAGAAACGGGGACGATCTCCCTTGCAATCGAGGGCAAACTCCACTCTGGCCTGAACGAAGAGACGCTTACCAAGTGGCTGAGAGGCATATTCGGCGACGGCGATGACGATCAGAAATCCAACTTCAAGAAAACCGTGGATGACACGCTGCGGCGAGCGGGGCTGAGGTCGTAGACTATGACGGGAATACTGCTCAAAAACTGGCCCTACAAGATTTTTGCCGTGTTGATCGCCTTCACGATCTGGAGTCACGTCCAAAACGTGCGAAACCCCGTCACGGATGTCCCGGCCAAAGTGCCGGTCAAATATACCCATCTGCATAAGGGGTACGTGGCAAACGTCATCCCCGAAGAGATATTGGTGACGCTTCAGGGGCCAAAGCTTCAGGTCGACGAGATGAACATCAAAAAAGACATCATGGCGACAGTCGACCTCGCAAACCTTGACGTAGGCACACACCGGGTGCCGATAAAGATTGTTATCCCCGAAGAACGGCGCGACGGCGTCGCGGCGCTGTTTGACTCCAAGGACGTGGCGGTGACGATCGAGTCGGTCTCATCGCGCACGATCGGCATCGAGGTCAAGATGAAAAGCCCGCCGCCGATCGGCTGGACGCTTAGCGACCCGACGATCCAGCCCAGCCGAGCTATCGTCTCAGGGAGAAGCAGCCTGGTCGACAGAGTCGCTCGCCTGGCCGTGACCACCGATGCGACACCGCTCAAGCCTTCGATCGACGACTACGTCCACATCAAAGCGCTTGACGCCCGGGGCAGGGAGATCGATGGGGTTAGGGTAGCGCCCGACGGCGCGCGTGTGGCGCTCAAGCTTGTTGAAGCCCCCGCAGGCAAATCGGTTTTTGTCAGCCCCACTGTTACCGGCCAGCCACAGTTCCCCTATCAGGTGACCAAGGTCAGCGTCACCCCCAACTCAGTGACGATCAAGGGGCGGCCTGAGAGCCTGGTGAACACGAGCACCCTCTCGACAGACGAGGTCGATGTGACCGGCGCGACAGGCAACGTCGTCCGGCGCACAACGCTTCGAGTGCCCCCTGGGCTTGACATTGATGGGCCGCGCACGGTCAAGGTGACGGTAAAGATCGAGTCCCTTCAGAACCGCTAGGATTTGTCATAGGGCAAGGGTGAGGCACTTTGCCGCCCCTCCCGCTTTCAGGAACTCGGAAAGCTCGGTCGTGACGCAGCTTAGGCCCCGGGCGGCAAGTGCGGCGCAGAGCCTTGGGGCACCCGTGTTCATCAAAACCCACTCGCCTATGACTACGGAGTTGCAGGCAAAGGTCGCCACTTCCTCGGGCGTAACCTCGATTGCGTCCGGGAACATACCACGGATCACTGTGAGCGAATACTGGTCAAACGCGCCGGGGTAATAGACAAGCGAGTCACCTACGGGCAAGAAACAGGTGTCGAGGTGATAAAACCGCTCATCGACTAGCCTGAGCGGCAGCACCTCCTCCCCGAGTATCTCCGAAACCGCCGCCAGAGCCGCGGGCGCGCTTCTATAGTAGTACGCGCCAAACCAGGTGTCCCCTGCGCGAAGAACGTCGCCCGCCCCTTCAAACTTGAGCGCGTCAGGAAGGGTCTCGACCACAAAACCGTGAGATGCAAACCAGCGCTCGAAGTGCTCCTCCTCGCCCTGGCGCTCCGGGTAACGGAAGCGCGAAGCGATAAACAGATCACCCTTGATAAGCCCCGCGTTCGCAGTAAAAACCATATCCGGAAGCCCTGGCGCGGGGTTCACAAGCTCGATTTGGGTGTCGGGCATCTCCCCCAGCGTCTCATAGAGATTACCCCACTGAGCGGCTGCAAGCGCGTGATCGGCTGGGTGTTCGCGGCGCATCCAGGGGTTGATCTCGTACTCGATCCCGTAGTGGTCCGGCGGACACATCAGAAAGCGGCGCATAGACCCTCCTCCCCAAGCATGCGGGCAAGTTCCTGCATGAAAAGCGCCGCGTCGGTTACGACACCTATCGCCTGGTGGGTGCCCCGGTCCGAGAGCTTGGTGACGACCGCGGGGTTGATGTCTACCGCGACGACCTCCACCTCCGCCGGGAGCATGTTCCCCGTCGCGACGGAGTGAAGCGTCGTCCCGACCATAAGCGCCAGCCCCACCCCGGGGATCTGCGCGCGCATCGCGTCCTGAGCCTCAAGCGTGTCGGTGATGACATCGGGGAGCGGGCCGTCGTCTCTGATCGAGCCCGCGAGCACGTAGGGGATGCCTGCGCGGACGCACTCGTACATTATGCCGCGGGTGATGATTCCACGGCGGACGGCCTCGGCGATGCTTCCGACGCCCCTCACCGTGTTCACCGCGCGCAGGTGATGTTCGTGGCCGTGCGCGGCGGGTTTGCCCTCTTTGACAGACACACCGAGCGATGTCCCGTAGATCGCTGCCTCGATATCGTGGAGGGCAAGCGCGTTTCCTGCAAAGAGCAGGTCTATGCGGCCGCCCCGGATCATCCCCGCGACGGCTTCGGTCGAGCCCGCATGCACTACCGCCGGCCCGGCAACAAGGAGCACCCGTTTGCCTGCGCGCTTGGTTTCCGCGATCATCCGGGCGACAGCGGCAATCATCACGGTCTTAGGCTTCTCGCTTGAAACGGCGCTTGCCATAAACTCAAAGACGCCCGCTTCCCGCGCCCGAGGCCTGGTCTCGACCCGAACACCTTCGTGGCCGACGACAACTGCGTCCCCGGCGCGCACGTGGTTCATCGGGGTCGTTACTGCGCGACCGTCAGCTACGACGATCCCGCAGTCCATCTCTATTCGCTCGACGGCGAGCCAACTGCCGTTGATACGAACGCGGGTAGGCAGGTTGGTCGTGCAGTAGAACCCGTCGGGGAAGACGCCATCGGCGGGCGCGGGCACAAACTGAGCGTCACCCTGATCCAGCCTGTTTGCCCCCTCGCGCTCGATATAGGCGAGCACCGATTCCAGAGTTGCCTGGTCGGGCGCACTCACTCTGATCTTCACAACGCTCTGCTCGGCGCGCGTGCGGCCGATGGAGACGCTTTCAAACTCAAACTCCCCACCCTGCGCAAGGATCGCGTCAAGCACCCTCGGCAAGCTGAGTGAGTCGATGATATGGCCCTTTAGTTCAACTATCTCGGAAAACGCGTTCATGTTTCTACCCTAACCTGCATTATTCACGAGGAGCGTGAATAATGCTTTGCTAGCCCGCTTTATTTACTTCACGAATAAAGCGGGCTAACCATACATTACCCACTGTAGGGATCGTCCAACGTGTCGTCTTTCTATGCTCGTATGCAGCGGTGCGCCAAGCTAAGCTCACCTGATTCACCGGCCTGAGATTGGCCGGTCTGTATTTGCTCATTCGGCAGATAGCGCACGGTCCGTGGCGGCGGGTAACTTCTGTTATGGAGCGACCGATAGCGCGATTGTGCGGGTCATAGCGATAAGCGAACCCAATTCGGCCTCGTTAATACAAAGTGACAGTCGGCCGACCTCCCGCAGGTGGTGAAGTCTGTAACCATTCTGGTAGCACAGAGTGGGCTGTCCGGGGTGCAAGGGGATGACACGTGCATCGGGGTCAGGTGGGAACTTGGGTATGCGGCGGAAACGCCGGTTTCGTCCAATGATGGAATTACAGACAAGACAAGTTCCCGCAGCCTAGAAGAACAAAAGGCTCAGTCCCCTTATTTCCTAGAAATCATCGAAACTACACCAGTTGAGCACGAATTCCACGCGTAAAACGCCAAAAGCGCCGGGATTTGCATCACCGGCGCTTTCAATAGAGAGAAGCCTTATTCAGGCTTAAATGGTGGAGGAAACGCTCCCTCCGCAAAAAGTGACGGCGGTTTTCTCTCAAGTCCAAGAAACGGACGACGGCAAGGCCCAGAAGCTATAGAGCAGCACGCACAAGACCCGCGACGCACTCAAGATCGAGTAGGTCTGCTGCGAGTGCGTTAATCAATATTCTGTTGTAATATGGAGGTTCGTTGCAGTCGATGCTGTACCAACCTACAGGCGTTACGTCATTGGGCAGCGCTTCACCGTAGTTGAACAACTGAACGAGGGTTGGCGCACCGTGTATCGAGGCGGCATGCAATGGCAGGTTTACCGAATCACGATCTTGTTTGTAGCTAAAGGGGTCAATCAACATATACACCACTGGATTGGCCGCTTTGCTCAGAGCCTCCGAGAATGACGACTGACTAAACTTGTCCGAAAAGACCACCTCGGCATCTCCACCTTGGAATGTTGCGCCGAACGAACTGCGAAGTCGTTCCAAGTAAACGGGGAGTAATTCAGAAACAAGAAGACTGGACCTCGGGAAGCCTTTGGAAAGCGCAGCAGCAATGCCCGGAGAGCATAAGTATTCGCCTTTATCCAAATAGGGCTGCTCGAACTGAAAGTAAAGGTCGCTTTCGCTTCTGGGCCTTATGGTCTGTGCCCTACCGTTGGGAAGCACAGCGTCGAACGCATAAGCATGCGTGTCCACGTACACCAGTTGCGCATCAGGGAGCTTTGAAGCCAGCAAGTAGAGCAGATCAACCAGCACCCGGTGCTTGATAACGTCCCCTCGGTTGCCCACATTGCCGTCTTGTTTGTTAGTTGTCATATTCGCGGCCAACTCTCTCATCGCTCGCCAGGGCCAACATCAATGGCAGTGTTGCGATGGTATTCATCGCGCGCTCGATTAAGTGAGCCAAGCACCCCGTTACGAACTTGCCGTAGTCCATCCGAGCCGAAGCCAACCGACGCTACGAACACTGCAGAGTTGTTCGCCCTGAACATACACCAAGTATAGTCGGTAGCCGGCCCGAGATCGAAACTTGCGGCGTACTCCTGCGCGTATCTTTCTGCTCTTGCCGGAAAGCGGTCTCTGTCTTGTTCGTTCGTAAACATGATAAAGAACGTCGGCACACTGTCCGGCAGCTGAGCGCGCAGGAATTCCAGATCGAACCGGTTCATGCGGTTATCGTGGTCGGCCTGCGGAACGTCGTCATCCAGTGCGTAGCTCATAGGGTCGCAGTATAGTATGCGCGCTGCCGGCTGCACATTCGCATTCGCAATGCCAGCCCTCGCCTGCTCCCAGAGTGCTGGGGCCCGAAACGTGCCACGTCCGAGGCTCCCTTGGACATGATCTGGTGTCAGCCCTTGCCCGGGAATGACCCCAGGATCATGCAGGAAATCCTCGATCTCCGGCCACTTCATTTCCTTGATTTCAAAGAGGGACGCCCAAACACGTCGTCCGCTGTCCCGAGCAGCCCTCGCTGCGAAAACTACGTGGCTTGGATAGAGGCATCTGTTTGCTGATCTGGAATCCTGTACGACTCTGAAGAACGGGCTGAGTCCAACCAATTGTTTGGGGATATCGTTCCTCCACAAGTCGCGGAACAGCCCTTCTTCTCTAAACGGTACGTTGAGCGGATTCATCGCGTGCGTATCCACGTAGTGAATCCACGAGGGCGAATCCACAGTATTGCAGACGTAGCGCATCGCCTCTGTCAAGACAAGATGCTCTAGTGTTGTTCCAACATTTCCTCGTACAGCGCCTGGCACTCTTCCGCCTCCCTTCATCAATCGACTCTCAAGACATTATGCTATTAGAGAGTTTTCTCACATGCATTGTAGGGCCAACCATAACGGCTTCATTCGAGGAGATCGCGACCGTGATTCTTCCGGACAGCAACCCCGCCTGGTAGGATGGCCGGTAAGTTAGGATTTTCTCCGTCTGTGTCTCAGGTATATAGCCGATCTGCGCCATCATCATGGTTAGTCGGTCTCGAAACTGTGCGGGATCACTTACCGGAATCCGTCGCATCTCGCCTTTGAGGAAGAATGCCATTGTGAAGCCGAACAAAACACCAAAGCCCAGACCGCCCCATATACCGACAGATAGGACATTACCGAAGCTCATCCCGTTCATCTGTGCAAATAGCCAAGACCATAGTAATGCAAATGGAAGAGAGGTGACTCCAGCGATCATCGAAAACGTTCCCCAGAAACTGCGCGGCTGAAGCCCCGACATCAGGTCGGCATCGTGCTGCAACGTGCCCCGTTGGCCGCCAGTCTGTTGGCGCACTTCGCGGGAATGATCCGACTGCAACTCCCGCCCGCACGATGCGCAGAAATTGGCCTCACAAGGCAGACTCTTTCCACAATGAGAGCAGTGGCCGCCATATTGCGTGGGCAAACGTGGTTGGACTGATTGCTCTGGCTGGGCAACGAAGGGGTGACTACAGCTATAGCACTCGCTTATGTTCGCCGGATTTGGTGCCCCACATTTTTCGCACTTCCTCATCCCTATGTCTCCATACACATCCGCATTCTCGCTTCGGTGCTAACGCCCGCGCAATCAGGCAGGAGTGATAGACTGATTTAGCGAACATCACAAATCGTCATTATGAAAATAAAGGGACTGAGCCCTTTGTTAAGCCTTTCGTATGCTGCGGGAACGTTTCCATTAGCCTTGACTATGGGCCTATTACCATGAAGTTCCCGCAGCGGTGGTAACGGCTGGCACGGCGGCCCGCCACTACATTTAGCTG
>JBBRAE010000057.1:0-10316 GCA_038207085.1 Armatimonadota bacterium
CCGACAGAGGCGGCATTCGTCGTCGCGGCAGCTCGCGCGGGACTTCGTAAGCCGGAGTTGGACGACAGATGCAGGAGGGTATCGGAGATTCCGTTCGACTCCGTGACAGGTTACATGGCCACTTTGCATAAGTGTGAGGACGGAATGGTTGCGTACATTAAAGGCATGCCGAAAGCGTTGCTGAAGCGGTCTTCGGCTGCGTTGGTTGGCGGTCAGGAAGTTCCCATGGATGATGGGATGCGCAGGGAGCTTGAGGATGCTAACACGGCAATGGCCGGGCGGGCGCTGAGGGTGCTGGCGGTTGCCTATAAGAAGATGGCGGACGACAAAGCGGACCTTGCGGTGGAGGATGTGGAACAGGGGTTGGTCCATCTGGGTTTGGTGGGGATGATTGACCCGCCTCGGCCCGAGGCCATTGAGGCCGTAGAGAGGTGCAGGCAGTCGGGAATACGCGTGATAATGGCGACGGGAGATAGCATTAGCACAGCGCGGGCCATTGCCTCGGAATTCGGATTGATTCAAGATGACTCTCTGGCAGTGGACGGTGCCGAGTTGTCTGGCATGACAGACGAGGAGCTTAAGGAGAAGTTGCCCCGGATAGCTGTGTTTGCGCGCGTGGAACCCGCCCAGAAGCTGAGGCTTGTGAATATCCTGCAGCAGATGGGTGAGGTAGTGGCTATGACCGGGGATGGGGTGAATGATGCACCGGCATTGAAGACGGCGGACATTGGGGTGGCAATGGGGGTTACGGGCACCGGCGTCGCAAAGGAAGCCGGAGATATGATTCTCGCGGACGACAACTTTGCCACAATAGTCGCGGCGGTGGAAGAAGGGCGAATTGTATTCGGCAGGATTCGGAAGGTGGTTTCTTACCTGGTTTCGACCAATGCGGGGGAGATCGTTACTGTCGCGTTTGCGGTCGCCGTAGGCTGGCCGCTGCCGCTGACGGCGGTGCAGTTGCTATGGGTGAACCTCGTGACCGACAGCGCTCCGGGTCTGGCATTGGCAGCGGATCCGCCATCAATAGATGTATTATCTCAACCGCCACGCGATCCGCGCGAGAACGTGATTAATCGCGAGTCTATGCTGCGCTTGGCGATTGTGGCTCCCGCGATGGCGGCGGCGACCCTGACCGCGTTCTTTCTGGGATTGGCGGATGGTCTGACCAAGGCGCAGACTATGGCATTTGTGACTTTGTCCATCTCTCAGCTCTATAATGCGGTTAACGTAAGATCGCCACGGAAGTCTGTGTTTGCGATCTCGCCATTTGGTAACAAAGCGCTGTTGTGCGCCCTGGCATTCGCCCTCGCTCTGCAGGCCCTGCCGGTGTATGTGCCCGCTCTCCGGGCGGCTTTTGGCACGACACCGCTGTCCGCATCGGACTGGGCTGTAGCACTCGGGCTGGGGAGCGTGGTCTTGTGGACCGAGGAGGCACGAAAGCTGGTGCTTAGAATGAGGCCGACCCAGGGATGATAACCGTCACTGCTGGGTGCACCCGGTGACTTGATGCTCTACTCCTTTGTGCCCGTCGAAATAGGTCCAAAGGATCTTTGAGCACGGGTTGGGCGAACAGGTCCAGATGAGAATTGGGCAAACGTGTCAGCAGACCCATTAATCTGGTACACTCACTATCTGAATTGTTGTGGTATAATGAAAACGATGAGGATGGATGCTATCTCGATAACTCTTGTTTTTTGCCTGTTTGTGCTGGTCGTCGTGGGCATGCCGATTGTTGGTGATTGCCACGGCGACTGCACGGGTTGCGACCGCAATTGCAGTGAAGACTGCAGCGAATCCTGTTTTCACGTCTGCTCCCACGCCGTTATTCTCGGTAACAGCATCCCCGATTGCACACAAGGAAGCACCACCCACTCGATCAACGACGAGCAAGTTGTTGCCCATACTCCAGTGTCCGGCGTTTTCCAACCCCCAGAAGCCATCGTCTAACCTGCATTATGCACGAGTAGCGTGAATAATGCTCTGTTAGCGAAAGCTTTATTCGTGAAGCGAATAAAGCGTGCTAACCTCACAACTGCGCAAACCGTGCGGGACGCTTTAACTCGCATGCCGTAAGCGACAATTATCCCTTGACCCTTTTTAGAGGTAAACACATGGCAATTACGCACGTCATCGCTAGATCGGCACTGACCCTCGTTCTTGCGGCGCTTGTCTCATCAATGGCTGCAGCCGAGGAACTGTCACTGTCTCAGGTGATCAATATCACTATACAGAATAACCCTACCATTTCGGCTGGTCTGCTTGCTGCTCAGGCATCGCACAGCTCCGCCAAAGGCGCTCGGGCGCTTGCAAATCCTCAGTTTGAGGTTGCTCCAACTATCATAGGCGAGGCCGGAGCTGATGCAGCTATTCTCATATCCCAGCCTCTGGAGATCAATGGGTCCCGGAAAGCTCGGGGCAGAATTGCGGAGGAGCAGGCACGCGCTGCTTCCTATAAGGCCCAAGCTATTGCCCAAAAGCTCGTTCTTGAGGTCAAAGAGACCTATTGGGACGTGGCGCTGGCTCAGGCGTTGGTTCAACAGAACCAAGACAACATAGAGTATCTGAACCAGTTACACGAGTTCACGAAGAAGCAGCTTGATGTTGGGGCTGTTCCAGGATCCCAGTTCGTCAAGAGCGAGGTGGAGCTTGCGAGGGCTCGACAGCAGATGGCGCTGGCCGAGCTTGAGCTTGCGCAGTCGAAGTCCGCTCTTAACACTCTGATGAACCGTCCTACCGGTCAGGACTTCAAAGCGACTGACTCCCTGACCTATCGGGACTATGCAGTTTCGCTCACACCGATGCTCCAGTCGGCCCAGGAGACGCGCCCGGATATCGCTGCGGCACAGTCTGAACTCGTTGCGGCGCGCGGTCGCACCAAGGCCGCGAAGCTTGTCCGAGTGCCGGACCTGTCGATTCAGGCAAGGCGAGGAAGCTTCGATGATTCTGACGACCAGGGGGTTGCCATAGGCGTCAATCTTCCCATCTTCGACTGGGGAAGCTCCAAGGCCGAGCAGAAAAGTGCGGCGGCCGCTGCGCAAGCTCAGGAGAAACTACTTGAGGCCGCGAGAATCGGGGCCGCTCTTGACGTTCGACAGGCCGTGGACGAGGTCAGTACCTTGGCGCAAATAGTCCGGAATTACGACAGCGGGATTATCGAGAAGTCCGAGCAACTTGCGCGGATGGCGCAAATCGGCTTCGAGAAGGGCGCAACGAGTTATCTTGAGGTGCTCGAAGCTCAGCGGACAGTGAGCGCTGCCAGAACAGATTATTTCACAGCCCTTGCCGACCACTCCAAGGCGCTTGCCAGACTTGAGTGGGCATCGGGGACTGATATCGCAAAGTTCGTGATGGAGGAAAAGAAGTGAAGACGAAAGCCCTGATACTCATCCTGCTCGCCGTTTTGGCCGGGGCGGGAGCCACATACACCGCCATGAAGGGACGACCCGCCTCGTCCGCGAAGGCCGAAGCCGGTCATTCGGGTAACGAATCAGAAGCGCCAGCGCTCGACTTAAGCGGCCTGAAAGTCGCTGTCGCCCAGGCCGGGGAGGGTTGGGAGAGCATTGAGGCCAACGGCAGGATAAGCATCCCGCCTGACGGGCTAGTGAAGGTCAGCCCAAGGATCGAGGGCAAGGTCGTCGCGGCCTACGGGACGGTCGGCGACAGCGTTCGGCGGGGCCAGACTCTCGCGGTCGTCTCAAGCGTGGAGCTTGCCGAGGCGCGGGCGGAATACAGACGCGTGCAGGCGAGGCTCTCGGCGGCCAGGAGAGCGTATGACCGTGAGGCGGAGATGGTGAAGCTCGGCGCGGTGAGTGAGCGACCCGTCGAAGAGGCCCGGACCGAGCACCTGTCAGCCCAGGGGAACCTCTCGGATGCGAGAAGTGAGCTTGCTCAGGCAAAGAGCGAGCTTGCGCAGGCCGAGGGCGAGCTTGCCCTGTGCAAGTCAAAGCTCGAACGCTCCCGCGAGCTCTACAAAGACCAGATTGTCTCCCGGCAGGATATCGAAACCGCCGAAGCCGAGTATAAGCGTGACTCCGCGGCAGTCGATGCAACTAAGGGCAAGGTACGCGCCGCTGAAGCAAGAATAGAGAAGATGAAGTCGCACGCGGAGATCGCCGCAGGATACCTCGCCCGCGAGCAGAAGCTCTACAAAGGCAAAACGCTCGACGCGAGGTCGCTTCAGGTCGCGAAATCCGAAATCGAGGCCGCGCGGATCGATGTTCAGTCCGCCGCCGACAGGGTCAGGGTCCTTGGGGCCGATCCAGCAGGCTCGGGGGAGACCATTGCAGTCACAAGTCCCATATCGGGCAGGATCATCTCCCGTGACACCAACATAGGACAGATGGCCACTCCTTCGGACCCGCTTTTTACAGTCGCAAACCAGGAACGGGTTTGGATCGAGGCCGACGTTCACGAGAAGGACCTCTCAAAGGTCCACCGAGGCCAGAAAGTCGAGATACGCGCCGGCGCTTACCCTGACTCAGTCTTTGCGGGACGCGTTGACTCGATAGGCGATATGCTCTCCCCTGAATCTCGCACCGCCAAGGTGCGATGCGTTGTCACAAACGGTGACGGCCGCCTGCGCGCAGAGATGTCGGCGCGTGTCTCGCTTCTCATCGGCAGGCGAGGCCAGACTGTGCTTGTTCCCAGGGAAGCGATCTTGGACGACGCGGGTAAGAAAATTGTCTTCATCAAATGCGACGAGTGTCCTGAGGATGTGAAGGCCGGACGAAGCGTCTGCGGGGAGTTCGATAAGCTCGATGTCGAGATCGGTCCGACTCGGGGCTCAAAGATTGAGATAGTGAATGGCGTCAAGCCCGGAGCCGAAGTCATAACGTCCGGCGCGTTCCAGCTCAAAACCGCATTTGGCTCCGGCAAGCTCGAAGCCGGATGCACCGACCACTAAGGAGGCCGATATGGACCAGACACACCACAGTCTGATAGACCGGGTGATCCACACCTCATTCAGGCACAAAGCGATAGTCGTGATGCTCGTCGCGCTCGCGCTGGTTTTCGGCGTCTCGGCCTACCAGCGGATGCCACGAAACGTCTACCCGGATATTACTATCCCCGTGTTCACCATAGTCACCGAAAACGAGGCGATGGCTCCCGAAGAAGTCGAGATGATGATCACCCGACCCATGGAGTCGGCGATGAACGGCCTGCCGGGAGTGCGCAGAATCCGTTCACAGACGAGCCAGGGGCTTTCATCGGTTGTAGTCGAGTTCGACATCGAGACCGAGTTCTGGCGGGCCCGCCAGTTCGTCACCGAGCGAATGAGCCAGGTCGCGGCGCAGCTTCCGCCGGGAACCGAGCCACCGACCTTGAGCAGTGCGACCACGCGTCTTGCCGAGGTCTACGAGCTTGCGATAGAGGGCGACCTGCCGCTGACCGAGCTTCGTGAAATTGCCGAATGGCAAGTGCGCTACAATCTCCTCACCGTCCCAGGCGTCGCCGAAGTGCTCAATATGGGTGGCTATCTGCGTCAGTACAGGGTCACGATCGACCCAACGAGACTTCACGCATATAAAGTAAAGCTCGCAGAGGTCGAGGAGGCCGTAAAGGGGGGTAACGAGAACGCAGCCGGCGGGTTCGTCAGCACCGGCCCGACCGAATACATCGTCCGGGGGATCGGCAGACTCGACTCCGTGGAGGACATCGGTGGCACCATGGTCTCCGAGCGTGGCGGGGTGCCGATATTCCTGCGTGACCTCGCACGAGTCGAAGAGAGCACCGCCATCAGGCGCGGTGTAGCCACAAAGGACGGCAAAGAGGCCGTCGTCGCGCTCATCATCAAGCAGCCAGATGCCGACACCGTGCAGGTCGTCAAGGGTGTCGAGAAGGCCATAGAGGAGATGAAGACCACGCTTCCCAAGGGCGTGCGCCTCGTTCCCTACTACGACCAGACCCACCTCATCGAGCACTCGCTATCAAGCGTCACCCGCGCGATACTCATCGGCGCGGTGCTCGTAATCGTCGTGCTTCTTCTTTTCCTGGGGCACTTCAGAAGCACGCTCATCGTCGCCGTGTCGCTTCCGCTCTCGGTCATCATCGCGGGCCTGGTAATGCGTGCGTTCGGCATAGGTCTCAACACAATGTCCCTTGGAGGACTCGCGATCGCGGTAGGCATCATGGTTGATGCTTCGATCATCATGGTCGAAAACATCTTCCACCGGTTCCACAAGAGCCAAGCTCAGATGGGGGACCCGCACGCGAAAGAACGCATCGCTCACAAGGCGGCGATTGAGGTCGGGCGGCCCATCGCCTTTGCGACGTTTATCATCATAGCCGTGTTCCTGCCGCTTTTCCTGATGGGAGGGATGGAAGGGCTACTGTTCCGTCCGCTTGCGGTGACCGTCTCAGCCGCGATGATCGTCGCGCTCGTGCTCTCTCTCACGCTGACGCCGGTGCTCGCCAACCGGTTCCTCCGGCCCAAGGAGGGAGCGGAAGAGGAGGTAGCAGCGGTCAGATGGATAAAGCGGGCGTACATCCCAGCGCTCGACGGGGCATTCAGACGTCCCTGGCTTACTCAAGGGATAGCCGTCGCGATCACAATCCCCGCACTCCTTGGGTTTCTCTTTGTCGGGAAGAACTTCATGCCCCGGCTCGATGAGGGTTCCTGGTTCATCTCAACGATGACCCCGCCGGAGACCTCCCTTGAGGAGAACCACCGCATCACGAGCCAGGTCGAGAAGATCCTGCTCGCGAACCCCAACATCGCGGACGTAGTTAAGCGAAACGGACGCTCCGAGCGGGCGATCGGCTGCGTGTTGCCAGTTAACGTAGGCGAGTTCTTCGTTAATCTGAGGCCAAGAGGAGAGCTAACCAAGCCCGCCGATCAGGTGCTCACGGAAGTCCGTGAGAAGATAGAGCGAATTCCTGGTCTCGCCGCCGCGTTCACTCAGCCGCTCCAGAACAAGATAGACGAAAGCATGGAAGGCACTCCCGCGCCGCTTCAGGTGAAGCTATTCGGCCCGGACATCGGCGTGCTCGGAGAGAAGGGTAAGGAGATAGAGTCGGTCGTGCGAGGCGTGCGGGGAATCGCCGACGTGAAGATGGGAGAGGCCTCGGGGATCCCACAGCTCCAGGTCGAGATAGACCGCGAAGCTGCCGCACGCTACGGAGTCTCCGTCGCTGACGTATCGGAGATCGTGCGCCTGGCAATCGGCGGGGAGGAGCTCACGCAGGTCTGGAAGAACCAGCGAAGCTACGGAGTGTTCGTGCGGTTCCCGGATGAGATGCGCGGCGACCCAGAAGCCATCGGAAACATCCTCGTCGACACTCCATCCGGGGCATCAGTACCCTTGTCACAGGTTGCGAGTATCACGCTCACAGAAGGCCCGAACGTCATCTGGCGTGAGGCGATGAACAGGAGACTTAGCATCGACGCAAGCATCGAAGGTCGCGACCTCTCCGGCGTCGTCTCGGACATCAAGGAGGGACTGAAGAAGGTCGAGTTGCCCCCTGACTACTACGTGGTCTTCGGCGGACAGTTTCAGAACCAGCAGCGGGCGATGAAGTCGCTAGTGCTCGCGACGTTCGTCGCGCTGTTCGTCGTTTTCATGTTGCTCTTCCTCGCGCTTGGGAGAATGTCTGATGCGCTGATGATCCTTGGAAC
Organism: Armatimonadota bacterium; assembly: GCA_038207085.1. Classification (GTDB taxonomy): domain Bacteria; phylum Armatimonadota; class UBA5829; order UBA5829; family DTLH01; genus JBBRAE01. The sequence goes on from JBBRAE010000057.1 coordinate 7,616, forward strand.
GCTTCCCTGCGCCTTCGTCGGCGGGGTGCTCGCGCTTCTTGTTACGGGTGAGACGCTGAACGTCTCCTCGGGTGTAGGGTTCATCGCGCTCTTTGGAATCGCCGTCCAAAACGGTCTCGTTCTTCTCACTCAGACGCGAGACTTGGAGACCCAGGGGCTTCCCACAGAGTCAGCCGTGCGCCAGGCGAGCATCGGGAGGCTTCGTCCGAAGCTGATGACCGCCTTCTGCGCCGCACTTGGGGTGATCCCGATTCTCGCAAGCTCGGGAGTCGGTGCGGAGATAGAGAAGCCGCTTGCGATAGTGCTCGTCGGCGGGCTTGTCACCTCGACGCTCTTTACGCTGCTTGTCCTGCCGACGGTCTACGTGCTGGTCGGCAGAATGCAGGCCAAGATCCCCACCAAATGGCACACCGGAAGCAACGGGCAGAAGCCTGTTAGCTCCGGCGAGTTATCGGAGGTTTGATATGAAAAGAGTTTCACACTTGATGAGCTGAGGCCTTACGGTCGCGGCGATTGTTATGGCGCTCTCGATATTCGTCGAGAGCGCCGCCCGCGCCGTGCCCCATGATTGTGAATAGTAATTTGCTATTGAGAGCTTTATTCGCTTCACGAATAAAGCGGGCTAGGCTGCTCGTCGAGTGAATGCCCACTGCCGCAGGAAGTCCGCAAAAGCCTCTGCCGGTAGCGCAGGACTTACGAAATACCCCTGCGCGTAGTTGCATCCAACCGATTTGATGATCTCGAGCTGGGCTTCATTCTCTATCCACTCGGCGGTAACTTCCATTCCGGTGTTGTGGGCTATCATGATTATCGACTCGGTCATAGCCTTGTCGGTGGAGTTATGCTCGATGTTGCGTATGAATGAACCATCCACTTTCAAGTGGACTACAGGCAGGTCTTTGAGTCTGCTGAGCGATGAATAGCCAATCCCAAAGTCGTCTATACAGAGCTTCACCCCCAGAGAGTTCAGGGTGTGAAGAATACTCATCGTGCAATTGTTGTCCGCAGCGAGCATCGTCTCGGTGACCTCAATCTTGAGGCTGCTCGGATGCAGACCCGCATCTGACAAGGCGTTCTGCACCTCCGATACAAATCTTACGTCACCAAACTGAACGGGCGATGCGTTCACCGAAATCTCGAAGTCCGCGTAGCCCATCTCCTGCCAACTCTTGCACTGCCGGCAGGCGGTTTCCATTACTGTCTTGCCCATCTGGAGAATAAGGCGGGTCTCCTCGGCAACAGGCACAAAGAGACCTGGCGAGATCATTCCCTTCTCGGGATGGTCCCACCGGAGGAGTGCTTCAGCTCCCGTGATTTGCATTGTACGCACATCAATGATGGGTTGGTAGTAGACTTTGAATTCGTCTCGTTCTACCGCAAGTCTGAGGTCACGTTCTATCTCTACTCTCGCCTGATTGGCCTGGCTGATTGCGTCGGAGAAGAACTGGTAATTATTGCGACCCTGTTCCTTTGCCTTGTACATAGCCGCATCAGCAGTCTTGAGCAGGTCGTCCGCGTCAACGGCGTTGTCGGGGTAGATACTTATCCCTATACTGGCCCCTATCACCATCTTGTTCCCAGCGATCTCGAATGGAACCGATACCTGTTCAAGTATGCGCTGAGCGATCAAGGTGGCGTCATCGACGGCTCTTATGTCCCTTAGCAATACAGTGAACTCGTCTCCACCCATCCGGGCGAGCGTGTCTCCGACTCGCAGACACGTACCGAGCCTTGCCCCGGTTTCCACAAGCAGTGCATCACCGGCCTCATGGCCCATTGTGTCATTGACCATCTTGAACTTGTCAAGGTCGATGAAGAGAACGGCGAACTTCTCCTGCCTGTTGTCGTGGTCAGATACGGCTCGCGAGAGTTCATTCGTGAAGAGAAGCCTGTTGGGCAGGTCGGTAAGTGCGTCGTGGTGCGCCTGATAATCAAGCAGGCCCTCATATTCCTTACGTTGCGTGATATTGCGCGCGATGACTATCAGATAGTCCGAACGGCCTTCCTCATCGTGCAGCGGTGTTATCGTGATGTCAGCCGTGTAGTTGGAGCCATCCCTTGACATGCACTGCATCTCACCGCTCCAGGCAAGTCGCTGACTCACGGCTTGCAGAGCATCTTGATCGGAATGTCTTTCCATCTGTCGAGCCCACAACAGTGACAAGTCCTCACCGGCGATCTCTTCTGAGCTGTAACCGGTCTGCCGACCAAACGCATCGTTTGCGAAGACGATCTTTCCATTGACGTCCACGATGGCAATGAGGTCACCTGCCGCGTTTATTGCCGCCGAGTGCAGGCGAAGCTGCGATACTGCTCGCTTCTGTTCGGTGATATTGTCGACCGCGACGATAACGTGTTTGCGGCCATTGATAGAAACCGGCTCCGCGCTGACTCTCAACCAGGGATGCTCCTCTCTGTCGCCAATTATCAGAGTCGCCTGAATCTCAGCCCCACGCACCGAAGTCTGGTCTACCAACACCGAAGTAATGGCAGCCCGCAGAGGACAAGCCGCGCAGGGAGCGGCGAAACCGCATCCGTCCTCGTGCTCAAAACTGTGGATGCAGCCCAGACCGCCGCCTCCACGCTGGTTTATAATCTCTCTTGGATCTCGAAGCACCATGCCCGCGATTACGGAGTTTGCGTCCACAATCATCGTGTCTTCATCGAGCAAGAGCATACCGACAGGCGAAGATGCGAATAT
>JBBRAE010000058.1:0-10056 GCA_038207085.1 Armatimonadota bacterium
CTTGCTCACGCCTTCGCCATTGCAATATATGTCTCAACAATGGCAACGGTGTGACTGATGGGTGAATGCCACCTGTCGCGCCGTTCAGACGATACCTTTGCTGCACTCAAAATCGGAAACGAAACATTTTGCAAGAGGCTCAGCTAATAGCTAATAGCTATTCTCAGTCTTCGTCGTCCTCAATCGGCTCAAGCGGGATAGCTTCGCCGTGGGGGGTGATGCCGATTTTTCTCCCGCAGATGTCGCAGGGAATCTCGCGCTTGGTGATAAAGACCTCGTTCTTGCTCGCGCAGTAGGGGCAGTAAATGCCGCGCATAGGCTCCTTGGAGAGCTGGATGACGCGGAGCATGCCGACAAAGAGCAGCACAGCGCCGACGATCAGCGCGGCGAAGCCAAGCAGCATTATAATCGAAGAAACGAAGCCAACAAATATAAGAAGAATCCCACCGAGCGCAACGCTTCCCCAGGTCTTGAACCATTTGGAATTGCGCTTTTCGAGATCGCGGACCGTATCAAACTTCTGTTCAGACAAAACTAAGCTAATCCTCCCGCCCGCAGCCGGGCGCATAATATAAGTTTACACACAAATGGTATTGTTTAACCGACAAGATGTCAATGGGGAGGCGGATCGCCCAGACCGAAAGTTGACATGGGTTCGCCGCCGTGATATGCTGCGATCAGATATGGTTCAGTTTGTCGTTTTCATCCCTTGGCGCTGTTTGCGCCAGCTTTGAAACGGCGCATAGCGCCGTTGTACGGTTTTACAGAAATTGCCTGTCCCCACTGTTTGGAGGAATTAATGGAAGATAACCGGCAGATGATCGACATTTTTGAGCTCCTGGATAAGATGGTTGAAATGGACGGTTCAGACCTCCATCTGGTCACGGGAGACCCGCCTACAATACGCCACCACGGCCGTCTGAAGAAGATGGAAGGCTACCCCGAGCTCGACAACGACCACACGGAGTATATGATGAAGCAGATTGCTCCGGAACGCTCTCAGGCAGAGCTTGAAGAGCAGCGCGGCGCAGACTTCGGATTCTCATTCGGAAACAAAGCGCGATTCAGGGTGAGCCTCTTTTACCAGAAAGGCTCCATCGCGCTCAACCTCAGGCTTATCCCCTACAGACTGCTATCGTTTGAGCAGATCGGCCTCGGCGATCACATCAAAGATCTCTGCAATCTACCGCGAGGGCTGATCCTGGTCACCGGACCAACCGGAAGCGGAAAGACCACCACCCTCGCGACGATGATAAACTATATCAACGAGACACGCGACGCCCACATCATCACCATCGAAGACCCTATCGAGTATTACCACAATCACAAGACCTCGGTTGTGAGCCAGAGGGAAGTCTTTGTAGACGTTCCGACGTTTGATATGGGGATCATCAAGGCGCTTCGGCAGGACCCGGACGTTATCCTCGTGGGTGAGATGCGCGACCTTGCAACGATCGCTGCGGCTGTTCGTGCGGCTGAAACGGGGCACCTTGTATTCTCGACTCTGCACACCACAGGCGCTGCAAGAACAGTCGACCGAATCGTCGACGTGTTCCCGTTCGACCAGCAGGACCAGATCCGCGCGCAACTTGCGGGGAACCTGGTGGCGGTCATCTCACAGGCCCTGGTGCCAAAGATAGGTGGAGGTCGAGCGGCGGCGTTTGAGATTATGATCTGCGACGCCGCTATCCGTCACATGATCCGCGACCGCAAGACCCACAGCATCACATCGGCCATCCAGACCGGCGTGCAGCACGGCATGAAGACCCTCGACGCGTCACTAGCCGAGCTCTACAAGAATCATGCGATCGAAAGAGAAGACATGCTCCGCTTGGCAGAACGTCCCGACGAGATCCTGGAAAAACTCGGCGAGAGCGTCCCCGACAATCTCCGCCAAAGACACGACCCCGGCCAGGGAGGCCAGCGGCCAGCTCCGGGGCCCTACGGTCAGCAACCGGGAAATCAACCGGGGCAGCCTGGGCAACCCGGACAACCCGGGCAGCAACGCCCCGGCGGGCCGAGCTTCGGGCAACAGAATAGACGATAAGAGGTATAAACGATTGCCGGGGAAGACTTCCCCGGCAATCGGATCACTTGATCTCCACAGTCACAGAGTTCGATGCAGGCACAGCTACGGACCCAGGATCGGCACGCGGGTTAATGAGCTGATCTTTGCCCTCTTCGCATATGCGAACTACGGGACTCACGCGGTAAACACCCGTAGGAATCCCCCCCGTCACCAAACGCACGCTGCCCTTCTTGCTGGTCCAAAAAGGATCATCGTCTCTTGGGGAAAAGCCGTCACCAACATTCTCGGCGAAGGTCTGGATGCAGAAGTCGGTCGGCAGCACTCTGCCTTTTGAGTCGTGGAGCAGAAGATCGACGAATATTTCGTTGTGTGAACTGATGGTCTTGTCGACCGAGGAGTTTACTCTCTTGACCTCGACCTCGTAGACGAACGATGTCTTGGTCGGAGCAATCGTGGCCACAAAATCGGGGTCTACAATATCCTTTGGGTCTGTTCTTACAGTTACTAGCCCGCTTTATTCGTGAAGCGAATAAAGCTTTCGCTAACAGAGCATTATTCACGCTACTCGTGAATAATGCGGGCTAGTGGTTCAATTGCCATGCATTACGCCATTCGGGATTCGGAAATCCCGTCTTAGCTTTGGGGTGGCGATTCGGAAATCGCCACCCAACAATGGCTGATTTCATGCCAAGTGTTCGCTAGTCGATTATGACTTACCTTCCGTGCCCCACTCCGGCGTGGCAGAATGTGCAGGGGCGGTCGGGGTCTTGGACGACTGCTAGGTGGTTGACCAGGTTTTCGTGGCAGCCGAGACAGTTGTGGTTCAAGATGCGGCGGTTGCTTTCACGGATGCGGATCACGTCCGGGGGGCCGAAGGTGAAGGCGAACGAATGCCTGTAGCCGTTCACAGCCTTCGACATATATTTCCTGAGCAGGCTGTGAGGGACGTGACAGTCGTTGCAGGTCGCACTGCGGTGGCTTGACACCTGCCAGCTCCGGTAGTTATCTCGCATGACGTGACAGTTCACGCAGACCTCTGGGTCGTTCAGCATGTAGCTGTAACCCTTGGCGTACCAGAAGGTAAACAGGCACGAACCGAGAAACGCACCGATCACAATCGCCAATATGGGTCTTCCAACCTCTGCAAACTTCAGCACTACAGCCTCACTGCGCTCCGGCACTCTGGCGGGCGACCAAAGCCTTGTAGGCCGCCAGCTCAGCCTGCCGGGCGAAGTCGATTGAATCCCCAAGCATCCGCGCGGCCTCACCACCGCTGTGGAAGCCCATGCTGTTCTCTGAGCTGATGAAATCCCACCTGATCTGTGCCTTGCGGTGAAGTCTTCGGGCCGGTTCAAGCTCCGAGTCGGTCGCACCGGCACTTCTTGCGAGCTTGACCCCGTCCATCGCGGCCATGATAGCCTTTTCCGAGCGCTGAAGGAGCGAATAGGTGCGGTCCTGAATCTGAATCACCCGGCTTCGCATTTCGTCCTCGGACTCTCTGTGACACGTGAGGCAGCTTCGCTCGGGTTTTGCGAGCGGAGTGTGAATCCAGTGGTCGGTGATCTTGATCGAGCCCTCTCGGACGTAGGGCATATGACAGTCCGGGCAACCGACCCCGGAGCGGGCATGGATGCCGGTGGACCAGAGTTCATACTCCGGATGTTGGATCTTGACCATCGGCGCGCCGGTCTCCCCATGCGTCCAGTCCGAGAACCCAATCTCGTCGTAATAAGCCTCGATATCGTCGACCCGAAGCCCCTTTGACCAGGGATAAGTGAGCATCTTGTCGGACTTCTTCCAGTGATACTCGACGTGGCACTGGGCGCAGACGTAGGTGCGCATATCCTGGTGGGTGGCCTTAGAGACGTCGATGCCGCGGGACTTCATTGCCCGGACAAACGACGGTCTGGTGACGCGGAGGGCCATCGTGCCAGCCTCGTGGCAGTCGGCACAGGAGATCGAAAACTTGATGTTGTGCTTCTTCACAAGCTCTTTGACAGGGGTGTTGTAGAACTCACGCTCGCCGATGGTCTCGAAGAGCCCGGGGTTCTGGCTGCTTTTGCAGGTAAGGCACGGCCCGGGTTTCTTATCGCCAAGGCGCTTGGTCGCGAGCATATCCTCCACGGCGTGCAGATGCCCGCGCTCCTCACGATATTCGACCGAAAACGGGTATCCAGCGAACATTCTGACAAGGCTGGGATACTTGTTCAGCCTGTTAAACGCCTCCGAGCCTCCGTATCGACCGTACTTGCTGTATTCCCTGAACTCGCTTGTGAGCAGGGTCTTCTGGTAGGCGTCATACTCGCGAGGGAAGTTCTTGCCCCAGACCGCCGGGTCTGGCTCGTTCTTTTTGATCTCAACGACCTGAGGAAAGACGAGTCTGGCTTCTTGTTTGCGTTCGAAGATGCTCACCAAGAGCAGAAGAACGGCGACCGTCAGCAGAATCGCCCCACCAAGGATGATGAAAAACCTGTATCGCGCCACCAATGATACTCCTTTGTAATACTGTATATCTGAACGATTATACCAGTTTATCAAGCAAACTCAAATGGTTGAGGTAAGAAAGCAAGAAGATGATACAGGGGAACCCGCACCGCACTACATCGTTGAATCGAACAAGCGGCAGGTCTAGCCCGCTTTATTCGTGAAGCGAATAAAGCTCTCGCTAGCAAAGCATTATTCACGCTCCTCGTGAATAATGCAGGCTAGTCGCCTGCCGGATATAGTAACCACAACGCTAGTCACGCCCAGGAAGACGATCTACGCGCGCTTAGCATCACAGTCTTTGTCGATATCAATAAATGCGCCGAAGCCGACGGTTTCCAGCACGTATTCGGTGTGGGTCCCACGTGTGATCATCAGGCGCAGGCGCTGGTTGCGGTCGAACATCGCGCGTCCGCATCTGGCGACCGACTGCAAAATGGCTGAATCTATAAAAACCGCTCGACAAAGATCGATGGTCACAGGCAGACCGGCGGCGATTGCAGACTCAACTGCGGCGTCGAACTGCGTGGCGACTCGAAGGTCAAGCTCTCCTGACCCGGTCACCACAACTTCGGTGTCCTGCACGGTAACATCAATGCTTGGACACTCGGTTACTACACTCATGCCTTGTCTCCTATGCCAACTTTCAGGCCGCAGGTCGGTCTCCGGCACTGGAACTTCATCCCACGTCAGCAGACGCACGAACAGCCCAAAATCGGCCGGGGATGCATCGTGCAGCGGCAGAGCAAAAGCTCATCAGCTGCCGCACGAATGCTGTACCCAGTTAAAGCATGATGCTAAACATCAGTAATGCAGAGCTATTAGCCCGCTTTATTCGTGAAGCGAATAAAGCTTTCGCTAACAGAGCATTATTCACGCTACTCGTGAATAATGCGGGTTAGGCGGCCATGTCCTTTGAAGTGAACTGAGACATGACTGCCGCCGGGATCGACTGCAACGACACCGACTCGTCGACAGCACCTAGCTTCACTGCTTCCTTGGGCATCCCGTAGACTACGCAGGACTGCTCGTCCTGGGCGATGGTGTGAGCGCCGCTTTCTCTCATCGCCAAGAGGCCCTTTGCCCCGTCAGCGCCCATCCCGGTCAACAGCACACCGACCGCGTTTGCTCCGGCTGAGCGGGCGACGGACTGGAACAGCACGTCGACACTCGGACGCTGGAAATGCACCGGCGGGCCGTCCTTCAGGTGAACCACGTAACGCGCGCCACTCAGGGCGAGCACCATGTGCTGGTTCCCCGGTGCAAGAAGCGCGACCCCCGGGACCACATCGTCGTTATCGTGGGCCTCGCGGACTTCCATCTGACACGACTTGTTCAGCCGATCGGCGAAGCTCTGGGTGAAGTGCTCCGGCATGTGCTGGACAATCACCGTGCCGGGCGACGTGGCGGGAAAACATCTCAGGACCGATTCGATGGCGGTCGTCCCTCCGGTGGATGCGCCGATTGCGATCACGCGGTGGGTCGTGTTCAATCGCATCCTGGTCGCAGGCTCCGGGTTGGACTGCACCAATGCGGATGCACCAGTGCATACACTGAGCTTTGCCGAGGCAGCGGCTCGTATCGCCCTGACAAGGCGACGATGAACGTCCGGCGCGGTGTACGCCGAACCAGGCTTGCTGATGACCTCAACCGCCCCAAGCTCAAGCGCCCTTAAGGCAGCCTTGCTGTTCTCAGGAGTAAGCGAACTTACCATGACCACAGGGATCGGGTTGTGCTTCATCAGCTTGGCAAGAAATGACAGACCGTCCATCCGCGGCATCTCCACGTCTAGCGTGATGACGTCGGGCTGCAACCGCGCGATCTTGTCTCGCGCGACGTATGGGTCAACGGCGCTTCCAACAACTTCTATATCGTCGTATTTGGACAACTCATCGGTTAGATATTTTCTGACGATGGCAGAGTCGTCTACGATTAGTACGCGTATCAAATGGCCCACTCCTCCTGTGTAAATGGCATCTCTCACCATTTACGGCCCCGTCTATGGCGAAGATATTGCGGGTTAGTTTATGTACAGCATCAAGTCAGCCCGGCCATCGGCAAGCGGCAGAGTGACGTGCGCCGCAGGGCTGCCCGAGGCGTCGGCCCATACCGATGCGCCGTTCGATGCTTTTGGAGCATCTATATTGAATATGTCGGTCTTGTTGGTGATCTTCGGCAGGACGTTTCCGCAGATGATGTTTGCCATCTCGCCAAGAGCATCGAGCTGCTCTTCGTCCGTTGGTATCTCGCTCTGGCCAAGCATGTTCGCCGCGATCTCGGTCAGGACACATCCGTACACGGAAATGACCATCCGCCCGCTGATAGGCCCTTTGAACTCGACAAATGCCGATGCCTCGGGCTCAACTTCAAGGGTCGCATCAAGCATCTCCGGCGTCAGGAACGTGAACGCGAGGTCCTCAAAAGTCAGGGCCGCTGTCTGATATAGTTCCATCTCCACTGTGCTCATTTTCCGTAACTCCAGTCATTTTTGTGATGGTCTCCCGCAGTATCTCGGGGGTAAAGGGTTTGTGAACAAACCCAGTGCCTTGCCGCCGCAGCGAGTCTATGCGGGTTTCGCTGCTTTCTGTCGAGACGACGATGATCGGCAAGTCGGTCGTCTCAGGCATTGCCCTCACCTTCTTGATCATCTCCTCACCGTTCATAACAGGCATGTTGATGTCGACCAGGGCCAGGTCTATCCAGTTGCGGTCGAGCACATCAAGCCCTTCCACTCCATTAGATGCCTGGTGTACCTCAGAAAGCGGCAGGCCGCAAAGCGTCAGTGTCTTTATGATCATCGATCGCATCACTGAGCTGTCGTCTACCACCAAAACATTCAATGCCATCATAGCCTCCTCGGACTACCTCTGCCCTCTTACTTGCTACAGGCGTTTGTCTACGCCTTTTGTGCTGATCACTACCTCGCCGGTCCCGACATCCACAGCGAGGCCTCGCGGCTCACTGCCGCCAACGTCGTGGCTCTTGAGCAAAACACCGTTTTTCCAGAGTATACTGCGAAGCGCAACGAAGTTTCTCTTGCCGATCTGAAAATAGTCGTCTCCCTCACCGCAGTGAACTGCCGCGCCGCCCGCGACTTTGACCACGATACGCCCCTTGACCGCTCCGGCGGCATACGCTTCTCGAAAGAGCTTCGGAACCCCGCTATCTACAAACATGCAGGGATTGGCTTTTGCCTTCTCAGCATCGATTGACGACTGCGGAAGCATAACGTGAAGCATCCCGGCTACGCAGGCCACTGGGTCATGAATCACGATTCCAAGGCAGCTGCCAAGCGCATGCGTGATGATAGTATCATCAGGGGCGCTGCACACCTTCATGTCGGCCACTCCCACAATATGCTTCATTCGCCCTGCCTCACATATACGGCTGGCCGCACGTATTTGAACTGGTGAGCGGTTGCGGTAAGGCTCTCGGAATGCCCGACGAACAGATGGCCTCCGGGCTCAAGCAGATCGTAGTATCTGTTGACGAGCGTCTGCTGGGTCGGTTTGTCGAAATAGATCATGACGTTTCGACAGAATATTGCGTTGAACGGCCCCTTCATGGGCCACGATTCCATCAGGTTGAGACGTGCGAACCGGATCATCTGCTTGATGTTCGTCCGAGCCATCGCCAGCTCTGCCGAGTCCGACCGGGCAACCTCGAAGTATTTGGCCGCGAGGTGCTTTGGCACGTCGGCGAGATTATCCTGGGTGTAGACTCCATTCTTCGCCTTCTCAAGCACCTGCGAAGATATATCAGTCGCAAGAATACGAACGTCCCTGCGGTCGATATCGGGAATCTCCTCACGCAGCACCATCGCAAGAGTGTAAGGCTCCTCACCGGACGAACAACCCGCACACCAGAAACGCAGGCTGCCGCCACGTCCCACCAGACCAGGAAGAACGCTCTCCCTCAAGTAGTCGAAATGCTGCGATTCCCGAAAAAAGCTCGTCTTGTTGGTCGTTAACGAGTCCACCATCACAAGCATCTCAGAGCCGCCGCGTTCAGACTCGACATACCTGATATACTCATCAAAACTGACAATACCAAGCGTGCGCAGACGTTTGGCAAGGCGAGCCTTTACAAGCTCTTCCTTGCCAAAATGCAGATTGACGCCGCTTGTGGTGTACATCAATCTGCTTATATGGTCAAACTGCTTCTTGCTCAGTTCGAGCGTCAGTAATTCTCCGCTCATAGCATCTAACCCCTCTCGCGCACTGCGCGAAGGCCTGTTGTCGGGCCGCTTCGAAAGGGAGTCTCCGAAGCGGCCCTGGTTATGGTAGACTTAGAACTCCTGCAGAGTTCCTGCCTCGTCATCGTCGAACGGTATCAGGCGTTTTGCATCGCTTTTGGATGACCCGTTGCCGTTCTTCTTACCTACTCCAACAGCTGCCCTTTCGGCCCTCACGCGCTTTGCAGGCGTGGGGATTCTGGGCTGAGCGAACGGCGCAGCCGAATAGGCTCCTGTCCCGGCGCCGCTCAGCTGGAAGGTCCCGACCATAGACCTCATCTCTTCAGCCTGGCTCGAAAGCTCCTGCGCGGCGCTTGCCGACTGCTCAGAGTTCGCGGCGTTGGACTGAGTGACCTGGTCCATCTGGCCAACGGCGGTGTTGATCTGCTCGATGCCCTGCGTCTGTTGATCGGACGCAGCCGCGATCTCCGCCATCACTTCACTTACCTTGTTGACCTGCTCGTTGATATCATCGAGGTTTCTAAGGACCTCGCTGTTGATCGCAACGCCGTCTTCGGCATTGACCACCGAGCCCTCGATCAGGTTCGCGGTGTTCTTGGCGGCTTCGGCGCTTCTCATCGCGAGGTTTCGGACCTCTTCCGCGACGACTGCGAAGCCCTTGCCCGCATCCCCTGCCCTGGCGGCTTCAACTGCTGCGTTAAGGGCAAGAAGGTTGGTCTGGAAGGCGATCTCATCGATCGTCTTGATGATCTTGGCGGTCTCATCGCTTGATGCCTTGATCTTGTCGATCGCAGACGACAGCCTTCTCATGCTCTCGACGCCGCGATCCGCCGACTGCCTTGCGCCCTCGGTCATACTTCGGGCTTCCTTGGCGTTACCGGCGTTCTGTTTGGTCATAGAGGCCATCTCCTGCAGACTGCTGGAGACCTCTTCAAGTGAGCTTGCCTGCTCGGAAGCTCCCTGAGCAAGCGCCTGACTGCCGGAGCTGATCTGGTTCGCCGCTGAAGCTACCTGCTCTGCGCCGACCGAGACCTGCTGCAGACTGTCATCGAGGTTATCGACCGCCTTGTTCAGGACTTCCTTGAGTCTCGCGTGATCTCCACGGTATTCGCCGGTCATGCGCGCTGTCATGTCCTTTGCAGCTATACTTTCGAGAACATCGGCGGCGATGTTGATAGGCCCGATGACCGCGTCCAGGGTATTGTTGACTCCCTGAACGATCTTGCGGAAGTCACCTTCGTGCTGGGAAGCGTCCGCACGAGTCGAAAGCTGGCCAGCAACGGCTGCCTCGGCCAACATGCCGGCGTCTGATATGACCCTGCGAACAGCGTCAACGCTTTCGTTGACC
>JBBRAE010000059.1:0-9536 GCA_038207085.1 Armatimonadota bacterium
CCTGCACTTATGCACGAAAAGCCGTACACACACTTATTATGGCTCTGTCCACTATTGATATTCATCCTTAACTATCCTCAAACCATGTGTGGTTAATCATATACCTTCTTCATCACCACCAAGACACTGCCGCCACAATATCTCACTTACGACAACTGCCTCGCATACACTGCCCGAGCAGAGTTCGCGTACCCCGGCACCATTTCCTGGAGCAGTTCAATCACCCCGGCCCCGTCAAGAGAGCACGCCAGGCGCTGAAACTTGTCTACTGTTTCTATTATCTCTAAGTAGGTGGCCTCGACCTGGCCGCTGACCATGTTCAGGCCGTCGTACCTGGTCGGCGCGATCTGCTCTGAGTTTGCGGTCAATGTCTCGTGCATCTTCTCGCCAGGTCTGATGCCCATGAACTTGACCTCGATGTCGACTCCCGGTTCCATACCGTTCAGGCGAATCATATCTTCAGCCAAGTCCACACTCTTGACCGGTTTGCCCATGTCGAGAGTGTAGATATCGCCGCTGCCGCCTACGGCGCCTGCCTGGATCACCAGGCGCACGGCCTCCGGGATCGCCATAAAGTAGCGAGTCATCTCCGGGTGCGTCACGGTGACCGGACCGCCAGTTCGTATCTGCTCCTGAAAGACGGGTATCACGCTACCGCGGCTGCCGAGGACGTTTCCGAAGCGGACGCACACAAACGTCGTATTCTGATAGTCCTTGGCGGCGGTGCGGACGATCATCTCGCAGACTCTTTTGGTCGCGCCCATTATGCTTGATGGCTCGGCGGCCTTGTCGGTCGAAATCTGAACAAACCGCTCAATGCCGTGGTCGATGCACGCATCCACCACATTGCGCGTGCCGATCACGTTGTTATGAACAGCCTCACAAACGTTCTCTTCCATAAGCGGCACATGTTTGTGAGCAGCCGCGTGGAAGACCACCTGCGGGCGGAAGCGGCGGAATACCCGGTCGATCCGCTCCCGGTTGGTGATCGAGCTGATTATCGGGAAGATGTTGCTCGACATCTCGGGGTGGTCGCGTCTGAGTTCCTGGGTGATCCGGAAGATCGAGTTCTCGCCGTGACCGACCAGTATCACCTCGGCGGGGTCAAGCCTGATTATCTGCCGGCAGATCTCCGAGCCAATCGAGCCACCGGCACCGGTGATCAGCACGCGCTTGCCGGTAAGGTAGCCCGCGTAGGACTTGACGTCAAGCGCTCTCGCGGGTCGGCGGAGCAGGTCCTCCATCTTGATGTCTTCAAGCCTCACGGTGTCGGTCCGAAGAAGCTGGTCGGCGAGGTTCGGCACGACTTTTGCGAGGACCTTCTTCTTTCGGCACTCAAGGACCAGGGGGCGGATGCTCTCCGGGTCCATATCGTCAGAGAGCGCGAAGATCACCTCATCTACTTCTCGCTCATCGAGGAAACACTGCAATAGACTCGCCTTGCCGAGGACCTTGATGCCGCCGTAAAAGAGCCCCAGGTGGTCGTCACGATCGTCCAGGAAGCCCAGGATCACATAGTTTTTCAATGTGCGCGCATGCACGACGGCCTTGCTGATCGCCGCGCACTGTTCGGCCGGACCGACGATTACGGTCCGCACGCAGACAGTCTTGCCATCACACTGAGCCTCTCGGCGCTCCGTCTGGACCCATCTGGCCAATATCCGAATCACGATCCGGAGGAACCCGGTGCCAAGGAGGCTGAATAGCCAGTATAGAAACACGACGCTTCGCGGGAGCATGTGCGCGTACATCACATAGTGCACAATCACCATCCCCGCAGCACCGATCACGCTCGCGCGGACCAGGGACCACGCCACTTCTAGCCCCGCAAAGCGCCATACATGCCAGTACATGCGGAAGCTTGCGAGAACCAGGAAGTAGAGGCCTGCCGAAATCAAGACTCCGGGGAGCCTCGGCCCGACGTAGGTCTCGAGTATCCAGGAAGCGGAGTGGTCGTCAAAGCGGATCCAGAGCGCGGCGAGGTAGGAGACGACAGCGATGGCTTCGTCTGTGAACGCCAGCGCGACCCTCCACCCCAACGACTCGATTTTGCTCAGACTCCTTCGGACCACTCGACTTCACTCCCTTGGAAAGCTATTAGCAGTTAGCTATCAGCGGTATACTTGTGACAAATTTCGTCATCCTTCAGACTCTGCCTCGGCCTCTACTTCTGCACCGGCCATTTCGGCTACGGTTTCTGAATCTATGTCCTCAAGGCGCTTGTAATAGTCGTACTTGCTGCGCTTGACGTTGAGCCTGTTGATAACAGACCCCGCGTAGGGCGCATTGACCAGCGAAAGCATCTTGACCGACTCGCGCAGGTCATCGGTGTGGGTCAGGTTGAGAGACACAACCAGAAGCACAGCGTCCGACACAGTGGATATGATCTGCATATCACTGATCCCGGCGCAAGGCGGACAGTCAATGACTACCCAGTCGAACTTTGAAGCAAGAAGCTCGAATGTTTCCCGGCACGGAGCCGAGTTCAGGAAGCCTGCCGGATCCAGCGGAAGCGGACCGGATGGCAGGCAGAAAAGCTTTGGAATACTGGTGGCTTTGATGACCTCATCCAGCGTTGCCTGACCGCGTACCAGGCTTGTAAACCCGACGGTGCGGTCGGTAGATGTGCGCTTGTGGAGCGACGGCCGGCGCAGGTCACAGTCGATGACGAGCACCCGCTTGCCGGCAATGGCGGCCGCGGCGGCGAGGTTTACGGACGTTGTAGATTTTCCTTCGGCGCGTCCCGGGCTCGTCACGGCGATCATCTTCGGCGGCTTCTCGGCATTGCCAAACACAAGGACGTTGCGCAGTATCTTGAACGATTCGGCGAAACTGCTGTCGCGCGTCGCCGACTCCAGGTGCAGGTTCGCTCTCTCCGCGCCCTTCAGGTTCGGAATAGAAGAGATTGGTTCCTGCCCAGTGAGCTGCAGCACGAGGTCCTCGTATCTGACCCTCTTGTCGAGCCGTTCCGCAAGTGTCGCGACGCCGACCGAGATCATGATCCCAAGAAGCGAGAAGAGCGCGACGTTCTTCTTCTTGTCGGGCGCCACGGGAAGCGCAGACGGATATGCCATTGAGGCAAACCGTGCACTCGGGAGCGTCGACTTTTCGTTTACAAAAAGTGTGTAGTATTTGTCCGAAAGCATCTGGTAGTTGCGCTCGAGCACGGCGACTTTGCTCATAAGCTGGGTCATTAAGCGCTCCTGCTCGGGCAGACGGTCAATCTCCGAATAACGCTTGTCGGCCACTTTCGCTACGGCCTTCAGGCGAGCCGTGACTGCGGCAGTGCTGACAACGGAGCTGAGGTAGCTTCCCACGATGGGGTTTTGCGCCTGCAGCTTGTTCGATGTCATGGAATGAGCAGTGCGCTCGAGCACCTTCTTGGTCTCGGCAATCGCACTATCCATCTTTTCAAGCTGCTGGGAGCCTGGCGCGTAGTCGTGCAGAAGAGTTGCCTTCTGGGTGTTCAGCTTGGCAAGCGTCGAAACGGCCTCTTGATACCCAGGGCTCAGCTGCAGTGCGATCTCCTGCCCCTGTTCCTGAAGTTGCTTTCCCAGCGCCTGCTCGGACTTTTGCGCGGACGCAAGCTCGACTTTCGCCTTGTCCATTTCGATCTGGAGCGCAATGGCGTTGGACGCTATAGCGTTGAGCTGCGCATCACTTGCGACAAGCTTGGTCTTGCGCTTGTAGTCGGCGAGGTTCTTCCTCGCAACGAACAACTGCTTGTTCACGGAATCGAGCTCTTTGGAGACATCCATTCGTCCCTGTCGGCTCGCCTCGCTCGACATGATCTTGTCTTTATCTATGTAGGTCGAGACCAGGGTGTTGGCGACCGTCGCAGCGACTTCGGGGTCGTAGGCCTTGGCGGACACGGTGATGACGTCGGTGTCTTTCTTGGCGCCTGCGGAAATTGCCCAACCGGGAAGAAAGGGCATACCGTATCCGGAGGCCAACGGATCATCACCGATGTTTCTTGACGTCTCCCTGAGAACATCAGGACTAGTCAACAGCTCGATCTGGGACTGCACGGACCTTGCCCTGGTGAGCGCGGCTACGTCGCTTGTAACTCCGACGTCGTTGGGGTTCGCGGAGGCGGGCTGGGTCGTCGCGACGAGCATCATAGCGCTTGCCTCGTAGACAGGCTTCTGGCGAAGCGTATACGCAATGCCGGAAGCCAGCACGACCAGGAATGTCGCAGCCATTATCCAGAAGCGGCGCCGCAGCACGTCAAAGACGCGCGAAAGCTCAATCTGCTCGGGAGCTGGCGCAGGGTATCCATAGACCGGGGGCTGGGCCTGGTCCGGGAGGAGAGCATCGCTCGGGACAATTTGCCTGTTACCAGTGTTTAACTCTTCGCCGCCTCTTTTCATCTGTTCACCGCCCAAAGCAAGGACAAGCCGGTTGATATGCGGCTGAGGAGTCTGTCGAGATCGACGCTGTCGGTTTCAGGCACCCACACTATGTCGCCGGGCCGCACCACGGGGTTTTGCGTGATGTCGCCTTTCCTGGCAAATGTTTCAAAGTTGTAGACAAGCCGCTCCTGCGTGTCTCCGGTAGTGCGAAGAATCGCCACACGCTTGAGGCCGCCGCGGCGATTGTCCACGCCGTGTGCCATGCCGAGTGCGTCTGAGAGGGTTATCGTCTGGTTCTCCTTGAATGGGAAGTAACCGGGTGAGTTGACCCACCCAAGCACCGCAAACCTTGACATCGAGTCGGGCACCACCACGAGGTCGCCCGAGCGAAGCTTGACGAGGGTCTCCCGCTTGCCTTCGACTGTCGTCGGCAGTATGCTGATCGTCTCGGAGGCGCCGTCCAAGTGGGTTACGGTCACTTTGCTTAGCGCTGCGTCGTCCATCGCGCCGCCGGCGACCGTGATTGCCTCAAGCACACCCGCGCTGTTACTGCGTATGTTGTAGAGGCCGGCACGGGCGACTTTGCCCATCACGTAGACCGGGATCAGCTCAACTGCCTCAACAGTAATGACGTCACCAGACCTCACGGACACATTTGCGGACTCGCTGCCTTTCATCGCCTCCTGAAGGGATACGGACTGCTTCTCGCCGTTCGTGCCGCGGAGAACACTGACAGTGCACTCGGCAGCCTCAATACCGAAGGGTGTCCCGCCGGCGGCGGTCACGGCCTCAGTGAGCCTCCAGCCGGGCTTTACAGGGTAAGGCCCGGGCTGCCTGACGGCGCCCATCACATAGACAAGCTGGGGACGGGGAGACTTCAGGGTCACAGTGACGTCTGGGTCACGGAGTTCACTTTTCAGGCTCGCGGATATCAGTTTGGAGGACTCGACCAACGTGTGGCCTGCAATAGAGACCGTGCCGCCGATCGGGAGGTATATCTTGCCATCGGTGGGGATAAAGTGTTCGCCGGAGAACTCGGGGTGATTCAGTACCGTTACGGCAATCACGTCCTCGGGACCGAGGATGTAGTCGTTGCTGACCTGGCACCGCGCTGGCCCGTGCAACAGGCACACGCAGAGCAGAGCGGCCAAGACCCATATCGGTTTTTGCAGGACAGGTGTCCTGCTGTTCAAGCATTGTCTAGAACTGATCCCCATGAAGAACTGACCCCCAATCACGACGATGGAGCAAATAGTGCTGTTTTGGACACGTGGTGCTTAGAGGACTCGAGGGTTGTAGAGATTGCGAGCAACTAACTACACGGAAACCACATCCAGCTATGGCTGGTTTCGGCACCAAAATCGAGTCAGGTGACACTTTTGATCACTCATTGATCAGCACCAAATCACCATACAACTCATTGTATACCGAGCAGTCTAGTATGTCAAGCTGGCATGAATGCCTGATTAATCGAATTACCCCATCAGCAGTAGGATAAAACCAGCAAACAAGCACAGTATCATGGGGTAAAATCGACAAACGAGTATGCTCTTGAGTTTAATCAAGAGCATACTCAAATATTATGGACTTTCGGGTTAGAAACTGAGCGCATATACGTTAAGTAACTGCCCGAAAGTCAATAACTTTCTGATTTTGCAGAATGAGGACATCGCTGCCAGTTTAGGATCAATGCCGCTGAACGATATCGTCGGCCGCGTTACGGACCAGGACAAGCGATATGATGCCACTGCTCCCACTCGTGCAGGAACTAATGCCGGTCACCGAGACATACTTGCCTGCAAGCGACCTGCCGTCCGCCAGAACCCTGACTCCGAGGTTTGCCATGTTGTCGGTTACCGTGCCATCAACGACAAAGGATCCGTCGTCAACATAGAAGTAGCAGCCGTCGGGATGCACCTGTCTGACTCTGCCCCAGACGGTGACGAGGAGTCCAATGTTGTTCAGGCCGACAGCACCGTAACGGCTGATCCCCTGCTGTCCGGTCCTGGGAGCCCTGCCGGCGGGCCAGTCGCTGCCGCCAAGATACTTGTTGACAATGCCAAGAGGGGCGACGTGCCCCGTCCCTGCCACAGTCAGACCTGAAGGGACAAGGAACCGCTCACCGTCAGCGCCGGTGTCAAGCGCCCCCTGAATGACGACCCTCTGATCTACTGCCAGGCCATAACCGGGCATTACGACCTTTATGCCACACACTCCGCTGCCTGGCAACAGCGGGTCCGTCTGCACATAGAAGAAACCGTCGAACGCGCCCGTGACTACCATGGGCTGGAGTTCGAAGGGGACATAGTCTCCACCGGCCTTTGCCGGAGCGAGCCTGCCGGATGGGTAGGCGGGATATGCGTATCTCAGCGCCTTGGAACTGCTTGCGTAGTAACAGATGCGAGGACACCCCGCCGGGTCAAGGGCAAGTGACGTAAGATACCCTGATCCGCTGTCAACCACAAAATTGCTCCACGCTGCACCAGACTTCACTGCATAACGAAGTTGCATCGCGCCAAAAGAAAAATAGCTTATGCTCGGGTTGCCTAGCTTGTCTAGCTTCAATGACGTGTACTGGCCGACATCGCCGGTACTGTCAAGGGTCTCTGTGGCCCAAGCCTCGCCGTTTTTGGCGGCATACTTCAGATCACGGTTTGTGTAGTCGTAGTAGCTGATGCACTCCCTGCCAGCCGGGTCAAGTGCGAGCGAGCAGAACTGGCCCACGTTACCGCCGGCGTCCACAACGGTCTTGGACCAGGTCGATCCGTTGAAAACGGCGTATTTCAGGTCGCCGTTGTCGTAGTCGTAGTAGCTGATCCTGGGGAGTCCGGCGGAGTCCAGCTTAAGTGAGCAGTACTGCCCGACATCACCGGTGGCGTCCACCACGGTCTTGGACCAGGTCGATCCGTTGAAAACGGCGTATTTCAGGTCGCCGTTGTCGTAGTCGTAGTAGGCAATGTGCGGATTGCCGGAATTGTCGAGTGCGATCGATGAGAACTGTCCGCTGTTGCCGGTGGCATCGACTGTGAAAATTGTCCAGGTGGACCCGTTGAAGCGCGCGCACTTCAAATGCCCCGCCAAGAGATCATAGTAACTGATATTGGCGTTACCTGCGGAGTCCAGGGCGAGTGAGCAGTGCTGCCCGACATTGGAGGCGCTGTCTACGGTCACTGTGCTCCAGTTTGAACCGTCAGACACCGAATACTTGAGCGAGTGGCTGCTGACGTCGTAGTAGGCGATGCGTGAGTGGCCCGCGGCGTCGACCACAAGCGAACTGTACTGGCCGGATGCGACGTTCTCGGTCTGCCAAGTGTAGGCGCAGGCGACAACGCTTGCCGTCAGACAGAGGCATGAGGCGATTATCAAAACTCTTAGTGTGCTTTTCATAGCTGTCCCCTCCCTCGGTTTCCACTCATATCCCGTTTTCTGGGGGATCTCCTCCGGAAGAAAAGACCGGCAGGGGAGAGAATGGCAAGCGTGGCAACAACGGTGCCAGCTTCAGGGACAACGGTATTGACGCCAAGCGAATAGTTGCGCGTGCCGTTAACATCAGAGAACGTGTGGGTCGTGCCTACGTCAAGCCCGCCACTGCCGAGCCAGTATCCATCGGCGCCGCCCCCTGACGCATTATAGTCGAGCGCCAGTACCGGTGTGCAGCCGACCGGCACATAGTAGCCAAGCACGTCGCCCTGCTGGATCCAAAAGGACCCAACGGCGGCAGTGGACTGAGCGCCCCACACCTTGCTGACGACGCTCTGTTTGAACATCAGTTGATAAGTGTTATTCTGCAGCGGACGCCATACCATAAGGTCCATCTGCTGCCCGATATCATTGGTGGCCCACTGCTGGGCATCCCAGAACCAGCGAGATATCCTGCCGGACTCCTGAAAGGCTGGAGCGGTATCAATGACAGTGAAGTTCGACGCTCCGCTATCGTCAGTTCGCCCCCGGTCCTCTAGCGTATTTCCAAAGAAACCGTAGCCGGACTGGGCGGACACAGGCGCACAGAGAGCCATCGCTCCCGCTAGCACCGCAACTACCCTATAAACGCTTCTCACCTTTACCCTCCGTCCCGCACTATACCGTGCGGGTTCATTCCCCTTAAACAACAATTGGGGCAGATCTTATTTTGTTACACTCGGCTATCCTTGGCGCAGTCCATATCCACAACGCGGCTGACTCTTGCTGCCTGCTCGCCAGATACCACTAACTATTGATCAGTTTACACGACAAGTTCAGTTAATACAGCTGTCAATAAGTGCTAATTTTGACGGATTTATATATCCAATACTGGTATGATTACTGTCAGGGCGAGAACTAATACTTTACGAATAATAGCGGAAACCACGCTTGCCATACCCGACGGTAACTAATCAGACCTTTCCGTCAACCCACGTCTCTTCCAACCCGGAGCCGCTTACAGATTACCTGAAGTGGCTCCGGATCGGATTATTATGTCTTTATGCTTGCGACTTGCTTTACTTGCGTCTTCTGCGGAAGAACAGAAATGACGGCGACAAGATCGAGCAAACTGCTACGACCGTGCCGGCCTCTGGAACAGGCGAGACGTTGCTTTCCATCACGTAGTTCCTGAAGCCATACTGGGTGCTGTCTGGAGCGTCGTTCCACTTGGATCCGTTAGTACCCGGCAAGAAATAATGCAGGCTGTTTTCTCCACCGAATACGTTGTTGGGTTCTCCAATGTTCCAGTTCGTGTAGGACCATGTCTCAGGAGTCCCCTCAACTGTATCCCATTGCCAGCCTCCGTCATGTTCAGTGGATTCCGCTTTCCGATATCCGCCCAGCCACGGCCCATATACTAGGGAGCCCGTATTATAGGCAGGCTTGACAATCCAGCTAAAGACCCAGTAGTCTTCTCCTTCAGAGGTAAGCGTGGCGAGGTAGCCGCCGTACTTCCCGGCATCCCTCTTAGCATCAGTCCAGCTGATGCCATTGATGGTGCTCACCAGTGCATACCAGTGGCCATTGGAACCATCCCCAGTCCACTTCACCCAGTTGATTGAATCTGCCGCACCCGGCGTAACTGTGCACACCACAAGCAACAGCAGCATTAATAGCAATATCTGTCTCATATTTCACCCCCTTTCTGCTTAACGCAGAACATTTGATAGCGCCTCCCGCCCACCTATGTTGACTGTTGCCAGAACCTGGCGTAGACAACTG
>JBBRAE010000060.1:0-9478 GCA_038207085.1 Armatimonadota bacterium
GTGTCGCCATCGTTCTTTGCAGCGTCGATAGCGGCCTTTATCCTCTCTTCGGCCTCAGGATCAAGGCATCGAACAGAGGAAGCTTCAGCCATCTCTCTAAGCGCATCTATTGGCAAATCACGTAGTTTGGCTTCGATTCCACCGATCATAAGCACATGACTTGCGATCTTTATCCCTATTTCTGCGAGAATCGCCTTCGCGACAGCACCGACTGCAACGCGCATTGCAGTTTCCCGGGCACTCGCTCTCTCAAGGATGTTGCGCATGTCCGGCTGATCGTACTTGATCATCCCCGATAGGTCCGCATGTCCCGGGCGAGGCACCCAGACGCCTGCGTTTTTCGGAGGCTCGTGATCCAAGGGCTCCGCAGACATCTTCTCGGTCCAGTTTTCCCAATCCCGGTTTGCAATTGCAAGGGTGATTGGGCTGCCGAGCGCTTTGCCGTAGCGCACACCGGAGAGGATCTCCACCTGATCTGTCTCGATCTTCATCCTGCCACCGCGTCCGTAACCGGTCTGTCGACGAGCCAGTTCCGCGTTGATATCCCTAGCGCTAAGCGCAAGGTTCGCCGGAACGCCATCTACGATAGCCATAAGGGTGCGGCCGTGTGACTCACCTGCGGTCAGGAAGCGGAACAATGGGGAACCTCCATGGTAAATAGCGTTTTTGCCATTTACGTTCTCATCGTGCATAAAGCTCTTGGCGACAGCAGAGCGTTGCCGAAGGTGCTGGCGTGCTCTACCGTCCAAGAACGGAATGTGGGGATTGCACTAGCAGGCAATCCCCACGGGGTAAGCTAAATCAAGACGCCTCGAGCAACGAGCGTGAGGCGTCGTATGTAGTTGAAGTCTGTGCTACGGAGAGACCCCGATAGCGCTCCCTGCGGATCTCTCGCCAATGATCGTCGGGGTAACGAAAATCAGAAGCTCGGTGTCCGAATTGGTTCGCTGAGTCGATCTAAACAGCGGGCCTACGATCGGCAGGTCGCCGAGAATCGGAATCTTGGTCTCAGAGAACGTATCGTTCTTTCGGATGAAGCCGCCGCATACGATCGTTTCACCGTTCATAACTCTTCGGCGAATCGCGATGCTCTGGCTTCTGGTTTCCGGGATCTCGGTGCCGTCAGGACCAGAGAAGATTCTGCCGGTGTCTTCGACCTGGGGAGCCATAGTAAGAGTGATCGTTCCGTCTCCGTTAACTCTTGGAAGTACCGAAAGTCCCGTAGATACTCTGAGTTCGTTCACGTCATAAGCTACGGTGTTGCCTGCGTTCCCGCTGGTATTGGCTATAACCGTCGATGTCCAGTAGGGGATGACCCGTTCGATCGATATCTGGCCGACCTCGTTGTTCAGCATTGTAATAATTGGCGCGTTGATCGTCTTGCCCGATGCCCGAGTGAGCTCTGCGCGAAGCGACGCGGTCAGGTTGCCAGATGTGAGATCATAGATAACGTTTCCAGGCGGGTTGAACGTCGTGTCAAATGACTGGTTCAGTCTGCTGATGCTCCAGTCGATACCGAATCTCTTGATATCGTCGGTGCTGACCTCAATAAACTCGGCTTTGACCATAACCTGCTTCGGCGCAATGTCGAGCAGGTGAACGATGTCTTTGAACTCGGCGATACCGTCTTCGGTTCCCCGGACGATCAGTGAGTTATCAAGCGCAAACGGCATAACCTTCTCGATGCCGTCCGGCAGCAGGTTGTTCTGATTGTTAGCGCCGGTTTGGGTCGGGGCCGAGGTCCGACCAGGTGCTGCCGCTGAGTTTGAAGGTGGGCGATACTGGTTTCTACCTGTAGTTTCGTTGCCGGCGATACCCGCGCTGCCGTCGAGGCTCGAGCTTCCTGGGTCAATCGCAGGCGCGGCGGGCTCATCAATCCTGCGAGCCGGCTTCCTGGGGTTCAGACTCCTGCCCACCGGTTCGATTGTATTATTGTCATAGTCCCTGACTGCGGTAACCGGCGATACCTTGCCGCCGAAGAAGTCTTTGGAAGGAGCAAGAACGTTCAAGGCAACGAGAATCTCTTCTGGGGAAGAGTTCTGAAGCTTGATTGTCTCGGTTTTGATTGCCACAGGTTCCGCAGCATACTCGGTTTCAGCCTGCGGGACAAACACCGGGGCTTCGGTCAGATCTATCTTCTTGGACTCGACGGGCCGCTCGCCACCGATGACATAGTTGCCGTCTTCGTCCTTCCAGTAGTTGACACCAGCCGCTGCTTTGACAACCAGGTCGAGCGCTTTGTCGAGCGAAATATTCTCAGCCCGCGCGGTGACCTTCTTGTTGCCGATTGCATCGGTGTTTATGAAAATATTAACGCCACTCTGCTGGGTAAGGAGCGAAACAACCTCCGCCAGCCTGGCATCACGCACGTCGAGCATTACTCCGTGCGACGGATTGCCTCCGGCCAGCGCGGCGCAGCACGCGGCAAGGGCTACGGCGAGGCACGCGCTGACGTAAAACACGCGCTTTACACTGCACCCCGACCTATGCTTAATTGACATATTCTTCCTCCTACAGTAAGGCGGTAGCATCCTACAAATATCCCTACGAGCTTTCAATCCTAAAATCCTCTTGATCCACTGCCGAAGCTATTGCCGCTACCGCTGCTGCGGTTGCCCCAGCTGTTACTGGAGCTTGAACTACCACTGCTGCGGTTGCTGTTCCCTGTCGACGTCCCGAGGTCACCGAGCCCGCTGGAACTCTGCGAGTCGCGGGTGTCGGCGGTCCCTTCGATCAGCGCCTTTACAATATAAGCATCCAGGAAGTTAAGCGAAATCTTTTCGATGATCGTGTCCTGGCTTGCTGCGACATCTTCAATGATAGGGTTGGTATCGATGACTGGCATCTCGGTGATAATAGGCTCAGTCTTCTTGACGCTAATGATATACACGTCTCCACCCGGCTCTTTTTTGTATACCAGTGGAGGATCCACTGATTTGAGAAGAGCCTTGAGAGCCTGCTCAAACGGCACTTCGATGTGCATGTTCTTGACGACACCCGAGACGTTGGACTCGATGACGTAGTTCATCCCGGTTCCGGTAAAGAGCACTTGTAGCGCCGTGCTGATAGGGGTATCTTTGAAATCAAGCACGATCGGCTGCTTCAGTCTCTCGTCTTTTTTGATGTCGGACTGTGCGACAGCCGTTGTTCCCGCGATAGCGAGAAAAGCGGCAACAGCGCTTCCGACCCTTATCCATCTTTTCATCCCAGATGCCTCCTTGTGGAAACTTCACACCAGAAAAACTAATTGATTAGAGACCCTATTTCATTTGACTGTGCAAAGGCTCAGTCTGTTCCATTACATATTGCCGTCAGGTGAATAGCCCGGGTTGTATGAAGGAGTCTTCGCGGCCGGCTGAGCGCCAGCGCCCATCATGGCGGCTGCTGCGAGCTTAACTTCAATAAACCTCGGCTTGACGTCGGTCGTGCGAAGCACAACTCTGTCTCGTTCGATTCTTTCTACCCTGGTTCCGTCCCGAAGTTTGTCTCCGGGCCTGACCGTCTCCCAGCCGTCCGGAGTCTGCAGAAGAGCGCTGACTCGCTGGCTGTAGATGATCCCCGCCACCCGCCTCGGCGGCTGCGACATGTATTTCGCAACGTCTGCATCAACCTTAGGTGCAGGCGGCAGAAAGACCGGCGGCACGTACGGTATCCTAAGACGCGCTGGTCCCTGCCTTATGGCCTTCGGCGCAGGTTTCCACCCAAGTGGCAGGAAAGGATCTTCCGCATACTTCTCTTTGGGCATGGGCTTGCCGACAACGGGGACCACTCCTGCACCAGGGGCGGGAGCCGTCTGTACCGGTACTGACGCTGTGGTGACCGGCGGCGCATCAGGCGCGGATGCAGAAGTCGTCGTGTCCGTCCCGGAACCCATATCGGCATAAGGGTCCGCCGGCTTCATCATCTTGAAAAAGAAGAAGCCAACTCCGCCAAGAATGAGCACAAATATTACTATCACTATGGGAAGATTTTTCTTGTCTTGAAGCCACTGCATTTATGTTACCTCCCGCGCCTTCCTTACGGTGTCGCTGCCGCGGCGCTGGCAATACCAAGCGGCTTAGTGGTGTCGGCCTTGAACTTGGGCATCAGATAGACTGTCATGTCATACTCGCACTCAAGCTTAGGGCTAGTTCCAGTAAAGGACGGCGCATTGATGTCCACAAGCCGTCCGCACGCGCTCCAGCTGCGTATATGGTTCATAATTGCTTTGTAGGATCCCCGGACTTTCATTTTGCCGACAGCGAGCGTGATGACGTCCTGCGCGAACATGGGGTCGTTCGGGTTGAACGGCGGCGCGGGGATAGTAATCTCGCTCAATACTGCAACTCCGGGAGTTCTTCCCGCAAAGCGGTAGAGTAGGGGAGCCAGATTTTGTGTCTCCTCAGTATACAAGGCAAGCATGCCGGTTGCGCGACCGGTTCCGGGGTCCGCGCCGGGCGGGTCAGAGAAGTTCAGATAGGGCATTTTTGCTCGCATATACTTGTCGAGCGTATTCTGCGCATCCGCAACCTCTATTCGAGCCGCATCGCGATCCTTTTCAGCAGCCTTGACATTGCTCGGCGTGCCCGTCGGAGCAAACTGGTCGAGCCTGGCCTGCTCAGCCTTCATTGCCTCATTTGATTTCTTGATCATTACGAAGAACATGCCCGCGCCAATGATAGCGCACACCACAATTCCTATGATGACGACATGTATTCTCCGTAGTTTAGTCTGCTTCATATCTTACCGTCCCAGGGCGTTAAACTTCTATCTCGGTACACTATGCGGGCCCACTAATTGAGCGCGATTGGTCGTTGATCTAGCCCGATTAACCCGTTTTACAATAACACCTACATCGGAGCGCCAGCGGCAGGAGCGCCCGGCGCGACCGGAGCTGTGATCTTGGTCTTCCAGTCCGGTGTAAGCTGGCACTGCATGGCGAACGTAAACGTCATTTTGCCGCGCTTGAGCGCCACCTGGTTTGCTTGAGATCGCGCGATGGCCTCGATACCCGCGGTAGCCGCTGTAGGAGCAGCTCCAGATGAGCTGGCTGGCGCGGTTGGCGTTGAGCTAGCAGCAGGAGTCGTCCCTGCGCCTGCGTTTAATGTAATATCGGCAAGTGTCGGCGCCGTCGATACGACTACGCTTTGGAAGAGATGCTTTGCCGTATACATATTGAGCAGGTACCTGCCGATGTCTCCAATGCTCGGAGCGCTCGCCTGCAGCGCTAGAGAGCCATCGGGGTTAAGCGTTACCTGGCTGTATCGAACCTTTGTGTAGGTGAAACGAGCAACCTCAGAGTAAAGCTCACCGAACGACTCATTATGAACCTTTACAGCGTCGAAGAACTTCACCTTGTCCGTGATAGGAGCTATGCCCGATCTCATGCTCGTGGCTTCGCTCTTTATGCCGTCGGCCTGCTTGGAGAGCTGTTCCGCGTAGGTGGCCTGTTCAGCGATTGTCGCGGTCTTTGCGGTGATTGTTCCGTTCCAGTAGATCATCCCACCGGCTATCACGAGTGCAAACACACCAAACGCGATGCCGATGTTTCGGATCACCTTTCCCTCGTATAAATTGGGAGGCAGCAAATTAATCTTTATCATAACTCTATGAATAACTCCTCAGGTCAAGTCCCTCTACGCGGGTTTACCCTAACATATCCCGAATAGCAAGTCCAATGCTGACCGGAAGCAGCGGCGCGATCTCGTCGAGATACTGCGGCGTATACTTCGGACAGTTCACTGACACAGATGACATGGGGTTGGCAATATGCACAGCGATTCCAAGCTCGTTTGCAAGGAATACGTCGAGGTCACGAAGCTTGGCGGTGCCGCCGCAGAGGTAAACCTCCTCGGGTCGGCTGCCATAGCGCGTAGTGTAATAATCGAGTGACCTTCGAATCTCTGTTGCAAGCTCGATCAACACGGGCGCAATCGCCTGGTTGACGATGTGTGCGGTGCTGTTTCCAGCAACCGAAGTCTGCGCGTCCTGCGCGGCTAAATGGTCCATATTAGCCGCTTCGAACACGTTGTGTGAGCCAACAGCCGAGTCGCCACCGGCAGGATTAAAATCAATGGTTGACGAGGGCGTCTGGACAGGATCAGGTTCGTCAAGATCAAATTGCGGTGTAAACGTGCTCGCTGTCTCTTCGGACCTGCCTCGCCCAAGATCGAAGACGTCATCGCCTGCGATATCGAAAATGGGTGTGCCCGTTGTCTCAGGCGTCGCAGGAACCTCCGCGGCAGGGGAAGCCCCTCCGAAATCAAACGGTGAGAAATCCGTATCGGCCTGCTGAAACGCAGTGTCGTAATGCGTCGGCTCAGTAGAGGTTGGTTCCGGATCGGCACCGGGCGTTACGTTCTGCGTGCCTTCAAAACTTGAGAATACCGGCATCGAGTCGTCCGGTGCGCCGAAGTCAAAGCCTGTGTCGTTGTCCGAGGCGGGTTGCGCCATCGCGCTTGGATCGGCCGCTCCGTGCTCTTTTTTCAGCATTTCGGCTTCATCCTCAGCGACGCCAAGCGCCTCAGCGATTGCACGCGTGAGGTTGATTCCGGCTATTGGAAGCGGCGGGCCTGGGAAGACGAGATTTCCGTCTTCAAAGACTTCGACCTCAGTGGTGCTAGCTCCGATATTGACGATGGCCACGATTCCAGGCTTTGTCGGGTCTCCTGGTTTCACAAGCGGTCGGCTGACAGCGAGTGGCTGAACGTCGATCGCATTTGGCTGGAGCCCTGCGGCGAAAAGAGTCTCAATGTGCGCCATAACAGCGTCGCGTTGAGCGACTGCAAGGAGCACTTCCATGCTCTGTGCGTTTGGGTCCGCGCTGGGTTTTTCGATCGGAGCGAAGTCCATAAGGATTTCAGTGGG
Source organism: Armatimonadota bacterium (assembly GCA_038207085.1). Lineage (GTDB taxonomy): Bacteria > Armatimonadota > UBA5829 > UBA5829 > DTLH01 > JBBRAE01. The sequence continues at coordinate 6,847 of JBBRAE010000060.1, forward strand.
CGAGAACGGCACGTGTCGCTCGACCTCCCACTTCATCGTCTCAGCGAGCTCCGGATCCGACATCCTGGGCACGTCAATTACCCTGACCACCACCGACGATTGCCCGGAAACCGAGCTGACGACCGTCTTGGTCTTGATGCCGCTGTCTTTCAGCAGCGCCTTGATCGCCGCGCCAAGAGTCTTGGGGTCGACTACGACGTTGTTATCGATAGTCCCCACCGGTGTTGGCGCGATCCCCAGTCCAGTGATACGGATACCGCCTTTGGCGACTTTAGCTTCGGCTACTTTGATCAACTCTGAGCCGATATCAAGCCCCACCACCGCAGACGGGTTAGACTTTCCAAACAGAGCCATGCTTTGTTATCCCATTTCCTCGTTATTGCAGAGGTTGCCGACACATATGCTAACACTAATCGAGCTGACGTGTCAAATGACATTATGCTCGTTTTGCGCTCACGGTGGGCTGTTTGCCAGTGCAAACCTATTGGTTCAACAACAGTTCACAAGCCCGCAAGCAAGCGAAGCGCCCGCCATTTTGTTATCGGCATCCCCAGGCATAAGTACCAGGCACTTCTGGCAAGAGTTATCCTGTGTGAAAGGAGTGATGGGGGAGTCTTTTGGGGCTCCGATTCCCATCACTCACTTATTAGACTCAATAAAGCGCCCTAAAGTTCGGGCTTATCGTCTGATAATATAGATCACTTTTTCCGGCCCGTGTGCTGGACCAAAAAACCCAGACCTTGGTAGGTCTGACGCTGGGGTCGGCGAACGCGCTGACCTGGCCCTCGTTCACCCGCTGTCTGGTCGGAAGCGCCGTTTCAGGAAGCTCCTCCTGCCAGGTGAGCGTGTTAATGGCGATCGTTACAGTAGTACTCTGATAGTCGTCGTAATTGAGCACGAAGTTCCCAGGGTAGCCCGGCATACCCGGATATCGCTCCACATCGGCGGGGAAATACAACTTCTTGCCGTCCCAGCTTACTTCCATCGGCATGCTACCGGCGCCGCCGGTGACCGCCACATCGGTGTAGACAGGCGTGCCATCGGTTTCCAGCTTCATAGACCTGAGAGTGCCGGTCGCGTCTTTCAGATCAGCCGCCATACGATATGTCTTGTAGTATATCGTGCTCGACTGAACGCCGCTTGTCGAAGGCTTTCTCCAGAAGACCCACAGGCGGTCAACCGGCGGGAACGTCTCATTACCGCTCGAATCCTTATTGCCGATCAGGCCGGGGTTCGGCTTGGGGTTACCTAGTGCCGACATCTTGGTCTTCTCGATAAAGACGAACGGCGCGCTGTCCTGTTCGACACCTCTTGTCAGCCTCATAGCCTGCGGCGTGTAGTCGACGTAGACCTTGGTGTTCGGTGGCAGCGGGTTGGTAAAGCGCACGATGCCTGCCGAGAAGTCTACAAGCGTCTGCCCGAGGATCGCCGACGCGTCGGTGCTCGTTGCAGTTGTATATGAATAGGTGTATATGTCGGTCGCGCGGTCCTGGGACGGCTTGAGAGCCACACCAGCGGTCCACGTGCCGTTATTCGTCGCTCGGTAACTGCCGTCGGTAGCGCTTACGGCTTGTCCGTTGGGAAGGACCACTCGAATGAACGGTTCCCAGGTGTTCGGGTTTGCCCATTGGTCGACCGCGCCCGCAGTTGGCGGCCTGAGCCACGCCAGGTGCTCTGATGTGTAGACGTTCCGTTTGGTATCGCGCAGCATCTCTTCGCCGAGCACTCTAGGAAGTGGAATGACCTTCATAGACGGCTTCGTGTCAGGGTTTTTCAGTTGGTAGCGCGACAGGATGATGTCGGTCGACTGATCATACTTCCACGCGCCGGTGTAAACTACGTCGAAGTAGTCGTCTGCTGTAGTCATGTGCAGCGGACGATGGATCACCATCGGCTCCGACGCTGAAACCAGACACGAAGGAATCTTGAGCTTCATGTCCTGGCTCCAGTTTTTCGGTTCGTGTGTAGTCCCCGATGAGTTATACGCCGCATACAGGCTCCAGCGTCCGGCGTCGCCACCGTTCCATACCAGGAGCATATTCTCAGCACTGTTTGCGCCCTTGCCCGTGCGATAAACGACAGCTTTTGGGTTCTGCTTAGCTGCGAACGGGTCGCGAGCAAGGCTGTATAGGCCGCTTGTGCCCGTCGCTACGCTGGCGACGCTTCCATTTGTTGCATCGGTGTAGAATATCGTCGACTGGCGCTGGATCTTGTTCGTAACTGCGTCCTGAACGTCGACCTGTCCCTGCCAGAAGAGCCATGTGTCTGGTGTTCCTTCGACCGTTGCTGCAAACGGGGCCGAATACTTTACTGAGCTCTCGATTGCCCCAGTGGGAGCTGGAGCAGGCCAGTTTGCACCAGTCGGGAACGCAAACTTCGGGAACGGGTAGTCGTTGTCTCCCGGAAGCGGAGCCTTCCACCACGACGGCAAATCGGTAGCTGCGACCGGCTCAATGCCGTATTTCCAGTTGTAAGCTCCCTTTGCCCCTTTGTAAACGCCGTTGGTATCGTTCTGATCTGCAAGATTGTAGGGTAGGGTAGCGTGATGGAGATACCACGGGTCGCCCGCTTTGACTGGCGCCGGTGATCCCTGCACTGCCATTCCCTGGAACCTGTTCGATGACCAGAAGAC
>JBBRAE010000061.1:0-8748 GCA_038207085.1 Armatimonadota bacterium
AGAGCGTTTCCCCCCAGCAGTCCCCCCACATAGGGGCCGGAATGCTGGGCATTGGCCAGACCGCAGAAAATAATCGGCAGACACAGAGCTAGTAATATCGGATAGATTCGTTTCATGTAATACCTTCCTGGCTTCGGTAATGTCCAAATCTTCATTTCTAATTAACGGTAACGACAGTTGCCACAGTTTGACCAAGGCAAGTTGCGGTGATGCTGGCTATGCCACTAGAGTCCCCGGCAACCAGTCCGGCAGTGTTGACTGTAGCTACCACGGGGGCGTTAGATCCCCAAATACAACTGGCAGTCACATTCTGGGTCGAATTATCAATAAAGGTCGCAGTTACAGTCATTTGCTGTGTCGTTCCGACACCCAGAACCGGGCTTTCCGGAGTCATCTGCAGTCCTTTACTGTTCAGTGCAAGAGCCGTCACAGCGAGGTTTGTTTTCCCGCTGAGACCTTCCAGAGTGGCGCTGATTGAGGTAGTACCAACCGCAACGGTAGTAGCTAATCCTCCCGTGGTAATCGTAGCAATATTTGTCAGGGACGAGGCCCAGGTAACCGTACTGGTGATAACGTTGGTTGTTCCGTCGGAATATGCACCAGTGGCGGTAAATTGCTGTGTTTTCGAGGCTTCGACGGCTGCGTTTTTGGTGATATCCCCTCACAGAGCGGCCTCGGAAGCTCGACCGCTCTTGTCACGGCGTGCGCGATGGCGATCCTTGGGGCAAATCATATAGCTACGGAGCCCCGCGACCTCGCCGCGCGTATCTCCGCACGCGACGGCTCGACCGCAATCGCTACCGCCGCCGCAACGCTTGCCGAGCCTGGGAAAACGCTCAAGATAGAGAGCCTGCCGCCTTCAACCCTTGCGATCGCACTTCCCCGGGAGTATTCGTTCGTGGTCTGCAACAGCCTGATGGAAACCGCCTCAAACGTCGCGAAAGTCGAGGCCTGCGAGTGCCGGGTTGCTGAGTGCCGTCTGGCTGTCGCTGTCCTAACCATGACCGTAGGGCAGAAGCTTGGCCCCAATCGAGGGCTCACGCTTCTTGGCGGCCTGAGAAGGCTTTCGGCAAAGCAGCAGAGGGAAGCGATCGAGACGCTTCCCGACGGCCCGGCCCCGCTTCGGGAGGTGGCAAAGCTCGTCGGCATGCCCGCGTCCAGACTCAGGGAAGCTGCGCTTGGGACAAAGTCCGGCGAGTGCGTTCGGGAGCCCAGGGATGGTTTTCGCCTGAAGGACAGGGCGCGTCACGTGATCAGCGAGGGCAGGCGGGTCGACCAGGCGGCGACCGCGGTTAGCGAAGGCGATATGGAGAGCTTCGGCAAGCTGATGAACGAGTCGCATGAGAGCTCATCGCGCGACTATGAGATCAGTACCCCTGAGATGGACCTGCTTGCCGGTATCTGCCGCGCAGAAGGCGCGCTCGGCGCAAAGCTCACGGGCGGCGGTTTCGGCGGCTGCGTTGTGGCGTTGGTCCGTGACCGCGACATCCCCGATTTCGAGTCGGCGATCATCTCCCGCTACTACCACGACTATCTGCAAAAAGAGCGCAACGGCTCGCCGATCAGCGTAGTGGCGCTCGAAGACGCCATCTTCCCCTGCAAACCCTGCGGCGGCGCGAGGGGCTACGCGTAACAAACCCATATTACGCTTTTTGGAGCAGTTCGTAGTTGCCCAGTATGATCGACCTGAACGATTCAGGTGTCGCGTACCAGTCGAGCACATCGACCATTATCGGCAGGTCTGACTCCGAGAACGCGTCTTTCAGGGCTTCAATATTTTTCCAATCAATCGGCTCTTTTCCGACGAGCACCATATCGAGGTCGGAAAACTCCTGTGCTTTCCCCGTAACTCGGAAGCCGACCGATGGCGCTCGCGAAGCCGAACTTCTCGCGCCCCGATACGCTGAAGCTCTATGGCAAAAGTGTTCTAGCCAAGGACCACGCGGCGACCGAGTCCATCCGCTGGCAGATGGCCGAGGCCGACCCCGCATCGTCGTTTGCTGCGGCGAGGCTTCTTGAGTTCTACCAATTTGGACAGAGTACCTGCAGCGAGATGACTCGCAACAAGCGGCTGAACGAGTTTCTGGGCCCCGAGGCCAAGCGCGCCATCCTGTGAGCCCTTGAGATCGATCCCAACAAAGAAGAAACTCCAATACTTACAATAAAGAAGTGGCCGCCCGGTGTTGGGCGGCCAGCACTCTGTACTTTATCTCTTCTTCTTGAAGATATTCTTCGCGCGGTTGATCACGTCTTTGGCGCGATCGGCGGCGCCATCAACGTCGTCTGCCTTGTTCAGCCCCTCTTCAGCGTTGTCGAGCCCTTTGTCTGCCGCGTCGCCGTCATCGTCGGACGGTTTGATCTTGTGCTTGTCGGTCTGCTCGTCGTCCTCCATCCCAGGCCCACCCATCGTTCCAAGCATCGTGGTTGCGTTTGAGCGGACGACGACTTCGGTCTTGATGCCGTCTTTCTCCTGGGTCTTGTCGGCTCCGACCGCAACAAGCATCAGTGTTGCGTTTTTGGAGTCCTTGAATATCCCCTGTGGGATGTAGCAGAACGTCTTTTCGGCGGGGATCAGGATGCCGTTTTTGACATAGGCATCCACCGTCGCGCGGGGAAGCGCCCGGCTGGAGACGTCGACGCCGGTGTTCGGGTCGAGGCTCGATGTCCAGGTGATCATCTCGTTTTCGTTCCCGCTGAACGCCGTGATGTAGTAGGCGAGCGCGTGAGGGACGGCCTTCCATTCCACTCGGATGCCCTTCTCCCAGTCGACCTTCTTTGTCGGGCTGATGATCTCAAAGGGCGCGAGGAAGTTCTGCGGCTCGCCGAAGGTGATCGATGTGCCGCCGGCGTAGTTGGTCGTCAGCTGATAGTCCCCGGGCGCTGCGGATTCTTTGGCGATATCTTTGGCATTGTTTCCGGGGTAGTGGGCGCGTGAGCCGTCGGCGGTGTCCAAGGCATGCTTCCAAGCCGCTTGATAGTTCTTGTTCTTGGCCATCGACTCCTGCACCGCAGCGTTCATCTCTTTGCTTGAGATGACCTTGGGCTGTCCCGCAGGGACTGTCTCCGAGCATCCCCAGTAGGTCTTCAGCTTGAAGTCTTTCTGCGACTGTTCGAGCTTTTCCGGCTTTTCCGGCTTGCCCTCGCGCGCAGGCTCCGGCAGATCGATCACGAGGTCGACCTTTGGCCCGAGCTTCAGTCCCTCAGGAATCGCGCACTGCGCTTTGGACGTTTTGTCGGCCTTCTTGGGGCTTGTGAGCTCCATAGTAAGCGTTCTTGTGGGGGCGTTGAACTTGTCCATCCCACGCATCCCAGGAATGCTAGGCATCCCCGGCATAATCATCCGCGCCGTGGTAAGCGCGACAACGAAAACTGTTGCTGAACCCAATTTTGACTCTCCTTTTCGAAACACTTAGCGTGAGAGAAGTATAGCGCAAGCCGAGCAGGCATTTCAAGATGGGTTTTTTGAACCACGAAGGGCATGAAGGGGAAGAAGAACACGAAATGTTAGGCCCGGACACTCGCACACTTCTTGTAAGACTGTTGCAGGTCGGTAGAATCCAAATTTCGTGTTTTTCGCGCGGTTTCGCGTCCTTCGTGGTTCAAAACTAGCTCAGAACCCGCTATACTATTTGAGAACCAACCACCTGAGGAGCAACGTGACTTTGAGTATTCCTGTCATAATAGTGAGCGGATTTTTGGGCTGCGGCAAGACGACCTTCCTGCGCCATCTGATCCCACTCTGCCGCGAGACCGGCCAGCGACCGGCGCTTATCGTAAACGAGGTCGGCGATATCGATGTCGACGGCGAGCTTTTGTCCGACCTGAACGCCGAACAGGTGAGGCTGGTCGGCGGCTGCGTCTGCTGCACGCTTCAGTCGCAGCTCTCCGAGACGATCTGGGACGTGATCGAGCGCAACGTCTACGACCTGATCATCATCGAATGCAGCGGACTCTCGAACCCGGTCGACGTGGTAAGCATCCTCGCCGTTCCAGCGCTTGTCGGCAAGATCGCCGTCTCGCACGTTATCTGCCTGCTCAATGCAGCGAGATGCGACAAACTGCTGAAGGCTGCCGAAGTGGCGATCCGACAGGTAGAAACCTCAGATATTCTTATATTGAACAAACGAGATATGATGGAAGAAAGCTCCCGCGCGGCAGTTGAAGACGCAGTAACGGCGCTTTCCCCAAGTTCGAGCAAACACTGGGCGACCTACGGCGACATTGGCCACGACAATCTTCTAGGCATCCTGAACACCCGCGCCAAAACCCAGACCCATTCCCACTGCACCTGCGGCTGCGGTCACGATCACCATCACGATCACGAAGCTCACACCCACGAGCTCCCCGCGTCGTTCTGCACGGTAGCCCTGCCGCTCCCCCGCGAGATCGAGCAGGCCGCCCTCGACAACCTTTTAAGCCGCCTCCCCGAAAACGTGATACGCGCCAAAGGCTTCGCAAACGTCTCCGGCGACGGTTGGAAGGTCATCCAAAAGTCCTACGATCAGGTCAACCTGATGCCCACCTCCACCGTCCCAAGTGTCGGTGCGGTGCTGATTTGCATAGGTCAGCAGCTTGAGGCGGAGGCGATATTGGGGATGGTTGCGGAGTTAAGCTGAGTGGACGCGGATTGCTGTAGGGGCGGACCAATGTGTCCGCCCTTTCTGGGCTGAGGCGAATATGTCACCCGTGAACTCTATTTGCCTGATCGTGCCGAGTCTCCTGACGCGGCACGCATATTTGAGGGGTCTCCGGACCCCGATCCGTGCGCTTTGGGGTCTGGAGACCCTGGGAATGTCCGCACCGGGTGAGACACCCGGCGCGATCAAGGTCAGCATGTTACGCTGTCTCTCGCTCGTATACCAGTTCGCCCGTTCTTCGTATCTCTTCCAGGAACCCGCTTCGGTCCGAGAGGGAATCGAGCAGCACTGGCTCTATCGAGAGGTTGATGTCCCGTCGCAGGCGAAAGAGTTGAGTCGATTTTTCCAGCCAGTCGTCCACGGGAGAGTCTGTGACGACTGCCACGTCGATGTCACTATGCTCGGTCGCGGTCCCTTTGGCGTATGACCCAAATAGAATCACCTGCTGCACGTCGACGCTCTGTCTCGCCTTTTCAGCAAAAGAACAGACACACTCTATAACGTAGCTTTTATCCATTGATACAGGTCCTCAGTGTCCGCCTTTTGCCTAACCTGCATTATTCACGAGGAGCGTGAATAATGCTTTGCTAGCGAGAGCTTTATTCGCTTCACGAATAAAGCGGGCTAACCGGCAGACTTATTATACCTCATAAGTTCTGATATCGCACGTGAAGTTGCAGGGTCAGAGACCCTGGGACTGTCCGCACCGGGTGAGACACCCGGCGCGATCAAGGTCGTGGCATTAAAACGGACAAGCCCCCGACGGGCAACCTCCCGCAAACTCCGACTCAGCCGAGACAACTTCCACCTCGCCCATCTCACGCGCAAGGACCGGCCCGACGTAGAGCACCTGCTCGGGCTTGCTGCCGTAGCGGTAGATCGTGATCCCCTTGCAGCCGGACTCATAGGCCGACCAGTAGATGCGCCGCACGTCCTCCGGTGTTGCCTCGCGGGGCAGGTTGACGGTCTTTGCGACCGCGTTGTCGACGTTCTTCTGGAAAGCCGCCTGCATGCGAACGTGCCAGGCGGGGTCGATGTCCATCGAGGTGACGAAGAGGCGCTTGATGTCTTCAGGGATGCCGGGTATCTCCTGAATCGACCCCTTGTGCGCTATCTCCAGCATCAGATCGCGGGAGTAGAACCCCCGCTCCTCCGCGATTCGCTCGAACTCCGTGTTGACTTCAAGGAGCCGCGTCCCCTCCATCACGTCGCGAACGAAGGCGACCGCAAAGAGCGGCTCGATCCCGCTTGAGCACCCCGCGATGATCGAGATCGTCCCCGTCGGCGCTACAGAGGTCACCGTGGCGTTCCGCCGAGGGCGCGCGCCCGGTACGCCCCAGACGCTCCCCCCGTAGTTGTCAAACGCCCCGCGCTCCTCCGCGAGGTCCCGGCTCATCTCCTCGGCTTCGTTGAAGATGAACCCCATAACCTCCCGTGCGAACTCAAGCGCGACCTCGGAGTCGTAGGGGATGCCAAGCTCGATCAACGCATCGGCCAGCCCCATCACCCCTAGCCCGATCTTGCGATTGGCGCGCGTCACTGAGGTGATCTCAGGGAGCGGATAGCGGCTGGCATCTATCACGTTGTCGAGAAAATGCACCGCCGAGCGCACGACGCGACCGAGTTTCGCGTAGTCAAGCTCCCCACCGGTGATCATCCTTGCGAGGTTGATCGACCCCAGGTTGCACGACTCGTAGGGCAGAAGCGGCACCTCCCCACAGGGGTTGGTCGACTCGATCTGCCCAACAAGCGGGGTGGGGTTGGTGTCGTTTATCTTATCTATAAAGACAAGCCCAGGGTCGCCGCTCTGCCAGGCCATCGCGACGATCATATCAAACACGTCCCGCGCTCGAAGCGTCTTGGTCGCCTGGCCCGTACGGGGGTTCACAAGCTCATACTCGCCGCCCGACTTGACCGCATCCATGAAGCTGTCTGTCACAGCGACCGATATATTGAAGTTCTCAAGCCTGCCTGCTTTGGACTTTGAGGTGATGAACTCGAGGATATCGGGGTGGTCGACGCGCAGGATCCCCATATTCGCCCCGCGCCTGCGTCCACCCTGCTTGATGGTGTTGGTCGCCTCATCGAATATGCTCATAAAGGATACCGGCCCGGAGGCAACCCCCATAGTCGTCTTGACGAGGTCGCCCTTGGGCCTCAGGCGCGAGAACGAAAACCCCGTCCCGCCGCCTGACTGATGAATAAGGGCCATATCCCGAAGCGACGTAAATATCCCGTTCATGTCGTCCTCGACGGGGATCACAAAGCACGCCGCGAGCTGCCCTATGTCGGTCCCCGCGTTCATAAGCGCAGGAGAGTTCGGCAGAAACTCAAGGCCCGCCATCATCTGGTAGAACTCCTCCTCGATCGACGCAAGATCGGCCTCGGGGTTGTACGCGCGATCAGGCGCGGCCACCACGTGAGCGACCCTGCGAAAGAGCTGCGAGGGCGTCTCGACCACGCGACCCTGTTCGTCCTTTACAAGGTACCTGCGCTTGAGCACACTGACGGCGTTGACCCCGAGTTTGAGGTCGTCCTCGACGCCGATAAAGCGCTTGACGCTTCGGACCTCACTGCGCTCCTGCCTATATAGTATGTAAGCCTTGGCTGTTTCAGGGTATCCGGCCTCCATCAGCGCCTGCTCGACGATATCCTGCACGTCCTCCACCCGGGGCGCATGCCCGCCGAAGCGATCGACCACGGCGGAGACGACTCGCTCGGTGATCCCTGCCTCCACCTCGCCGTCGCCCTGTCCAGTCGCATGGAGCGCTTTTCGGACAGCCGAGGCGATTTTGGCGGGCTGTAACTTCTCTATACGCCCGTCACGCTTGATGATGCTTACAATGCCCGTATGTGCCATATTTAGCCCTCTATACATAGTCAACAATATAATATTGTTCTACCCAGCCTCGGAGCAGGACGAACGCCTGAAATGCTATATCTAAGCTCGAATGCCCCTGTGTGTCATCGTTGAAACTCGTATACACCCCTGTTATGGACGCATCGTCACACGTCCGACCCGAAATCACGAGTCCAAGAGGGCGGTTTTGGTCTGCGGCATGATGTGAAATATACACTTTCACTCAAAAATAATTCTCTTAGGCCTTTTCGCAGGAAGGAAACGCGGCTTCCATTGTCGAAATAAGCTCCAAACAGACTCGCTTCGACGGCATAGTTGCCGGTGCGGCGAGCTGGGGCACGTAGGCCCGCTCACGGTCAGGAGGACTCTCGGCCGTTGTCGGTGTGTCCTGCGAGCGCAGAAATGAAGGGAGGTGACTTTTATGGAGGCATATTGCGTAAAGTGCAAGGCTAAGAGAGAGATGAAGGATGCTCAGCCGGTCACGATGAAGAATGGCAAGCCCGCAACTAAGGGAGTTTGCCCAGAGTGTGGCACAGGCATGTACAAGATCGGCGCGAGCAAGTAATTTGCTCTCGATCGGAGTGTCGAATGTTTGGCGGGTCAGACTTGTCTGCCCGCCTTTTCGCTTGCCTGGGTGTCTGTAACACTGCTGAAAGGCAGTTGCAATGTTCTTGAAAAAAGGTGTTGACAGAAAGCCTGCTTATGGGGTAAGCTATACCTCGTTGCCCGGAGTGAAAGTTGCTCCGGGTTGTCTGTTGAAAGGCCCACCGAGTGGTAAATGAACCTCCTGTAGGGGGTTGACACAAAGAAGCCTTTTGAGGTAGTATATACCTCGTTGCCCGGAGTGAAAGTTGCTCTGGACGGCTGTTTGAGAAGCTGACCGAGTGGTAAACAAACCTCCAGTAGGGGGTTGACACAGAGAACGCTTTTGAGGTAGAATCTACCTTGTGCCCAGAGCGGTAAGTTGCTCCGGGTTGTTTGTTGAAAGGCCGACAAAGTGAAACAAGCCTCCAAAAGGGGCTTGACACAGAGAACGCTTTTAAGGTAAGATATACTTTGTGCCCGGTTAGGAAACTAGCCAGGCGCAGAGTTCCCTCCAACATTCTGTTTAAAAAGATGTTGACAAGGGAATACGGATATGGTAACATAATCCTTGTGCCCGAGACGATAGTCTTCGGGTGGAGAACCTTGAAAACTGGATAGTGAGAGCGAGGTAAGGATAGAGTTTCAATCCTTGTATTGATTGATATC
>JBBRAE010000062.1:0-8707 GCA_038207085.1 Armatimonadota bacterium
ATCTTGAGCTTGTCGCGGCCTCGATTGCAGAAGACAAACATAGAGTCCGAGAATGGATCGAGTTTGAACTGGAAGCTCACTATCGCCGCGAGGCCGTCGATGGACTTGCGCATGTCGGTATGCCCGCAGGCCAGATATACTCGATTGGGAGTAGCAGCGCTCAGCATGTCGCCACCACCACACGCAGCACGTCGGAGAGCAACGCGGAATCGAAGCCCGACCGCACCTCGATCGTCGCCGCTCCAACGCGGACAGTCAGTCCCGGCTCACCCGTCGCTTGTTTCTTATCTGTGGAGATCACCGCCACGTTCGCCGCATCCACACAACCATCATTCACAAGCTCCACGCATGCCCAGGATTGGCTCTGGCCGTCGATAAAGCCGGTTTTGCTGGCTTTCCTTTGCCAATAACGCAGCTGGTCCACTCTGAATCCATTCTGTAGACACCACTCGTTCACCGTCAAATCACTCGCCTCATATTCCGCCAACCGAGCCTGCCACAATCTGCGCCGTTTCGCATGCGTCATCACGATCCTCCAAGACTTAGCGTTTTGGATAGTATCGCTTAAGCGTGGAAAATGCACAAGGTGGGGACGGTTTGACGCTTACAATATTGGACGCCGATGGTGGGTCAATTTTCTGTGCCTATTGACACTGGACTCAGCCAAGTGAGTCCACAGCTTTTTCTGAGCACGAATTTGTGAGTTTTCGTATCAGTTTGTCGGGTAATGCCGGGACTGCCAAACGGAAGAATCGAGATGGTTGCGTTCCCGATCTGCTTGGGGTGGAGATAACTCTATCTCCATATAGCGGCCTGATTGTCTGCCCGTATGATGTGCCTCGAACAGTGTGATATCCATGACACTGACAAATTATGACATTTTCATTGCCGGTGTATATGTAGTATAATAATGCTTGTCAGCTATCACTATGCTGGCAGGGTTAGGGGGATACTGCATGTCTCAAGAACAGTTGCACGCACACAGCCCGAACTCAGAGGGCGCATGGCATACCCTCTCAGATCACCTCGCAACCGTGGCGGCGCTCTCACGATCATTCGCTGACCGGTTCGGAGCGGGTGGGATCGCTGAAACCCTCGGGTTGCTCCACGACATCGGCAAGTTCAATCCCGATTTTCAGCGCTATCTGCTGGGATGCTGGCTGCATCAAACAAGCGGTGGTCCACGGCCCCGGAGTACTCCGCATTCGATATATGGCGCATTGACCGCACAGAGGAACAATACACCGCTGTTGGCCTTTGCGGCAGCGGGACATCATGGCGGAATACCGGACACTGCCGCGTTAAAGGCATCGCTCGCGAGTGCGCGGTTGCCAGACTGGATGGCAGACGCGGAAACGGCGTTGCCTGGCACACTCAGCGCCCCTGATCTTCCCGAATGGGCAAACGATGCGACCGCCTGCGAATTTTTCGTGCGGATGCTATTCTCAGGTCTTGTGGATGCCGATTGGCTGGACACCGAGGCGCATTTCAATCACAGGAAGTCTGAACTGCGTGGCAATGCTGTTTCTATGACCGAACTGTGGCGGTTGTTCGAGCATGACCAGAAGTCTCTCCTGGACAGCGCCGATTCTACCTCTGGTCATCCCGTAAACCAAGCCAGGCGCGAAATATATGAGGCATGTCTGGCAGCGAGTAGCAATCCCCAGGGTGTTTATCGCCTGACAGTGCCGACAGGAGGCGGGAAGACCCGCTCAGCCATGGGTTTCGCCCTGCAACACGCCATACATCACAGCCTGGACCGCATCATCTTCGCAATTCCCTACACCAGCATCATAGACCAGAATGCACACACCTACAAGGGCATATTAGGCGAGGAGAACGTTCTGGAGCACCATTCATCGGTAGACGTGCCGCCCGATCCGACTGAAAAGCAATCAGAGGCTGAGCTTCGACACCAACTATCGGCGGAGAACTGGGATATGCCCATCGTCGTCACCACCACGGTCCAGCTTTTCGAGAGCCTTTTCTCCAACAAACCATCACGATGTCGTAAGCTTCACAATATCGCGAACAGCGTGCTCGTGCTTGATGAGGTACAGACGCTGCCTGTCGGTCTGCTCCAACCCATTCTCGATGTCTTGAAGGAGTTGGTGGAGCACTACGCAGTCACCCTTGTCCTCAGCACAGCTACTCAACCCGCCATCTCGGGCGAGAATCCATATCTCAAAGGATTTACGTCTACGCTTCTTGAGATGGTCCCAGATCCTGAGCGACATTTCGAGTCGCTGAAGAGGGTGGATTACGACATCGTTGCTGACACATGGTCGTGGGAACGCGCAGCCAAAGAGTTGCTGGAGCACGACCAGGTTCTCTGCGTAGTGAACTCCCGCAGGGACGCGTTGGAACTGTTCGGTTTGCTTGATGATCCAAGCGCTCTACATCTTTCCACTCTCATGTGCCCGGCGCACAGAAGACAGGTTCTCACTGAGATCATACGGCGACTCGGCAACAAGGAACCGTGCAGGGTAATCTCTACTCAGGTAGTTGAGGCAGGGGTTGATCTTGACTTTCCCGTAGTCTTTCGTGCCATGGGGCCGCTCGACCGCATAGTTCAGGCTGCGGGCCGATGCAACCGTGAGGGAAAGTTGGACAAGGGTAGTGTGATAATTTTCACACCCGAGGATGGCCGCGCTCCGAGGGGAGTCTACGGAACCGCGATGTCTGAGGCTGGGATAACGCTCTCTCAGCCGGGCTGCGATTTGCACGATCCCGCAGTATTCGACAACTACTTCCATCGTCTCTGGCAGAGCAGTAATGTGGATGCCAATGGAATATGCGGACTTCGCCAGCGGTTGAACTTCCCGGAGACTGCCGACAAGTTCAAGATGATCACGGAGGATACCGTGCCTGTAGTGGTTCGCTGGTGCGATCCCGGACCCGGCGATGTTCTGGACGCCGTGCGCAGGAAGGGGCACGTGTCCAGAGACGATTGGCGAAAGCTTCAATCCTACACAGTTAGCATTTTTCGCTGGCAGTTTCAGCAATACCTGAGTGACGGTCTTATAGACCAGGTCATTGACGGCCTGTACGTCTGGGCCGCGTCATACGATGAAAGAACCGGCATATCGGAGCAACTTACTGATCCTGCCGATCTGATTGCATGAAAGGAGTAAATAGCATGGACAACTCACCGCCCCTGCAAGTGAAAGTCTGGGGCGAACTGGCGTGCTTTACGAGACCAGAAATGAAGGTGGAACGCGTCAGTTACCCGGTCATGACCCCATCAGCCGCTCGCGGAGTGCTTGAAGCTATCTTCTGGAAGCCGGAGTTCGAGTGGCGTATCCGCGATATATGGGTTCTGAATCCGATCAGGCATTTCTCTATCGTGAGGAACGAGATCAACACTCGCCAAAGTCAGCGGGCCGCCGCAGGCTGGATTGAAAAAGGCGGGGGCTTCTATGCTGACGAGGACCGCGCTCAACGGCATACCCTTGCGCTTCGTGACGTGGCGTATGTCATCAAGGCCGATATTGTTCTCAGGTCACACGCGGATTCGGATGTCGCAAAGTACCGTGATCAGTTCCGGCGCAGAGTCCAGCGCGGACAGTGCATGCACCATCCATATCTCGGCTGCCGCGAGTTCGCCGCCGACTTCTCGGATCTAGACGGAAGCGAGAGGCCGATTGACCTCACGGACGACCTCGGCCTGATGCTCGGCGATCTTGACTATGGGGCGAACGGCTCCGGCACTCCCAGGTTTTTCGATGCGAAACTGGAGAACGGGATTCTATCGGTACCTCAGGGTGCCGTGTATGGAAGGAGGGGTGCCCAATGATACTCCAGAGATTGGCTGAGTTCGCAAGCCGAACGGACGCGCTTCCCCCGATGTACCAGAAGACCAGAATCCGTTGGCTCATTGATATTGGGTTGGATGGCCGTCTCGTAGGAAACGGCTTTGTGCCACTCTCCAGCGGCGAAGCCAAGGGCAAAGACAGAGGCAAGGAGTTCCTTGTGCCGCACATCGGACGCACGGTGAAGATCGCCGCAAAGCTTCTGGCGGACAACGCGGAGTATGTGCTTGGAACAGGTGACGATCCCAAGTCAGCCAAACGGCACCGTGCATTCTGCGATCTCATCAAGAAATGCGCTGACGAAACCGGGGAGTCGACGGTCAAGGCGGTGCAAGAGTTCCTTCTTCTCTATCAGGATAAGGACTCACTGCTTCCGAAAGAGGCGGAAGACGGTGATCTTTTCACATTCCGCGTGGATGGGACCATGCCCGTAGACCTGCCTTCGGTAAGGGCTTTCTGGTCAAAAGACACCCTATCGGGCGGGACCGTGATGCAGTGCCTGATATGCGGACAAGTGACTCAAGTGGAAGAACGGCTGCCTGTCAAGATCAAGGGAGTGCCCGGTGGGCAGACATCAGGCACAGCTATGATCTCCGCGAACAGCGAGGCATTCGAGTCCTACGGCTTGTCGGCTTCACTGGTATCCCCGGTCTGTAGAGCCTGTGGGGAGGCATTCGCCAATTCCATCAACTTCAT
Organism: Armatimonadota bacterium; assembly: GCA_038207085.1. Lineage (GTDB taxonomy): Bacteria > Armatimonadota > UBA5829 > UBA5829 > DTLH01 > JBBRAE01. The sequence goes on from JBBRAE010000062.1 coordinate 4,509, forward strand.
GATACGGAGTGACCAACACCATCTTAGGGTCGGCCCCACCATTTACCTGTTTTGGGCAAGAGAGGACGTGGGTTTCAACCCCACAACGGTTCTTTCGCAGCCGACTGAAGAGGATGTGCTGAGACTGATGGAATCTTACAGGACGGGACAAGGTGTGGGTCATGTTCGGGCAAATGAGTTCTATGCGCTCACCCTTTCCGCGTCAGGCGGCAGGGTCGTCGTTCGGGACTGGTTGGAAACCACCGTGGCAACGGTCAAAACTAACCTTGGGCGGTGGTTTGCCTTGCAAGGGATCGTTGATACGGACGGAGGCGATGGCCGCCAATTCGGAGTGTACGGACTTGCCGCATCGATCTATCTGAAAGCAGACCAAATGGTGGCAAACGTGCCGAGGGCCATGGTTCGGTGCGCCCTAAGTGGCGGCCACATGCCCGAATCACTGCTCAATCAGGCAGTGCTCCGCAACAGGGCGGAGCAGGGCGTAACCAGGAATCGAGCGGCGCTTATCAAAGCCGTGATGCTATCACAACTTCAATCATTCGAGGAGGACTATATGGAAAAGCTGGAACCCGACAACACCTCGCCCGGCTATCTCTGCGGGAGGCTCTTGGCAGAGCTGGAGGCCGCACAGAAAGTGGCCATCAGGCCGAAAGCCACACTTGTTGACCGATACTACGGGGCGGCATCATCCGCGCCCGCGACGGTCTTCGGATATCTCATGCGCGACTTCCAGGTGGCGCATATGTCAAAGCTCAGGAAGAACAGGCCGGGCATATACAACGCCATTGACTCCCGAGTGCAGGACATCCTTCAGACGCTCGGCGATTTCCCGAAGACCCTGAACGTCCGGGAGCAGGCGATGTTCTCCCTGGGCTACTACCACCAGAAAGCGTCAAACAGAGCCGATGCGCGAGCAAGGGCAGAGCTCAAGGAACTTGAAGCAGAGGAGGCAACAGAATAATGAACAGCACCATTACCAATCCAGAGTTGAGACATGACTTCATCATCCTGTTCGATGTGCAGGATGGCAATCCCAACGGCGACCCAGACGCAGGCAACATGCCGCGCGTGGACCCGGAGACCATGCAGGGTCTGGTCACCGACGTATGCCTGAAACGCAAGGTTCGCGACTTCGTTGACATGGCCAAAGGCGACGATGGCAGGTTCAAAATATACGTTCAGAACAAAGGGATAGCGCTCAACGATATGCACCAGCGCGCGTACACGGCCAAAGGCATCAAATCCGCCGGCACAAAACAGAACCGGAATGATGTTGATACCGTGCGATGCTGGATGTGCGAGAACTTCTACGATATCCGGATGTTTGGCGCGGTAATGACGACCGGCGTCAACTGCGGCCAGGTGCGGGGGCCTGTTCAGCTCACTTTCGCGAGGTCCATCGACCCCATCTCACCATTGGACATCTCTATCACACGGGTAGCGGTAACAAGACCTGAGGACGCGAATGTTGTCGAAGGTGAGGAAGAGAAGGGCAAAGGCAAAACCACTGAAATGGGTCGGAAGCCCATGCTTCCTTACGGCCTCTACCTTGGCCGTGGGTTCTTCTCCCCGAAATTCGCCAAAGACACTGGTGTCACGAGCGAAGACATGGAGCTTTTCTGGAGCGCTCTGGTGAACATGTGGGACCAGGACCACTCGGCGGCTCGCGGGTTCATGAGTATCCGGGGGCTCTATGTGTTCACCCACCAAAACCCGCTGGGAGATGCGCCCGCTCACTCTTTGTTCGAGCGAATATCCGCGAAGCGCAAAGATGGAGTCGAAGCATCTCGCGCGTTTACCGACTATATCGTCGCCGTTGACGAGTCGCCGCTGCCGGAAGGGTTGACTTTGACCCAAGTAGTGGGGTGATCCTATGCCACAATGGAACGACGACGAAATCGTGCTCGTTTCCGCGATAGAGCACTACAGCTACTGTCCGCGCCAGTGCGCGTTGATCCACATCGAAAAGGTATTCGATGAGAACGTCTTTACGCTGCGTGGATCGATGGCGCACGAGCGGGTCGATCAGCCGACTGATACTACTGAAGATGGTGTCAAGGTCGAAAGGGCGCTGCCGATATGGTCGGAGCGCTATGGACTGCAGGGAAAGGCCGATGTGGTCGAGTTCCACACAGGCGGCACGGTCTTTCCCGTCGAGTATAAGATAGATACGAGAAAGGCGTCCCGGCACGACGATCTTCAGCTGTGCGCGGAGGCTATATGTCTTGAGGAGATGCTGGACCGCCCCGTTACTCGCGGGGCGGTCTACTCCGGCACGGCGCGGCGCAGGAGGGAGGTCGAGTTCACCGACCAGTTGAGAGAAAAGACGCTCACGGCAGTCGATTCGATCAGAACGACTATGCGGAAGGGCAAGCTCCCGGAGCCTGTAAACGACGACAGATGCCCGAACTGCTCGCTCAATCACGTCTGCATGCCATCGACTGCAAATGTGACGGTGGGGTTCGACGTGTTTCATCCAACGGAAGTGGAGGCGCCGGAATGAGCAGGGAACTCCTAAACACGCTATTCGTAATGACGCAAGGTGCTTACGTTCACCTTGAAGGCGAGACCGCCAAGGTGGAGTCAGACGGCAGGACGCTTCTGCAGACACCGCTTCATCACCTCGGCGGCATCGTCAGCTTTGGGAGCGTCATGATGAGCCCTCACCTGATGCACAAGTGCGCGAGTGAGGGTCGAGGTGTTACGTTTCTTACGATGAACGGGCGTTTCCAGGCGAGGGTCGTCGGGCCGGTGTCTGGAAACGTGCTGCTCCGGGAGGCGCAGTACCGATCGTATGCCGATGAAACGGTCCGGGCCGAGATCGCCCGCTCCATTGTCGCGGGAAAGATACAGAACATGCGGGCTGTGCTGCTTCGGGCCGCACGGGAAGCTCAGAACGACGAGAAGAAAGCCGATATCGGTAAAGCCGCGCAGTGGATGTCGGACTATCTTGTAAAGCTTCGAGATACCGTGAGTGTCGATGAAGCTATGGGATATGAAGGCCAGGCGACGGCTGATTATTTTGCCGTGTTCGACCACATGATCCTCTCTCAGCGCACGGATTTCAAGTTCGGCGAGAGAAGCCGCAGACCGCCTCGGGACAGGATAAACGCCATGTTGTCGTTCCTGTACGCACTGCTGCTTGGTGACTGTACGGCGGCTGCCGAAGGAATCGGGCTTGACCCCCAGTTCGGGTTTTTGCACGCGCTCCGGTCTGGAAAACCCGCGCTTGCGCTCGACCTGATGGAGGAGTTTCGTCCCGTTCTCGCCGACAGGCTTGCTCTGTCGCTCGTGAACAGGAAAGAGATAAGGGCGGAGCACCTTGATGTTCGGACGGGGGGATCGGTCAGGCTCACCGATGATGGTCGGAAGATCCTGCTCACGGCGTATCAAAAACGCAAACAGACGGAGGTGCATCACTCCCTCTTAAAGACAAAGACGCCGCTTGGGCTTGTGCCTCACCTTCAGGCAAGGATACTTGCGAGGCATCTGCGCGGAGACATGCGTGAGTATTATCCATACTATCCGAGGTGAATCATGCGTGAGGATTATCTGGTGTGCTACGACGTGAACACAGAGGACAAGGAAGGCCGAAACCGGCTTGTAAGAGTCGCGAAGGCGTGCAAGAACTTCGGCCAGCGAGTCCAGTACTCCGTGTTCGAGTGTAGTGTGAACGACACCGAGTATGAACGGTTCCGCTCGAAGCTTGTGAAGATCATCGACCCTGACCGGGACAGCCTGAGGATTTACCGCTTGAAGGGCCTCAGGAGCGAGTACATCGAGAGTTACGGACTGGACAGGTACGTCCGGTTCGATGAGGATGCGCTGATAGTGTAAGCTTGTCTGCGCGGACCGGAAGTGATTTGTCGTCACGTATCACGTTCGCGCACAGTTCGCAGCGTGAACAGATGTGGACGTTGACAAGTTCATATATGACGTGTAAGCTGATGTTATCAGCCAATGCTGTGTCATCTGAGCTTAGGAGGCCGAAGACTCCGGCTCAAGTATGACCATTGCACCGGCTCTTCGGGGCCGGTGAGGATTGAAACTACTTCGTCAAACTGCTTGGCGAATGGGTATCGGTATTGCACCGGCTCTTCGGGGCCGGTGAGGATTGAAACTTGATGATAAACTAATTGTTGACCACGTTACTGACATTGCACCGGCTCTTCGGGGCCGGTGAGGATTGAAACCGTATG
>JBBRAE010000063.1:0-8189 GCA_038207085.1 Armatimonadota bacterium
ACTGGCGCGCAAGTTCAGGAACATGCTGCTGTTCGGCTGCTGGTGGTTCCTGAACAACCCGGTCATCATCGAGGACATGACACGGATGCGGATGGAGATGCTCGGCTTCTCGTTCGTGCCGCAGCATTCGGACGCACGCGTCATCGATCAGCTGATCTACAAGTGGTGCCACTCGAAGGCAATCATGCACAAGGTGCTGTTCGACAAGTACAGCGATCTGCTGGCGTCCGGCTGGCATCTGACACGCGACGAAATCACGCGCGACGTCGAAAACTGGCTCGGCAAGACCTTCTGGCGTTTCATCGGCCGCTAGCCATGGACGTCAGCAAGGTAACGAGCGCTGAGGTAGCCACCTACCGCAAGCTGCAGTGTCTGTGCCGCCTGCTCGGTCGAAACTCCGTTCAGCGCCGCCTTCTCTTTGTCCAAGACGAACCTGTATTTGGGCTGGTCGTCCTCGACATACCAGTCGGTATCGGCTACGCCTTCAGTTGTCTCGAATATGTTCTTTACCTGGCTCGCCACCTGGATCTGACGTTTGTAGTCCGGGCCGTAGACCTCAGCTACGAGCGTCTGGAGAACCGGCGGCCCCGGCGGGACCTCCGCTATCTTTACGCGAGCGCCGTATTGCCTGGCGATCTCCTGGACGTGGGGCCGAATGCGTTTCGCAATATCATGGCTCTGGGCCTTGCGGTCGTGTTTGCCGACCAGGTTCACCTGCAGGTCGGCAACGTTCGCGCCACTTCTCATGAAGTAGTGGCGTACGAGGCCGTTGAAGTTGTACGGACTTGCGGTACCGACGTAAGACTCGTAGTCAGTCACCTCGGGAACGGTCTTGATGTAGCTGCCGATAGCATTGGTGACAGTGGCGGTCTGTTCAAGCGTCGTCCCTTCGGGCATATCAATGATTACCTGGAACTCGCTCTTGTTGTCAAAGGGCAGCATCTTTACGGTAACAATCTTCAGTGCCACAAGCGACATTGCTCCGAGCAGCAGCACTACAACCCCACCCAGAAACACGGTTCGGGCCAGTCTGCTTGTGAGCAGCGGAGTCATCGCCTTGCGGTAGAGCTTAGTGGTCCAGCCCTCAACCTCTCCGCCGGCGTGTTCGTGGGTCCCACTGTGGTCAGCCTCACTTCGGAGCAGCCGAAAAGCCGCCCACGGTGAGACAATAAATGCAATGAGCAGTGAAAACATCATAGCAGCCGATGCGCCGATAGGAATGGGCCGCATATACGGTCCCATAAGTCCCCCGACAAACGCCATCGGCAGGATCGCGGCTATAACGGCGAACGTGGCAAGAATGGTCGGGTTTCCGACTTCATCTACAGCTTCCGATGCCACCTCTACAAGCGGCCTACTCTGGTTCTGGGGCATCCTGTAGTGTCGGACGATGTTCTCGACCACCACGATTGCGTCGTCTACGAGTATACCTATGCTAAAGATTAGGGCAAATAGTGTTATACGGTTGAGCGTATATCCGTAGAGATAGAACACAAGGAGCGTGAGCGAAAGGGTCACCGGGACGGCTATCGCGACGACGAGGGCCTCTTTCTTACCAAGCGCGAAGGCTATGAGAAGGCTCACTGAGACGATCGCTATCAGCATGTGCAGGAGAAGCTCATTAGACTTCTCAGCCGCCGTCTCGCCGTAGTTGCGGGTGATTGTGACGTTGACCCCTGCCGGGATAATGCGTCCCTTGAGTCCTTCGACCTTCTCAACCACCTGATCTGCGATGACAATTGCGTTCTTCCCCTGCCGTTTGGCGATGGAAAGGGTGACGCCGGCGACGTTGCCGTCAAGCTTCGGCAGGTCTTTCTTCTCGGCCGATGGACCCGTGGCAAACATAACATAGTTCGAGGGTTCTTCCGGACCCTCACCAATAGTGGCGACATCCTTCAAGTAGACGGGACTCCCGAGCTTGGAGGCGCCAACTACGACGTTCCCCACATCGTCTGCACTCTTCAAAAAGCCGCCGGTCTCTACGTTGAACTCGCGGTTGCCCGAGGCAAAACTGCCGGAGGAAAGCTCTCTGTTGGCCTGAGAGAGCATCTGCACGATGCCTGCAGGGGCAACGCCGAAACCCGACATGCGTCCGGGGTCGAGCGTTACCTTGACATGCTTGCGCTGGCCTCCAATGAGCGTTGTCGTGGATACGTCCTTGACCGCTTTGACTTCATCGTCTACTTTCGCGGCGATCCTTCGGAGGTCATAGGGACTGTAACCCTTGCCCCAGAAGGTGAGCGCCAGGATGGGCACATCGTCTATTGATCTCGGCTTGATGAGCGGCTGGGACGCTCCCGGTGGAATCAGGTCGAAGTTCGAGTACATCTTGTTGTAGAGCTTGACCATGCTCTTTTCCATGTCCTGGCCGACCACAAACCGGACGATGACCATAGACTGCCCTGGGCTCGAGGTAGAGTAGACATACTCTACTCCCGGGATCTCCCAAAGGAGCTTTTCCATTGGCGTCGTAACGCGCTGCTCGACCTCTTTTGCCGACGCCCCCGGCATGGAGACGAACACGTCCACCATAGGGACAATGATCTGCGGCTCCTCCTCGCGAGGCAACACCAGCACCGCAAACAGCCCCATCGCGAGCGACGCGATGATGATGAGCGGCGTCAATTTGGAGTTTATAAAATAGGAGGATATCCTCCCGCTGAGACCAAGCTTGTGCAATGTCTGATCCTCCGCTCGTTAGCCCGCTTTATTCGTGAAGCGAATAAAGCTCTTGCTAAGAGAGCATTATTCACGCTTCCCGTGAATAATGCGGGTTAGCGTCTTTTGATAGGCGTGCCGTCCGCAAGTGCGGACCCGTTGGACGTGATGATTTCCTCGCCCCCGGATAGGCCCGATATGATCTCGGTCCGTCCGTTCGCTGTCTTTCCTGCCTTTACTACCTGCATATGAGCTTTGCCTTCCTTGCCCGCAAGAAAGACGCTCGTGATCCCGGTGGTGTCTCTTACAGCCTCACTCGGGACGGTAACAGCCTGGAGAACACTCCTCGGAAAGCTGATTCTCCCAAACTGGCCGGTGCGGACAGCCGTTCCTGCCGGCAATTGCACCTTCACTGTAAACTTCCTGCTGCCCGCGTCACCCGATGGGACGATCTCAACGACCCTTCCCTGTGTCCTCTGTCCGGATGCGTCGATCTTGACATCGACCAGCATGCCAACGCTAAGCAGTGGGAGATCGCTCTCAGAGACTCCGGCTTCCAGTCGAAAACTCCCGCTGTTCTCTATCGTGAGTATGGGAGTGCCGGGTGACACTGTCGCCCCGGGGTCCACCAGTCTTGATGTCACAATCCCGTCCACAGGAGATACAATAGTGGCGTAACCTTGCTGGACTCTCGCATACTGAAGCCCTGCAGCCGCCCGACCAACTTCCGAAGCGGCAGTCTTCGCCTGCTCCTCCCGAATCCTGTTCTGAATAACAGCCGCCTTTGCGAGCCGAAGCGAGTCCTGGGCCTGGCTGACTCTCGCCGCCGCCGTTCGGATATCCTCCTCACGGCTTCCCTCCTCAGTCATATCAGCCTGCTGTCCCGCGGCCTCGTACTGCGCCTTTGCCACGTCATAGGACATCTGCGCCTGGTCCACGCGCTGCTGTGGAACTACGTCTTCATCAAAAAGCCGCTTCATTCGCTTGAGCTCTATCTCAGCGTTGGTAAACTGCGCCTTCGCCTGAGCAACCGCGAGATGCGCCTGCGACCTCTGCTGCTTTCTCGGACCCTTCTTTACCAACGATAACTGCTCGCGCGCGGCAGTGAGTTCAGAGGTAGCCCTCGCGACATCAGCAGATGACTGTGCCTCCTGAAGCGTTACTGTGCGCCTCGCCGCCTGAGCCTGAGACGAAGAGGCGGCAACGGCGGCAGATGCCTGGGCCACCTGAGCCGACAAATCCGCCGCCTCCAGCTTCACGAGCATCTGGCCGCGTCTCACGTGGTCACCTTCGCGCACGTAGACAGCTGAAACGTTGCTCATTATCTTCGGAGCAATGTTCGCCTGGGTCGCGGACTTCACCGTTCCAGTGGCTTCGGCATACTCCGTGACTGGTTCAAGGACGGCTCGCGAAACGTCTACGGTTATTGGAGCCGAAGCATCAGGCTTGTTCTCGGCGTCGTCTTTCGAACCTGACGGTCCACCGCGCAGCACTAGAATGCCGAGCACCAGGACTACGAGTGCAGCGCCACCCAATAGTAGCAGTCTCTTGCCCGCTAACTGCCGCATCTGCCGGTACCCCTTTCCATTCCAAACGCGCGCAGTATCGCTATCATCGGGCACCAGTTTGTCAGACCGGACTGGAACAGGTTCAGCCCCACAAACGCGGTGAATAGATACCAGTAAGGGTTCACATAGTGGCCAAGGGCCACCGATGCCATAATAAAGATTCCGGCTATAAGCCTGAGTGTTCTCTCGACAGTCATTCTGGGTTCCTCCGTTTTCTTATTGTTCAAGCACGTCCGTCCGACCAAGCGCTTTCAGCAGTCGGACACGAGCCATATCTACGTCATAACCGGTCGCAGTCCTCTGGAATCGAGCGCCAACCAATGCGCTCTGTGCCACAAGCACATCAGTAATCGGTGTAATACCCTCTTTGTAGCCCGTCTGTAACACTCTCAGGCCTTCCTCGGCTGATTGCACCTGAGCGTGAGTCACATTCTGCCGGGCAAGAGCGCTGTCGAGGTCCAGCCTAGCCGACTCTACCTCTAGCTCAGTCGACTGAACAAGCCCGCGCAGGTCTTCCTCTGCCTTAGCCTGCATGGCCTTGGCTTCGTCGATGCTCGCCCTCGTTGCCCCGGAGTCGAATATGGGGAGCCGTACGCTGACCCCAACACCGAGGGTGTTGCTTTGCCTCGGAAACTCCGCGCCTTTGGCTATGTTGAGCGCGTCCACCTCTGCGAACACCTGGAGTTTGTCCCCGCTCCTGGCTGCCTTCACCTGGGACTGCGATGCTGCGACCATAGCCTTCATACCGGCAACATCGTGTCTCTCCTGGGGCTCTACTTTCACAGTGCCGATAGAGAGAGTGTCGGTCGGCGACTCGGCAATCTGAATGGACTCGCTCTGATCCAATCCAATCGCCGTCTTCAGCGCTGCGAGAGCTATCTTGTAATTATTGTCGGATGAGATGAGCCTCTCCCTGGCGGAGGCAAGTTCGACATCGGATCTCAGCACATCTGCCTTCGTGACAAGTCCGGCTTCCCTCATTTTCCCGGCGGCGTCTCGACTGGCCTCCAGCGCCTTCACGCTTTCTTTCGCGGCGTCTATGTTCTCACGAGCCATCCTTGCGCTGAAGTAGGCATCCGCCACCCGCACTATCACGGCGTCTTTGGAGGCCCCGGCGGCCTCGGTCGTGGCCGTAAGACTGTGTCTTGCCGCGCTGATAGACGCCCCTATTCTCCCGCCTGAGTATATCTGCTTTTCCAGGACCAGGGACTCGGTGAGGGTGTTCTTTTCTAGGATTGGAGTTCCGCCAAAAGTGGTGTCTTTGCTTACGTAACCATAGTTCGATCTGGCGGACAGGTTGAACCCGTTGGCGCTCCTCGCGGCGGAGAGTTTCGCCCGCGATGCATCCGCACTTCGCTCGGCGGACAGCACCGAAGGGCTCTTCTGCCCGGCAAGCGCTATAGCACCCTTCAGGTCGAGCATTGTCGCAGCCGTCTCGGCAAGAGCCGCTGAGGCAAATATGCCAAGACAAACCAAGATCATAGAAAAGTGTCGCATTATCACGGTTCTCCTGTTTGCGCCAATAGGGCGGCAGTTGGAATTTTGGTCATTGAGCAATTACGGTGGGGTAAACAATTATCGGTTCCCACTCTGGCTTAAGCTGCTACCATACCCCGTAGGGTATACGCTATTTGCATGTTATACCACCTGACAGCCGCTGTCAACCATTTTTTTGCTGAGCTTACAGCTTTATTCGCTTCACGAATAAAGCGGGCTAGAACTGATGCATTATCGACTGCATGGCAAGAGACGGCGACTACCGGACCCCGAATGGGAAGGGGGCAGGGCAAAGGTAAAGGGCTCTGCGGCGGTTGTCCGTGGGCCAAGTGACGCCGGATTAAGCAGTGTGAGCCCGGAATGACTAGTTCCAGGCTCACCTCATCCCCGACTACCACTACTCAGAACTCTCCGATTGCACGAAACCCGCATCTCCTGCAGTATTGTCTGGTTGACACAGCCAGCAGGGTGGTATAACATGGTGACCGATACCCTACGGGGTACTGTATATGGAGGCGGGGATGACACCAGAGGAAATCAAGTCCGATATAATCAGCAGACTGAAGCGGGTCGAAGGGCAGATTCGCGGATTGCAGAGACTCGTAGAGCAGGGAAGCAACTGCCAGGAGGTAGTCAATCAGATGGCCGCCGCCCGCAAGGCGCTCGATAAGGTGGGGTTCATGGTCCTTGCCGAGCGAATGCAGGAGTGCGTCGAGAAGCAGCAAAACGATGGCTATGACAGAGAAAAGGCGATGGACGAGGCTATGAAGCTGTTCCTGACCCTTGCATAGGATTCCACTATACAGAAGGGAATCGCCGATGATGCTTCTCGCGGTGCAAAACCCGCACCGCTGTCTGCATCACCAGGTGCCAATTTACCAATATAGGTGCCCGAAGTGCGGAGGTACGGAGACAAAACGAAAGGTTTCACAGGCTGCCGACTCAGAACCATCCTGTGATTCCCGAGGCAGAGGATTCACCTGACGCAGATAACAACATCCGCCGCTCTGGCGGACCAAAGCGCATGAGGTTGGCTTGCCCCATAGGGTAAGACAGGAAGGACAGTCGCTATGAAATACCGGCGCGTGATGCCCTGGCTCGGAGTGCTACTCGTGGGTGGACTACTATACGGCCTGACGGCGTCACGAAATCCCAGTAGCAGCACATGCACACCCACAATGACCGATGGCGAAGAAACGAAAGGAAGGCAACATAAGATGAGCACTGCCACCTCGGTTACAGCTTCTGATTTCACTGAGCAGGTCTTGCAGGGGAGCACCCCCGTCCTTGTGGATTTCTGGGCTCCCTGGTGCGGTCCTTGCCGGATGCTCGGGCCAGTGGTTGAAGAGATAGCCGCAGATTACAAAGGCAAAGCTAGGGTAGTCAAGATCAACGTAGACGAAAACCAGGCCCTGGCAGAAAAGTACGATGTCAGGAGCATACCCACCCTTATCATTTTCAAGGACGGCGAGCCCGTCGAAAGGATGGTGGGAGCACAGCCGAAGTCGGAGATCGCAAAGAAGATAGACAGCCACCTTGGTGGCGCGAAGTAAGAGGTGATGAATATGATACTCAGAATAGCTCTCGGTGTCCTGATCGGTGCGGCGGCGGGAACTGCGATACACCTCGCCGTGCGCGCCGTGGGCTCCACCTGAACATTCTTCTGCAAGCCGATTCCAGCCGTGATAACAGGCATCGTTGTCGGCTTGCTGTTTGCTCTCGGTGGGAGCAAATGAACCCGATGTCCATATGGTGTGGACCTCGGAAGAGCGGTGTATGGCCCCTTCTCTCGACCCCAGCCTTTCCGGGGAGGCTGAAGGGGCACAGGAAGGATTCGATAATACGATTGAATGCTTTTCGGCCGTTTGCTCACCTATAACAACCGCGAGGCGGAAGGTTTCCAAATCATATCCCTGCTGCTTTGGTGAGTCTGCAAACTGTATCCCGCGAGAAACATTGCAATACTCAACCCAAAGAACACTTTCAGCGTGTCAGACATATTCTCGGCCTCCTTTGCCCGTTTCAGAATCATCAGAGAACTGATCTGCTTTTCATTACGGCAGGTTGAAATTGTCAGTCGTGCATTCACCCGTTCAGTTTCAGGAATCGGGCATTGATGGCCACGATAACTGTACTCAATGACATTAGCACGGCGCCCATAGCAGGGCTCAATACGATACCGTAACCGAAAAGCACTCCGGCTGCCAGAGGAATGGCGATGACGTTGTAGCCCGTGGCCCAGACAAGGTTCTGAATCATCTTCCGATACGTGGCGAGGGAAAGTTGCACAATGGCGACGACATCCAGCGGATTGCTCCGCACCAGAATCACGTCGGCGGTTTCCACCGCTACGTCTGAGCCCGCTCCAATAGCGATCCCCACATCGGCCTGCGCCAGCGCCGGAGCATCGTTCACGCCGTCGCCGGTCATGGCCACCAGCACGCCCCGGGATTGAACTTCTTTCAC
>JBBRAE010000064.1:0-7467 GCA_038207085.1 Armatimonadota bacterium
CCAACGATAGATTGGGATTAGCTTCGAGGAGATTCGTGGATGTCGAGGGTTTGGGTGGAGCGCACGTTTCGAGAGCCTCAACGTGATTGGTTTTGGATTGATCTGTAGTTGAGAGATTGGTGCGCGCGGTACAATCCCTCACATTTCACCCAAGCCAACCCCTCACCCTGAGGCTCTCGAAGGGTGCGCTGCACAAATCAAAGGACTTACTACAGACTCCGGGAGCTAATCCAATCCCCATCTCCCACCTTGCGATTTCCCCTCCGGCGTGATATATTGTAGACACAAAATGGGTGAAAGGCCTTTCGCGGGTTCGCGCGAGGGCTTTTTTTGGTTTGGAAGCAAGTTTGCATTATGTTTGAGACATTCAAAAGCGACTGGCGAGGAGTGTTTGAGCGCGATCCGGCGGCGCGGAACTGGATGGAGGTTCTCACCTATCCAGGGTTGCACGCGATCGTATGGCATCGCATCGCCCACCGGATGTGGCTTTGGAACTGGAAGTTTCTAGCACGCCTCACCTCACAGATAAATAGATTTCTCACGGGAATCGAGATTCACCCCGGCGCGACCATCGGCAAGGGCTTCTTTATCGACCACGGCATGGGCGTCGTGATCGGCGAGACGGCGGAGATCGGCGACAATGTGCTGATCTATCACGGCGTCACCCTCGGCGGTGTCAGCCTTGAGAAGAAGAAGCGGCACCCCACCATCGGCAACAACGTGGTTATCGCTACCGGCGCGAAGGTGCTTGGGGCGATCGAGATCGGGGACAACGTGAGAATCGGCGCAAATGCGGTAGTGCTAAAAGACGTGCCACCGAACTGCACCGTTGTCGGTATCCCGGGCAAGATCGTCATTCGGGACGGCAAAAAGGTTGAACCGGAACTTACCCACGGGCGAGGACTAGACCCCGAAGGCGAGATGATCCAGAAGCTTACTCGGAGGCTCGACACGCTTGAGCGATTCGTTAGAGAATGTCACGAAAAAGAGATGAACGAAAAAGGCCTCGCCGACAGCGTCACCGAAGGTGATGCGAAAGGTCTGACAGTTGAGACGGAGGGACAGGATGTGGCTTTATAACTCACTTACCCGCAAAAAAGAGGAGTTCGTCCCGCGTCAGCCGGGCAAGGTGGGCGTCTATAGCTGCGGCCCAACCGTCTACAACTACGCCCACATCGGGAACCTCAGGACCTACGTCTTCGCGGACGTCTTGCGACGAACGTTCGAGTATGCCGGTTTCGACGTTACCCACGTAATGAACGTCACCGATGTCGGCCACCTGACCTCGGACGAAGATATGGGCGAGGACAAGATGGAAGCCGGAGCCAGGCGCGAAGGCAAGAGCATCTGGGACATCGCCCGGTTCTACGAGGACGCGTTCTTTGCTGACACCGAGCGCCTCGATATACTCAGGCCGACAGTCGTCGCCCGAGCGACAGAACACATCGAACCGATGATCGAAATGGTCGAGAAGCTCATCGAAAAGGGCTACGGTTACGTGACCGAGCAGGCGATCTATTTCGATGTCACCAAGTTTGAAGATTATACCAAACTCGCAGGTCAGGCACTTGAAGAGAAGGTCGTCGGAGCGCGTGCGGAGGTCCAGGAGGACCCCGAAAAGCGCAACCCCGCAGACTTTGCGCTCTGGTTCAAGGCGGTGGGGCGGTTCACGAACCACATGATGCAGTGGGATTCCCCCTGGGGAAGCGGCTTCCCGGGATGGCACATCGAGTGCTCGGCGATGTCGATGAAATACCTCGGCGAGACGATCGATATCCACACCGGAGGCATCGACCACATCACCGTCCACCACACAAACGAGATCGCGCAGAGCGAGGCAACGACGGGCAAACAATTCGTGCGCTTCTGGCTGCACGGTGAGTTTTTGATCGTCGGAAGCGGCGAGAAGATGGCAAAGTCATCAGGCAAGTTCCTGACGCTGCAGTCGCTCATCGACCGAGGATATGACCCGCTCGCCTACAGATTTCTCTGCCTGCAGGTGCATTACCGCTCCAAGCTGAACTTCACCTGGGAGTCGTTCGATGCCGCCAAAACAGGTTACGCGCGGCTTCAGGCGTTTGTTCTAGAGGCTGCCAAGAAGGGCGGCGAGCGAGCGCCTTGGATGGACGAATACGCCGCGCGCTTCAAAGAAGCCGTCACCGATGACCTCAACATGCCCCGGGCGGTCGCCGTGCTGTGGGAGCTAGTGCGCGAGGCAAACACGCGAGGCGATTTCGGCGTGCTTGACGTGCTCTACGACTTTGACCGAGTGCTTGGTCTCAATCTGAAACAAATCGCCGAGTCGGCAGGCACAGATGAGCTCGATTCCGAGCTCGCGGCGCTTATCAAGGAGCGCGAGCAGGCCAGAACAGACAAAAACTGGGCACGCGCAGACGAACTGCGAAAGCAGCTCGCAGAATTAGGGATTGTTCTGAAAGATGTTCCCGGCGGGACTGAGTGGAGCCGAGGGTGAGAGAGCTATTAGCTTTTAGCAGGCCAGCCACTCGGCGCCATACCGATCGCGCCGGTTCTCCAGAACCGGTGCGGACATTCCCAGGGTCTCTGACCCCGCAGCGCATGGATCAGGGTCTGGAGACCCCTCAAATATGCATGCCGCGTCAGGAGACACGGCACGATCAAGCTAACTGCTAATAGCTAATAGCTATTAGCCAACAGATCCAAACGGAGGTGCTAAACTGAAGCTACTTATCACAATAATTCATGAACGGGACTTCACCAAGGTCTCGGATGCGCTGCTTCGGTCGGGGTATAAGTTTACCAAAATCTCCACGACCGGAGGGCTTCTTCGCGACGGAAACACCACACTTTTGATCGGTGTCGACGACGACGAGGTCGATCAGGTGATGGGGACCATCGAGGAGTTCAGCAAAACCCGCGAGCAGTATGTGAGCCTGCCGCCTGCTGACGTTATGCCTGCAGGGACCTTTGTGCCGAACCCTGTGAAGGTCTCGGTCGGCGGCGCGATCGTGTTTGTCGTCCCGGTTGAGAGGTTCGAGCGACTTTGACCCGTTTTGCCGATATGATCGGTCAGGACCTCGCGGCCGATGTGCTGAAGCGAGCCGTCAGGAGCGGGAAGATCACCCACGCCTATCTTTTCACCGGACCCGAAGGCGTCGGCAAGACTACAGGAGCGCTAGCCTTTGCCGCGGCGCTCAACTGCGAGTCCCCCACCCCCGAAGGCGACGCATGCGGCACGTGCATATCGTGTCACATGGTCGACTCGATGGGCCACCCCGATGTCGAGATCATACGGCCCGCCGGAGCCGTCACCAAGATCGACCAGATGCGCGAAATGCGCCGATCCACCCAATACGCCCCGATCAAAGGTCGGTTCCGCGTGGTGATCGTCGAGCAGGCCGACACGATGAACGACGACTCATCAAACAGTATTCTAAAAACCCTTGAAGAGCCGCCGGAGTACCTGATCCTCATCCTGCTTTCGCGCAACCCATCGCTTCTTTTGCAGACGATCCGTTCGCGCTGCATGCGACTTCGGTTCGCAAACGTCGCGGCTGATGTGGTCACTCGCGCGCTGATCGAGCGATATCAGGCGAGAGAAGATCAGGCCGAGTTTCTCGCGGCGTACTCTGAAGGCAGGCCGGGAATCGCGGTCGGGCTACTTAGCAACGAGGCGTTTGCTGAGTTTCGTTCTCGGGTGATCGAGCTTGCGTCCAGGATCAGGCAAAACAAGCTCCCTGCCGCGCTTCGGGTATCAGAAGAGTTCCAAAAGCTCACAACCGGCGACAAAGAAGACAACCAGGGCAAGCGCGTCGCAATCAGAATGGCCATAGACTCGCTAATTTTGATATATCGTGATCTACTCAGTCTCGTGATAAGTAGAGACTCCGCGCAGCTTATCAACAGTGACATCCGCGACACCCTCGCCTCGCTTCCCGCCGACAGCGAAAGCATCTCCCACGGAATCGACACGCTCCTATGGGCCCGGCGCGCGCTTGAGGGAAACGCCAATATCCAACTGCTCTCCGACGTGTTGATGATGAGGCTGATGAGATAGGGATTGAGGATTGGCTAGCTCCCATTTGCTGTAGTACGCCGATAGATTTGTCTAGCGCACCCTTCGAGAGCCTCAGGGTGAGGGGTTGGCTTAGGTGGAGGTATGAGAAAGCGACCACCAGCTCTCAACTATAGATCAATCCAAAACCAATCACGTTGAGGCTCTCGAAACGTGCGCTCCACCTAAAGAATCAACACCCGCCAACCCCCCGAAGCTAAACCCAAACCGTCCCGCCCCTTCTCCCTGCAATATTGTTCCGATCTCTGCGTCTTGAGTATTTGGCTGGTCAGTTTGCTGGTCGCATGCTATCATAATTGCAGGAATTATACGCCGCGCGTCTGCCTGCCGCGTCGGTCATTTCTCTCTTGGAGGAGAAGTCTTATGAGTATCAAGATGAACCGTCGGGATTTTCTCAAGGTTACGGGAGCCGTCGCCGTTGGGACTCAGCTTCTTTCGGCAGATAATGCCTTTGCAGCCAAGGGCAAATCGACGGGCAGGAATACTACCAAGCTGCCTCAGAGAACCCTCGGGCGCACTGGAGAGTCAGTCAGCATCCTCGGGCTCGGTGGGGCGTGGTTCCTCGGCCAAAGTGACGATACCGACAAGTGCGTCGAGATCATCAACACCGCAATCGACCTCGGGATCAACTACCTCGACACCGCGCCAAACTACCAGAAAAGCCAGGAACGCTACGGGCTCGTTATGGCGAAGCGGCGCAAGGAGGTTTTCCTCGCGACCAAAGTCGAAGAACGCACCTACGACGGTGTTATGAAGCAGGTGGAAGAAAGCCTGAAGCTCCTCCAGACCGATCACATCGACCTTGTGCAGGTGCATTACATCGGCGACAAAGAGGACACCTCCAAGCTTGTCCTGCCGACTGGGCCGGTGAAAGCGCTTGAGAAACTTCGAGATCAGAAAGTGATCAAATACATCGGCGTGTCCGGGCACCCGGAGTTTACGACGGTCGTGAGCGCGCTCAGGATCTACCCGTGGGACACGTTCCTCGGGTTTGTGAACCCGGAGTCGTCGACCAAACCGTTCTTTACAGATCAGTATCCAATCGCCCGCAAACGCAATATGGGCGTCATCGCGATGAAGGTCTACGGCGGCGGCATGCCATCAAAGCTCGTCGGGCCCAAGGACAATCAGGCCCCTGCCCCTGAGCTTCTGCGCTGGTCTATGAGCTGTCCGGCTGGAAACCCCGTCGATGTCTGCCTTGCGGCAGTCTCAAACGTCGAGCAGCTTAAGCAAAACGTCGAGGCGGCGAAAAGCTTTACACCAATGTCCGAAAAGCAGCTGACAGCGCTTGAGGGACGGGTCAACACCGTCGTGGATACCAAAAAGTAAGAGACTTTACGCTAAATCACAGACAGCCGCCGTGCCCGGTGCCGGCGGCTGTTTTTTGTGTCGGTCGTATCACCTGCGTAAAGTGTGGCATCAGAGGGAAAAGCTTTCATAGAACGAATGCTTATGGAGGCGCTACGTGCGGACGTTGACTACTACGTGGAACCACGGGCGAGCATTTACCCGTAGATTGACTCAGCAGTGGTTGACTCGGGGCTGTGACACGGTTACAATTTGGAGTGAAGCGGCAATGTACGCTTGGAGGTTTCTGTTGGTGCAAAATATACGCCGCGCAGTGATAGTTTGCTGCGCGGTTCTTGTTGTTACAGTGTGTGCGATGGCTTCGGCAGCCGAGTTTGTGCCGAAGATCAGTATTTCGTCGGACTCACAAACCGCGATAGTCAGAGTAAACGGCCAGCCTGCGGTGTTCTTCAGAACGTCAAACGGCACCCTTACGCCCTCAGACCGGGCAAAACTCACTGCCGAAAGGCTCAGCCCGCTTGCAAAAAGCGGCGCTTGGACCGGCCTTACGGTTATTACCAAGGGCAAGCGAACCGAGCTTCGTGCGGGCGATCATCTGATATGCATCGCAACCGAGGCAGACTCAAAGCGGGTCGGTATGTCCCGTGAAGCACTTGCCGCGAGGTGGGCGTCGAACCTGCGGTCGCTATTTGCGATGCCGCCGATAGCCATCAGCCAGACCGAGATAGTCGTCCCCGAAAACGAGTCGCGCCAGGTAAGTGTGAGCGGCGCGCTGACCGGCCCGCTTGTGCTCTCAGACGCGGACTCGTCGATTGTGAGCTCGGTTGCGGACCAGGGCAAGCGCGCGGTGATCGTCAAAGGCAAGACCACGGGCAAAACACTCGTTGATATCAGCTGTGAGGGATACAAAGCGACACTTGTCGTAAACGTCCGCCGCTATGCAGGGAAGCTCTCGCGCACAGAACGCGTCGATGTAACGGGCAACCCCGCGCCGGAGTGGATCCTGGAGCGCGCTGCAAGCCAGAAAGCGCCCTACACCGTCCGCGTGGAGCCCGGCGCGAGCGTAAGCTACGGCAAGCCCCGAGTTCCCGCCTCTGCGCTCAGCCCGGGAACATGCGTCAAGGCGACGGTTCCGGTCAGGGTGAGCGGCCCCGGGCTTATCCCCGTGACGCTAAGCGCGCCTATCAATGTCTGCAACAAGCAAGTCCCGCGCAAGCCGGTGCATGGGCTATTTTACAGCAACAACCCCGAGTCGGTGAAGCAGTACGGCACGCTCTTTACGGGCCAGTTCGTCGCCCAGGAGCGCACGCGGCTGCTTTATCACCACCAGAACGTAATCGGCGCGCGGATGCGCTTCGCGATCGAGATCATCAACGGCGGAAGCACCTCGGCGAGCCTGCACACGGTGTCCGGAGTTACCGAGCCGATCGTCGACACGGTGATCGTCGGGTATCTCGCGGGCAAGAACTTTGTCCGAGACTACCTGGGCAACGTGGGACAGATCTATGAGATCCCCGCGATGTCGCGTCTTGTGCTCTACACCGATATGGTGGGCGTGATGGAGACGGTGAGCGGGATTATCGATATGCACCAACTCTCCGGCGAGAAGCTCTATCTGCGCGTGCGCGCCGACCAGCCAGGAAGCGATTTCTACAACGGTATGATCTCTGACGCAGGCATAAACTCGGTCCCTGAGAAGCTCTCCGAAGAGGTCTACCCCACCCCGACCAAAGAACTCACCGCGACCTACACCGTCGGCGACAAATGGGCGTTCATCAGGGTCGGCAAGAACGCGATCACCGACGCGGGGAAGAAGCACACGCTCTACGGCAACTATGGCGTCATTTATAACATCGACGTGCAGGTGAGTAACCCAAGCGCCGATGCGAAGAACATCAAGGTGCTGTTTGAACCGACCGCCGGACCTGCCTCTGGGATATTTTTAATCGACGGCAAGATGATCGGCGCGAGGTTCGTCCTGCCACCGGCGGAGTTCGAGGTTACACGTATCAGGCTCCAACCCGGTGAGTCCAGGCAGTTCAGAATTACGACAATCCCGCTCGCGGGCTCGGCGTATCCGGCGACGATCATTGTGAGATCGTAGG
>JBBRAE010000065.1:0-7400 GCA_038207085.1 Armatimonadota bacterium
GCTCCGAAGGAGCTGGAAAACGGTGGAATTTCGTGCCAATTGAACATTGATACGAGATTGCGCCGTAGGGCAGCGCCTACGGCGCTGATGGCCGGCACGGCGACCGGCCACTACAATCGGGATTTCTCAGACACGCTCTAAGACTACATGGCCGGGAGCGTGAGTGTCCGGTCATAACTAAACCCCTCTTGTTTACATCCTTGCAAATAACCTCCCGATCGTGATTGACTGTTCAGCATGTTGGGTATCATAGGTCAAAGCTGAGGTCAGGTCGGTCGCTTCGAGAATGTTTTTGCGGCCACACCAGCTATCAATTTATCCGCTGAAGGAGTACGTTATGAGCGAAAAAGTAATCGCGTTGCTAAATGATGGCCGCAAAAGGGAGCTGACTGCAATACTGCAGTATATGGCTGAGCATTACGAGCTTGAGGATCAGGGTTACGGGAAACTCGGGGACGAGATCAAGGCGACCTCGATCACCGAGATGAACCATGCGGAGGAGCTCGCTGAGAGAATCCTCTTCCTCGGCGGTGTTCCGACGACCGAGCTTGAGGCAAAAGTCCAGAAGGGTCTCTCGATCCTCGACATGCTCAAGGTAAATCATCAACTCGAAGAAGGCGCGGTCAAGATGTATAACGACGCCGCAAACGTCTGCTCAGCAGAGGGCGACCATGTCTCCAAGGCGATCTTCGAGAAGCTTCTTGCCGACGAAGAGGAGCACCTCGACGGTTTCCAGAAGAAAATGGACCACATTAACAAGCTCGGCGCCGTCTATCTCGCCACCTTGGTTGAATAATCTGTTTGAGTTTCCGTAGTTGATCGATCACCCTCACCCTAACCCTCTCCCCTCAAGGGAGAGGGGACTCTTGCCCCCTCGCCTCTCAGGCGACAGCGTTTTCGCTAGAAAATGCTGTCGCCCCTCTAGGGAGAGGGTTAGGGGTGAGGGGTATCTCCCCATCCCCGTAAAAATCCTTGACCCCAACCAGTTCCTGCATTAACATGTCTTGAATATGAGACGACTGTTGCCGATAATCTTACTAGTAGCCGCACTTGCGATTGGAACTTGGGTGGGATACAATCCCGCCGCGGGTCCTCCGCTTGGCCCTGCGCTTCGCGCCGACTTTGTCGATGCGGGCTCTGGAGAGTGCGTTTTTGTGCGAACACCGGACGGCGCGAGTGTGCTGATCGACCCCGGCGACGAGGCCCATGCCTCTGATGTCATCGATCGACTGAAGGCCGAAGGCGTCAAGCGACTCGATTACGTCGTTTTGACGAACCCCGGCAGGGAGCACATCGGCGGCGTGCCGAAGTTGCTTGAGTCGGTGCCCGTGGGCGCAGTGCTCGACGGTTGCGTGCAGGCTACGACGTCCGCATACAACCGCGCTCTGACTGCGGTGTGTGATCGCAAGATCGAGTATGCGGAACTTCGGGCCGGTATGAACGTAGGAGTTGGTGATGCCGCTATTTTGCAGGTATTGGCTCCGTCCGAGAATCGCAAGGACTGGTCGGGCGATCCGGACGACAACTCTCTGATTATCCGGCTGATATTCGGCGGCGCGCGGATTATGCTTACAAGTGACATCGGGCGCGACGGCGAGGCGAACCTGATCTATGCGACCAAAGACCTTGACAGTCAAGTTCTGAAAGTCGCCGATCACGGCTCCTATGGCAGCACATCCCTTGAGATGCTTCGGCTTGTAAGACCCGAGTATCTGGTGATGAGCTGCGGGCCCGGTAAAAGGCCGCACAGACGAACATTGGAGCGTCTTGCAGAAGATCGCACAGGCGCTGCGCTATACAGAACCGACCAGAATGGGACTGTGACCGTCAGGACCGACGGCCAGAGAATCGTCGTGGAGACAGAGCGATGACTATGGCCAAAGAGTCTCTGAAATGCACCCCCGGGACAGAGGACAGCTAGCAAACTGCGTCCTCCTGCCCGGTCGGAGGACAATATCGATGCAGCAGTTGGTAGATAGTTTCTCACCCGAACGAGGCATGATCACGACACCCGATGCCGTAGTGGTCATCGGCGCCTCATCCGGCGGGCCAAACGCGCTTGCCCAGATCGTGCCCAAGCTCCCGCCGTCGCTTCGGGCTGCGGTTGTCATCGTTCAACAGATGCGCCCCGGCTTCACCCGTCTCCTGGCGGGCCACTTGAACAGCATCAGCCCGACCAGTGTAGAAGAGACCGGCAACTACCGACATCTTGGCGCTGGCAGCGTGCTTGTGACCCCGGGCAACTGCTGCATCTCAATAGATCGCCCCGGCAACCACGATTTCCGCCCATATATAGCCCAGATCGAAAACGTATCTGAGTCTGTGGATCGAATGCGCTCCCGTATAGATGACGCGATGATTTCAGCCGCCGCAATGTTCGGTGAGAGAGCGTTTGGCGTTCTCTTGACCGGAGTCGGCGACGACGGGCGCAGGGGAATGGCCGCAATCCGCGAACGGGGTGGACACACCATCGCTCAGGACGAAGCAAGCTGCATTGTGTACGACATGCCCCGCGCTGCGATCGACGCCGGAGCGGTCGATTACGTCCTGCCGCTTTGGAGCATCGCAGACAAAATCGTCGAGATTGTGGGAGTAGGCTGATGGAAGCATTTTATAGAAAGAGGCTAGGGGACATCCTCACAAAATCGGGGCTTGTCACGGAGGACCAGATAGACTGGGCGCTCGAACAGCAGACCCAGAGCGGCAAGCGGCTTGGCGAGGTGTTGGTCTCCGCCGGTTATCTTACCGAGGACGATATCTCCGAGGCTCGGGCGCTTCAGCTCGATATGGCGCACGTTGCCCTCGGCGACTATCAGCTCGATCCGCACGTCACCCGGCTTGTCCCGGAATCAGTCGCGCGGGCCTACAAGCTCGTTCCGGTAAGCTCAAGCGAGAGTAAAGTCGCGGTAGCTATGGTCGATCCGCTCGACGTTGAGGCGATCGACGCCGTCCAGCGCATCGTCCACAAACGAATCGAGCCGCTACTTGCCACCGACACACGGGTAATGGCCGCGCTTGATAAAGCCTACGGCAGTTCCGGCGGTGCGGACATTATGGAATCGATGCGCGAAGCTGTCGACGACTCGGACGCCTCCGTAAGCGTCCGCGAAGACGATACTAGCCTCGATGTCGATGTCCATGAGGCCAAGCGCCAGAGCGGCCAGGCCCCTATCATCCGAACGGTCAACCTGATGTTCCAGGAGGCCGTAAAGCGCCGGGCAAGTGACATCCACATTGAGCCCAGAGAAAATTACGTCGAGCTCCGGTACAGGATTGACGGCGTGCTTCATCATATCAGAAACATCCCGAAGGCGCTTCAGCCCGCGGTAGTCTCGCGCGTCAAGATTATGGCCGACATGGACATAGCAGAGCGCCGTGTCCCGCAGGACGGACGAGTCGGCCTGCGCGTCTTGAACCGAGTGATCGACCTTCGAGTCTCGACCCTTCCCGTCCAGCACGGCGAGCGAGTCGTCCTTCGAATCCTCGACAAGTCCTCGCAGCAGTATTCGCTGGACCAGCTCGGCTTCGGACCTGCTGACAAAGCCGACTTTGAGAACCTGATAACCAAACCCTATGGTATAATACTCGTGACCGGGCCAACGGGAAGCGGCAAGACGACGACGCTCTACACCAGCCTTATGAAGCTGAAGTCGCCGGACGTCAACATCATGACCTGTGAGGACCCGATCGAATACGAGTTGGAGGGAATCAACCAATCCGCTGTAAACGTGCGCGCGGGCCTTACATTCGCCGCGCAGTTGCGCGCTATCCTCAGGCAGGACCCTGACATCGTCCTTGTCGGTGAGATCCGCGACTCGGAAACCGCCGATATCGCGTTTCGCGCCGCCATGACCGGCCACCTCGTGCTTTCGACGCTTCACTGCAACGACGCGGCAAGCGCCGTAACGAGACTGACCGATATGGGAGTCGAGCCGTTTTTGATCGCATCGTCCGTGATCGGGGTCGTAGCCCAGCGCCTTGTGCGCGTGATCTGTCCGAGGTGCAAGTGCTCCTACGTGCCAACCACCGAAGAGCTCGCGCCCTACGGCCTTGAAGCGCAGGCAGGCGTGCTGGAGCTATCCCATGGGCAGGGTTGCAACAACTGCGACAACACCGGCTATACGGGCCGGCAGGGCGTATATGAGATACTGACTATGAACGATGAGATCCGCAGAATGATCCTTAGTTGTCCGTCGTCAGACCAGATCAAGGCCGTTGCCGTAAGTGCTGGCATGCGCACGATGAAAGAGAACGCGACCGAAAAGGTACTGAAGGGTCAGACGACCACTCAGGAGGTCGCGCGCCGGATTTTCGTAGGCGACGTTGGTTAGAATAAAACAATATGGAGCTCCTTGGAGCAACGCTTTCTAAAATAGAAACCATAGTAACCGAACTCGGCCAGCCCGCCTATCGGGCAAAACAGCTGGCCGATTGGATTTACAAAAAGGGCGCACCAGACTTCGCCGCGATGACGAACCTCTCCGCAGAGTTTCGCCTGAGGCTTGGCGAGTGCTGCGCCCTTTCGCGCAGCCAGGTCATCACCCGCTCACCAAGTCCAGACGGCACGACGAAATTCCTATTGGAAGAGAGAGACGGCGAGCGAATCGAAGCCGTTCTTCTGCCATATTCCGAGCGCGTCACCGTATGCGTCTCGACCCAGGTCGGCTGCGCGGCGGGCTGCAAGTTCTGCGCGACTGCAACCGGCGGTTTCGTCCGTAATCTAACAGCCGGTGAGATAGTAGACCAGGTACTGACCCTCCAGGCCGAAGGCGGCCGAAGAGTGACAAACGTAGTCTTCATGGGAATGGGTGAGCCGCTCCTGAACTACGACGAAGTCCTGTCCGCCATCCGTCTTCTGAACACGCAGGTCGGAATCGCAATGCGCAAGATGACGATCTCAACCGTCGGAATCACGCCCATGATCCACCGCCTGCAGGACGAGAACCTCCAGCTGACGCTAGCAATCTCGCTCCACGCCGCAGACGATGAGACCCGTCGCGAGATAATCCCGATCGCCGCCAAGTACTCCATCCCCGCGCTAGTAGCCGCCTGCCGCAACTACGCCAACGTAACCGGCCGCCGTGTAACCTACGAATACCTGCTTCTGGCCGGCGAAAACGACAGCGCGGTAGACGCCATGCGCCTTGCCAAGCTCCTGATCGGAACGCTCTGCAACGTCAACCTGATCCCCTACAACTCCGTCTACGGCAAAGCCTACAAACGCCCATCGGCAAGCACCGTAAACGCATTCCGAGCAGTTCTAGAGGAGTACGGGATCGAGGTCACCCAGCGCTTCGAACGAGGCCACAGCATATCCGCCGCCTGCGGACAGCTCAGAGCCGCTAGCGATTAGCTTGTGCGCCCCGATGTAGGGGCGGACCAATGTGTCCGCCCTCTCTACGCACAATCCCATGGCAAACGAGCAAATCTTCCATACGTATTATCGCGACAAAAGCACCTAATGAGCAAAGTGATCAGCCAAAAAGCCAATTGCTAACTGCTTTTATGCTATAATTTAGCTGGAGCTAACCTATGGCGAGTCAAAGTGTAGAAGAGTATATAGAGGCGATATACCGCCTCGAATCAGCAAACGGCGTCGCGAACACCTGCGACCTCGCCGATCAACTCGGCGTCGCCCCTCCGTCGGTCACGACGATGATCCGCCGACTGTCCCGCGACGGCCTGGTCGACCACGTCCGCTACTATGGCGTAAAGCTGACCGATTCGGGCCGCGAGATGGCGCTCGTCATCATCCGCCGCCACCGCTTGGCCGAACGCCTGCTAACCGACGTTCTAGGTATCCCGATGGACCGCGTGCACGAAACCGCCTGCAAGCTCGAGCACGTGATGACCGGCGAACTCGAAGAACGCGCCTACCAGATTCTCGGGGAGCCCCGCCGCTGCCCGCACGGCCACCTGTTGACCGGCGACGAGGACCTTTCCCTTACTACTCTTTCAGAGGCGGCCGATGGCGATGTGCTCTGTGTCGTGAAGCTGACCGATGAGTCCGATGAGTTCCTTCAGGCTGTCGTAGAGCTCGGCCTTGTTCCCGGTGCATTGGTCGAGGTCTCCTCAAATGATGGCTCTGCCCTTTCCGTGGTAATAAACGAGGGACCGTCCTCGGTCGCCTTAGATATCGCCTCCAACGTGTGGGTGCAACCTTCGGGGCCTTGTAGTTAGTGCTTCCTAACGTTACACTCTACTGAGATTTCTGATGCAGATCAGTTTGGGAGATGATGGAGCTACTTGCAGCAAGCCTCGTAATCGCTCCCACGCCTGATGTCGTGAGAGGTATTTGTTCAGAGTCTGTGAAAGCATCCGAATGAACTCTTTCAGAGTCGGTTCGTCAAGTCAATGCAAGAACCGGTATTTGAGAAGCACCCAAATTGCCTCAAACCCGTCTCTCCAGCCGACTTTCTTGCCTTCGGCGACGGTGCGACCGGAGTAATGAATAGGAATCTCAAGAATCCTGATGCCGCGTTTCCTGATCCTCGCCGTCACCTCCGGGCAAAACTCGAACCGCAGACACTTCAGGGGAAGAGACTTGATAATGTCGGCCCGAAACGCCTTGTAGCAGGTAGCCTCGTCGGTAATCCCAGCCTGGTAGAGTAGATTAGCAAAGAGAGTTAGCAGTCTGTTGGCGATGTAGTTTGCAAGCTTCATCCCGCTGATCGACCCCAGGAACCGTGAGCCATAGACGACTTCGGCTTTCCCCTCGACGATCGGACGGATAAGCTCAGGAATCTGCTGCGGGTCATACTCAAGATCGGCGTCTTGAATAACGATGACATCTCCCGTCGCGTACTTCAGTCCGACCCGAATAGCCGTCCCCTTGCCGAAGTTCAGCACGGAGGAATGAATCCTGACCATCTGATCCTCTCGATAATGCTCCAGCACCTCAGACGTGCCATCGGTAGAGCCGTCATCGACAATGATAATCTCTTTGTCTATATCGACATGCTTCACCGCCTCGATCACGGCTGCAATATTCGCAAGTTCATTGTACACGGGGATAACAATAGAAGTCTTCACCCCTCTATCTTAAACGCAGAATGCACCGAGGTCAAGCGTGAGAATAATGTAATAGGTAACAGCTCGCCCGAACATGATGAAGACCGGTCATGGCGGCGCGAAACGCGACATCGGCGGTTTCCGCGTCGCGGATCTCACCGACGTTGCCGTAGGGGCGGACCAATGTGTCCGCCCTCTTCCAACCAAGATCAATATGTCACTCATCCGTTGCCAGTTAGAGTAGGGGAGTACAAAGCAGAAGGCCCCATCACTTGAGTGATGGGGCCTTCTGCTAAAGAACCCTGGCGACGACCTATCTTTCCGGGCAGTTACCCACCAAGTATTGTCGGCCCAGGAGAGCTTAACTACCGTGTTCGGTATGGGAACGG
>JBBRAE010000066.1:0-7126 GCA_038207085.1 Armatimonadota bacterium
TTGTCCGAATTCCATGACCGGTATCCCTCGCTGACATTGGTGACCTGCCCCTCCTGATTGTAACTCGGCGTGTAAGCGCGCCACCGTTCAGGAATAACGTACTCATCACGGCGGGCTAGACCTGTCAAACGATCCGCCTTATCGCTAGTATGCTTCTGCCATGTATCCGGCGGCTCGGCTTCCAGCCCAGCTGAAATCGTTTCCTTCGTCTTGAGCCCCGCCGCGTTGCGCTCGATGGAGCGGCTGATAAACGCCGTGCCGCTCTTGCTGTACACGTAATTGGTTAACTGTCCATCGGCATTGTAACCGCGAGTATAAGCCACGCCATTTGGATACTGTATGCCAGAAAGCCGATTTGCACCGTCGTAACTGAAAGTCCAAGTCCGGTTGTCCCAGTCTTTTGCCGAAACTAGCCTGCCCGCCGCATCCCAGCCGTAGGTCACAGAGAGATTACCGGGATAGTTGATATTGGTAACGGCCCCGGCCTTGTCATACCGGTACTGCACTGTCGAATTGTGGTGATCCGTCCAGCCCGACAACCGCCCGGCGTTCTCGTAAACACCGGCTGAGGCCGCCGTTCCCCACGGGTCGCCCATGCCGGTAATATTCCCGGCCGCATCGTTGGTGAAGGCCACCACGCTTCCATCGGCATACGCAATCCGTACGGGCCGGTTGAGTTTGTCATACCCGAAAACCGTGGTTCTGCCGTTTCCATCGGTTTTCGAGGCCAGATTTCCAGCGGGATCAAAGGCATACGACCGGACTGTGCCCACGGCATTGCTCTCGCCCGTTTTCCTGCCCATGGGATCATAATTGAAACACTGGACATTACCGGCGGCATTGGTAAAGGCCAGAAGATTGCCGAAACCATCGAAGGCATATCGCTCGGAACGATTGTCGGGCCGCTTTACGGACACCTTCCGGCCCAGGGCATCCAGGGTGAACTCGGTGCGGCGGCCCAACACATCCACCACGGCCGTGACCCTGCTGTCGGCGTCATATTCGGTGTGCGTTACAGCCCCGCCGGGCGAGTGGGTTTCCACCAACCGGTTCAGTGTGTCGTAAATATTCGTCGTGACGTTTCCGAGCCCATCGGTGGCGGCCAGCACATTGCCCCCCGAGTCAAACGTCAAGCGCGCCGTGACGCCGTTAGGATCGCGTTTCGCGATAAGGCGTCCCGCCGTGTCCCAGGTATTGCTCGTAACACCACTGCGGGGATTGATGACAGCGACAACGCGGTCGGCATTATCATAGACATTCGACACCACGCCGCCGTCGGGCGCGGTCACGCTGGCGGGCTCGCGGGTTTTGGAATAGGAATAGACAGTCGTTTTGCCGCGTTTGTCCTTACTGGAGACCAGCAGGCCCAAGGAGTTCCAAGCATTGCTGGCAACACCGCCCATGGCATCGGTCTCGCTCAGGCGCAATCCTCGATTATCATAAGCAAAGACGGTGGTATTGCTCCGGACATCGGTATAGGACAACAGGTCGCCACGGGCGTTGTAATTGAATGCCTCCCTCCCGCCATCCGGGTGAAATGCCTCTGAGGGTGTCCGCCATGTGGAGTAGCTCCAAGAGTTGGTGCGGGATGAACCGCCCCCAGCTGATGCGGAAGGGATCTCGATTTTTTCCTGAAGCAGGCCATTGGAGAGATACACACACTCCACCTTATTACTCAGTGGATCAGTGACGCGCACCGGATGATGTTTGGTGTCGTATTCGGTCTGCGTAACGTGCCCCAGTGGGTTGACGGTTTTTACAAGCCTGTCGAGATCATCAAAAATGAAGGCACTGGTCTGATTGAGTGCATCCACTGTACTGGTGAGATTGTGATGACCGTCATAGAGAGCATAACTGGTGCGGCCTAGTGGATCCTGTACGGCAATGGTGTGGTTCTGTCCATCATAGGCGGCCCAACTTGGCGCGCTAGGAACCAGTTCCCGTCCGATCTCCCGCTGCTTGTCGTCAAAATAATAGGTCTTCCGGTTGCCTGCCGGATCCTGCTCGACTGTCCGGTAATCGGCATACAACAATTGCGAGACCAGTCCACGCCCGTTGGCCTGTTGTTTTACGCGGGATAGGCTGTCATAGGTATTGAGTGCATTAGTGACTCCTCCGGGCTCAATTGTGGCCGTCATGCAATGATTCGTATCATAAACATAGGCCCACACAGCCCCGGCAGCATCGGTGAATGAGACAAGATTGGTGGCGGAATCGCCTTGCATTTTGACGCTACGCCCGGTGGAATCCACCACGTTGGTAAGGAAGGCTCCGGAATAGTTCAATGTCAAGCTTCGCCCGCAGGCATCTGTCACCGAAACGAGATTCGTCGCGGCATTATAAGCCAGAGCCAAGGTATTGTTGTCTGGATCTACAATTGAGACAAGTTTTCGCGCGGCGTTGAAGCGGTATTCCCGACCATTGCGTTCGGCCAAAGTGTAAAGGCCATTGGATTTGACAAGCGACATGGTGACACCCGGCGGCGGGTTGTAACTGTTGTCGGGCAGATGGATAAAGGTCAAAGGCCGATTGCCAAGATAGACTGTCACCGCGTTGGTCGTTAGTTGGTCGGTGGCCCACTTGCTCGCCAAGGCGGCGGTGGCCCATCCTTTAGGGTTGTCCTCGTTGAGCGCCAAGTCGCCCGCTACCATGGTCGCCACCATGAGCGGCACTGCCTCAGCGGGGGTGCGAAGCCCCATCCCGCCCTGCCAGGAACTATGTTCTTCAATATAGACATCATAGTTATGGGTCCAGCCGTAGCGGATTGTTCGCATCCGGTTGGCGTCCAAACTGCTGTATGACCGACTGAAACGCAAGCCCACGGGGTCGGGGCCACCGAGAACCAGGTCGTCGGAGTTGTAAAGGAAGGCACCTGTGGCCAGATCCACCGGGTCGGCGCTTCTTGGGTTCTGCGTTTCTGCATTACAAGAGACCATGTTGCGCTGGGCGGTGACTGCGATTAAGGCTTCCAACTGCCCATAGTAAGTGGAATATCCCCCGTGATAGTCACCGGAGATGATCATGCCAATCTGATATTGTCCATTAGGAGCTGCCCCGAACATAACGTAGCCGTTCCCCACCCATTGACCGGCGGTAATCGCGCCATTGCGGGGTAGAATCTGCGTAAATCCATTGGTTGCACTACCCAGGAATTGATTTTTGACGGTGGTGGAATAGTTCGTCATGGCGGCCAGGACGCTCACCGCATTGGATGCCGTCATCCTATAAATTTTATCCCCGTTCGCATTGGCCATCTGGAGAAGTTTCACGGTGGAAACACCGGATCGATCCGCCCCTTGGAGTTGTTCCAAGATCGCATGTTCCAGCGAACTGCCGATCAGCGAGCCAGCCTTCATTCCAGCATCAACGGCTATGCCGCCGAAATCGCCCGAGTAATAGCCCGTCACTTGGGCTTTAACATCAATGTAGTAACCCGCCTCCTGCGCCATTACCCCAAACCGGTGATGGGATATGGGGCGGACTCCACTGATCCGCTCAATGCTCTCATTAACCAAAGCGGTCTCATCAAGCCACGTCTGCCCCATGACGTGCAGACATTGGCTTAACACCTCAGGAGAGGAGTCGGACGACTTTGAGCGCAAGGCTTCCAGTTGCCTTTGGTTGCGGGCCAAGGTCAACCCGCTTTGGGCGTCACCGAAGCCGCACATGATTGCATAGAGAGAGCCACGCTTGAAAGGAAAGGTAACCGTCTGATTGCAGTTGCTGTATGGATGAGTAATCGACAGCGTACAGGTAGCTACAGCCCCAGAAATCGAGCTGCTTTCCGCTGCCAAAACGGAGCTGTCCAACATAAGTGATGCGCGTGGCTGGGAATACGTTCGACCTGACAATCCTATGTCAACCGTTTGCGCCAACCCGTCAAAGGTGTAGGCAATCTGGTAGATGGCGTTGGTATGCAATGCCTCCACATCAGCCTTGTAACGAAGACGAATCGTTTGGGTACCGTTGGGTACTACTGTGGCAGCTCCCCCGCCACTTACCACGGTGAAACGACCCGCATCAGCGCCAGAAAGCGTCCCGCCCGTGATGTACAGATTGACACTACCGGAATTGCGAACCACAAAATTGGTCTCAACGGGTTCCTGATAATAACATGCGCCGAAGCTGGGTATCACGCTCCCCGCAAAGTTCGGCATGTACACTGCCTGCCCCTGCATCAACATGTTCGTGAAGGGGGCGTAATCGATTCCATCATAGGCAACGTCGAAGGCCAGACTTCCCTGATAGGTCCCATGTGAAGAAGCAAGGTATTTGACGGTAATGTCACGTCGCGCACCTGCCGCCACCGTACCTGCGGAATTTCCACTGATAATCTGGAATTGGGATCCCTGATTATTAACTAACGAAATGCTTTGGAGGGATAAAGGTAACGTTCCGTTGTTAATGATCGAACAGACCCCTGTCGCAGGACTGTTCATATAGGCCAGCAGGCTGGTACTATTCACGGCAAGATTTGGGCTCTCCAGCGTGAAGCCTGAAAGGTTATAGAAATTCGTACTGTTCGAGTTTGGTATACCGACCCAGGATGTGATTGTCCTGACTTGGCCCGTTTTGCTGCCCCGTGCTTGGCCAGCCCCGTCGAAACGTACTTTGATATCGACTGAATGCCCGGTACCCAACACTGTCGTGCCGCCACCTTGAATAATAGTAAACGCCCCCTGCGGATTGGCGGACATACTCACGTTCACCGACATGGAATAGAAACCACTACCATTGCCAGGCGAATCGATCACCCAATCCACATAGGAGCTTTGTGAATTGGTTCCGAAATCACGGGTATAGGTTGACAGGATACCAATTGAGTTGGTTGTCAAATTCCCGGAGTCCTGCTGGGCAGCTATCGACGTTGATCCGTTCCAGACCATGCCTGTGGGGTTATCCAATGGCGTCGCCTCGCCAAGAACCGCTTGCAAGTCGTTATTCGTTATAAATCCATCAATTGATTCAATCCCTACTGTGCCTTGAGCGCTGGCGCTCCCGACGCTGAGCTGATCAAACTTCATTGTCAGTTTGCGGTGCGCAATATCAGGAATCGCCAGATTAGTGGTTATGCCACCATATTGGATCTTAACTTGATGCGCCAAATTGGTGGGAACGGTCACATAGTTCTGGCCAAGCGTGAAAGTGCAAGGACTGGGAAAGTTAGTAGGTAATGCCGGATAACCTTCAGCCCAGATTACCCTCTCGCCAAGCACATCCCCGACGGATGCGTTGGGCATTGAACTTCTCAGTGAAGCAAGCATATTACTGCTAAGAACGTTAAGTTTGAGGCGCAAGGCCTGTTCATCAAGATTTTGCGCGTAATCTGCCGTGGCTGTACCGCCAGCCGCCGTTAGAAGTTGCCCACGGTTATAACCCATCATTGCAGCAATATCCTGCATCCCGCTGACGTAATAGGTCTTGAGCGATGGTGCCAACCGGATCCAAGTATTACTGACGTTTGCATCCACGCACATATAGTCCAATGTGATTGTCGAACCACCACTGCCTGCACTGGCAGGAACTCCACCCTTGGACAAAGCGTCAAGCGGATCATCGGCACCAAGCCAGTTCCAAGCGTTCGGAGTTCCATCAAACGCAATGGTCGGCATTGTCAAGGATCCATAGGCATACTTGGTCTCCACACCACTTTGCCTCAGCAAGGCCACCAGAAGCGACGCTTGATCACAGTCATTCCCCGCGCGATCCAGCAGGGTACGAGTTGCTCCTTTCAGGGAACCATAATAAGGCTCATACCGGATGTGGTTGTGAACAAATTCAAACACGCGAACCGGGTCGTTATCCAGCCCACGTGCCAGCTCCACAATTTCTGGAGTTACACCGTCGGCTCCGTTAGTCGGCATGGCCATTGCGCTAATGCCTGATTCTGCCTCAACAAAACTGGATATTCGCGTCCCGGGGGCTTCTGGCGGAGGATTCGCCATAAGCCAGCCGGGATTGACATCATCCTCCGGCAAAGGAGCCGCAGCAAAAACAGGTAAAATCAGAAGGCAGAGAGTAGCAAAAACAAGATGAAGGACAGTGGGCATTGAGCAGTGGGCAGACTTCACGGCACCACCTCCTATTCCGTCGCATCATTATCTTGGAGGATAACCCGATAGAAGGCATTGGATTCCATCGTCTCATGGACGTACTGGTTTTGGGGCGGTGTGCCCGGTATATTCGTCACCAACATCACAAAGTTCGTCAGCAGCGAGGTGGTCCATTCAATGGTGTAGTTACGGTTGGTGGAACTCGACCAGACAATGGTAAACTCCGTGGGGCCATAATTGCCGCCACCACATCCATAAAAATGCATGGAGGAGTTCGGGTCGGTGGGGTCGGTCCCAGCCAGATACTCTTCATAATCACTCATCCCGTCGCCGTCAGAATCCGTTGTCCCGTCGGTCGCTGTCAATGAACCAAAATAGAGCATTTCCCAATAATCCGGCAGGCCGTCATTATCGGTATCTTTGATGAGTTTGACTTCACGAACATTGTGGGCGGAGTCGTACTTATAGGTCGCCACCACACCTTGGGAATAAACGGAATTAGTTAGCCGATTCAGGGAATCATAGTGATAGACTATTTCGCCTCCTATGGCGATTGAGGCCAGCACAAAAACACCGGCTAGAGAACTGAGGAACTGGGTCTTCTTCAACTTTTTCTTCCTTTCTATAACTTTTCTATTCGTGACACCCCTCAAAAAAAGAGGCGCGAGCTCCAAGCTCATGCCTCTCTTGAGGGACCGCGAAGCCCCACTTACGAAACAGAAGACAGGGAGCCGCGCCCACAGGGGGCACGTCTCCACGTGTCTTGCTTCGTAAGTAGAAAATTCGCGGTTTTCAAGAAAAGCAATCCAGCGTGCAAACGCATCAAAAACATAAATTGTCCCTTCCACCTTTAACGGGCAGAATTGTTAAAACAGTAGCGTCAATTTTGTTTCTGTCGATAAAAATCACTATCAGGGTTTTTCTGATGGCACAATATGGGACCGAAGGACATCGCCGATGCATACAAAGACAAGGATGATGAGCTGTTCACCCATCCAGGCCGACAGATCTATGAATGGAAGGTCAAGAATGGTTTGGGAGATGTGCGCGAGGTGATCTTCCACAAAGCTACT
>JBBRAE010000067.1:0-6656 GCA_038207085.1 Armatimonadota bacterium
GGATTGGTTCGCCTGTGATCCTTGCGCGCAACTGCCTGTGAATGCCTGTGGCGACTGTTACGTGGAGAGCCGTATGCGGGAAAACCGCACGTACGGTTCGGGGAGGGGGGTGAGCCAATGCTCATCCCTACCTCCGATGGATATTCTTCGCCCCTAAGCACAATAAAGACCAGAAGGGTGACCAACTGGCAGGACGGCAAGATGGTGAAGTGATGGGTAGCGAGTGCCTTCATTGCCACTGAGAAGAGCTTCAGGCGCATTATGCACAAAGACCTTTGGATGCTAAAGGCCGTCCTTGATGAAGGTGTTGACAACGGCTTGAAAGCAGCGTAACACTCAGTTGAGCCACCGCCAACTTTCAACTATGGCTGGGACAGGCTCATAGAAGGAAAAGTGCGCTATTACGCGAAGAAGTGCCATAGACGACGACTAGAGGTGCTAGCTGATGGACTATATTACGCTCAACCCTTGCGAAGTTTTCGGCAACCTGAAGACGGACACGACCCCAGCGCCAATTGATGGCGCATCCTGGTATAAGGCTACCGAACCGGGCGACGGACTGATATATCGGGTCCCGACAGGCGCCCTCGGTGATCCCGCACACTGGCTCACTCTCGATGTCATTGCCGAAGGCCACAATCTGGTGGTCTTCAACCTTATGCTGATGGAAGCCGGCGGCAGGGAGTTCGGGCTCACGTTTTCGGTCCTCACGGAGTGCCAAACCAGGCTGCGACTCGACCCTGCGGCGTTCTCCCAGAACAGGTGGAGGTTTCCCCGAGAAGGCTCATTCCTGAAGCCGGTGTGCTTCGGAGACGTGATCGACCCCGCGCTGGTGACCGAGATCAGGCTGACAATCGCTCGCAAGGCTGAAGGCGCCATCAGATTCTGCGTTACTCCCATCACTGTTTCGGAGACTGCCCCGGAGAGGTTAGCCCAGCCGTTCTTGACCAAAGGGCCTATCC
Organism: Armatimonadota bacterium; assembly: GCA_038207085.1. GTDB lineage: Bacteria > Armatimonadota > UBA5829 > UBA5829 > DTLH01 > JBBRAE01. Next base: position 963 of record JBBRAE010000067.1, read on the forward strand.
TGGACAAGCTGGGCCAGAGCACCCTGCACCATTGGCCGGAGAAAACCCGGACCGAGGACGAGTTGATCGAACGACTCGAAAAGCAGTCGGCTGGAGCGTCTTCTTCGAGCTGGCCAAGCGACTTTTCGCGCTGGGGCGGCTGGAAAGGGCTCAAGTTCGTGTCCACCGGTTTCTTTCGGACTCACCACGACGACGCGAGGTGGTGGCTTGTCGACCCCGATGGACACCCATTCTGGTCCGCAGGAATGGACTGCGTGCGCGCAGACATCGAATCATCAGTCAGAGGCATAGAAACAGCTCTCGAATGGCAGCCGGAACCTGGAAGCGATTACGCAGCCTGCATCCACACCAGCGAATTGGGGGATGATCCGACCACTATGGTCAACTATCTGGGCGCAAACCTGATTCGAGCCTTCGGTCCTGCAGACTGGTATGGGAAATGGTCCGAAATCGTGCTCGCGGAGCTTCGAAGACTGGGTTTCAACACCGTGGCGAACTGGTCACAGTGGCAGATCGCCCGAGATGCCGAATTCCCCTATGTTGTGCCGCTTGATACGTGTATGCCGCGCTCGAAGATGATCTTCAGGGATTTCCCCGATGTCTTCGCACCCGAATTCGGGGAAGATGCGCTCGAATTTGCGTCGCAGCTGGAGAAATTTGCCGGTGATAAGGCGTTGATCGGCTATTTTCTGATGAACGAACCGACTTGGGGCTTCGCGGAGCAGAGCCCGGCTGAGGGAATGCTGCTGAACACCCCCTCTTGCGCCACGAGAAGCGCGCTTGCCGACTTCCTGCGCGAACGCTACTCAAAGGACCAACTGAAGGCTGCCTGGGGGATCGATGTAACCTTCGCCGAAGTCGCGGAGGGCGTGTGGAAGCATCCATTCAATGAGCGCGCGAAGTCCGACCTGAACGGGTTCTGCACGGTGATGGTCGAGAGGTTGTTCGGCACTCTATCACGAGCCTGCAAAGAGGTCGATCCTCACCATATGAACCTGGGGATGAGGTATTACACTGTTCCTCCGGATTGGGCGATAGCAGGGCTGCAGGGGATGTTCGACGTGTTCAGCATAAACTGCTACAAGCAGTGTGTCCCCGAGGACCAGGTTGCGGCAATCGTGGAATTACTAGGCATCCCGGTGATGGTGGGAGAGTGGCACTTCGGTGCGCTCGACGCGGGGCTGCCAGGCAGCGGTATCGGGCACGTGAGAGACCAAGAGGCTCGCGGGCAAGCTTACAGATGCTACGTCGAGAACGCGGCGGCGATTCCAGGGTGTGTCGGAGTGCACTGGTTCACGATGTACGACGAGTCGCCGGTAGGCAGGTTCGACGGAGAGAACTGGAACACTGGGTTCTACGATGTATGCAACAGACCTTACGACCCGCTCTGCAACGCCGCGCGGGCTTCTCACGAGCGGGTGTATCGTGTCGCGACTGGCGGAGCACAGCCGTTCAGCGATTGGCCGAAGTATCTGCCGCTGTTGTTTTCCTAGCCCGCATTATTCACGAGTAGCGTGAATAATGCTCTGTTAGCGAATGCTTTATTCATGAAGCGAATAAAGCGGGCTATCGCACTCTCTGCCGAGAGTGCTGTCGCTTAGAGCTTCGGCTCAACAAACCGAGAGCCGGAGCATATAAAACGATACAGAAACGTCCACTTGGACCGGTGCAGTTACTTGCCCTCTGCTGCGGGAACTTGAGTTGGTGGAAGACGGTCAGTTTGTGGACAGAGGCGTTCCCGCAGCATACACATACATAAAACATCCCCCAAAGATTAACGTTTGCTTGCATCTTTATTACATGTATAAGGTTGGGGGCTTGCGCCGCCATAATCGTGTATGAGGGGACATCCACAGGTCAGAAGTGCTACCACTGAGTAGCCGAGCGCAGCTGCGCTTGTTCGCTGGTAGGGCGATGGCAGATCCCGCCATTTCCCTAGAAGGAGTAAGAGAGTCTTGTTGAAGTTCTGGATGCGCCAGTCTATCGGCGTGAAGTGCTTTGTCGTCTGCTTCGGATTGTCGTGTGTTGTTTCTCTTACCGGAGCCCTGATTACCTATCGTACTTCCGAGCGTGCACTTCGAGAAGAGGTTAGTTCCAACCTCAGAGACATTGCAGTTGCCGCGTCTATGCAGATCGACTGCGACGCGCACCGTTTGATTCGGTCAAGATCCGACGAGACCTCGACCGCCTACGCAAGCATCCGAGCGAAGCTTATGGCGATCAAGGAGGCCAACCCCAGGATCAGAAACATCTACACTCTTCGGCCGACACGGGGCAATGAGGTCTTTGCCTTCGTCGTCGATGCCCGATCCGGCAGCTCGATCCATACCGGACTTACCTGCAATACCGGTGCCTGCCCCGAGGTTGCCGCCGCGCTCGCTGGGCCGACGGTGGCTTCCGAGCCTCGCAAAGACGCCTTCGGATTCTGGGTATCGGCCTTTGCGCCGGTGGTGAATGCTATCGGCAGACCGGAGGCCATTGTCGGGGTAGATATGTCGCTGGATCAGGTTCAGCAGGAAGTGGCTTCACTCAAGCGGTCCGTCGTACTCAGCGGGGCGCTTGCTATCCCGCTTGCGGCGATTCTTTCGTTTCTTGTCAGCCGTGCCGTCCTGTCAGCCGTACGGACGCTCAGCAAGGCTGCGGAGAGCGTGAAGAACGGCGATCTCGACGTTCACGTGGTCGTGCGCACGCAAGACGAGCTGAAGGACTTTGTCGACGAGTTCAACGACATGGTCGTTGGTCTCAGGGAGAGCCGCGAGCGGTTGCTCCAGTCTACCAGCCGGGATTTTCTAACTGGTCTTTACAACCACGCCTACTTCCAGCAGAAGCTGCTGGACGAAATTGAACGTGGCAAGCGCTACGGTCGGACACTTTCACTGCTGATAATTGACCTCGACCGCTTCAAGGCCATCAACGATACGCTGGGGCATCCTGTAGGGGACAGTGTCGTCGTTCAGTTGGCGAACCTGCTGAGAGAGAATACCAGGGTGAACGATATTGTGGCAAGATATGGCGGGGACGAGTTTGCCATCATTTTGCCGGAAACCGGCGCCGAGGCGGCCTTCGATGCTGCCGAGATGATCAGGGCGAGGGTTGAGGGGTTTTCCTTCCGCGTCGTGCCCCTTAGTGAACTGGACACCGCAGCCGCAGACGAGAAGACGGCGAGGCTGACGGTGACGATAGGAGTCGCGAGTTTCCCCGCTCACAACGAGACCAGAGAAGGGCTAGTGATGGCCGCCGACATTGGTCTGTGCCGAGCCAAACACATATCGAGAAACAGCGTCGGAATGTACGATCTCACAACCGTCGGAAACGAGGTGGTCGATCCGCGCGAGCTCTACGAGATGCTGCGAGACCCGAATGCCGCGGCAATCCGCTCGCTCGCCGCTGCTGTCGATGCAAAGGACAGATATACCCACGGCCACTCCGAGCGTGTGACCTACTATGCCGTCGAGATTTGCGAGCAAATGGGGATGTCGGACGAGTTGCTCGACGCGGTCCGCGTTGCTGGGCTCCTGCACGATCTCGGGAAGATCGGCGTGCCCGATACGATCCTGAACAAGGCCGGGAGCCTGACTCAGGATGAGCGCGGCCAGATCAACGAGCATCCGTCGGTCGGTGCGAATATCCTCCGGCGCGCGCCTCAGCTCGAGCAGATCGTTCCCGGAGTGCTCTTCCATCACGAGCGATGGGACGGTCACGGTTATCCCGACGGGCTGAAGGGGGAGGCAATCCCGCTGGTTGCGAGGATTCTTGCCGTCGCCGACGCATTTGACGCGATGACCTCAGACAGGCCCTATCGAAAGGGCATGAGCATCGAGGCTGCCGTGATGGAGCTTCGAGCCAACTCCGGCAAGCAGTTCGATCCAGCTCTGGTGGAGCAGTTTATCGACGCGTTGGCCGCGTCGGAGGAGCAAAAGGCGGCGTGAGACTCACGGCTCGAAGAAGTGCAGTGACGTGTCCACAGGCAGTCGGCTAGCATGATGGGTGTTCGACTTGGACGGGTGCAGTTACTTGCCCTTTGCTGCGGGAACTTGAGTTGGTGGAAGACGGTCAGTTTGTGGACTGAGGCGTTCCCGCAGCATACATTAACTCGATCATCTATTAGTCGATCACTGCGTGATGCTCGGACAGGCTCCTAGCCAGACTCAGTCTCCGAGCATAAGCACGCGGCAGTTACACCGCAGCAGATAGCCGGGGTTCCCATTTTCTCCAGGTACCTCCGACCCCAGTCGTTCATCACCCGAATCACCGGCATCAGGCTTTCTCCAAACTCCGTGAGCGAATACTCAACCTTCGGCGGCACCTGCGGATAGATTTTTCTATGGATCAACCCATCTTCCTCCAAGTCCCTTAACTGTTGTGTCAGCATCTTCTGGGTGATGCACGGAAAAGCCTTCTTTAGCTCGTTATACCGGAGAGTGCCGGTCGCTAGGTGGCAAAGAATCAATGCTTTCCACTTGCCTCCGATCAGATCCAGCGCAACCTCTATCGCGCACTTGTATTCCTTGTCCCTGAAACGTATTTTGGCGGGCGCTATTATGGTATCCATAAGTATACTATAGCACATGAAGGTGCGTACTGGCCATACTTGGCATTATGGCATATAATGTCAAGTGAAAACATACCGAGGAGGTTGCTGATGTCTGAGTGCAATCCGAACTTGAAAAAGGTGCTTGGGGTTTCGGGGTCACCGATACCTGACAGCAATACCGACCGAGCAGTAAAGGCAGTGTTGGAGGCAACGGGCTGCCAGACTGAGTTTATCAAGCTGAGCGACTATACCGTAGAGCCTTGCAGGGGCTGCCTGGGGTGCATTGAGACCAACCGCTGCGTGATCGAAGATGATGGAATTATGCTTGCACTGAAAGCAAAGGAAGCTGATGCCCTCGTGGTCGGCTGCTATACTCCGTACTCGTCGATAGACTCACGTGCCAAGTCGTTCCTTGAAAGGCTATATCCGCTTAGGCACAACAACGGCTTTATGCGCGGTAAGCCTGGCGCAGCAGTGGTGGCACATGCGATACCCGAAGGTAGCGAGATGCTGCCTCCTGCGGCCGACATGGGCGCGAATGCCGTAATGTTTTACATGATGGAAGAGGGAATGAACTTCCTGGGCGCAGCTAAGGTCCTCGGTAACGTGCCGTGCGTTCGATGCGGATTCGGAGACAAATGCGAAATGTCGGGCATCAAGATGATGTTCGGGCCGGATGCCACAGTGGATTCAGTCGCGCTAAACTGCTTTGATGAGCAGCCTGAGACAGTGACTGTGGCAAAGGCTCTGGGTAAGCAAATACGAGAGGCGCTGATGCAGTGAAAGTCAATCGCCGTTACTGTTGATGAGTGTCCCGGATTTGCAGCGAAGAACAATTGAGTTGTAATAGCCTGCCTGTTGCTGCAAGTCCGGGTATCACAGATCGTCTCATGCGCCATACCTGCCTCGTGTTTCATGTTAGTCTGCACGCTTCTCTTAGCCTGCATTATTCACGAGTAGCGTGAATAATGCTCTGTTAGCGAGAGCTTTATTCGATTCACGAATAAAGCGGGCTAGATCCAATACGGTTCATATTAGGCCTCCCTCAGTATTCTGAGAGTTCATTAATACGCCCATACTGGTTTCTTCTTTGCGGGGAACACCGACTACGATGATGTGGTCGGTGGCCTCGATCCGAGTGTTGCACGGCTCGGTGCGAT
>JBBRAE010000068.1:0-6074 GCA_038207085.1 Armatimonadota bacterium
CACTGACCGAGCCAATCGGCCACGCGTAATCTCGATCATAGATCGGATGTCGGTAAGGAGGTGGTCTCCACCCTTGACAGCATCGTTAGCGCCTGTCGTGTCTATTGCCCTGGTGGGTTTCTGTTTGTCGGTTCTCTCGTCCATCCGATACCTTTCTGTCTGGCGTCTCTGCAAGCATTATACAATAATGCCGTGTCGAACCGTTAGTATGCGATCATAGGGCGATTCCACGTTGCCGTTTTCGTGCGTTCCGTCCGGCATCATTCCGATATCATTCCAGATGGGTGATACCGGAATAATCTAACCGCAATGACCGATGGCTGCCGCAATAGCCGGAATGACATCATCCCCGGCACAAGACGCGTAGCTCGACATTTCCAGAGCCGTTTCAAAATGCTGTCGAGCTACGATCAAGGTGTCTGGCGACGCACCAGAGGAAATGGCTTCTTTCACACAAGCCCTCGCCGCCGACTGGCACAGATATTCCAGATCCGCACCGGATGCTCCGTCGGTCGTAGCGGCAAGTTCCGCAGACAGAAGCCTGATATCAATAGCCGTGTCGAGACGCAGCGGCTTCAGATAGCGCCTGAGGATTGCTGCCCTGCCGCTCTCATCGGGCAACTGCATCCATACCACCCGGTCAAATCGTCCCGGCCTTCGCAGCGCGACGTCAATGGAATTAGGGCGGTTGGTGGTGGCAAGGACGAATACACCGTTGCGGGATTCCAGGCCGTCGAGCAGAGCAAGCAACTGTGCGACCATGGACTGCTGGTGATGGGCATCGGCTGTGGACCGCGATGGCGCGATGGAGTCGATTTCATCAAATAGTATCAGGGACGGGGTCTGCCGTGCCGCGCGCTCAAAGACATCTCGAAGCGCCTGTTCCGTCGCACCGACGTATGGGCTAAGCAGTTCCGGCCCTGAGACAGTCTCAAGGTGTGCTCCACATTCACCGGCGATGGCCCGGGCCAGAAGTGTCTTTCCTGTTCCCGGAGGACCCGCGAGTATCACGCCGCTTGGCTTTGCCGTGGCACCCACTGCCTGAAACAGGTGGGCGTGCTTCATCGGAAGCTCTATCAGGTCACGCACGGCCTCGAGCGCTTCCGTCTGTCCGCACACATCGGCGTAGTTGGCCAGAGAAACCGCCCGCTGCCTGGCAGTCCGGGTGTGTGTCGGAGAGAGCGATAGCCCCGTATCTGTGCTGCCTAAGTGCAGATCCTGTCTCTGCGATCCACTGGCTGATAGTCTCGGAGGCATTGGCGCGTGTTCCGGCCACACCCAGGCCGCAAGTCCGTCGTCTCGTCTGTAGACTAACTGGTATCCTGCCTCATCGGGTGAGATCACATCGGGCAATGCCTGCACCGCGGCGACGACAGCGGACTTGTCAAAGCACGGACAGCAGTCGAGAAGCTTGTTTCGACGCCGGTCGACTTGTGCGGCAAGGCCCGCCTTATCGACCATGACCTTGCCGGCCTCGAACTTGCCGACTGTATGCCACGGCGGCTCTGTGATGAAGGCGCCATCGAGGAACCACTCCGAAGGCGAGATACGGAGACTGCGGCAGCCGAGAGCACAGTCACGCCTGCATCCCGCTGGGCCCGCAGCTTTGCGCTGACTCCAGCATGCGCGGACCTCCTCGAGCCTGTTTAGGACATCATCGACTGAATACTTGTCGAGTGGCTCACCGTCGAGACTAACTTCCGTGCTTTTCCAGCGTCTGACGAGGGACAGCAGGTTAGCTATGCGCCGGTAGTTCTCTATGAGTCCGGCCGTGATAGTCAGCTCGAACCAGACTTCCCTTCCCGCATCGTCAGTCGTTATGTCGAGCTTGCCAAGCCCAGCGAGGGCATCCAGTCTGCGGCGGACGATGGGGAAGGTGGGGGAAGTGCTACGAGCGAATGCAATCGTGAGGGTGTGACGACCCGCGCTGATATATGTAGCGGAAACGCTTTCCTCAGGCTCTGCAGGTATAACGGAACCCGTCTTTGATGCGCATTGCCAGCCTCGACCAATGTTCTCCGCAATCCAAGCATCTGCAATGGCCATGATGTGTTCGACGTTGGATGCAACACGAAGTTCGGTGCGCATAGGCTCCTGTCGGGCTGGGGAGTAGTCTGTGAACACGGCGGCATATGCACGGTAGCGTGGATCGGCGTCCTGCTTGTTTGTTTTCCATACTATGAGTTTCCGCACCGCCGGACCATAGTCACGGACTGATCTGGTGTAGACCTCGCGACGGATCACTTCCGACTTGGGCAGATCGGTAACACAGGCGACCGGATCAGGCAACTGCACAAGATCGGTGACCTGTGACCACCGCACATCCGGCAGCGCTGCAGTCTTGTCTGCCCGTACTCGCGCGAATACGGCATCGCGCAGGCTTATGCTCTGCGACTTGCCCAGGGCCTGCCAGGCGTTACTGTCATACCGAATCTGCCACCGCCGGATGGACTCCCCGTCGCTCGTTGTGGTCAGCAATTCGTGGCACTGGACTTCCACAACCAGATCGGGCCGAACCCATTGATATGGCAGGCCACTTCGGCTGGACAGGTTGAGGATGGACTCGCATTGCAACACTCCAAGGCAGTCGGCAAGTCGCGCCTTTCGGCCCGACTGAAGCCGGTGTCCACGCTTCCTATGATCTGCATCGTTGGCGCTCCGCTGGACTGCTCATCCGGCATCAGGGCAAGCAGCAGTTCTCCAATACCCGATGGCGACTCGATGTATGCCACCACGACCGCGTCTATGGACGCCTTGGGCTTTATCTTGAAGACGCGACCGTCGGAACAGTGGACGACAACGCCTTCCTCGCCGACTTGGACTCTACTCTCGAAGAACCGCTGAACATCGCTCGGACCATGGACGGGGGTAAAATTAACCGGATGGATGAGCGTTGCACCGCGAAGCAGCGTTCGTATCCTCTCAACTCGGTCACTGAATCCAACCGAACGCAGGTCACGGTCGCTGTCGCGCAGGATATCGAACACCGCGAACCGGAGCCGGTCCACCTCTGCATCTACTCCGCCGCCAAGAGCTGAGTGCAGATCGTAGACGTGGGGACGACCGTTATCCACCGTCGCATACAGCTCTCAGGCCAAGACGCCGGTCCAACCTCCGAGGACACGGTCCGCTTCGTCGGTCAGCGGAACACCGGTTATGACCTTGCCATTGGGAGATGCAAGAAAGACTACGCCCGCTTCTTTTACGAGAAACCACTGCTCGCCGTCTACTTTAGTGGAGGCAATGTGCCCACCCTCAGGTATTGTCGCTCCCGATGGCATCGGGAGCGACGCTTGTGTACGTGCCGGCTACGTTTCGCTTGTACGATGCGAGGAGCGAGGCAAGCTCAGGGTCCCTGACTGAACCTGCGGGATACGTCATTCCTGTTCCTAGTGGTCTGCCTCTACCCATAAATGCTGTGCTCAAAGTCGCTCATCCGGCACGGCAAGCTCAAACGCCCCGAGATACAGAACAAGCCGCATAGCGTCATCCCTCACGCGCCCGTCGAGGAACCCGCGGTACCTGGGGCCGTTACATTCCAGGATGAGTGGCCCGACCCCGCGCCTGCCGGAGCCGACCTGCACCATGGACTGCGGCTCGTCAAGATATGCTGCAATCCCCAAGAGGAAGTCATACTCCAGAGCGTTTGAATGTACTACCTGATACGCCCGCGTGAGCGCGTAGCTCCTGACCACCTCGGCTCTCGGAAGCAACAAGCCGGACCAGACCGGCGGCGCAGGCGTCACGATATTAGATGGTCGGACCGAGAGCGCCCTTCGATCCTTTTCCAAGCCATCGGGGCCAAAGCGCGCCTCGACGACAGACGGCGCATACTGAACCTGGCCATTGCCATCCAAGTGGACACGGTCGCAGGGTCCGGTCGTCCGACCGGTTGTTTCCATGTCAATTTCAGGGTCGCCAGAAATAAGCGCTCTGGCGAGATCATCGGGGTCAGAATATCGTGCGAAGAGCGCATCCGGGCAGGTGTCGCTGGTCGCCCGAATCCGGCGCACGTTTCTGACAGGTCTGCCTTCCGTATCCTGATATCGCTGCTTCACACTCTCCCCAACAGGGACGAGCAGCACGGTCGCGTCACGTCCCCGCGGGTCCGCAAGCCGGATTCTTCGCATCCTTATCATTGTTCACCTCCAGTCACGTCGGTGCTGCCGTGCATCTGCCAGTCGTCCCAGAGCTCGTCCTCATCGTCTGTTTCATCATCAACGAGCACGGGTTGGTCGAGTCGTATGAACTCGAAAATGCATGGCTGGCACTGGATAAGGAATATGCCAGAACCGTTCCCCAGGATGAACGCCGGGTTATCGACCACAGATGCCCTGGAACGAAAGGCAACTCTGTAGATGTCGCCGCCGGCAAGTGAGTCGTGCAGATCGCGGGCGATGACAACCGGCAGAAGAAAATATGCTTTCAAGACGGCATGCTCCAGCAGCTCATCTGCCGGGACCGGTCCGATGGGCCTCTGGGGCCTGCCAAGCGTCGTCGGCATGTTCCGCAGGACCATTGCCGGAGTCGTCAGTTCGGATCACTTCGCCATGCTCTACGGTGTTGCCGTCCCCGTCTTCATACAGGTCTGTGACAGCTCCGGAAGGGAGCAACAGGTTGTCGTGGGTGATCAACGCGCGCGTGCAAGCCCTGCCCTGGGCGTCTACGGCCAGCTTCTTCGTCACCCTCCGGCCGGTCTTGCGGTCAATGGGTTTCATCAGAAACTCCGATATGCCGCCTTCGGTTTCAAGGACCATCGTCATCGCCATGGCTGATGGCTCCAATCTTGAGGAGAAGAGACCGGGATTGGGTATGTAACGAAAGTTGATATCTTCGTTGTATCGACAACGGCTATTCTCCAGGGCGGTATGTATACATCCTCCCAGCCCTGTTCCTGCCCCGTGGCATCATCCAGTATCTCCGGCTCCGATGCGTAGATCACAAGACCGCTCACAGGATTGCATCTCACCTCAAGCGGCTGGTTCCCCTTGACTAGCAGCACCTTCCTCGGATCACCTGTCGCTACCACCACGGCGGACAGCCTGCCCCGGCACAGGGCCAAATCCTCCGCCAGTCCCGCTGGATCGATGCCGGACTTGCTCGCGTTCCTCTCGGCCATCCGCAGCACCACTTCGCTGTCAACATCCGCATCCCGCCGCAGACCGAGTGTCAGCGACAGTGATTCGTGGTTAGCGATGTGTCCGTTGTGGGTTATGATGCAGGGCCTCTTACCCCGTCCGATGAGCGGGTGGTTGTTTCTGTTCTCCAGATGACTGCCGCGCGTCGGCCACCTGGTGTGGCCCATCAGCAGCGTTGTCTTACTGTCAAGACTCTCAAGCAGCTTCCTGTAATCTCCGTTCTCTACGAACCTGTGAGCGGGTAGGGGAGCCTTGGCGACGCGGTGACTTCCGTCCGAGCAGATTATCGCAGCGCCTGCAGCATGTGGCCCTCGGTGCTCGCCGCCCATCAAGAGCCTTGTGAACATGTCGCCGACCGCCAGCAGTTCCCGGTCACTTCTCTTCATATCTGAAATCAGTACACCAGCTAATCCGCACACGCCGGGACCTCCTTCTTGCCAGTGCTCTTCTTACGTCCGTGCTTGAACGAGCAGTCGCCACTGAGATTAGCGAGCAGGTGCTTTCTCACGCCTGCCATGTCGGGCCCCATAATGCCGAGGTTTATGACGGCAAACCCCCGGAAGTCGTACCGAGCCGTCTCCGGATCGAACTCACGCCTCCTGCTCGATGTGCACCTGCAGCCCAGCGCCCGGGCACCCAGCGCAAGCACAAATGTAACCCACGCCCGCACGAGCCCAGCGTGCAGTTTCTCGGTTGGAAACTGGAAAAGCCGGAACTCGACACTCCCTCTCACGAGGTAGGATGTATAGTTGACTGCAGCGTATCTCTCGGGTGTCAATGGCGGAGTGAAAATGCACGATGCGCCGATTAAAACCGGCAAGGTGCAGCGGGTGAAAGTCCCGTACGGTGAAGGCGTAGCGAGCCACACCGACCCCGAGTCATGTCTTTTCGCCCGTGAGGACGATGGGGAAGCGTTGACAGGGGGAACTCGTAGGC
>JBBRAE010000069.1:0-6018 GCA_038207085.1 Armatimonadota bacterium
TCGAGTTCTGCATCACGAAAGCGGTAGTGGTATCGGGCGTATTGCTACCGTCCGCCGTTCTCGCCTGGAAGTTGGCGGTGTAGGAGTAGTTACCTGCTACCGTGGCTGTCCAACGCAGGAGGCTAACATCAGCCCGCCAACCGCCGTGTTGATTATTGTTCTGTCCCACGCCGAATTGGATTAATTTACCCGAACCATTGAAGCTTCCCCACGGACCAGCAATGTCCTTCTGTATGGACGCATAAAGGGGATTCCCATGATTGCCGTTCACCACATTGTTCCATCCCGGTTCATCATTCCCATATGCAGCGCCGCCCGTATATTCATACTTAATGAATGTGTAGCCTCCGGCGATCGGAGAGAAAGTGGTGTGTGGGCCAACAGCATAGCCGTAGCTCCACTGGTTTCCACCTGCACCGTTGTTGACGATGCTGAAGTCGAGGGCCGAGTCCCATGCCGCGAAGGCAGGAACGGACACGGCCACCATGCCGGCGATAACTGCCAGCATTACCAGAATCTTTGTTGTGTTTTTCATCTTAATTGCTCCTTCCATTTGGTATCTTGGTTAGTCACAGTCGAGTTAGATTTTGCTGCGACCAACTCGGATACTCTTACAAGTGATGCATAACGAAACAAGAATCATACCTGGTCACTTTCTAATACGGCTCTCTCATCACCTCCACGGGTCGAGATTTTCTCAACTGCAGATCAGATTATGAAAATCCACCTGAATAGCTGGCAATATGTCGCAAACGTTTGCGACTACATATCAGGTATACCATGTAAATTCGTGCATGTCAACTGGTTTTTCAGCCCTGCTCACTGTTTTTTTAGTCTTGTCAGCTCGACTCAACTTTACAGTTCCGGCAAAATGTGTTTTCATAAAAACATGGTAGCTGAACTGTTTCTGCTAGCCAGTCCTATATGGCATATAGTCTGCCTATGACAGGCCACCTATCTCGGAGGAAAAAAATTAGATATGTCAAGCAATACTCGAATCTTCGCAGCTTTACCCGTCATCACCATTCTGATAGCCTGTATATGCAGTATATCATGGGCTGAGAGCTATGTGTATCCCAATCTTCGCATCCCCAGGATAACAACACCTCCAGCTCTGGACGGCAAGATATCGCCTGGAGAATGGAATCAAGCCGCAGCCGTCACCGGCGTAGGCTCTATGCTCACCCTCGCGATTGTGCCTCCCATACAACAGGTTGTCTTCTATATCGGATATGACAGCAAATATCTTTATATCGCCATGCGCTCGCCACACAAAGAAGGGACTTACCCTCAGGCTAGAGTGAAGCAGCGGGATGACTCCATGATCGTTATGGAGGATCACGCTGAGATTCAGATACTGAAGCACCCCCGCAACCTGGCGACGCGCCCGGGCTTTGGGTTCTACAAGATGATGGTCAACGCTCGTGGCGCAATGGAGGATATCTGGTGGTATAACGGCACTGTAGGCACTGAAAATCTCTGGAGCACTGGAGGCGTCACAAAGTGCACCGTAACCCCAACATACTGGGACATGGAGATGTCCATCGAGATCGCCCAGATGGGCGAGAAATCGCTTGATCTTAAGCAGTGGGTCATGCAGCTCGTGCGCACTGACAGTTGCATAGGCTACTACTTCGCCGGATGGGTTCCCGGGACGTGGCTTGAGTGGAACAGATTCCCTCAGGTAACGTTCGATCCGTCCGCTCCGGCGTTCCAGCTTCTCGACCTCGGCGACATCATGAATGGAAACCCTGGGGTAAAAGTCGCAGTCAACGGCAACGACGCTCAGCCGCATAACGCGCTGGTTTCCGTCCAGGTGCTGAACAAGGCAGGCAAGGAGCTGTACTCGGAAAGCAAGCCGGCAAGCGTTCCCGCAAGAGGACGGGTGGAACTCTCTTTTGCGAAATCGGGACTGCCCATCGACGATGCAGGCAACGTACTGGTCGTCAATGCAACCGAAGGGGAAAAGACCCTCTACAACGTCCGAATGAACGTCAATAAGCTGACTGAAGAATACCGCACGAAGTCGCTTGATCCGTGGCTGAAGGGAAGACCGCAGTCCGGAGACTGGGAGTATGGCTTTGCCTATCTCCCCTACTCCAATGTGGCCCGATGCTACGTCGATCTGGACTTCTTCGGCGTGCCTGCAAGTATCAGCAAAGCTCAGAAGTTCACGGTCGGGGTCTATCCCAAGGGAGGCACCAAGCCGCTGGCAACCGGGACGGGTTCCATCAAGAACCTGTCCGGAACCACAATGATTAAGACCCCTGAGTTGAAAGAAGGGCAATACATAGCCCGGTTCACACTCGTTAGAGACGGAAAAGAGGTTGCCAAGAAGGATGTTGCTTTCCCTCGCAAACACTTCCCGTGGGAACGCAACAAACTCGGCATATCAGATGAGGTAATCCCTCCGTACACTCCGATCGTGACGCGGCAGGAGACGGGCAAATCCCCCACCCTTTCATTTTGGGCACGCACCTACACAATTGGGGGCAATGGACTGCCTGAGTCGATCTCAGTCGGCAACAGCCAGCTACTCCGCAGCCCGGCACGATTTGATATTGTCTCCAACGGCAAACTACTCGACAGCACGCCCGGAAAGATCGAAGTGACAGGCGCGAAACCGTCCGCTGTAGATCTCAAGGCTCAGCAGCTTTACGGGCCGGTTAACGCAGAGGTAAAGGCCCATGCCGAATACGATGGCTGGTATGAGGTCGCACTAACACTGTCATCGACCAAGCCGACAAGCGTTGATAATGTCGACCTCGTGCTCGACTTGGGTTCGTGGGCGGATACGCTCTATGCACACCGGGGTGGAGACGGGCGAGTCGGCAACAAATTCGGAGCGGTGCCTCCTGGGAACGGAGTGGTATGGCAATCAACTGAGCTTGCGTCCTATGGCGACTACTGGAAGAGCTTCGTGCCCACAACGTTCCTGGGCTCCGGTTCCAAGGGAATATGGCTCTATGCATGGTCGTCCAATGGCTGGGTGATGAAGGACAACGACGCCTGCGTCCGAGTCGAACGAGACGCTACTGGTCAGGTTTCGCTACGAGTCCGTTTCCTCTCGGGTAGGACTGCCATCAATAAGCCCCGCACGATCAAGTTCGCGCTCCTGGTATCACCAACCAAACCAAAACCGATCAACTACCGCAACTTCCAGATGTCCCACGATACGGTCGGCTTCCGCTACTACGGGGACTCCGTTGACTCTTATGCGCTGCATACCGACCGTGACTTTGATATGTTCAGGAAGATGCTTCTGTACGGTGCTCAGACAGAGCTTGCTGAGAAGATATATGGCACGTGGCATCTCGGCGGCAGGGGCAACGCGATTATCAACGGACAGCCTATCGTAATGTACGGCTCAACTTACATGACCGGCACGGGAATGGAGGAGTTCGACACATTCGCAGGCGAATGGCTAGGTAAGACCAACTGGACTCCGGCCTCACTGTACGAGTTCAACGGGCAGTGCAACTATTCGGGCTCGGTCGTATGGGACACCCCGAAAAAGATAGGCGTGTGCGGAATGAACTTCACCCAGAGCCAGATTGACTGCTTCATCTGGTACAACAAGAAACTCATGGAGAAGGGCATGAACGGCACATGGTGGGACAATGCTTCCCTCACCACAATCTACGACTATGATCCCGAGACAGGCCAGATGGAACTAACTTGGAATACCCGTAGTAGACGCGACTTGATGAAGCGTCTGAATACCATCGGCTGGGAGCTCATGCGCGCTCCGTGCTGGATTCAGAATATGCACGACGACTTCTCATTCAACCAGGTGATGTGGCCCGTCGAAAACGACTGGTATATCCCGGGAGAAGGCATGGACTACCTCGACCATATGAGCATCGATGAGTTCCGCGCGATGGCTTGCACCAAATCAATGCAGCTTGTCACCAAACCGTGGTTGAGCGGCGGCGAAACCCAGGACCCGGAGGTTAACCGCCACGTTCAACGCAGCAAGGTCGGAATGATGCTCCTCCACGACATCCAGAACTTCGGTATGGACGAGCAACTGCGACGCTATCTGAACTTCTACGTCGATTACGATCGTGCGGACAGATGCTGGTTCCTTGGATACTGGGAGGTTGACAAGGGAATGCTGAACACGGGAAACGAAGCCGTAAAGGCATCAGTCTACGCGAATGCCACCCGAAAGTCGGCGGCCATACTGCTGCTTAACACAGGTGCAAGTGATGTCGATGGCGCGGGCCTCACCATTGCTTCGAGTCTCGTGGCCGGAAGTGCGCCGAGAAGAATGATCGACGCGGATACAGGCGAAGAACTGAGCATAAACACCTCAAACGCAGGCTGCGTCCTGAAGTCACCGCTCACAATAAAGAAGCACGATTACAGGATGCTCATCGTCTCGTGCGAGTGACGCGTTACGCGCAACAGCGGGCACCAGCCATTGTGCTGGGTGGCACAATCCCATTGACACGCACATTAGGCTCTGGTAGTATCATCACGTGAACAGACATAGAGACAACAAGAACGAGCTAAGTTCCCATAATGGTAACGGCAACCAAACGGCGGCGCGGCTTCAAGATGTCGCGGACCGCTGTGGAATGTCCAAGAGTACGGTCTCGAGGGCGCTTCGGGATGACAGAACAAACATCGCTCAGGCGACGATAGACCGAATCAGGCAGACAGCGAAGGAGGTCGGATATGATCCGGACCGCAACTACGCTGCTCGTCGCCTTGCTGCAGACAGGCTCGGCAGACCAATGCTGAGCCACGCCATCGGACTGTTCTTCTTCCATCCGGGGCTCGGCCAGTCGAACTACTTCCATCAGATCTTCCGAGGAGTTCTAGACGCAGTTATAGGTACGGACTTCCAGGTACTCACTACAGACCTCAGCAGCTTGGAGTCCAAGTCAAGTATTCCCACGTTGTATCGACGGGGCGATGTCGACGGGGCCTTGACTATAACGACCGCTCACAACTGGCAACGCAATTTGGAGCACCTGCGAGACGAGCCCAATTTTGGAAATCGACCGGTTGTGGGACTTGTAGAGCAGATTGCCACATGTTCCTCAGTATGTCCGGACTACTATTCCGTTGGGTTTACTTCGGCCTCGCATCTGATTGACCTCGGACACCGCCGAATCGGGATATCAGTTCGTGGCCTGCCACACAGTAATGACTACATTAGCCTAATGCACCGGGGATACCGCGAGGCGTGTGTGCAGTATGGACTCGACCCGGATCACTGTCTGTTTCAGTGCGATTGGGATCCCAGCAAGGAAGAAGAGAACGTCACTGCATTGCTTAACGCTCTCGATCAGAACCCTCCTGTGACAGGATTCATGGCTCTCCACGATCAGCATGCGGTCTGGATTTATCAGAGACTGACAGCTGCAGGTTACCGTGTGCCGGAGGACGTGAGTGTCATCGGAAAAGATGATACCGAGGCTATTGTAAAGGATAGCGATCTCAATATCCTAACTACCATCAGGCTGCCACTGTACGACGTCGGCAACCAAGGAACAAAACTACTTATCCGCAGGATAACGGAGGAAGAAAAGGAAGACCGCGACATTGTCCTGCCTGTCGAACTGGTAGAGCGAAAGTCTACTGCGCCACCGGCGAAGAACAGGCCACGAGTCTAGACAACTGCGAAGATTGGGTTCTGTCAGCACTGGCGGTGAATTTGGCGACTTAACGTGTGTTGCCTATCGGCTTAATATTTACGCCGCCGCTTTTATCATGCGTCTGGCGTCAGCAGCCGTGCAACTCATAAAGATTTGCTCGAATATAGTTATGGATTGTATAAAGTGTTCGCGGCCTTGGGCCAGTGAAATGTTCTCTTTCATCGTCGTTCGTTTACGGAATAATTGACGGACTTCGTCGACAGCGCAACAGAATTGTTCTGCACATGCGAATGACTTGAACCCCAATGTCGGTCCATAGCGTTGTTTGATCCCGCGATGATCTTGCTCAATACGGTTGTTGAGATACTTATTTGTTCGATGGGTCACTTTCCGACCGCACGCTCGGCGG
>JBBRAE010000070.1:0-5983 GCA_038207085.1 Armatimonadota bacterium
GCCGAGACGTTTCGTGCGGCACAGGCTCTACGGGCGCAGCAGATTCAGACCTTCCGAGAAGAGAAGTCAGAGCTTGAGATGCGGATGGTCGAGCTTCGGGCGCTCGCCAGTGATATGGTGTCGGCGGATACTGACGGCGACGGGTGCGCAGAGCGTTTTGCGGACCTTAACGACGAGATACAGGAGACGCGGCGGCGACTGGCTGAAGTCGACGATATTGTCATCAACCTGGACGGCGATTTCCTCACCGAGCAGGACGTAGCCGATGCCCTGCGTGAACTCGACCCGCTTTGGGACGAACTCTTTCCCGCTGAGCAGCACAGGGTGTTCAGGGCTCTTGTCGAACGGGTCGTAGTCTCCAGCGCCGGTCTCGACATACGCCTGCGGGCAGACGGCATACATTCGATAGTCGCCGAGGTGAAAGGTAAAGACATACAGGAAAGGACAATAGCAGCATGAGTATGGAACTCACAGAGACCGATGGCACCATCAGGGTGCTTGTTCCGATGGCCATAAAGCGGCGATCCGGCAGAAAGGAGATAGTGGTGCCAGAGGGAGTCACCGGTGCTGCCGGCACTAACCCCAACTACCACGAGGCCCTTGTTGTCGCGATATCCCGCGCACATCGCTTCAAGAAGCTGCTTGACGAGGGAAGGTATGGGTCAGTAGCGGAAATGGCAGGGGCTCTCAAGATGGACCGGTACAAGCTGGCGCGCCTGCTGCGGCTTACGACGCTCGTCCCTGGTATCATTGAGGCCACACTGGATGGAAAAGATCCCCCAGCATTGTCTCTGAACAAGCTTGTTCGGGCCATACCTGAACTTTGGTCAGAGCAGATGAGGGATTATGGGATGAGCTCTTCTGATGCAGAGATCTGATCGCCCCGATCATCGCCGGTAGTCCTGAACTATGTCTTTGCTTGAGTAGGTGATTATCCACTTGCGAGCAGCGACAATCTTCTGTTTTCTGTTCATCCTCCATCTGTGCATCGTAAATCCTCTATCCGCCTGTCATCCCGACGCTGCTAAGCAAGGACACGGTAGCCCCGTCGGGAGACTGTGTAAAGCGGCGATTGGTCGTGGTTGGACGAGTTTCTGTCAATGATGACGATGCTGAGTCTGCGGGCTCCGTGACACCTGTAATCGCGCCAAAATCACGAGGTCGAACCCCACCTCGACCACAAGATTCAGAGAAAACCAGGTAGAAAGAGAGAAAATGTCCCCAAATGTAGGTCCAACAGCAAAACCTCGACCACAAGACGATTTGCTGACAAGATGGCGTAGAACCCCGTTTCCCTCTCGCAAATACGCAAAAACCCCGCCGGTATCCCGGCAGGGTCGATTCGCACAGAGAACAGTTTTTCTTTAATCAATGGTCGGGCAAGAGTCAGTTCTGCGAACTGCTCTATGAACTTGTGGTGACATTGAACAGAGCACTGTAACACATTTATCCCTGCTCGGTCGCTGGCCGATATAGCTCGCGAGTGTCTTCATTCGATCAGAACTCACAATCCACCGTCGGAAACCGCCCGAGGGGTCAGATCAATGCGATAGGCCAGGCTTTGCGCTCAGTTCCGCGAATACATCGCTTGCCGGACGTGATTCTCCCCGCTCGGCCTCCTCAAGCCCCTGCCTTATAGCCTCAAGTGTCTCCACCTGTTCCAGCTTCTCAAGCATCGTCTGATAAGACTCCGCGTCCTGCACAACTACCTCAGCTTTGCCGTTTACCGTGAGCACCATCGGGGACTTCCTTCTCTTGATATCGTCGACTCGCTCTTTTGAGTGACGCACGAAATCCGTTAGAGAGCGGATGAAATGATGACCTGTTGAGGTCACACACGAAACCGTGCCACATCGGAGAGAAGCGGCGTCTTCCTCATCTTGAAGACTCTACCATATCGTTCCTCCGACTCATGGTCTATCTCCATCAGTCCGGCGAACTCAGCGAACCGTCTAAAGCACCGCAATGAATACATCCCACGAATGACCTCTTCCCGGCTTTCGTAGGCGCGCGGCTCCACGACATCAAGGATCGATGGATACGCCCGCAGGAAAGCGTCTTCATAGAACGTGTTCGCCCGCCACTCGTTTCCATATCGCGTGAGCAGATACAGCGTGTAGGTGGACAGGGTCTGAACAATCCCTGTCTCCGGATAGCGGTCCATGTATCCCCAGTTGAACCTCGCCATGAGCGCGCGGAACAGCACCGGGTATACCGCCCGCATGCCGCCTTGCTTCATCAGATCGCGGCACTTGCGGCTCAGGATGAACCTGCCCTTGTATCTGCGGACGAGCCCTGCGAGTCCGGCCACGAGCCTGGTGACATTCAGCTGATAGAAGTCGTCTTCACTGCGGATGCTCGCGTAGTTGGTCTCCTCCTGATACTTCTCCTCACCCCAGTACAGAAGGGCGATGTCCTGGACGACCTTCCTCGGCAGGTTGCCTGTAGCGGTCGGCTTCAGGCCGTCCTCACCGATTGCGTCGACAAGCATGCTGAACAGAGTGACGATTGGCGCTGAAGGAGGGTTATCGAGAACAGACGGAAACTCGATGAGGTCGGGCGACTCGAACGGGAAGTTCATCAGTTTGTGCATCTGCTGGGAAGACAACCCCTCGAAGTCGTCGACGGGCCTCTGGCTACGGCGATCGTTATACCCGCTGATGAGCGCATCCAATTCTTCCTTGGAAGAAAACTTCTGGTCACGTATATCCCGCATCATATCGCTTAGCGCCATCTCAGCCGCGACAGGAGTTCCGACGGCAGGTTGCGGGGCCGCTTCATCACGAGCAAGGCAGCATTTCTTGTATTTTTTGCCGCTTCCGCAGGGACAGGGATCGTTTCTTCCGACCTTGTGTCTGGTGGGAGCTTGAGCAGTGGATTCCCTTGCTCGCAGCCATCGCATTGCCTCAGAGTGCCTCTTCCATGCGTCCCCGATCGTGTCCATGCACATGATCGCTTCGCTCTCATCACCTATGCCGTAGTAGTCCGGCATCTCGCGGGGCAAGGCTTTTCTACCGAGGAGATAACCCTCAACATACGGATTGGCCTTCCTTGCTTCGGCAAGCGCGCTCTCTGCTCCATCGGGGTCACCTGAGATGAGCCGCTCCAGCACGAGCGACCATGCAAACACGGCGGAGGCGTCGTCCTGGTATTCATCGAGCAGGTCACTAACGCCGTTAACGTCGTCCGTCTCCAGATACAGACCGATCAAGACGTAACGAATCCCCTGGTTATCGCCGGGGTTCAGGTCGAGGAGGTCTTCGTAGTGCTCTATCGCCGCATTCTTGTCACCGGCCAGTGCAAGGGTCTGCGCGAGATACGATCTCGCCCGCATGTATGGACGGGTCTCGATCAATCCCCAGAAGTGCCCTTCGTTCTCCTCGAAATATCCTTCTCCGCCGAGGTCTTCCTCCGCTATCTGCACGACCCGCGACAGGTGGCGGATTTGCTCATCGAGCTTCTCGTATGCTCCTGCCATAAGCGTGAGAGCGTCCACGCAGCGAGGGTCAAGCTCGATTGCCTGGGTGCACAGACGCACCGCTTCCTCGGGGCTCTGTGTGCTCATCGCCTTGTAGGCAAGATCCTGTGCCTGTTGCCTGTCTGATTCCGAAGTATGCTTATTCACCATATCGCTCCGCCTGTCCTGCATCGTCATTACCACACATCAAGCACAATTATACCTCAATGCCGGCAGGAAGAGAAAGCCCGGTTCGAGCCAGGTCTGCCATAGTACGGCTATGTGTGTTCCATTCCTCTTTCGGGCCGCCGAGCTACGCATCTTCGTCAGTGAGTTGCTGCGACATGGTTTCAGTGTAAGCAAGACCTTACGACAGAAGTCACTGACACTACACTTGCAAAGACTTCCGCCCATTTCAGCTGCGTTGCCGGGATTTCTCCGCATCACCTGGCCCGAGATCACCTCTTAACGAACTGTTTCACGCTCTGCGGAAGCTAGTTATGCTGAGCGTTTCGCGTTTGGATTCGTCAATCAAAGCCCACAGATTCTCTTCAGGTGTTTCTCGCCCCACCTGGTTACCCGTGCCGAGGATCACTCGCGGGTTGCCGTTGAACGCGTCGAGAACCTCACGCACCTCTCTTCTGACGTCGGTTTCGGTCCCTCTGATCAGGGTGTCGACCGTGTGGATGTTGCCGTTCATTGTAGTCTTGCCACTCAGCACTCGAGCGATGCGGGATAGGTCCTCCGGTGTGGCGACATCGCCTCCGGGTGGGCGCTCGAACGGGCAGACACAGTCTATCTCAATCTCGCTAAAGTCCTCGATTGTCTCCATACACTTGCCGTGAAAGTGGATGTGCAGCAGCCTGCCGTGCCGGTGAGCTTCGTCCGCGACGGCCTTGATGACCGGCTTGTCCCAACGCCGCCAGAGGTTTGGCCCGATGAGCGAGTTGCAACTCCAAGAGCATCCGATACAAAGGCTCTCGAAGGGCGTCTTCTCACAGATGACGTTCGCTATCCGTACGATGCGCTCTGTATAGATAGCGCTCTTGCAGTTCTTTGAGTTTCGGCTCAAGGTCGGGGTCTAGGAAGTCCATTATGCCGGTTTCGAACCCACCTTCCCGAGTACCGGCGAAGAAGTCGAAGAATGGGACACCAAGCCATGCTTCCAGTAGATAACTATCGCCGACCTTCTCCCAGGCGCGAGTTATGCCGGAGCAGTCCATATCTTCGGGGTTGCCGCCAAGCGCTGCATACTCCTAAGCCGACAGATCGGGCGATAGGTCTTTGAGCGGCCTCTCAATCGTCCCGCCCGGGCAGGAGTTCGGCTGCGGGTCGTTTCCGACTCGCCAGTTCTGAGAGGCACAGTCGAACGACGCTACGCGCTTTTCATTGTCCCGCACCGAGAGTAACACTTTGTTGCACCCGTCAGCGTAGGACTGACCGGCGATGAGGAAGACCTCGCCGACGCCGAACGGCTCGACGCTGTCCTTGCCAATGACGACGTCCAAAACAATCGCACGGATGTCTAGACGATACCACCCGCCGGCGGGTATCCGTGCTTGTGAGTGAAAAACGCCATCCTGTACCTCGCCGACGAGCGCAGTCCATTCTTGAACGTTCGACTGGTCCGAAACACGCGTGACTCTATATTGCCGGTTGCACACAGTGTCACTCGGAGAAACGCACCGGATCGGTACCTAACAGCGCCCAACTCCGGTCCACCCGGGTTGTGAGAATGGCTGTGTTGCAGAACGGCCCCGTCTCGTTGTATCACCTGCCATGGAGTGGGTGACAGCAGTTGTGTTGTCATATTCTGTAGACTACTTCTACCGACTGATGGGCCTTGCCGCTCTTTTCGATGTGTGCGATGAGCTCGTCCACGTCGTATCCCGTCACTCTCGACTGTGATCCCTGCTCGCCGCGCGCGATGTTCTCGCAGAAGAAGGCTATTGCGCGGTCGAACGGCGAAATCGGCGCATAGCGATACTCTCTGACTTCGCCCGACTCGTTATCGTAATGAAGAAGCATCGATGCCTTGTTCTCCGGGTTGTCCCACATCGCGCTGAACACTTCGAGTCTACCGTTGATCCCGTTTATCTCGATTCGCTCGTCCCAGCCGTCTCGAAGGAATCCGATCTTGTGCAGTGGGTGGATCAGCGCCTCATAGTGGACGATTCCGTTCGGAGTTTCTAAGAGCGCCGCCGCCTGGAGGTCGTAGTCGAGCCAATCAGGCGTGTAGGTCGATGCGAAGAGTCGGGTGGGGCGGCCAAGCAGGAAGCAGGTCAGGTCGAGTATATGGCTTCCGCCGCATACAAGTATTCCTCCGCCGTAGTACTTGCGCACGTGGGACATTTCCGTGGGCTTCGTCGCGCCTTCGGGCTTGGCCCAGAGGTCGCCCCAGCACTGATAGGCGCGGATGTTTGTCGAGATGATCTTCCCAAGGTTTGGCAGAAGATCCTTTGCCTGCTCGACCGCCGGAATGAACCGTTTCATGTAGCTTGTATAGAAGATAGTGCCTGCCTTCTC
>JBBRAE010000071.1:0-5961 GCA_038207085.1 Armatimonadota bacterium
GAAGCCATCGGGCGTTCCAGAGGACAAGGCGCAGAAGAACTTCACGGACCCCGAGTCGCGGATCATGCTCGCAGGTGACAAATCGTTCATCCAGGGCTACAATGCGCAACCGGCATGCAGAATATGGAAATAATGACCGCGACGGCATAGAAACAGTCGCCTGACATCCGGTCAATACCTGCCGGATCACAGAATATCGCCCGAACGGCAGTGCCAATCACCGGCACTCCGTTTCTCTATACTATCTTGTATTAGTATTATAGGAAGCTCTTCGCCTGCTCCGCAGGGCTCTCTTCAGGAAGCCTTCCGTTTCTGAACTATAGTGCGCTGAAATTACATTAACTGATCTGTCCGCACGCGCCAGTAATCCAATTGCTGTTCGCGCGACATTCCTGCCAGCTTTGCCTGCACTTTTACGGCGCCCTCGTGTTTCATATCGACACAATCAAAGTTCTTCTTCGTTGCCATAATGCAAAACCTCCAACGGAGAATAGATCACCAAGGGACGGTAGCCATCTTCACGAAGGGACATCACAGCCATTCCATTATCTCATCGGTGCTGATGATGTCCGTCAGCCTGGCGGCTGCCAAGCCGAGCAGAACAAATTCGAATGGCCTAACGCTCGTCGGCAGGCGACCCAGGAAGTACAGGGCCGCCATTACTCCAACATATAGCATAACGAAAATGACGTCCAGATGTATCAATATCCGTGTCATTGCGCAATCTCTCCAGCCAGACACCGCCGACAAAGCGGCCTCAGGTCTTCAGGAATGCCAGCAGGTCGGCGTTGAGCTGGTCCTTGTGCGTGTCGGCCAGACCGTGGGGGCCGCCCGGATAGATCTTCAGCGTCGCGTTCTTGACCAGTTTCGACGAGAGCATGGCCGAAACCGAGATCGGCACTATCTGATCGTCATCACCATGGATGATCAGCGTCGGCACATCGAACTTCTTCAGGTCCTCGGTGAAATCTGTCTCGGAAAAGGCCGCAATGCAATCGAGTTCGTTCTTGAGACCGCCCTGCATCGCCTGGAACCAGAACGCGTCCCGCATGCCCTGTGTGACCTTATGGCCCTCGCGATTGGCGCCGAAGAACAGAGTGGTCAGGTCCTTGAAGAACTGCGAGCGGTCAGCGCTAACGCCGGCGCGGATGTCGTCAAACGCACCGATCGGCAGTCCGCCGGGATTGGCCTTCGTTTTCAGCATCAGTGGTGTAACCGAGCCCATCAAGACCGCTTTGGCGACGCGGGCCGTGCCGTGGCGGCCGATGTAACGAGCGACCTCCCCGCCACCGGTGGAGTGGCCGATCAAGGTTGCGCCTTTCAGGTCGAGGGCATCGATCACTTGCGCCAAGTCGTCGGCATAAGTATCCATATCGTTGCCATCCCACGGCTGACTGGATCGACCGTGGCCGCGACGATCATGAGCAATGCAGCGATAGCCATGGGAAGCCAGGAAGACCATCTGAGACTCCCAGGCATCCGCACTGAGTGGCCAGCCGCGACTGAAAACGACAGGCTGACCTGTGCCCCAGTCCTTGTAGTAGATATGTGTATCGTCTTTTGTCGTGATCGTACTCATTGTTTACCTCATTCAGAATCTGGAAATACACAGCGCTCATCATTGGGCAAGTAGAAACCAGCCCTACAAGGACCTCAAGAAGGCAACCAAGTCCTGCTTTTCCCGTGTGGTCAATTTGAGTTGCTGTATAAGGTTGAAGTATTCCACCGTATCCTCAAGCGTGAAGCACCGTCCATCGTGCAGATAGGGAGGAGAGTCCTTGATGCCTCGCAAGGGGAATGTCTTGATGGGGCCATCATGAGCCATCATCATGCCATTTACCAACTCCTGCTTGTAGAAACGCTCTGCCTTGAGATTGTGCATGCTGTTGTCCGTGTAATAGGGGGCGGGGTGACAGGAAGCGCACCGGGCCTTGCCATTGAACAGTTTCTCGCCGTCCAGCTCACTTGTTGTGGCCTTAGCCCGGTCGAGTTCACCGTAGATGTTGAGCTTGGGAGCTGGCGGGAAATCCAGCAGCGCCATAAATTCGGACATGAAGTGTACTTGAGATGCTCTGTCTAGAACGTTGATACCCTTCTTCGCAGCCATACATTGGTCGCCGTCGAAGTAGGCAGCACGCTGCTCGAACTCAGTAAAATCCTCAACTGTCTTTAGAGCACGTTGGGAACCGAAGAGCCGTTGGATATTCACGCCCCTCAGTGAGCTTGTGTCAAGCCGATGCCTGAACTCCTGCGGGCGGATATCTCCCACAAGGTGGTTCGCGCCATTGGTGTGTCCATTTGCATGGCAGTCGAAACAGGTTACGCCCAGGCTGGGCCGATCGGTCCGACGGTCTTCTGTGGCGTTGAACTGTTGTTGTGGGAACTGGGTCAATAGAAGGCGCAGTCCCTCTAACTGTTTTGGATTGAGAATCCCGTTGAATATTTCGTAGTAGTTGTCGATCGTAATCAGACGCCCCTTAGCCACGTCACCCAGGTCAGGACGGGTCGTCAAATAGATCGCCGGGGCCGGATCGGGAATGATTTGCTCAGGCAAGTCGAAATCCAGGTCAAATCGGATCAATCGGGGCAGTAGTCTCGTGATCATCCCCGGGAAGAGCATGCCCCCTTCCGCATGGTCTGCGAACGGCAACGGTTGATAAGGGAACAACCCTTTCTCGCTAATGGCTTCTGGGGTCATATTGGCGAGTTGCTCCCAGGTGATCCCTCGAAGCTTAGCTGTCGGTCCCATGGGAATGGCCTTCCCTCCCGACATAACAACCCCGGCGGCGGTCTTTGGTGAAAGGTCATAGCGAGAGTTCAACAACTCCTTGTGTTCTCTGGCACGCTCCGCCTTTACTGCTAACCGTCCAGCTTTAATCTGTTCAAAGGTCTGATCCTGGTTCGTCGGTCCATAGCTGGAAACAACCTTCGCCTGCTGTGCGAATACGGCTGCGGTGGCGAGTCCCACTACCAATGGGACGCAAATCCAAATAGGCGCAACACGATGGTTATTAAGCTTTTTCATTAACGGTCCTCCAATTGCTGTTTTTCGTGTCCGATAACAAGCTCATCAAACACGTGAAATGCAAGATCATGGTGTAGAGCCTATGCAGCGCCCAAGCCAGACCTGGTTCATACTTCATACCGTTGTTGAGTGATCTACCGTCGTCTCCTCCAATAGTAACCGCCGCCCCCGCCGAACACCAGGACCAACACGATGATGATAATGATAAGCGTTGTATTATCCATTGTAATTGCCTCCGTTTACTTGCCTTCCACTTGACTTTGTGTACTTCAAAAGTGCCGACGAACTGCCGTCCAGGATTGGTGTTACTTCGGTTCTGCGGCTTCTGCCTCGGCTTTGGTTTTGTGTATTGTCCCATCCGGGTGGTTCGGAGGAGAATAGATCGTATACAGCTTCAACTGCGCGGTTTCAGACGTGTTGATCACGTTGTGATACGTTTGTGCCGGTACCATGACTGCGTCACCATCGCGCACGAGGTGTTCCTCATTCTCGTTGAGGACGAATTTGGCCTCTCCCTGCTCGATCCGGAAGAACTGATCAACATTCGGGTGCACCTCGTCTCCGATCTCCTCGCCCACCTGCAGGCACATCACCACGAGCTGGGAATGCTTGCCGGTGAACAGCACCTCACGGAAGTAGGTGTTCTCCAATGTCTGTTTCTCTATGGATCCAACGTAACCAATCATTGTGTTCCCATCCTCTCTTAAATCTTTCGTATTCCCTAGCCCGCTTTATTCGCTTCACGAATAAAGCTCTTTCTAGCAAAGTATTATTCACGCTCCTCGTAAATAATGCAGGCTAGGCCCGCAACCAACACCGACGTCGTCCGTTGACTCTGGGCTGTCACCAGCTTTGACTAAAGACTAGCCGCCGAGTGTGATATCTTGGTGTGAGTACCACTGCAGCGCATTTCGCATATGCTGAGGCTCGTAGTTAGGCCAGTAATCATCGATGACGAAGAAATCAGCATAAACTGACTGGATTGGCAGGAAGCCGCTCAAGCGTCGGCATCCTCCCCACCGTATGATGAGATCGATTCGCGACACGTCCGAGGATGCCAGAAGGTCCGTGATCTGCCGTCTGGGGTGCCCGTTTCCGTTCGCCGCTGCCTGAAGCGGCGTTTGCATATCCCACTGCCACCCATAGTTGACCAGCATGTTCACCTTCATCGGCCCGTCGCCCTGCGCGACACGGCACAGTGGCTCAAGCTCCTGTGGAAACATCGGAGACAGAGCGTCGCCGATAACACGAAGGCGGATCCCTCGGCTGATGGCCGTGAAAGCGAAATCAACGCAGGCCTGGCTGTATGCTACCCGCTGATCAACCGGCCGCTTGGTGTTGTCAGTCGTGAAGCCATAGACAGAAACCTCTTCCACTCCAAGGGACCGACAGTGCTCCAGCATCTCCAGCCCCTTCACTACGCCTGCCTCATAACCAAGTGCGGGATGCAACCCGCGCTCCCGAGCCCATCGCCTGTTGCCATCAGGGATGAGTCCAATGTGCTTTGGTACGCGCCCGAACTCAGAGGGGGACAGAACCTCTGCAAAATCGATGAAAGTCTCCATGTTTTTGGGTTTACCCTGTTAGAATCGATGCAAAACACCTGAGTCTGATTATCTGCTCCAGATTTATGATGACTCGAAACCAAATCTCCGATAGCCTATCCACTGACCTGTACCCGATTTTGTGGAGACTTTGTTTTGGAGAGTCTAGAAAGGAATCGAGGTAAGCGATGAAGTATCTGAGCATACTAACGAGTTCAAGCAGGAAGCTGTGCGACTGGCCAGAGCCCCTATCCTCAGGCCACACGGGGCAGAGATGTCCGTCAATGAGACAGCCAAGACTTCCCGCGTAAGCTCGAGATGGGTGCGACACATTGTCGCGGAGGAACACGAGGTACGACCCCAGAGGCGAGTATCAAGGTTCACCAAGCTTGTCCCTCCCGATATTGCAGAGCAGATGCAACGGTACCGGTCTGACGAGGTCCGACCGCCAATCCACGCTCGACTGAGCTCAAAACGCCCGCAGAGAACCCTTACCGTAGCAAGGTCCGGGTGTTCTGCACATCCATCAGCGACAATTGAATCGGCAAACCGGAGATGGGGGCGGGAGACTGTATTGGCATCCAGGACATCAACTATCGCCGCCAGTTTGGCGGGTATGAGTGCGGCGGGATCAAGTCCCAATACGCAAATGACTTCACCATTCGCGGCAATATTATGCGCAGAGTCAGGGACGGCGGGCCTGACTTCAAGAAGTGCTATCCGGGTATTTGGCTTGACTGGTCAAACCACGGTGTGCTTATCAGCTCCAACATGATATATGACATTGCCGCCGTTCGGTTAAGCGGGCAATTGTCACAGCCGGAAGACGTGTGAGATGTATGTCCGTGGCCGTGACGATCACGGCCGCGGACATGGCTGGTGTGATCCCCACAGCAGGCTTGGCACCGATGCGGGGATCACCGTTTACGCAGTTATTTCGCCTCGACTTGCGCAGGAGTTATCGTCACCTTGCAACGCGTGGCATCAGCGCTGGTCCAGCCGTATTCGCCGAGTCCAGCAACGAAGTCCAGAACGTCTCCCGCAGCTACGTCTGCGGCAAGAGAGAATGGCAACTCGGTCATTCCCACGTAAGACGGATCGCTTCCGTCAAACAAGACCACCGAGCCGTTCTTGATGATCCGGATGCTCGTGATCCCTGAGAGCATCGAGAACGTACCATTCAACGAGTAAATACCGCCCGCAGGCGCGGTCCAACGCGCGATTGCCCTCTGTCCATCCCTTCCGGGATCGAGCGCGACGGCGTGCGCTGCAAGACTACCGCCAATGTCAAGCGCCTGATCAGTGAGGTTCTTGCCGATTCCGGCCTTGCCGGTCCACCAGAAGACACCACCGGCCACCGAAGATACAGCAAGATTGAATGAATAGTCGCCA
>JBBRAE010000072.1:0-5896 GCA_038207085.1 Armatimonadota bacterium
TTCTCGCGAGCTTTCACCTTTGACGGAGGTCTGCTCACTGCTGCGGTTGAAGCCACATTCAAACGCCGTGGGACAGGGCTGCCGAAGGAAGTCCCCATTGCCTTTACGTCGGAGTTTTACAATGACAGCCTCAAAATGCAACAGTGGGCAGGTTTTCTGAAGAAGAGTGTGATCCTATATCACACGCAGGGGCTTGATGCGATAGTTTTGAAATTGTATGACTTCCTGATGCCATGCATACGGGCTGTTGAGAGAGGGGAACATCTCGATATGACCTGGACAGGGGATGGTTCGTGGCATCCTAAAGCCTGATTTTATATTCAGGCGAAGAGTGGTAATGGCTAGCGACGAACTCAGCGACATCGCTTCTTTTGCTGGCAATACAAGATTTCGAGCCCTTTGGACCTAGAGAAACCTGGGAGAATATTGTTGGAAAGGGCACGTCTCCTCCACCAAACAACCTGGAACAAGGTTTCTCTCTGCCAAGAGTTCCGAGGTTTAAATTTCGGGGCTCTTGCCGTTTTTAGGCGTGGAATTCGCGCGTGCCATCTTTGGGAGGAAATGGCTCATCGCCTGTCGAATAATACGTTATCGAGAATTTCAGCGAGTTTCGGGAAAGGGGTTTCCCGAAACAACGAAATGTGCGCTTGCTTGATATAATATTCCCGAAGTATTGACTCGGCGCTACATGCACAAATGAGCCGCTCTACACCCCTCCTAATGCTGGGAAGACAAGCGTCGGAGCACGATTTGGCGGCAGTGGATACCAATGTCGTCCGGCTGTGTAATACTGTCAGCATCCTGATTTTATCACGCGGTAAGGGGACAATCGACACCATGCGTTATATGCAACTACTACTTATTGCCCTGGCACTGGGTATCCCCTCATACGGGGCCGAACTTGGGACGCTGCAGAAGGGCGAGCCGAACACCTTCGCCTGGAGACAGCCGACGGATTACATCCTCCGAGGAGCCGACATCAGCCCGGACGGAAGGATCGTCGCCTACTGCGTCCAGGAGTTCGGACTCGTCCTTTGCGACGCATCGACCGGCGAAATCACGCACAACCTGGGCAAGGATATCTGCACGGAAAACATCAGGTTTAGTGAAGACGGCTCAATCATCGCAGTGACGCACGAAAACGCAGTAGTCCTTTGGAACACCAAGACCGGAGAGAGGCTGAAGGAGTTCGACTGCCGGAGCATCTACAAGAGCGATCGTGCGGAGAAACTTTCTTTGCACACCATCGCGATCACGCCTGATGCCAAACGAGTCTTCGCGTTCGTTGTCATCGTAAGGAACCAGGGGAAGTCGGCTCACAGAATCAACTGCTGGAAACTGGATTCTGGCGATGTGGTCGTCAATCAGGAAGTCTATTTCGACTCGCTGCCGGACACGTTCGCCGTCAGCCAGGACGGCTCACTGCTCGGGATCGGCTCAGTCGACGGCGCACATACCGGAGTGGCCGATGCGTTCACTGGCAAGCTGACCTTCGACCCGAGTGATCTCGGGATGGGCGAGGCGGTGTTGTTCAGCGCGGACGGCAAGTCTCTCGCAGTAGTTTCGAAGATACTGTCAAAGGGTCCAGGGATAGATACCGTAGGCGCGGGAAGGGTTATTCGGATCGACCCTCGGACGGGCAAGACGCTGAGCAAGGTCAAACTGAGCGGCTTAGACTACAGGAAGCTTTACGAGGAAGGCCTCTTCATTCAGCCCCGGATGGCGTTCAGCGGCGACGGACGACTGGTATTCAGTGCCTACCTTGGTAAGTTGAGGATCTGGGACGCATCAACAGGAAAGATCAGGGGAACGATCAGCGGTCTTGGTGAGAGCATTGTGAGCTCGATATCCGTAACCCGTGACGGTTCCGTGGCACTCATTGAAACCCAAAGCATGACCGGCGAGAACGCGGTAGTGGTTTACCGCGTACCCAAAGGTCTGAGGTCCCTAGAGGCAGCAAACCCAGCCGCAGTAAAGCCCAAGGTCATCAAGAGGAAATAGGGAAGAGATTGCCTCTAAGGTCTGGTGTATCAAAGGACTTGTTTCTGGAAATACTCAAACGGTGACGTCGCTTGTGCTGCGAAAACTAGACACGTGCCCAACACGTCCGGGATCCTATGGCATTGTATAATCTAGTGGGTCATTTGCCATGCATTGTGCCATGTTATGCTGCCTGACGCAGGGTGTGATTCCCGCGCACGGTCAGCGATTTATGGCAGTAAGCTGCCGAGCCGCCCAGCGCATGGCGTCTTTGTCTGGCGCGAAGCCTTCGCTGTCTTCTCTTTCCACCCCAGATGAATGGAGTCGGATTTTCATTCCACCAGTGCGATGCCGAGGATAGAGCACCCATCAACTCCTCGCTCGTCTGGTAGGGGAATAAAGGGGACGGAGCCCTTTTTACTCCAAAAACAATCCAACACCCGCCGTCACTACTGTGTTCGGCAAGTGACCGTTCTTATCCTGCTGACCACGAACTCCACGCTCAAAACGACGAAAAACCCCAGGGTTGATGTTCCCGCAGCATACAAGACGTGAGGTCCTGGACTGCCTACTCACTGAGCCACGTGCAAGTCCGTGATTGACTGTTAACTTTCGACAACTATGATTTCCGAATCGCCACCCCCAAAGCTAAGACGGGATTTCCGAATCCCGAATGGCGTAATGCATGGCAATTGACCCACTAGTTCTTCGGCGTCTTTGCGTACAGGCTTTGACGGGCCTCATCTGCGTAGAGCACGTGGAAGTTGGGGTTCAGTGATATGGCGCTGTTCACGAGTTTGGACGCTCGACCGTTGTCTCCTGCCGCCTGATAAACCTTGGCGGCGCGGTAGAAGAGCTGTGCGTCCTGCGTATTCAGCCTCATCGCTTGGTCGATGGCCTGCTTCGCTCTAACATGGTTGCCGTTCTTGTAGTAGGCCCACGCGAGGGTGGTGTAGGCGGTTACGCTCTTGTGCTCTTTGGACTCCTCTTCGGCGGTTGCGAGCGCCTTCTTAGCATCGCCTCCGTGGTCGAGATAGAACATGGCTACAGTGAGCTCATCGCCTTCGATACCGCGCTTCAAGTGATCCTGCACGAGCGGGTCAATCAGAGAATAGCGCTCCTTGGCCTTATCGAGCTTGCCCATCTTCTGATAGAGATCGCCCAACTCGATGACATAGGCTATTTGAGGAGTGCCGGATGTCGCTTTGACCCAAAAGGCGGCTGCTTCCTCATACTTCCTTTGCGCCACCCTCACTCTTGCTAGCCCCGCGTAAGCGTGCCTGAAGTCCGGGAGTCTCTGCAGGGCGATCTGATACTGTTGCTCGGCAGCAGCGATGTTACCAGTCTTGAAGTAAAGGTCGCCAAGCTGCATGCGGCACCATTCCGTGCTTTCGGTCCCGGGCTTGCCCGCGCTCACGGCCTTCATCATCGATGCCATAGCGCCTCTGGTGTTGCCGTAGAGCCAGCGCAGATTAGCTGCCCGGCTGTAGGATGCCTGACCAGGTTTCAGGTCGAGCATCTTCTGGGCCGCGTTGAGCCCCTTGTCATAGTCGCCAAGCTCAGCATAAGAGTCGCTCAGAAGACCGTAGGAAACGTCGTCCTGAGGGTCTATCTTTGTGGCCTGCTCAGCATAGTCGATGGCATCGTGGAACTTGTGATGGATGGTGCACGCCCAGGCCATATTATGCAGGGTCGTGGTGTCGTTATTGTCCAATTCGAGAGCCGTCTTGAACTGCGCGAACCCCTGAGTATAACAGTCGAGGTCTCCCGTTGCACGGCCTTTCTGCATCAGAGCCTCTCCCAGCCGGTTGAGCAGAGTAACATTCTTGGGTTTCTCGCTGACCTGATCTTTCAGGTGGACTATGAGCTGGTCGAGGCTCACATTTGAGGGAGCCGTCGCGCTGGGCACGATCTGGGCGGAAGATTGGGCCTGGACTCCCGCGGAAACAAGCGTGGAGAGCAGAGCCATTGTCGCGACGACCATAATCGTCCACCGCGGCAGGGCATAGTATCTCATCATTTCCTCCAATTCAATTACTGACCACGACCGGCCCGCACTGTTGCAGCGGGCCAATCGTGGCATGTTCGCCTATTTCGAGATCGATGAAGCAATTGCAGAAAGGTGAAGTGAAGAGGTCGTCCCACCGTGTGGCGTGGCTCCGTAAGGGAACGTCTGGTTGTACAGCAGGTCGTTGGTGGAGACATTGTCTCCCACCGGAACGATGGTTGAGAAGGACGGGCCGCTCGCGACGGCTGTAAGCGCGATGTCGACAACATCATCACCGTAGCGGCGCCCGTTGGGCCAGCCAGACGGAATGTCCTTGCCCTGGAATGGGCTCGATATCATGTCGCCGCCGAACAGAGTGAGCCTGTTGAACCCCGGTTGTCCGATGAGAGGTACGGGATCCGTCGACGTATCTACCTTCAGCACGTCAGGGATGAAAATGCCCGCAAGGTCCGTTCGGCCTGTGGTTTGGATTGAAGTTCCGATGACAGCATTGATGAGTGTCGCGATTTCAGGGTTTTCCGCGTAGGTGCTGAACTGCTGGTCTGCAGATGGCAGGGTCCGGTTGTATTTATCCTTGTCCTTAAGCGCGACGAGCACTTCGTTGAACAACGGGTTGCCCATCCGTCCGACTTGTACCCAGTTGCTGTAGAACGACGTGTAATCGACTGCTGAGGGAGCAAGAATCCTCTCTTGGAGCCGAGAAGTCGTTGCATAGACTCCAACGATAGGGACGTCTCCGGACTTGATTAGGTCCCGAATTAAGACCTCGACGGCGATCGTGTGGACGTTGTACCCACTGAATCCGTCCACACCGGGATTGCGAAGGCCAAGCAAGTCAAAGATCGCGGGAACGTCGGCATAAAAGCCGTCATCGCGCTGGCCAGCAAAGACTCTGGAGCCATCCTTCAGCATGAATATCGAGTCTTGCGTATACTGATCGAGGTCGAAGAATGTCTGCGCGCCCTGGATGAGTCCTTCTGCTTCAGTGCCGCCGTAGTATTTCGGCGTTGTACGAGGCCCGACATTGCATGGGGGCACGATAAAACGCTGGTTGCCTGTGACATCGGTCCTGCGCCCCCGCGAGTCGACTTTCTCGACCTTATAGGTTTGCACGAGGTTTTGGGACGCATCGCCAACGAACTCGATCGGACCTACCTTCGTGCCGTTGCCGTAGGACAGGATGGTGTTCAGGTTCTTGTAGCTCCTTTTGAAAAGAAAGTTGTACGTCACGTCCGGACTGCTGGTGAAGACGATCTCGCCACTCTTTGTCTGTCTTCCCTTAACAATATGCAGGCTATAGCGCACATCGTCGCCGAAGAAGTAATAATTGACGCCGTTTCCAGGCTCCTCAAGCGGGTTTACGGTGAACGAGAGTTCCAGGCACTTTGCACCGTCCTGATTCTGGCTGACGAAGGCGTAAACATCCGCCTGGTTCGCCGCAGGGTCCTGCGAGATGAGTGGCGCATCGTTGTGGCTGGCCGCATAGCCGGGACAGACGCCGGCCGCGAGAACCAATGCCATCAGCAGTGTGATAAGAAATACCTTGCTCATGTTTGTTCCTCCTTAGGATTCTGTCAGGCCTATACCCGAGGGCCAACGCACAGAAACAATATCTCCGCGATACGCCTTTCGTACCTAAGGATGCGATGATTGTCAGGATGACAGGCAAAAGCCACGATGCGCGCATCCAGCACAAATATGGGAATAAGGGGACAGACACTTTTTCCGCACAGCCGCCGATTCACCGGCCACAACCCCTTTTCGTGCCCTTCGCGCCGTTTCGTGCCCTTCGTGGTTCAAAAAGCCCCGTCAGTGATAGTAATTCTGCCGATTCTGCTCCATATCGAGCACGGTATCAAACTCCATCTGCCGAAGCGCCATCGTACCAGCGTAACTAAGCACAAACCC
>JBBRAE010000073.1:0-5570 GCA_038207085.1 Armatimonadota bacterium
AAATCCCTTGGTAGCCAGGGCTGCCGTGATTGCAGCCGTAAGCGTCGTCTTACCGTGGTCTACATGCCCGATTGTCCCAATGTTTACGTGCGGCTTTGTTCTCTCGAACTTCTGCTTCGCCATTTTTGTTCGTTGCCTCCCACTTCAGTTCAGAGTCCAAAGTTCGGAGTTGAGGGCCCCAACGGACCCTCCTCACTCTGAACTCTGAGCTTCACCTATTTGTTTGAAAGCTGCCGTCCCTGAGTCTTCGCCACGATTTCCTCGGCGATAGACTTCGGAACCTCATCATAATGAGACGGTTCCATTGAATAAGACGCCCGTCCCTGCGTCATTGATCGCAGTGTTGTTGAGTAACCGAACATTTCCGCAAGCGGAACGTTCGCTTTAATCACCTGTGTCTTGCCGGGGCCAGCCTCCATATTCTGGATACTGCCTCGGCGGGAGTTGAGGTCTCCCATCACGTCGCCGAGGTATTCCTCGGGAGTGATGACCTCAACGCTCATAACAGGCTCTTTGATCGCGGGATCGGCCTTGGCGAGCGCAGCACGGATTCCCATAGAACCAGCGATCTTGAACGCCATTTCGGAAGAGTCTACCTCGTGGTATGACCCGTCCACAACGGCGACCTTAACGTCTACAACGTGGTAACCGGCGATAACACCGGTGTCCAGCGCTTCTCTGACGCCCGACTCGATCGCAGGAACGTATTCCTTAGGAATCGAGCCTCCAATGAGCTTATTATCGAAGACAATGCCCTTCCCAGGCTCAAGCGGAGCAACCTCAAGGACGCAGTGTCCGAACTGACCGCGACCACCGGACTGCTTGATGTAGCGGCCCTCGGCTCTTGCGGAGCGGCGGATTGTTTCTCTATAAGAAACCTGAGGCTTGCCGTGGTTTGCTTCGACCTTGAACTCGCGGAAGAGTCTATCGAGAATAATCTCGAGGTGGAGCTCACCCATTCCGGAGATGATCGTCTGACCGGTCTCTTCGTCGGTGTGAGTCCTAAAGGTCGGATCCTCCGACGCAAGGCGCATAAGTGCAATGCCCATCTTCTCCTGGTCGGCCTTGGTTTTCGGCTCGATTGCAACCGAAATAACCGGCTCAGGGAAGGTGATGCTCTCAAGGATCACCGGAGCGTCCTCAATGCAGAGCGTGTTGCCAGTCGTCGTATCTGAAAGACCAACCGCCGCCGCAATGTCGCCGGAGTATACTCTCTCGACGTCCTCGCGGTGGTTTGCGTGCATCCTGAGAATGCGTCCGATCCTTTCGCGCTTGCCTCTGCTCGAGTTATAAACATAAGAGCCCTTTGCGAGCTGTCCGCTATACACTCGGAAATAGGTAAGCTTACCAACGTAAGGGTCGGTCACGATCTTGAACGCAAGCGCCGAAAACGGCTCATTATCTGAAGAGTCCCTCGAAACGGTCTCTCCGGTCTTGGGATCTTCACCCTGAACCGGCGGGACATCAAGCGGGCTCGGCAGATAATCGACAATCGCATCCATCAGCGGCTGCACACCCTTGTTCTTGAACGCTGAACCACATACCACGGGGACAATCTTGTCCAAAACAGTTCCCTGGCGAATCGCGGCCTTGATCTCTTCCGCGGTGATCTTCTGACCTTCGATGTATTTCTCCATCAGGTGGTCATCGATCTCCGCGACTTTCTCGACCATGTGCTCGCGCCACTCAACTGCGAGGTCTTTTACGTCATCGGGTATTTCCGCAACCTCGAAGGTTTCACCCGTATCGTTCTTGTAAAGAATCGCCTGCATCTTGACCAGGTCGACGATACCGCGAAGCTCAGACTCAGACCCAATCGGGATCTGAATCGGAACAGCATTTGCTCCAAGGCGATCTCTCATCTTCTCGACTACGTTGAAGAAGTCGGCGCCGACGCGATCCATCTTGTTAACGAACGCCATTCGCGGAACCATATAACGGTTAGCCTGACGCCACACTGTCTCAGACTGCGGCTGGACTCCGCCGACCGCGCAGAACACGGCCACAACGCCATCAAGAACGCGAAGGCTGCGCTCGACTTCAACTGTGAAGTCGACGTGCCCCGGCGTATCGATGATGTTGATACGTGATCCATTCCAGAAACATGTGGTAGCAGCGGAGGTAATGGTAATACCACGCTCCTGCTCCTGCTCCATCCAGTCCATGGTAGCTGCGCCCTCGTGGACCTCACCCATGCGGTGGATCTTGCCGGAGTAGAAGAGCATTCGCTCCGTAACCGTCGTCTTGCCTGCATCAATGTGAGCAGCAATCCCAATATTTCGTGTTTTTTCTAGTGAATATTCTCTTGCCATAACTTACCAAAGGATGGAGGCTGAATGCCCTTTATAAGGTTGTGCACCTTCAGCCTACAGCAACTGCAATTTCCGTTCGCTGTAAGCACCGTATGCAGTTTCCTTCGTGATTCCTCCTCGGTCCTCGTTTCGTGCTTACCAGCGGTAGTGTGCGAACGCTTTGTTCGCCTCGGCCATCTTGTGACCGTCTTCTCTCTTCTTTACGGAAGCGCCCGTGTTGTTCGCGGCGTCCATAATCTCAGCGGCCAGTCTTTCGACCATCGTCCGACCGGATCTTTTGCGCGAATAGATTACCATCCAGCGCATCGCAAGAGAGACCTTTCTGTCAGATCTCACTTCGACAGGAACCTGATAGGTCGCTCCACCGACTCGTCTCGGCTTCACTTCGACCATCGGCATAACATTTTTCAGAGCCTGCTCGAAGACCTCAAGGCCATTCCTGTTAGTCTTCTGCTCGACAACTTCGAGCGCTCCGTAGACGATTCTCTCGGCAGTGCTCTTCTTGCCCTTGATCAGCACGCGGTTGATGAACCGCTGCAGCATCCTGCTCCCATAGACGGGATCCGGCAGGATCTCCCTTTTCCTTGCGGGGCCTTTTCGTGGCATTCAAATCCTCCAACATAGAGTGCAGGGTCAGAGTTCAGAGTGCAGAGCAATCGACTCTTGACCGCACATCGCGACTTACTTAGGCTTCTTAGTTCCGTACTTCGACCTGCTTGTCTTGCGGTCTTTGGTTCCGGAGGCATCCAGGGTTCCGCGCACAATGTGGTAGCGGACGCCCGGAAGGTCCTTGATTCTACCGCCTCTTACCAGGACCACGGAGTGCTCCTGCAGATTGTGGCCGATGCCGGGAATATACGCCGTAACTTCGACGCCATTTGTCAAACGAACTCTCGCAATCTTGCGAAGGGCCGAGTTTGGCTTCTTGGGAGAAACCGTTCGCACGATCAAACATACACCGCGCTTCTGCGGGTTTGCCTTAAGCGCCGGTGCAGCAGTCTTCTTGCGCACGGCCTGCCTACCTTTTCGAACCAACTGACTGATTGTGGGCATACTATCCCTTTCCTTTGTGAATGCTTGATTTCGGGCGCGGGGTCCGGAAGTTTGCAGTCTCATCAAACAACCGGCGCTCGCTACAACACCCAACTAGCTATCTAAAGCCTTTACGCTACAAGTCTCCGCAAGACAACCTTGCTGTACACAAAAATTGCCCCCGCCGACGCAATTCGGGGGAGCAATAGAAGACCTCTCGTTAAAGATTGTCTCCTGCAACAACTTGTCGCAAGAACGTGGCTTCTAATACGCCCCCATCATAGTCGGCATCGTCGGCTGCCGCATTATCACAGGCAACCGAGTAATTTTACACGAAACGCGAACCCCAAGTCAAGGGGCGCAGGGTTCCGGACCCTGCATTCGCCGCTGTTTCTATAAATGCCGACCCGCTCAAACAGGCCCTTTGCCGACTGGGGACCTATGAGCCCTGTTTGCTAGGTTTCGGCGAAACTGCGGCTTCCGAAGCGAGTAACTCGCTTCACGCGCCAGGTCGTGCGTCCGAGGACGGCACAACATTGAGAATTATACCATATAGCCCCATGGCATGCAAGGGCTTTTTTCAACTAATTTCGAACGTTTGCGTTGCAGTCGCCTGCTAATAATCGACACCGGGCCTTGCCTGTATTCCCGCCTCATAGGGATGCTTAACCATCCGCATCTCAGTTACGTAATCCACAGCCTCTTTCAACCCCTCGGGTGCGCCCCTGCCGGTGATCACAAGCTCTACCTCGCGCGGCTTGCCCGCAATCATTCCAAGCACCCGCTCAAGGGGCACCAGGTCGAAGTGTAGCGCAACGTTCAGCTCGTCGAGAACCACAACGTCATACTCACCCGACGACACTGCGCTTTCGGCGAACTCCATCGCCTCCTCGACCGCGTGTTGGCGAAAAATCACCTTGGCCGCATCGATGTCGCGGGAGGGGTCGAGCGCGAACTGCTTTATTGTGAAGAGTTCGGGGTGCGCCTCTGCAAACTTGATCTCGCCCAAGTTCGGGTAGCCCTTGATGAACTGGACCATCATGACTTTTAGCCCCCACCCCATCGCCCGGAGAGAAAGACCGAGCGAAACGGTGGTCTTACCCTTGCCTTCGCCGGTGTACACATGCACCAGCCCGTGAGAAATCTTCAAACCACTCTACCTCTGAAAAACTCTATAGTGTCTCGAAGCCCTTGTTCCACGTCGACCTTTGGCCCCCAGTCAAGAACGCTTTTAGCAAGCGAAATATCCGGGCGGCGCTGCTTTGGGTCGTCTGTTGGAAGCGGCTCAAAGACGATCTCGCTCTTGGAGCCGGTAATCTCCCTGATTATACCAGCAAACTGCGAGACAGTCATCTCACAGGGGTTGCCGACGTTCACCGGCTCGTGAAAATCCGACATCGCGAGCCTGAATATGCCGTCTACGAGGTCGGACACGAAGCAAAAGCTCCGCGTCTGCGAGCCGTCGCCGTAGATTGTGATCGGCTCACCTTTCAGCACCTGGCGGACAAACGTCGGCACCACCCGCCCGTCAAAGAGCCTCATCCTGGGGCCGTAGGAATATCCGAACTGTCCTCGTGTCGACGCCGTAGAAGCGGTTGTAGGCCATTGTGATCGCCTCTGCAAAGCGTTTGGCCTCATCGTGCACCCCGCGCGCGGGCCGATCGGGTTCACGTTTCCCCAGTAGGCCTCTGACTGCGGGTGCATAAGTGGATCCCCATAGACCTCTGATGTCGATGCTAGAAGAAACGTCGCCCCGTGAGCCCGGGCGAGCCCCAGCGCCTTGTGAGTGCCAAGTGAGCCTACTTTAAGCGTCTGGATAGGAAGCTGGAGATAGTCGATGGGACTCGCAGGCGAGGCAAAATGAAATATGTAGTCGGCCTGCCCCTCCAGGAACAGATACTCAGTCACGTCATACTTCACGAAGCCAAAATCAGGATTGCCCGCGTGGTGGGCGATGTTGTCGGTCGAACCGGTGCTGAGGTTGTCCATCGCAGTGACAGAGAACCCTTCAGCAAGCAGCCAGTCGCACAGATGTGACCCGAGAAATCCCGCTCCGCCCGTCACAAGAGCCCGCTTCTTAGACATATCTGTAACCCGTCCCCTTCAGACCAGAGCCAGTGCCTGGAGCAGAACGGGTATACAGCTCACTCCGCTCCATGCACTGCTATTTACAGTTTTTCTTTAAAAAGCTCTTCTTCAGCTTCCCGGGTCCAGAATTGCCCATCT
>JBBRAE010000074.1:0-5464 GCA_038207085.1 Armatimonadota bacterium
GATAGCGCTCGATTTGGTCGCGGCTCACGATCTCAGCGACGAGCGCGACGTGCGCTTGGCGTTCCGGATCGACGTTGAGAATGCCAAGGCCGCGGACTTCGATTTTGCCGATGAGCGTCGGTGGCGCCGACGCAATGAGCGACAGCTTTTCGCGTGTTAAAAGCACTTGATCGTCGGCAATCAGGCGGGCTGGCGCTTGAATAAGCGACGACACCGGCGTTGCAAAGCAGCGGAAGGCAAGATCTGATTTGCCAGAGCCCGAGGGGCCGCAGATCAGGATGGCGCGGCCACCAACGGCGATCGCCGTCGCGTGAATGCGCTCAACTTCGCCGTCCACCTGAGCCTCCTTGCGCGTTGGCCGCCGCTAGGCGCACGACAAAACGCGCGCCAATGACTTTGCCAGATGCCGCTTCGATCCGGTTTTCGGCGAAAATTTCGCCGCGATGGCTGGCAATGATTTCTTTCGTCAAGGCCGAGAACACTTTCTACAATCTGTCATTGTATTCCAGCAACTATTTATGGGTTGCATGGCTGCTGACGCCAGAAGCATGGTAAAAGTGGCGGCGTAAGCAGTGAACCAATTTGCACAAACACGTCAAGTCTCCGAAATTTCCACCAGTCCTGACAGAACCGTTTCTACTTTCTCCTGCACTTGTGGTATCCTTTTCTGTGACCCCAGTCCAATCACTGTCCCAATCGGAAAAGGACAGACACCCGACCTGAGCGCCTGTCCCCATTTGTCGCTGCTATTTGGCTGTGAGATGCAGATACGTTACGTCGCGTGCGCCGAGGTCGACCGACACCGTGGAGTTCTCAACATTCACCGGCTTGCCAGTTTCGTAGTCCACTGCGACGAAGCCCGACGGCAGGCCAAGCGTCTTTGCGTCGAACCGAACGCTTGCCTTGTGTGCGGACTTTGTGTCAACATTGCACACTACCGCAAGCACCGATCCGGGCCGTTTGTAGATGCTCGCAACGACCCCTGCGTCGCTCGATACAGCTACCTTGGGCTCCTCCCAGTAACCGGAGAAAACAACATCCTCCGCGCCGATTCCGAAGTCCTTTCTGAGCGGCAGCATCGCTTCAAAATCGGCGAATAGGCAGATGTCGTGAAGCATCAGCTCGCCCAGGCAATACCGTTGTGCCTTGTCATCCGGTCCGATACCTGTGAGCGCGCCGAACGTGCCCCACATCCGACCGCCCCAGAACTGAAGCGTTGAGAGCGGCATGTGATCCAAATAACACTCGCCGGGGCCTACAGGCAGGTTTTCCACCAATAGACTGCAGTTGACGTGGCTCATATACTGAGGCGACTGTCCCCAGCTCGTGTGGTTCATCATAAACGGCTTCTTGAGCGGGCTGTACTGCATCCCAATGACGTACTGACGTTTGAATAGCTCCCGAACATCCATGGAATGATAGCTGCCGCGCAGGTTGCCATTTCGATCGATCCACCCGCTGCCGTTTATCATATTGATGTCTTCCTTCTCAGCGCCGTAGGCCTCATCGATATAGAAGCCCGCATAGTGCTTGGTGCGGAAGTACCAGTCGTAGTTGTAGGTCATGTAGTCCCGTTCGCTTGCGACTGGGCGCACAAAGCCCCACCGGGAAGGCATATTGGCCCATTCATCTATGACTATGGGCTCCACGGGAGAGGCGTTGCTTAGCACCCAGGGCACAACGTAGGGATAGTGGAACCAAGGGTTGGTGTAGGGAAGACCAAGGGTCGGACTGTTGGTCCGGTCCTCGCTCAGAAGCTCATCATAGTGCTTCTTCGACGGGTCGTCCCAGTTCCAGCGAGGAATGCTGCCCTCTACCTTGTCGTAGTCGCGGCTGTCGAGCCAGTCCATGATCCAGAAATAGCTCTTGTCACCGTTCTTGGGGAAGTTACGCCAACCGGCGTCCCTGACTCTCGACGGCGTGGCAAGAAGCGAGAAGTTGAGCGAAGTCGAAGTCACCTGCTGCGGCCCCTGGACAAAGTATACCCTGAGATGCACCGCATCCTGCTCCCTTGAGATGGTCTCAAGCGACTTACCCGCCTGCTCATACCACCCCTTGGTTTGGTCGGCGACGAACGCAAGCCCACACTTCCAGTTGCCGACCCAGACGTGGGAGACGAGAGTGTTCATAAGCTCGTTCTCGACGACGCTCTTGCTCTCCCACACAACGCCATCGCCACTCGGCATCTCGAGGTGGGAGATGGGGATATTTATGCGCGTCGCGAGGTCACGTTTGATTGGGATGTCCAGATACAGCGAATCGAGCGTCACCGGTTTGGCGCAACTCAGAAGCAGCTCATAGCCAATAAGCCCGTCGTACTCCATCTTCGCCTTGCTCGTAAGCTTGATCGGCCCAGCGGCAGCGCTTCCCTGCCATTTCGTCCACATTCCGGCTTTGTCCGAAGCGAACTTGTCAAGCTTGCCGGGTTTCATCTCAAGCGGCTTACCGTCTACTACCGCGACATATCGAACAGGGCCCGCGAGGATGTCCTCGCCGACGGCGTTGATCTGAGAAGGCAGCCCTGAGCCGTCGATGTTGACCTTGCGGTTCAGCACCGAAAGACCGGATTTGGCATTCCCCTTGATCGGCGTCCAGGGCGGAGGAACCTCCTTAGTGACGCCGCAGCTCGTGCCGATCCAGTCGAGAATGCGCCCCGGACGCGCCTGATAGGGCTTGTTCACCAGCGGGTCCTTCAAATCGATCGTAGTGAACTCGGTCTTGGCCTCCGAGATGACCTTGCCGACCTTGGAGAACGCCTGAGCCTTCACCAGATACTTGCCGGGAGGTGTGTTCTTAGGCAGATCGTACTTCCAAAGGGCAAGATCCTTCTGGAAATGGTTGAGGTCGATCGATGCGACCACCTTGCCGGGCAGACTCTCCCTCTCCACCCACACGTGGACGCGGTCGAGCGTGCTGTCACCGCGCACAAGATTCCAGACATCGGCCTGCACCTCTATCGCATTCGAGATCGGCCCGTAGCGGACGCTGATCGCTATGTCCTTGGGCAGTGGCAGAATCGTCTTCTGCGCGACTACCGTCACCGCAAGCGATCCCGCGAGCTTGCCGCTCACTCTCAGATACTGCTGATAGTAGATCGTCTTGCCGTCACGGCTCGTGCATTCGAGAGTGGCGATAGCCTTCCTGCCCGCGAAGTCGCCGTCTCCTGCCAGACGAAGTTCCCTGCGCTCTCCTGCCGCGAGGGTGATCTCCTGCCTGTCCGCTGCCAGAGTCTGATCGGCGTCGTCGCCTGTGACCTTGGCAGAGAGCAGATAGGTCCCGGGGGAGTTGGATGTATTCTTGATCCCGACCTTGATATCGAGTTTGCCTTCCTGCAGTGGATATGCGTCAAGCCACTGAAGCGCCGGAGCAGACGAGTCGAGCCGCAGGTAGCCCATATTGTCGCGCACGATCCAGAATACCGGGCGCTGGCACCAGGCGATCTCCGGCCAGGCCCAGCAGAAGTTCGCCCTCCACATCGCGCCGTCCGTGA
The DNA here is from genome assembly GCA_038207085.1 of Armatimonadota bacterium. Lineage (GTDB taxonomy): Bacteria > Armatimonadota > UBA5829 > UBA5829 > DTLH01 > JBBRAE01. Next base: position 3,491 of record JBBRAE010000074.1, read on the forward strand.
AGCGCCCCTGTGGGTCCAGGTCCTTCACGCTCACGCTGCCCTCGATGTACCAATCCCGCTGAGTCTCGCTGGTCTTGAACTCAATCCTGGGGTTGTAGCCCGGTGAGGTCTGACCGAACGCCGGGACGTTCAAGATGTCATACACCGTGCCGTAGGCGTTGATGCAGAACTGATAAGCCAAGTCCTTCCCCGCGCCGGGATCAGGCGAAAGAAACAGTTCCACGTGCGGGTCCAGATAAGTCGCAGAATCACGGAACCTGCTTCTAGCTGTAAACCAGGTGGGGGTACTCTTATATCTGATGTATCCAAAGTAGAACCGGTCGGCGTCGTAGGTGGCATAGGCCAGCGCGGTCGTGTATGCGAAGTCCGGCTCGTGATCTGAGAGTGTGGAAACGGCGCAGGCGTCCGCCCATTCGGCTGGGTCGAACTTGCCGTCTATCGTCGGCGGTGTCTTGCAAGGCCCCACGGCCATTATCGGCTGGGGCACAAGGCTCGATTTCCAACTGAGCGCCTTTACAAGCTCATCGGACCGAGCATCGGCCATAACGCCAGCACGAAGCAGGACTACCATAGTAGCGGTGAATAAACCAATTCTTGTGACTGCTAACATTTCCATAGTTCCTTTAGTATTTTAGTACATGTGTAAGATACAGTGCAATACGGCTTGCCGTAGAGTACCTTCCCAACCCCCTGTGTATGCGTTGCGACATTCGCAACAACAAATACTTGGGTCACACATCGCCTTTCCACCCAAACCTGCGCAGGAGGCTGCGGGCTTCGGTCTTTGTTGTCGTGCTGATGCACAGTCATTCCGGCCCCACGGCTCGCAACAGCGGTTCTATCTCATCGGGCTCAACCACGAACGCATGGACGCTTTTTCCGGCAGCTTTGACACGTCGGTATAGATCGTACCACTCTGGTGACCCGCCTTGCGGCAGACCTGACTGTGGAGTCCACTCGATCGCGTCGATTTCCTCCATTAAGAGCAGCGACTCCAGGTGCTGCAGGGCGGTGGTGCTGTCAAGGTGGTAGTAGACGTAGTCCAGTGCCGCGCATTGTTCACGCAGAGTGGGTATGACAAATTCGTCAAACATGGCCGGTTGATCTCACTGAGCTTTCCCTTCACCCATGCCGGGCGTTCGATGAAATCGAACAGCAGGTCGTTTCCACGCAATCCTCCCAGGGCATCCACAACTCCCTCAATGTCCGGATAGCACGCAACGCTGCGAACTGCTTCCGAGATTGTCTCCCAATGTATTTGCCACCACAAGCCATCGCGATCCAACTGCAAGCGTGGCTGATCATGCGGATCAGTAATGACCGGAGCTAGCCAGACTGTGCCGTTTTCAATTCGCGCGTCCCCTCCCAGAATAGCCCCGAAACGGACCGGGCCAGCTATCCACGTGGGAATTATCGGAAACGCCGCACCGCCGTAGAACCCTCTGGAAAGATGATGCAGTCCACTCTGAGTCCAGAACTGGGGATTCCACCACATGAACTCCATAGTCTTGCCAGTTGCATCCAGCTTTGGAATATCCTCCCAAGGTGTGTCTTTCGGGGCTGTCACACAAAGAGCGAGCCCCTTATGCTCCACCACAATTACCAGGCCCCTCGAGCCTCGTCCCAATCGGGTTTGTATCGAAGTCCTTGACTTGCTGTTACGGCTGAATTCCTCAATGTATTCTCTCGGTTCACTCTTTCGCTTCCTTCAGTATCCGTTCGACCGAAACTGTCTACAGTATCGACGCGACGCGTCGTGATCTTTACATTACAACACTTTGGCCCGGATCACATTACCTGTGATCCGGGCCGGTCATTGCAAGTCTACAGACCATACTTACTCTGCAGATAGCTCGTGATCGTGGTCCGGTCTGAGCTGGAGATGGCGCGGTCATATATCAGTATTTCCGCGATATCGCCGTTTAGGGAGCTGTTGCCCCAGTTGTATCCACCCCACCAGTATTTCAGAGCGCC
>JBBRAE010000075.1:0-5243 GCA_038207085.1 Armatimonadota bacterium
GAATATAGTCGATCCCAATATCCTCGCAGAAGTTAAGCACGTCGCATACTCCAAAGGCACTGTCGGCCCGAAGGATGACCCGGGCATTGGGCATTCTTTCGCGAATAAGCCTTATCGCTATCCTGAGAGCGCTGTATAGCCCCTTTGTAGCTCCAGCGTTACCCGGACGAAGCACTGAAGCAAGTATCCTCTGCCTGCCATCATCTCCTGTTATGTGAATATGCACTGGCAAAAAACAGTGACATCCATAGTGTCCGTTGAAAAACTCGAACTCCTGCTGACCATGAACCGGGTCCTCGGTCGGGTCCACGTCTATGATGATTCTCCTGGTAGATTCGGGCATCTGAGATACGACTTTCTCCGCCATCGATTTGGCAATCCTAACCTGGTCCTTGACCCCGGGCATGTTCTCGAACCTAGAGATCGTCGGCTGGCTTGCAAGGGCTTCCCCGGTCTTTGGCAACCTCTTGCATGCTACCTTCAAGGCTGGATCATGGCGCAGTGTGTCCAGATCGTTTGCATCTCATAATCCTGACAGATCGCGTAGATCCTCTCACGAGCCATATCGATGATACCGTGCTCAACCTTGCTCTTCTGGCGTGGGTCACTGATTGCTTCGGCCATAGCCTGGGGCAGCCCAAGCTTCTTATCCGCTAAGGATACCAGCAGTAATCCAGCATCCGAGGTGATGTCACCTCCGTCATTTCGAGATATCACTTCCCAGCCGCCAACAGCAGGGAAAACCAGCTCAAGAGTCGTAGTATTCATCAGGAGCATCCTCTGTTTCCGTATACTTTTACCAAAGACTACTTCGACAGAGTGTGCTCCTTTTACTCTTATTACGAATTATTCGGGCTAGGAAACTAACAGACTGATAAGGAGCCATTATGTTTGCGGTACCAACGAACGAAGAGAAACAAGCCGTGTGGGACGCCTACAATGTCCACAAACCTATTCGTGTCCCACTTGCGTGGGGTCATAATTCGCGTGTTGTCATGCTGGATCCCACACTAAACCCAGAAGGATACACTTACGAGCAGATGCTCAACGATCCGGAGACGCCGCTAATCATGCTCCCACGTTGGGAGGAATACGGCGCGACGGTACTCGCTGACACTTGTGACGTAATCAAGAAGCTTCCTGACGTGTGGACACTGTGGGTGGAGAACCACAACATATACGACGGAGCCTATTTCGGCGCCTACTTCGGTGGAACGGTGCAGTTTTGTGATGGGCAGGTGCCGAGCATCGAGCCTTTCTTGACTGAGGCCGACATCGACAGTTTCATGGCTTTTGACTTTAACACCGCTCCGCTCGAAAACCCATGGATCAAGGACCGGCTAGCCTTCCGAGAAAAGCTGGTTGACGCAGCGAAAGGCTTCGAGCACTTGGGCCGAAAAGGACAGGTGGTTCCGATGACGCTCGGATTCGATGGCCCTCTGACGGTTGCCACCATTGTCTTCGGGACAGACATCTACCCGTTTATGGCTGCCGAGCCTGAGAAGGCTCGCGAATTGCTGCTCTTCATCACCCGTGCCTGCATAGAGCGCAACCGCCAGCTAAATACGTTGGCGTGCCTGCCTGAAAAGAGCGAAGCGGGGGGACTTGCCGACGACTCCATCCAGCTCATCAGTGGATCGATGTATGAGGAGGTGGTTTTACCCGCTCACGAGCTGTGGTATTCCGAAACGAGCACATCGACACGTGAGACGAAGAACCGAGGCATCCATCTCTGCGGCGATGCCACCCGCCATTTCCGTATGCTAAAGGAAAAGCTGGGCATTTACGCGTTCGACACCGGGTTCCCGGTCGATCACGGGTGGCTTCGCAGTGTTCTTGGTCCAGACGTGACGATCTCCGGTGGTCCGCAAGTCGACATAATGTGCAATGGGACCGCAACAGAGTGCTATGATGTCACCCGTGATATACTGCAATCCGATGTCATGGAAGGTGGACGCTTCTCGCTCCGCGAAGGCAACAACCTCCCTCCCTGCGTGCCGATAGAGAACCTGCAGGCAGTCTACCGGGCATGTCTGGATCACGGTTGGTATTGAATTATGCTCCTCCTCCATTTCAGGTTTGCCAGCGTGTCTTGGAATAGAATAGCATTGTGCAGTAGCTGTTGTGCGCATATCGGCACAGCTATCCCGTTCAGCCCAAGGAGAAAGACATGGCAACCATAACCTGTTATGACGGCGTGAACAGCATCGGCGGCAACAAGATACTGCCTAACCTGTCCTATTCGTCAGCTTCCCTTATGGCGGAGGCACGCTCGTAGCAGATGCGGTTACGTCTGCTAAACTTGGCGTCTGAGTCCACCTCTGCACTGGTTGCAGCCCCGGCTGTCACAGATGTCAAGGCGGCTTCTGGCGGCGATGAGACGTGCATTAGTCCGGCCGATTCTAAGGTTTCTGTACCAGCTCGTGCTATTCGAGAGTAAAGAATACTCAGGAGCCGAAGTGCTCAAGAGGACGGTTCAACACTGGTGCGAAAGGATGTGAAATGAGCTACGAAATAGGAAAAGCGGCATTCAACCTTCAGATGACCGAGCGCGTCGCACACACGGAGTATAACGACAACCTGGAAATAGTCCGTCATATCACCGGCAAGGACCCAAAGACCAAGCCTGGTGCGACAAATGAGTTCTATGACAAAGTCGGACTCGACTACATCTGGATCACCAATGACGGTCCCGTCAACTGGGCGGAGACCGGACGAGTAACGGACATGGGACACGCGGAGTGGATGGAGAACGGCTCCGACTTCCGCGAGACAAAGCCTTGCCCATTTGGCTCAAGCGAAGATGTCCTTACTTTCAATGCAGTGGATGATTATGGCCTGCCCGACTTCAACGGGTTAGTCGACTACTATGAAGCCTGGTATCAGCGAATCCAGCCGGGGCTGCGCCAGGTGATCTCTGGGGGCCGATACAAGACGCTGGTCTCAGCTGCGATAGAGTCCTTCGGCTGGGACATGCTCCTCCAGGCTGCCGGAGATGACCAGGAGACCTTCGGCGACAAGGTGCTCGGCTCGTTCTTCGAGCTTTCGCTGCACCACACCAAAGCTTGGGCGAAGACTTCCATCGAGGTCTATATGAACCACGACGACATGGTGTGGACAGAAGGCCCGTTTATTAGTCCTGCGTTCTACCGAAAGTATGTATTCCCCCGCTACAAGGAGCTCTGGAAGCCCCTGAAGGGTGCCGGCAAGAAGGTGATCTTCTGCAGTGATGGCACCTTTGATATGTTCCTTGATGACCTGGTCGAAGCAGGGGCGGATGGCTTTTGTTTTGAGCCTACGAATGATTTTGAGGATATGGTCAGCAAGGTAGGCAAGACTCACGTGTTGATAGGAGGATGCGACTGCAGAACGCTTACATTCGGCTCCAAAGACGACGTCGAAGCCGAAGTGACCCGCGTGATGGAGCTAGGTAAGCCGTGCCCGGGATTCTTCTTCGCGACAGGCAACCACCTCCCGGCTAACATCCCGATCGAGAACCTGACATTCTACTTCGAGCTTGTGGAAGAACTTGGGAAACGGGATTGATCCGCATCCGGTGCGTGCTCCTCGATGTCATTATATCGTGTGCGGCCACGTCAGAATAGTGCACGCAAACAGACTTGATTTTACGGTGAAATGCTATTATACTCGACCAAAGGACCTAGGTGAACAATATGCTATCTGCCTTCAAGAGTGACAAAGGCATTCGGGTCGGAGAGATGCAACTGAGACCCATCAACTCGGACGAAATACGGATCAAGGTGGACGCCTGCGGGGTGTGCGGGACCGACCTGCTCGCGGGCGATGGTCCAGCGGAGGAGTCTCAGTTCGGCCACGAAGTCGCTGGGACAGTCCTCGAAATAGGCTCGATGGTCCCGGGACTCTCCATTGGGCAGAAAGTTGCCATGGACTCTGCGAGCGCCTGCGGAAGATGCGAAAACTGCAAGAACACAAAGCAGGAACTTTGCACGAATGTCCAGAGTTTCTTCCTCACCGGCACATTCGGGTTCGCCGAAGAGATGATCGCGCCGTGAATCAGCGCGTGCCCCTACTCCGACATAACCCCGGAAGTCGCCTGCCTCGCCGAACCGCTCGGCGTCGCGATAGACATGGTGCGACTCGCGGACATACGACCGGACTCTAACGTGCTCCTGATGGGTCCTGGCCCGATTGGACTGATGGCGCTCGCCCTGGTCAAGAAGATGGGAGCACGAAGGGTGTTCTTGAGCGCTTTCGCTCGTTCCACAGCGAGAATAGCTGTCGCAAAGCAGTTTGGAGTCGATGACGTATTCGATCCGAACGACACTCCCCTTGGCAAAGTCGATTTCGGCTGCCAAATAGACCGGGTACTGGTCTCGACGCCTCCAGCCACGCTCACCGACGCGATGCAAGCTGCCACAAAGGGCGGAATCATCTCGTACATCGGCATCAGATGGGGACAGGACGCCTACTGCACATTCGAGGCCAACGATTTCCATTTCAAGAAACTTCAGTTGAGAGCGTCGTTCGCTTCCCCTGCCATGTTCACGCCGCTTGCGCTTCAGTATCTTCGCGAAGGGGTGGTAGACGGAGATGCGCTGATCAGCCACAAGTTCGGGCTCGGCCAAATCGCGGAAGCCGTGGACATCGCGCGTGATTCATCACGATCCGTGAAGGTAGTGGTAACGACCTGATATGACCGGCAAAGAGAGGATGATTAAGACGCTAGCCTTCGAGGAGCCCGACCGTCCGCCTCACTTCGAGGTCATGTTCGAGCTTGAATATGAGGCGTTCGGGATGAGATTCCCTACAAGCGACAGCTGGAATACCTGCACTCGCGCCGAAAAAGGGCGGCTGGTTGCGCATTGTATGGCGATCTACGAGAAGATTGTCGAGCGCTACGGCTGGGACGCGCTTGCGGTGTTCTTCCCGTGGAGCGACCCCGACGGCGTCCGCGCGGCTAAGGCGACTTTTGGCGAAGACATCCTTATAGGCAGCATCGTTGGGGGGGACAATCTGGTCGATCGAGGGCATGACCGACTGGATGGAGTTCTCTACGGACCTTGTGGAGCGTCCGGAAAGAATCCACGAGGAGGCTGAACGCCGCACCCAAACCGCCATCACCAAGTTCAATGAGCTGGCCGACGCGGGAGCGGACTTCATCCATGTTGTGAACGATGTCGCCTTCAACGCTGGTACGTTCGTCTCTCCTGCGACATTCAGCGAGATCGTAACCCCCTATCTCTTCCGACAGGTGCAGCACA
>JBBRAE010000076.1:0-5164 GCA_038207085.1 Armatimonadota bacterium
CTGCTAATAAAACAGTAACAGCAGCCTCCAGTACTCCAACATTGTGTATCAACACGGTGTTAACAGCAATCACTCATCAGCACGGCGCGGGCGGGCACATCGCCGCCATGGCGCCGCACCAGTTCACCGAAACCCCGTTCACCGGAAGTCGCCAGGGCGCGCGGCGCGCCATCGGCGTCGAGAAAGTCCGTATCGCGGGACCAACCGCCCAGCACACGCACCGCCCGGTTCAGGCGTGCGGCGGGTTCGTGGTCGGTGGGCGCTGCGCCGTCGGGCGGGCTGGCGAGAAGGCGCTGCGCCTCCTTGCGCGTCAGGCCGCTGAGGATGGCTACGCGAGAAATCGTCGGCTTGCGCCCAGGCAGGGCAAAGTCGTGCTGGGCCGCCTGCACATACGCCCGCTTGGCCTGTTCATCGAAGCCTCTGCACGCTCCGGTGACGTTGCGAGATATCAGTCAAATCCAGGTTAAGCGTGCACTAGCCCGTTTTATTCGTGAAGCGAATATAGCTCTCGCTGACAGATTGTCAATTAAAGATTCATAACATAGACGCCACGAAAACCTTCGTGCGTCGAATCGAACGATATGGCTCTGCCCGTCGGACTCCATCTTGGATGAAGACGTGTCGGCAGTATAACATGAAAACTCCCTACATCGCGCCGAGAATGCGCGCAATCTCGTTGATAGACGAGTCGATGATCTCCACCGCCCGGTCAAGCTCCTCTTCGGTGATGATAAGCGGCGGCTCGACCCGAATCACGTTGGGGTTGTTCAGGCTGTAAGCGACCAGGAGCTGCTGGCGACCGCAGGCGGCGATCACAAGCGCGGCGTAGTCGTCCATCTCAAACTCGATCCCGGCCAGAAGCCCCTTGCCCCGAACCTCTTTGATAGTGCCCGGATGCTTCGCGCCGATCTCCTGCAGGCGAGCAAGCAACTTTTCGCCAAGCACGGCAGAGCGTTCGACCAGGCCTTCTTCGATCGTCGTCTTGATCGCCGCGATCGACGCGGCGCATGCCAAGGGGTTGCCGCCGAAGGTGGTGGAGTGCAGGTAGGGGTTCTTCTCAAACATGGAGCGCCAAATGTCGGACTTGGCAGAGAACGCGCCGATAGGCATCACGCCGCCGCCCAGAGCCTTTGCCATCGTGACGAGGTCAGGGACGACGTTGTAGTGTTCGCTTGCGAACATCTTGCCGGTGCGGCCAAAGCCTGTTCGGACTTCGTCGAGGATGAGAAGCGCGCCCGCCTCGTCGCAGATCCTTCGCACTCTCGGGAGATAATCGTCGGGGGCGATGTTTACACCGGCCTCACCCTGGATCACTTCGAGAATGACCGCCGCAGTGGTTTCGTCGACCGCCGCAGCCATCGCCTCGGCGTCACCGAATGGGACGTGCTTGGTGTGGGGGAGCAGAGGGTAGAACTGCTCCTTGTAGACCTCGCGCCCGGATACGGAGAGGCTGCCGAACGTCTTGCCGTGGAACCCGTTGACCGCCCCTACATAGCCCGAGCGCCCCGTGTGGACGCGCGCGGCCTTCAGAGCCCCTTCAACCGCCTCGGTGCCGGAGTTGCAGATAAACGAGTAATGCAGGTCGCCGGGAGTGACTTTGGCGAGCAGTTCGCAGAGCTCTGCAAGCTCGGTGGACATAAAGTAGTGGCTTTTCAGCGCCTCGCGGGTGAGCTGATCTTTTACGGCCTCGACAACTTTCGGGTGAAGGTGCCCGAGGCTGAACGCGCCGTAGCCTCCGACGCAGTCCAGATATTTGGTCCCGGCCATATCGTATATATAGCACCCCAGAGCGTTGCGTTCGGGCATTCCAAAGCCGCTGAACTTCAGCAGACTTGCCATGGAAGGGTTGACGAACTCTCTGTATTTGTCGAGCGTATCTTCTGCGATTTGCTCAGGATTGATGTTCATTGGGTAATAACCTCCTGCTGACCACTTGCCTTGTGGCAGGCCGGCGTATTATGATTAGGATTGCGCCCGCCTATGTATTATTCGCTAGTGCGGGGCATCTACCCTGCTTGATAGTCAAAATCGGAGGAACAAGCGCCGTTATGACCCGTGAAATGAGAAGAAGAACCCAGGAAGCCCAAAGATCGGGGCGTGGATTCACCCCGCCAGGACCCGGAACCCCGGGACGCACCCGCAGAGGAGGCGGCTGCTGTCTGATCGTCATACTCGCAATCATCGCGCTCTTCGTCTATGCGTATGTGACATCTTACGTGATCAAGCCCAAAGAAGATAAAGAGGGAATGGGGCCGGTGCGAACAGTCGTTGCCTCGGAGATGGGATAGCTCAGTTGAAACAAATCGCCATGCATACGCCGTTTGACGCCGATGAGGTCCGCGAGCGGATTCGGGCCTCAGCCGATGAGCGGCCGTTCATCACCCACGGCTTCATCCCGCTGTTTGCCTATGTAAATAGCGGCAAGGCCTCTGAGGTGCTGTGCCGGGTTCGGGACGACAGGTTCCAGCTGAAGAAGTTCACTGTCATCCAGAGCCTTATGTCGCCGGTCTTCTACGGTCGGGTGGAGCCTGACGCCTCGGGAGGGACTTCGATCGTCGGCGGGTTCGGGTTTGTCCGTCTGGCCTACGTGTTTCTGGCGCTGATCGCTCTGCTGCCCACGATAATGGCCGTCTCGTTCACAGCTCTACCGATGCCCGACGGTATGACGCTCACCGTGGGACTCCGGGACATAGTGCAGACCTCGCTGTTTGGCCTTACGATGCTGGGAACGGTCACTGTAGTCGTGACACTCGCCCAGGCCGGGCAGAAGGGGTTCGTTATCGAGTTTCTCAAGCGGGTGCTGGATGCTCAGGTGACAGCCATACCCTGACACCCGGAGAAGCAGTCTGCAGCCGAAAAACAAAGCGGCATCAAGATGCCGCACTCCATACCAACCCCAACACCACCCGAAGCCTGTATATCCGCCACCACAGTCAACTCACCAGAAAGGAGAAACCACCAAGTGAAGACATTCAGCGCCCTCTAAGCCTTCACTGTCTCAGTAATTCAGCTGGCAAGAGTGATAGTCCCACCAACAAAAACCGCCCGGCAGGATCACTCCCACCGGGCGGCTGTATCGCCTACAGGCGTGTCGAACTAACCAAGAATCGCCTTGAGGTCACTCGCAGCGTCGGTTACGGGCATGATGTTGAACTTATCTACCAAGACATTCAGCACGTTCGGGGAGACGAACGCGGGGAGGCTCGGGCCGAGTCGGATGTTCTTGATGCCGAGGTGGAAGAGCGTCAACAGGATCGCGACGGCCTTCTGCTCATACCAGGAAAGGATCATCGAGAGCGGCAGGTCGTTCACGCCGCACTCGAAGGCGCCGGCAAGGGCGACCGCGATCTGGATCGCGCTGTAGGCATCGTTGCACTGGCCGATGTCAAGCAGTCTCGGAATCCCGCCGATGTCGCCGAACTCCATCTTGTTGAACCTATACTTGCCGCAGGCGAGCGTCAGGATCACGCTGTCTTTGGGGGCCATTTCGGCGAACTCGGTGTAGTAGTTGCGTCCGGGCTTTGCGCCGTCGCAGCCGCCGATCAGGAAGAAGTGCTTGATCGCGCCGCTCTTTACTCCGTCGATCACCTTGCCCGCAACGCTCATCACGGTCTCATGGCCGAAGCCTACGAGTATCGTCTTGTCGCTGCCGTCCTCGGCAAACCCTGGGGCGTCAAGCGCGGACTGGATCACCGCCGAGAAGTCGCCGTCGGAGATATGCTCGACGCCGGGCCAGGCGACGAGTCCCGAGGTGAAGATGCGGGCCTTGTAGGCCTCGCGCGGCTTCTGGATGCAGTTTGTGGTCATCAGGATCGCGCCGGGGAACGCCTCAAACTCTTTCCCCTGGTCCTGCCATGCGCCGCCGTAGTTGCCGACGAGGTGCTTGTAGGCCTTAAGGGTGGGATAACCGTGTGCGGGGAGCATCTCACCGTGGGTGTAGACGTTGACGCCCTTGCCCTCGGTCTGCTTCAGGAGCAGTTCGAGGTCTTTCAGGTCGTGCCCGGAGACGAGGATCGCTTTTCCGGCGACCGGCTCAATGCGAACAGCGGTCGGGACGGGGTGGCCGTAGGTCCCGGTGTTTCCGGTGTCGAGGAGCTCCATAACCTTCAGGTTCAGCTCTCCGACCTTCATCGCGGTTGCGACGAGCGCGTCGACATCGGTCGGGTTGCCCGCGAGGAAGGCGAGCACCTCGTGGAAACTGGCGTAGACGGCATCGTCCTCTTCACCGAGGACAATCGCGTGGTCGGCGTAGGCAGCCGCGCCCTTCAGTCCGTAGGTAATGATCTCCTGAAGGCTTGTGATGTCCTCGCCAAGAGCGTCGACGCGGTTGGTAATCGCAAGCTCGGCGGCCTGATCGACAAGCGCTGCGGTGTCGGCGGACGGGTTCCAGACCGATGCGCCTTCAAGCGTTTCAGCCGAGACGCCTGCGGCGTTCGCGTAGAGCGCCTTGGCTTTGGCGCGAAGCTCCACGCCCTTCTGCACAAGCGCGTTGAGCCGTTCGGGGTCGAAGTTGACGTTGGTGACGGTCGTAAAGAGCGCCTCAAGGACAAATACATCGATCTCGCGGTCAGAGACGCCGAGTTTCCTCGCTCTGTGGGCGTAGCTTGAGATGCCCTTGGTCACCTGGAAAAGAGCGTCCTGAAGGTTCGCGCTCTGGGGGTCTTTGCCGCACACTCCATAACTTGTGCAGCCGGTTCCTTTGCCTGTCTGTTCGCACTGATAGCAAAACATTCTTGATCATCCTCCGTTTGGTAGTGATTGTTCGACTTGGTTATTTATCGCAGCTGTCCCCGTTCAGTTCGCCCAGGGTTATGTGGGCGAAGTAGCCGAGGACCTGTTTGGTGACTGTGTCGTTTAGCCCGCGCAATATGCAGTGGGCCGGGTCGCAGGGCTGGGACCTGCCGAGCAGGCAGCTCGAGTTCAGCTTGACCGGACCTTCGACAGCCTCATAGATATGAAGCAGGGTGATTTCAGAGGCCGGTCTTGCAAGCCGGAAGCCCCCGTGGGGCCCGCGGGTCGACTCGACCAGGCCCGCCTTGCCAAGCGTCTGGCGCACCTTGGCGAGGTGGTTTTCCGACACGCCGAGCTTCTGCGCAATCTCATGGGTGGATGTTAGCCCCCCCCCGTTGCCCGCGATCAGCACCATAGCGTGCAGCGCAAGCGA
>JBBRAE010000077.1:0-5111 GCA_038207085.1 Armatimonadota bacterium
GCGACAAGACATGACTTGGGGCCGGTGTGGCTCGCTACGCCTTCACCGTACGGGACTTTCACCCGCTGCACCTTGCCGGTTTTAATCGGCGCATCGTACATTTTCACGCCGCCGTATTTGGATCATTTTACCGCCGCCGCCGACAGTGGCTAAGCCTCGAACTCCACCGGGCTTAGGTAGCCCAGATATGAGTGCATCTGTCAATAGGCACGGAAGATTGACCCACCCACAATCGGCGTCCAATATTGACCCACCTTTCGGAGCCCAGCGGTCGCCCAGGGATGTGGGTCAAAGTTGGGAGCCATCAGTCTGGAAGTATCTTGGAGCAGAGTCTGTTGATACGGTGCTACTAGTCTGCATAACTCATGCAACAATGGTTCGACCAACCACGTAATCGGCATTGAAGTCAGACCCACCTGAATGAGCCTCCCAGAGTCAAGTGCCAAGCGCTGTTTGCTCGATCAACCTAGTCAGAATAGCCCTCACGTCTCGAACTTGAGTGCTCGCGCTTGCATTGAGAAGCCTGCGCAACAACTCGATAGCCGAATCTCTGTCACCCAATGCTTCCGCGGCAACCATCAGACTCTCGAAGGCCGCGCTTACATCGTGAGAAGTCAGTTCCCATCCGTGTCCCGCAAGCATCAGCTCGATGGCTCGCAGGGCGACCGTCTGCGCAAACTCCGGACGTTTCTCTGCAGTATCACGTGCGGCACGGATGAGCGTCCTTACCTCGACTTGGCCACCAAGCGCACAGTCCAGGGCAATGTCGAGGAAGCCCGACTGGCGAGCGGAGGCAAACCATGCGCCCTTGTTATCAGAGTGATCTATGAGGTCAAGGAGAATCTGCCTCGGCTCCCTGTCCGGGTATCTCTTCTTGATGGCTCTGAAGCGATTGATATACGTAATCTCCGGAAAGTCGAGAAGCCCGAAACGCTCGTAGGCTTCATCCACGCGTCCGGCGTCAATCAGCGCCTGCTCGCATAAACGCCAGATGGAAGAGTCGTAGGAGTAACCGTTGCCGTCGAGCATGGACTCCGCGTAATCTATCGCTTCGTTAAGTTTGCCTTGTCTGAGTAGCACCCGCGCCCAGTGGCTGTCATAAGGCCAGAAACGACGACTTCTCAGCGAGAGAACTTCCTTCAGTTCCTTGTAGCGACCAGCTTCGAGCAGGCAGACAAGACAGATGTCGGTCCCCGTGAAATATCCAAACCCACTTTTGTCTGACCATGCAAGGCGCAGGGTCGGCAGCGTATAGTCGGCCCAGTAGCTTATGAGACCAGGGTCGCGGCATATCTCGGCCCAGTGATGCTGAACTACCATGAGGTACTCGACCCCGTCTTCTTGTATGGCCACAAACAGCCTGTCCAGCCACACTCGACGAAGTGACTCGTCCGCGGGTGAACCCGCAAGTATTGGCATCAGAGTCTCAAGGGACTTCACGACGGCAGTTCCCAGCGCCCCTGTCGACGAGTCCACCTGCTGCAGTGCGGGCCATATCCGTTCGCAAAACTGCACAACTCCCTCGGCTGCCGTAACGGGCTGTGTTCGCGCTACTCCCTTGATCTCGGAGACAGCCTCACCGAGCCTGCTGATGGCAAGAGACGAGCCGTGCCAGCCGAAAGCTTTGGAGCGAAGGTATCTTCTGAATTCCCAGGGGTGCTTCAGTGCCTGCTTGGAGACAACCGGCAGCGAATCTGCGAGCTTTTCCGCTGACTTCTTGCGACGCGCCTCAGCCCTCTGATCACGCGCGCAATCTTTGCAGATATGATCGGCGTGTCCCTTGCCGGTAAACTTCTCATTGGCCCGCTCGCGACTGCATATTCGACAGTAGTGTCCCAATACTCCCTCCTACAAGCGTAGTATAACCCAATACTCCTCACATTATACAGCCTGTGCCTCGTGAGCGAGAAGTCTTATGACCGAGCGGCGGCATGAGCGGCACGCGTGAGATCCTCCCCCAGCTGGGCGCTAGAAGTCCCTCATGTATACCCGGACGGCCATCTTTAGCCAGTTGTCGATCCACTCCTTGGTCTCGAGCTTGCCAAAGATCAGCTTACCGGCGTCCATCAGCCTTGCCAAGACCTCATTCTTGGCTTTCGGAACGTATCCAAGCTTGCTGCCGGACTGGTCGAATATGAGTATCGCCAGAGCGTCGTGCGAGTTGTCGAGCTCACGTTTGAACACCAGTAGGTCAGAGACGCTCAGAGTGTTCTCGACATCCTCCAGATCACAATATGATGTGCCGGCAACGTGGCACTCCAGCAGGAATATCTCCTGGACAAACGGTAGCGCCAGGCCGTCTTTGCCGAAGGAACCCTTCAGGAGTGCAAGTAGCGACGGGTCGATTGGTTTGATGGAGTTACTCATTGCCCCGTCCAGTCTTAAGCTGGTCCAAAATAGCCTGCACGGCTTCCCGCTGCTCCTTGGCGGCGTCTATCTGCTCCCGAATGAGATTCTGTTCCTCGGCAACGCACTGCGGGCTATCAAGGCACTCTTCCCATTGGAACAAGGGCAGACTCTTTAGCTCAGCGAGCTTCTGGAGCATCGTCTTGATCTGCAATTTCAGATCATTACGCCTCTTTTTCAGCAGATCAATAGAGCTCGGCAGGTCGTAGTTCTCTGGGAGGTCATCGACCAGGAGCCCCAGTGCCTGAAGCTGCGTAAGGTCACCCATCTCGTACGCACTCTGCACCTGGAGCCACACGTTCTGCGCATCTTGACTCTGATTGGGGTTCACGTCGGGATGGAGTTTCTTCGCAAGCGCCCGGTACAGCTTGCGTAGCTCTGTGCTGTCCTCCTGCGACATCAAAGTGGACAGCCTAAGTTTGGCAGCGTTGATATTGGTGACCTCAGCATCGAGCTTGGCCTTCCACTGACTGAACTCATTCTCCAGTTGCTGCTCTATGGACTCAGGGTCGACATTTGCCCCCCTGTTGATCGCCGCCTGGATCAACTCCGCCTCCCGCCGCGTCCGCTGGATATCGATCTTGATCAGGAGCAACTCGTGATGAAGCACGCCGATCTTCACAGCATACTCCGCCTCGATGTTCGGGATCACGGTCTTTGTCAGATGTTCCCACTCGGCGAAGAGAGCAGCAAACTCCTCCTTCAGGAGATCGCACTCCTGGGATAGCTGCTCAAACTCTGGGCTGATCTGGATGTGGTCGGCCATATTATTCCCCTTCGCGCCAGGAACGGATTAGGTCATACTGCTCAGGCGTCTGCGGAGACGGTTCGTCAGCCAGCGCTTCATTTTGCCGCAGGTGCTTGATATGCTCTATGGCCGTGTCGCCCGTTGCTATCCCGTGGCGCACGAGCCAGCAGCCGACTACCGCACCTGTCCGGCCAAGACCTCCCCTGCAGTGAACGTAGACTGGAGACATGTCTTGAATGGATAAGTCTATATGGTCGAGTATGATCCTCATCTGGTCTCGGGACGGGGCGTGAAGGTCAGGGATAGGATGGTGCAGGCACCTCGCACGAAGACCCATATCGCACCCCAAACGGCGGAAGTCTTCGTCGTAGTGAACGAACGGCTTCTGGCCATAACCACGCTCGTCTTCCAGCATCAGGTTCAGTGTCGTCCGGATTCCGGCATCGAGCAGTGCCTGGAGCTTGCGCCGTGCCTCCTCAGGCTTGGAGTCACCGGGATAGTACCCGGCGAGGAGAACGCCTTCCTTCACCCAGTAGGACCTTCCAAAGGGCACAGGGATGGGTGCAGAGGCAGCACGCACGCCGGCTGCGTCTGACGCCATCGCCTCGATTACATGCTTCAGCTCCAGCTGCTGCAAGAAACATTCCGGTATCGACTCCCGTCCCCACATAGCGCCCAAGATGTTTCCGGTGATCGCGCCTGTGGAGTCGCTGTCGCCGCCGTGGTTCACCGCAAGCCTCACCCCATGCGCGAAGTCTTCTGCTCTCAAGGCACAGAATAGTGAGATGGCGAGAGCCTCCTCGGCAACCCAACCTTCGCCCAGTCGTTCGATTGTCTCCGGGATGGCACTGGTATGTTCAGCCAATTGTAAGGCCCGATCGATAGCGTCCAGCAATTCCTGATGGCTTGGCCATCTAAGCAACATCTCTCTGGAAGCTTGGATTGCATTCGCCAGATCATCTCCGTGCATCAGCCGGTTGATCATCTCTGCCAGGAACCCAGAGGAGAGATATCCGGATGGGTGCCCGTGAGTGATCTTCGCCAAATCACAGCCCACACCGAAGCAGTCCAGGTCAAAGAAGCCGACGGGAGCCATCCTCATGACCCCACCGCAGCCTTTGCTGTCATTGATAGGCTCCTCCGGAATATCACTCCGGCCATGCTCCATCCAGGAAAGGTGCTGTCGGAGCGCAGACTGGCAGGCGATGCCGGGCTCTCGACGAGAATGCAGCGACTTCTGCTGCCACAGCCATCCGTCGTATACGAAGGCTAATCTCTCGTCCTTCGAGACGGTCCCCTGCGTTCCAAGCCATCTGATGTAGGCACTGCGGACACCATGGATGACGGAGCCCAGATCCTCAAGGTCACCGGTTCTCAACATCCCCTCGAGCGTAAAGAGGGTCATCTGAGTGTCGTCAGTGACGGCTCCCAATCTGCCATATGCTGGGGAATAGTCCCTGATGCCGCCATCCCCGAACTGGGACCGGATATTAGGTAGCCGCAAAAACTCAACCGCGGCTCCCAGCGCATCCCCGACCGCTCCTCCGAGCAGGCAGCCTGCTATTCTCTCGAGTCTGTCCAACACTAATCCTCCCTCGTAGGGCATATGCCCGCATAATCACATCGTCCGCATCTGAAAGCGTCCGGGTTCGGATCGAACCGGCGGGCAGAGATCGCTTCGGCCACGGAGAGCACCTGGTCGGCGACTGCTGCGAGCTGTTCGTCCGTGCGGGTAGTCGACAATAGTTCATCCCTTTGCAGAAAGTATAGACTCAGTTTCTCTGCGCGAAGCCCCAGGCACTCCCGCACTGCAAGAGCATACATCGTAAGCTGCAGGTCCTCGTCCACATCCTTCTGAGTCCGAGGCTTGCCGGTCTTGTAGTCAAGCACCGAACAGGTGCCACTGCCGAGTGGATCGATGCGGTCAACCCGCCCGGTGATGAAGTGCCCGCCAACC
>JBBRAE010000078.1:0-4966 GCA_038207085.1 Armatimonadota bacterium
AGCGACAACAGCGACCGGCGCGGTCGCCAGAAACATATGTCGATGCAAGCTATGTTGCGCTCCGATGGTCAGCAGGATTCCGGCTGACAGCACGACCCCCAGCAACAGCGCACCCTGATCGCTGCCGAGAGTGAAGAAGCAAGGTTCCCGAAATGTGGGTCCAACAGCAAAACCTCGACCACAAGATGATTTGCTGACAAGACAGCCCAAACCCCAGTTTCCCTCTCGCAGAAACGCAAAAACCCCGCCAGTATCCCGGCAGGGTCTAATGCAACAGAGAACGGTTCAATTTTGAATCATGGTCGGGGCGGCGAGATTCGAACTCGCGGCCTCCTGCTCCCAAAGCAGGCGCGCTGCCAAGCTGCGCCACGCCCCGACGTTGTGCTATTCTAGCACACTTCAAACTCAGTCGGCAATACTGCGCGTTGCCTCGTTGGCGATTTTTGCGAACTCTTCTATTGACAGCGTTTCCCCGCGTCTTATTGGGTCGATTCCCGCGGCTTGGAGGACTGCCCCGGCGCGGTCTCGCGTCCACAGAAGATTCGGACTTCCCGAAAGTGCCCTTAGAAGCGTCTTGCGTCGCTGGCCGAATGCCGCTCGCACCACTTTGAAGAAGATTACTTCGTCTGCGACTCTGCTCGGAGGAGCCTCGCGGATGTCCATGCGCACAATCGATGAATCGACCTCGGGCGGCGGCAGAAATACCGTTCGCTTTGCCCTTGCAATGATGCTTACACTGCAGTGATACTGAGCAAACACCGAAAGTGAGCCATAAGCGTCGGTTCCTGGTGCGGCGGTGAGCCTGTCGGCCACCTCGGCCTGAACCATCACCACAAGCCGGTTCACGTAGCGCTTGTTGTCGATCAGTCGCGTTATGAGTGGGCTCGTAATATAATAAGGAAGATTGGCGACAACTACACACTTCTCGTCGCCGAACTTTGAAGGCAGAAACTCGGAAAGATCCAGTTGGAGGAAGTCGGCTTCGACGATTTCAGTGTTGGAGTATTCCCCAACCGTCTCGCTGAGGATCGCCACCATCTCGCGGTCCATCTCAACTGCAACCACCTGCTTTGCGATCTGTGCCGCTTCGACCGTCACCGTCCCAAGCCCCGGGCCGATCTCAAGCACGCGTGACGAAGAATCAAGCTCCGCGGCAGCGATGATCTTGCCGAGCACATTTCGGTCTATCAAGAAGTTTTGCCCAAGGCGCTTCTTTGGACGAAGCCCATGTTGGGCGAGCAGTGCTTTTACTTCGGTCGGTGACAGCAGATTCACTTTTTCTCCGGCTGTATAAATTACGAAAAGGGCAACCATCTGGCTGCCCTGTGACTAATCTTCCTGACGGGCAGGCCCCTCGCCTGCCCAATGTCTGATTGCTAATCTAAAACATGGACCGTTACCTGCTTGCGGCCAAACCGCACAGCAGAGTAATAGGTGTCATAACCCAGATCGATCCGGTGTCCCTTGATCGCCCGCCCAATATCGCCCGCAACCGCGAAGCCATATCCTTCTACATAAAGGCGGGTACCGAGCTTAATCACTCTCGGGTCCACGGCTACGACTCCGTAGCCGGCTCTCATGCCCGTGCACGTAATTCCATCGGCAGATTTGCCGCAGCTGCGTGGGCCTGGATCGTAAGCGGTCGCATGCATGTTGAGCACACGGCGGCTGGTGAAGGCGCCTCGGGATGCGATACCCCTGCCGTAGTCGCCGAAGAGAATAACCTTCGGTTTGGGCTGGGTCACAACCTCAGCGCGAACAAACTCGCGCCGCTTCTCCGCTCCGTCCACATAGCGCACCTGATAAAACAGACGCTTAATGCCAGTTCTTCCTTCGGAAACCACCTGGGTCATACCCACTCGAAGCTTGGTCGTGGGCTGCCGCTTAACGGCAAACGCCAGTGTTTGATGCTCCGAAACAACCTTGTCCACCACACGCACGATTTTGATGGTAATCCCATCGTAAACCCGCACGTTGTTTTTCGGGTAGACCAGGTCAGCCGGACCGATCTCGACTCCGGCATCCTTCAAGGTCGCGCCGACAGTTGTCTGCGCTGTTCGAACGTGATGCACACCACCATCTCTGATGATCTTTACATCCCGCTCAGACGCTTGCGCTTGCGCAACGTCAGTCCGGTTTGCTGTTACCGCGTAGCTCACTGCAAGTGTTGCCACTACGCAAAGCGCAGACAATGCGCGCCGTGACTTTCGTATTCGCAATACATCGCCTCCTTTCCCGCCCGACTTTCCCCACGACACCCCAAAAGTTAAACTTTTCACGTGTCGCAAAGACGTGGTGAATCCGGCGGAAGGCTCCGGTTTCACCTGCCACTGTCGCGGTAGTTCCTCGGGTTTACGGACGGGTTCCCGAGGCCGGCGGGCAGCAGCCATTAGTAACCAAACGTAAAGAAATATACCAGTATTAAGCTCGCTTGTCAAGTCAGGGTTGTGGAAAACTCCCCTGATGCAGCCTGGTATACCTTACAGTTCTCGGTTGTTCCCTTGAATAACTGAAGTCTAAACATACCTTCTTTAACAGAGGTGGAGGGAACTTGCTGGTCGGTGTACAAGTAGAATAATTGGAATAACTCTTGGAGTAGCGGCACAAAATGATTGATATCAAAGCTTACAGGGAAGGCACTCTCGCTCTGCCTTCAGAGAACAAGGCGTGGCAGCTCTACGGCACGGGACTTGAGAGTTTCGGCGACGACGGCGGCCCTGCGACACTCACGATGCCGTGTTACGGCGCAGATGAGCTTCTCGCGAGAATCGACGCGATAGGCGTCTGCTTTAGCGACGTGAAGCTGATCACCCAGGGAAACACCCATCCCCGCATTACCGGGCGCGATCTGGTAGCCGAACCGGTCGTTCCAGGCCATGAGGTTTCGCTTACTATCATTGGGGTGGGGGAGAGCCTGAAAGACAAGTTTGCGATCGGCGAAAAATATGTAGTTCAGGCCGATGTCTATTACAAGGGCGTCAACATCGCCTTCGGGTACGCACTTCGGGGTGGGATGCAGCAGTATGTGACCCTTGGAGAAGAGGTGCTCCGGGGCGATGACGGATGCTACCTGATCCCCGTGCAGCCGGAAACGGGTTACGCCGAAGCCGCGCTTGCCGAGCCATGGGCCTGCGTCGTCGCAAGCTACAGGATCTACCCACGGCGGACCCTGAAAGCAGACGGTGTGGCGCTTATCATCGGCTCAGGAGCCGGGTTTGACATTCCCGCAGGCCCGATGCCAAAGAAAGTGGTCCTTGCAGGGGTAGGCGGCTCGCTCGACAGGTCGGTATTCTCCGGCGCTGAGGTGATCGAGATCGCCTCTGTATCGATCGACTCGCTGAAGGCTCTTTCTGAGGAGCGCACAGGCGCGAAGGGGTTTGACGATATAATCGTGCTCGGTCAAGTCGACGCAGATATGGTCGAGGCGCTCGACAAATACGTCGCCCGGGGCGGAGTGCTCTGTATCGTGGGCGATGCGCCGCTTGGGCGGGCCGCATCGATCGATGTTGGCCGGGTCCACTATGACGCAGTGCTCTACGTCGGCGGCAGGACCGTCTCGGAGGCCTACGTAGGCACCCGCGACAGCGAGTTCAAGGCCGGTGGCACTGCCTGGTTCATAGGCGCAGCCGGACCGATGGGGCAGATGCATGTCGAGCGCGCCGTTATGATGAAGGACGGCCCGAGGCGCATACTTGCGACCGATGTCGACACCGCACGCCTTGAGACCCTTCGGGGCAAAATTGAGGGGCCGGCGAGTGAGAAGGGGATCGAAGTCATCCTGCTCAACCCGCTTGAGGTCGGTCAGGCCAAGATCGATGAGGCCGAGCAGGCGATCACAGGCGGGAACGGCTTTGACGATATAGTCGTCCTTGCTCCGGTGCCTGCGCTGATCGAAGGCGCCTCACCGCACCTGGCTCAGGGCGGCGTAATGAACATCTTCGCGGGCGTTCCACGCGGGACGATGGCGAAAATGGACGTAAGCGCGGTCTACACCAAAGGCACTCGATTCGTCGGCTCAAGCGGTTCGCTGCCGACTGACCTTGAGTTCACGCTTCATGAGGCTGAAAGCGGAAACCTCTTGACCAACCGCTCCGTGGCCGCAATCGGCGGAATCAACGCGATCTGGGACGGGGTCGAGGCTGTTAAGAAAGCGAAGTTCCCCGGCAAGACCGTGATCTTCCCGCAGATCGCCGACCTGCCGCTCACCGCCGTTCCCGAAATTGGGAATATTTTGCCCGATGTTTACAACAAGCTCGCAGATGGGCAATTCTGGACCCGGGAAGCTGAAGAAGAGCTTTTTAAAGAAAAACTGTAAATAGCAGTGCATGGAGCGGAGTGAGCTGTATACCCGTTCCGCTCCAGGCACTGGCTCTGGTCTGAAGGCCCTCGAGCCTCTGGATGCAGCCATCCCAGTCCTCGACGCGCGCCTTGAGCTCGAGCTCACGCATCGAGGATCGCGCGCATGACCGCGTCGGTGTCGGTCAGGTCGGCGAACACGGCGGCCGCATCGTGCGCCGCCAGATCTTCGACCGAGTAGTGGCCCGTCGCGACACCGATCGCGCGCGCGCCGATCGCCCGGCCGCAGGCGATGTCCGCCGGCGTGTCGCCGATGACGACGACCCGATCTCCGGCGAATTCGCGGCCGAGCAGCTCGCCGGCGCGCGTACGCGCGATACCGGGCAGCTCCGGCCGCAGATGATGATCCGATCCGAATGCGCCGACGACGAAGCGATCGGGATCGATCCCCGCCGCGCGAAGCTTGAGCGACGCCCCCTCGCGCAGATTCCCGGTGAGCAAGCCGAGCACCATCCCCTCGTGCGCCTCGACCGCGTCGATCAGCTCGAGCACGCCAGGGAAGACGTGCACGCGTCTCGTTCCGGTCGTCAGCTCGCTCTCCAGCATCCCGAGATAGTGCCGCATCACCTCGGGAATCGCACGCTCGACCTCCTCGACGGATCGTCCGGCC
>JBBRAE010000079.1:0-4019 GCA_038207085.1 Armatimonadota bacterium
CGTGGGATGTTGTCCGTGAACCCAGCGGTAAAGAGCACCGAGGCAGCGTCACCTATCCCGCGTCCGAAGGCGAGCAGCACTCCAGTGACAAGCCCCGGCAGGGCCTGGCGAAATACCACCTTGGCCGCTGCCTCGAACTTCG
Organism: Armatimonadota bacterium; assembly: GCA_038207085.1. GTDB lineage: Bacteria > Armatimonadota > UBA5829 > UBA5829 > DTLH01 > JBBRAE01. Next base: position 143 of record JBBRAE010000079.1, read on the forward strand.
TAGCGCCAAGCGCATACGCCGCGTTTTCAAGCTCCACGGGCACCATTGTCAGGACTTCATCCATAGCCCGGATCATAATCGGCAGCTCAAACAGCGCGACCGTGATGATTCCGGCAAGAAGCGAGGCCCGAAGCCCGAGGTACACCATTATCGTGAACCCGAACGCGCCGAAAACAATGGACGGTACTCCCCAGAGCACGTCAAGGAGGAGCCTGATCCACGATGCGACTCTGTTCTTGCCGAGATACACCCTGAGGTACAGGCACGTTGGCAGGCTGATGAGAAACGCAAGCACCGTCGCGCCGATCCCGATGTAGAGCGACCCCACAATCGCGTTTGCGATTCCTCCTCCGCCTCCGAGGTAGTACCCGCCCTTCGGTATCTGGGTAATCATCGACAGCTTCATCGCAGGCAGGCCTTTGACCGTGATTGATCCGAGTATGGCAATTAGGCACGCAGCAACGACGGCGGTAGCCGCGGCAGCCAGTGCCACGAAAATATATTCGCTGATTCGTCTCCTCATACGTGATATCCTTTCAAGACCCTCAGAAACACCGCTCTTGCCGCGAGATTGAAGACCAACACAAAGATCAGAAGCACGAGAGCGACGCCAAGAAGCGCAGAATCGTACAGAGGGATCGACATTACCTCCCCATAGTTGTTCGCAATGAGCGCGGGCAGCGGATAGCAGGCGTCAAACACCGATTTTGGCGCTACTGGGACGTTTCCGGCGACCATTAGGACCGCCATTGTTTCACCAAGCGCCCGCGACACGCCAAGCACTACAGCCGCAAGCAGACCCGGGAGCGCCTTTCGGACTACCACCCTGCGAATTGTCTCGTATTTGGTCGCCCCAAGGCCAAGCGCGGCTTCCCTGAAGTCTTCCGGCACTGCTCTCAGCACCTCGTCCGAGACGGAGATGATGACTGGGAAGATCATTATCGCAAGCACAAGTCCTCCCGCGAGCACCGAGTACCCTGCGGAATACTCCGTCGACAGATACGGAATATGCTTGAAGTGGGCGACCGCGAAAGGTCCGAGCCTGTCGGCCACAAACGGAACGACGACCAGAAGGCCCCAGACCCCGTAGACAACCGATGGAATACCGGCAAGCAGGTCGATCAGCGGCTTGGCGACCGCGCGGACTTTCCTCGGCGCATATTCGGCCAGGAATATGGAGGTAAGAAGGCAGAGTGGCACCGCGACGATGACCGCCACGACCGTCACCCAAACAGTCCCAATGATGAACGGCTTCATCCCGAACAGTCCCTGAGACGGAAGCCATGTCTCTCCAAGCAGCAGTTTGGAAATAGGCTGTTTGGCAAAGAGCGGACGCGCGCGCAGATACAGGCCTAGGGCGATGATTCCGACTAGTCCCGAAGAGAACAGTGTCGTCGCAAGCATCACTTTTCCCGCCAGTATGTCCTTTAGCCGTCTGCCGATTGTCATAGATGCATATTCCTCACTGGGGCAGGCCATAGGCCAGATTGTCCCGCCCCGTGTTCACTTACTAACGAACCTTGCCGAGTTGCTGGCTACGCTCGGACTTGGATAGCGGCACGTACCCGCCCACGTCCTCAAGGACTCTGGTGCCTGCCTCGCTTAATGTGAACTCGATGAACTCCCTCGTAAGTCCGTTCGGCTTACCTTTGGTCACGAAGAACCCGCGCCTTGCCCCGGGATATCTGCCGGAGGCGATCTCCTGGTAGGCCTTATCTCGGGAGTCGATGCGTTCGTTCGGGTCGACCCGGCCGTTGCGGTTTGCGTCGATCGGGACGATCTCGATCCCCCTTACAACATTGTTGCCGGTGAAGACAAACCCGAGGTTGTTGTAGCCGATGCCAAGCGGGTCCCTGCGGACTGCCTCAAGGAGACCGGGGTCGCCGTATACGCCAATTCCCTTCAGATTCTCCTGCTTGTACTTATCGAGGAAGGCCGCGAAGGCGCTTGCAGCTCCGCAGGCGTCCGATCTCGTGTAGAGGTGGACCGGGGCGGCTGGCCCACCAGCGAGCTGCTTCCATGTGGTTGCTCTGCCACTGACGTAAGCATGTTCGAAGGCTTGCCGAGTGACTCCGCGCGACAGAATCCGCCTTATAGCCGGGTTCTTGTCGCTTACGGTTGCAAACACGCCGTCCTTGGCGATGAATATGGGGAATGCGCCGCGTCGGTTCTCGGTCTTGTCGATCTCACGGGAGACCATTCCGATGTCCACCGCGCCGGATAGCGCATCGGCCATTCCCTTGCCCGCGCCTCCGGCTGATATATCGATATTGACCTTCGGATGAATCTTCTTGAACGCCTCCGCCCACTTCACGGCAAGCGGATAGATCGCCCACGCACCCGAAAGGCTGATGCTGCCCCGTTGTTCAGCGGCCACGGACGGCACTGTTGTAAGTCCAGCCGTGACTACGACGGCGACTAGTCCTGCGGTCATCTTCTTCATGTTCTCGCTCCTTTAGAACCCGGCCTGTATCTGCGCCAGGAGAGTATCAACTTTCGTGTGCACAGCGCTGTCATTCTTGCGCTCATAGTTGAGCTGCCAGCGCGAGTATCCGTCTTTAGTTAGAAAGTAGTTGATGCCGACCGTGGCCGTCCTTACATTGTTGTCGGCGACGCTTGTGTTGGGATCGAGTCGTCAAACCTCAGCACACCCTGAATCGTGGGAGTGAACGATCTGACGAGTGTCCCGTACCAACCGCGCTTGCTGAGGGCGGCATCCTTGCCGGCGATGTACTCGCTCTTGAGCGACCACGGGCCGCGGACATAGACCAGCTCACCGCCTGTCCGGTCATGAGTCTGCTTTGTCGCACCTGTCCTGCCGTTGTAGTACGAGCCGCCAAGAGTCAGCCCTTCTATCACCGGCTTCACTACGGCCCTAAGCGCAATGTCTTTCCTCTGGTTGTTGTCCCCGACGTTAATTCCGGACCCGTTGAAGATGCCCGCGACATATTGAAACGTCTTGTCTCCATCTGCGGTCAGGTTCTTCAGGCCCGAGTATTGCACGCCCACGTCCACGGCCCTGGTTGCCCGTATCCCGTCCCGGAACGAGAGCCTCGACCACTTGTGACCTGTTGATTAGGTCCAGATACGCGTCTGACGTAAGGCTTTCCACGCTGAACGGTATCTTCTGCTGTCCGAAGTCCAGTCTCTTCCCCTGTGCCAGCTTGTAACCGATCTGAGCATCGAGCAGGACCGGCTTGCCGAACGCGCCAGTGGTCGTCGTCCCCTTCGCGAAGCTAGCTCCAGTGACTCCGTTCTTCGATCCGGCAAAATCCGCCTGCGTATAGAAATCGAGCACGGTCGTCGCATCTCCGCTGATCACGAGCGTCGCGCGCTTTGCCTCAAACGTGCTGTTCGAGCCTGACTGCGAAGAGTTCGTGTACCTCGCTTGCAGGACGCCGCCAATTTTGATCGGGCGCTTGCCACTGACGCCATACGACGTCTTTGCGGCATCTTCGTCCTGTCGAATGCCCGCGATTTCCGCGCGCACCGAAGCCGCGTCGTCCTCCGTGATAATGCCTTTGTCCACAAGGACCTTTATGAGAATATCCGTTGAGTCTACCGCGGCGTGAGCCTGAACCCCGATGACAGCGAGTCCGACTATTGCCGCAAACACTAGTAGCAGCCTGTTCATTTTCTGAAAATCCTCCTGTTTGTCTTGTTCGACGGTGCCATGCGCGCCGTCTCTTAAGGCTGGCGCGGATAGCGCCACCGATCGTGAAAGAACCCTTAGCCCCAATACGGTTCATATTAGGCCTCCCGCAGTATTCTGAGAGTTCATTAATACGCCCATACTGGTTTCTTCTTTGCGGGGAACACCGACTACGATGATGTGGTCGGTGGCCTCGATCCGAGTGTTGCACGGCTCGGTGCGATC
>JBBRAE010000080.1:0-3970 GCA_038207085.1 Armatimonadota bacterium
AAGTAAGGGGTAAATGGTTTACGGTGCGTCTGGCCAAGCTGCATCGATACCGGTAAAGGCAAAGCCAGTTAGTGAATAGTCGCAAGTGCCTGGTGCAAAAGCACCTGAAACACAATTTCATAGTTCATGCCATAGACGGCACCCTGGGAAGCTCGGCGATGGCGCTCATGGGCATCGGCACGATCATGCCCGGGCTTATCAAAGAGGTGGCCAGTCGCTATCCTCCCGCCCTGCCGTTCCAAAACCAGCTCGCCGTGCTTGCAACTATATGCATGACGGGCCTTGCTCCCCTGTTTGGGTTTGCCGTTATGCACAAGCTGGAGGGCCTTCCGAAGCGAAAACCTCTGCTTTTCAGGCTCGTGATCGGCCAGCGTTCGGTGATCGCCGGGATGGCCGTGCTTATGTTCCTGATGCCGACAATCGGCTACGGGGCGTTTCTCGCATGTCTCTTTGCGGGCTTTGTAGGGTGCGCTGCGTTCAACGGAACGATCGGCATACTCTGGCCGGACATTATCGCCCGGGAGATCCCGGCCGAGAGACGAGGCGCTTTGTTTGGCCTTCGCACGGGGAGCGGACTCGTCCTCGCCTTGATTCTGCTTTCCTTCGTGCCTGCCATCACGGCCAGATACCCTTTTCCGATCAACTACGGGCTGCTCTACGTGGCCGCAACCGTGCTTTGGTTCAGCACTGCCATCACCTGCTCTCTTCAAAAGGAGATACCGTATGCTCCCGAGGATCTTCAGGTCAGGGAAAACCGGCGCGAGCAGCTCACCGAACTGATATCCATATTTAGGTCGGACTCAGGCTACCGCAGGTTCCTTGTGGCCTCGGGGTGTGCGGCATTTGTCGGTATGGCGTCCATATCGCTCTACGTTATGAAGGCGACGCAGGTGCTCGGGGTGCCGGAGAATCACCTCCAGATATTCACGAGCCGCATGGCGATGGCGCAGATGCTCGGCAGCGCCTGCGTGATACCCATCACCGGGCTTCTCGCCGACCGTATCGGTTACAAGCGGATGGCCTGCGGAGGGTACACGCTGCTTTTGGCAAGTCTCTGCTGTGTGCTGGTCGCCCAGACCCATGTCCTGTTCTACGCCTCTATTCTGATGGCTGGAATCGCCAGCATGGTGCTCAACATGGCGGTCTTTAACTTCCCGCTTGAGTTTGCACCGGAAAACCGCAGACCGTCCTACCTGGGGCTAAAGTCCCTGTGGGACGTGCCCTTTATCGCTGTCCCCTGGATAGGTGGGTGGCTTGCCGACAACTGTAGCTACACAATTGTCTTTAGCCTTGGCATCATGTTTGCCGTGCTGGCGCTTTCGCTCTACATCTGGTATGTGCCTGATCCCAGACACCGCAAATCTACAACATAAAACGCCCAAAAAGAGAAGAAATATGAGCAAATGAAACACAACTATATATATCACGAGATAGACACAAGCAAGATTTGGGTGGGCACAAGCTGTAAACGACACTGAGGCGATTTTGCGGTGTGTCAAAACCGTCCACGACATCACCGCAGAGTAAAGAGGCCATATCTCTTCGGCAATATTGAGTGCCTCACGCAGTCCCCGTCAAATAAGCCCTCGCTCATCGACGCTTCGGTTGTGGATCTCCTCAAGCAGGTTCGCGTGGCTGATGTTCGCGTTCGGGAGCGTTATCCCGAGCTTGGCGACGATCGGTGCGGCGATCTGCGAGGCAAGAGACTCCTGCACATCAGGCGCAAGCTCGTGGCGGCGTTCGACGAACCGGCGAAGCGTCGCGAGGTCGTCGAGCGAGAGCAAGTGAACGTCGCGCACCAGCGCCGATTCGGCGTAGGACTGCGCAGGCTCGTTCCTGACGGTCGCAAGGTCCTCGACCGCGGGCTTCCGCTCCTTGACCACAATCGTCCCCGCCGCATAGTCGCCGAGGCGCTTGTATTTGGGGCTAAAGAGTATGAAAAGCACGCTTGCGATATGCAGCCCAAGCGTCAGCTCGATTACCCGAACGATGTTTCGTATCGCCGCGCTTGAGAGGTCGACCGGCGAGCCCTCCTCGCGTATCACCCGAAGCCCGAGGGCCTTCTTCCCCGGCGTCTGCCCGTTTCGCGCCGACTCAAAGTAGATAAAGTAGCCGTTAAGCACAAGAAAGACCGTGATGATCAAGATGCCGACCGCAAAGTCGCCGAGCACCTTCATAACCTGCTGGTTCTTGTCGAACAGGGCGTAGGTAAGCCCAAGGAAAACCGCTGCGACGGCGGCAAGCGACCCGAGTTGGATCAACAGATCCAGTATGCACGCCGATGCGCGCGAGCCCAGACCGGCGAGCTCGTATGTGATCGGAACGTTTTCAGGTGTGACAACTGTTATTTCTCTCGACAACGGATTGCACCTCGCGCTATAATCCAGTTATGGACGAACGGACATTTGTGGAGCGACGACGACCGGACTGGGTGCGCCTCGGGGATATCCTCGACCGCGCCTCCTCGAAAAAACTGCGCGGGCTGTCCCGCGCCGAACTCTTGGACGTTGGAAAACTCTATCGGCGTGTGACATCGGACCTGTCCTACGTCAAGGCCAACTCCGCGAGCGAGGACCTTCTATACTACCTAAACGACCTCGCGGGCCGGGCCCACGGCTGCCTTTACGCGGACGCCCCCAAAAACCCCGGACGCTCCATTGTAACATTTCTACTTCGAGGGTTCCCAATCCTCTTTCGGGCAAACGCGCGAATGATCGGGATCTCAAGCGCGATATTTTTGCTCTCCGGTGTGTTCGCCGCGACGCTAGTCGCCACAAACCCCAAAAGCTACGCCAAACTGGTACCTCCGATGTTCGCCCAGGCCGACTCGGGAAGCGACGACAAGCTCGGCCCCGACGAAGAAAGCGGCATCGCCTTCCCTGCGAGCATGTCAAGCGGGATCATGGTAAACAACATCTACGTGAGCGCCCGCGCGTTCGCCGGTGGGATCACGTTTGGCGTATGGACTGTGCGTGAGCTTGTCGAAAACGGCAAAATGCTCGGCGCGCTTGGCATGAGATACTCGCGCAAACCCGAAGTAGCGCTCCGGTTTTGGTCGCTCATCCTGCCCCACGGCTTCATCGAACTTTTGGCAATCGCAATCGCCGGGGGAGCGGGGCTGATTCTCGGGTGGGGTTTGATCTCACCTGGGAACCTCACGCGATGGGACTCGCTTCGCCTCGCTTCACACGAGGCTCTGCCTCTTATGGGCGGGGTCGTCGCAATGCTTGTGATTGCGGGATCAATCGAGGGTTTCATCACGCCTTCACCGCTTGACGCGTGGACCAAGATCATCTTTTCGGGGGTGACTGCAGTGGGGTGCGTGCTTTACTTCGGGTTTGTTGGTCGGGGGAACGAGTCGGCTGCCTAGCCGGCTATTTTGTGTTTATCGCATGTGCCGGCGGCACACCCGATTATCTGTGGCTCTACAGATTTACCGAATATGTGTGCCACCAGCACATAGGCAATATACCACACTAGCACAGCCATTTCAAGTCCCATTGTAAACGTTTGATTAAATTCGGGACTATATGCTCGTAATATTACCAGGCAATTCGGTTTATGAGCAAATATCGTCACACTATGTACAAAACGTGCTGTCGATATTTCAATTGCAGTCTATAGCCGGCGAGTATGACGCGTGGGGCGACTGTGAGGCATAGGTGACGAAATAATAGACGAAAATCCGTAATGGAGCACCAAATGAGCAGCGTAAGCACTATTAAGGCCTAAATGCTAATGGCTAAATGCTAAGAGCGTGTCTGAGAAGTGTAGTGGCCGTCCGCTTTGACAGCCATCTGATAAGTGTAGTGGCCGTCCGCCGTGGCGACCATCGGCTCCGAAGGAGCTGGAAAACGGTGGAATTTCGTGCCAATTGAACATTGATACGAGATTGCGCCGTAGGGCAGCGCCTACGGCGCTGATGGCCGGCACGGCGACCGGCCACTACAATCGGGATTTCTCAGACACG
>JBBRAE010000081.1:0-3678 GCA_038207085.1 Armatimonadota bacterium
GGGAGACAACAGGAGATCTCCAGCTATCCTATATAAGGCCGTTTGCGTTTGCCCACCCCACCCATTATGGAAACCCTTGAATACCCCGCTTGTATTGCTGGTGTAGCAGACCTGATAAAGAAGAGGTGCTAGCAGGCAAGCTTCCTCGTCCTTTTCAATAGTACCTGCATCACGCCATTGCTGTATTTGGTGCCTGATAGCATCTATACGAACACCGTTCTTGCGCATGTAGAACATTCGATCAACAGCTATGTCATAGTTTAAATCATCCCGCGGACACAGATGCTCCGTAACCCAATCTACACGCGGGGGCAAATTGTTAAGGAAATCAACTGCGGCTCGATAACCGCCTAGTGAAGCGAAAGCCGGTTCCGAATTGCACGCTATATAGCAGGTGTTGATTGCTTTGGAGTACGGTTCCCAATCATTGGTGATTACTCGACAACCAAGCGTCTTTGCGAGGCGCGATACGACTCCACTGCCGGCGAACATGTCAAGGAATGTGCTGCCCGGTCCTGTTTCAGTGTGTCGTAGTGCCCTGCCTATAAGATCGAGAAGCTTCCGCTTATTGCCGATGTACGGTATCAACTGGCCGAATAGATAATCCTTGGTATGTGCGGCAGCATGCCTTGTTCTGTCATAGCTGGCATACATCATGGCGCCAGCGTCCAATATGTTGATATTCGGGTGTATAACAGCCAATCGCCGTCTCCATTCTACGTCCATAAAACCGGCGCAGAGTCAAGCTCCAACCATCCATATGATACTACCATCCAAGCCGGATCGTCAACGCCGTAAGAAGAGTGTGGAACCTCTCTATGCTTCGACTCGCTCTCTGAAGCCGAAGCATCGAAACAATACGTCGCTAATTGCGTATACGCGCGCATTCTAACAGAGCTAATATGTAACAGTCAGGCCGAACTCGCAATTCTAAGTGCGTGTCTGAGAAATCCCGATTGTAGTGGCCGGTCGCCGTGCCGGCCATCAACGCCATAGGCGCTGCCCTACGGCGCAATCTCGTATCAATGCTCAATTGGCACGAAATTCCACCGTTTCCCGGCTCCTTCGGAGCCGATGGCCGTCACGGCGGACGGCCACTACACTTTTCAGACACGCTCTAAGCTCGATATAGGTTCACAGTGAACTGCAGGAGTATTGCTGAGTAAATGCAAGAACGGCGCAGAGCCAAAAAGCACTCCACGCCGTCCACACTGACTATTATGTTTCGAACCCCTTACAGCGGGAACGACACCGTAACCCCTGCATAAAAGTTATCAGCGTCAAGCCCGGCTGCCTTGACGGAGTCTTTCAGATCGCCATCAATGATTGATGAATAGTTGACCGACGGTGTGACGGTCACATTCTCAGTCACCGCGATCGGAAGCGCCGCGCCGAGCAGGAAGTCGGTGAACGCCGACTTGTCATCAAAGTAGTAGAACTCGTTATACTTGGATGATCCGTAGCTCACCTTGGCCGAAAGCCCCATCGCCGGAGCCTTCTTGGCTGGAAACACACAGCTGTAGCCGCTTGAAAGAGTGGCATAGTAGCCGTCGACCTGATCGAAATCATAGTTCACCTGAACAGTAGGCGAATACTTGCCACCAAAGCAGTAGCTTGTGTAGACCTCGGCAGTCGGGTCAAAATCGGTATGCGGGAACGTGTAGTAGATTAGCCCGCCGTTCATCGCGTTGTTGCCCTTGGTGTTCCAGGCATAGTTCAGCGTATAGTCGATCTCGGTCACGTCCCACTTGTTGTCAAAGACGTCGGTGGTATCGATGCTGCCCCAAAGGTTCAGACTAAGCCCGCTCACATGGCTGAATGTGACGGACGGCTGCACGGACGGGTCCGGGTTCAGCTCAAGCCCTCTCCAGACGTACTTGGTCACATAGGCCAGGTCCATCTTGGTAGAGACGGACGGAGCCGCCTCCTCAGCGATGGCGGCCCCAGCAAAGGCGGCAACCACTCCCGTTGCGACGATCAAACAGATTGCATTTCTCTTGATACTCATAGTTCCTTGCCTCCTTCGTAAATGGCGATTTCTGCCATTTACGGTTTCTCGTGCATGACGCCGACAGCAGCGCGGGTTTTGCGCTGCGAGAGGCCTCAGGCACCTCCTACGACTCATATGCAACTCACGCGCCCGCTGTTTCGGTATGCAACGAGCTCAACATTGTCATATTTATTATGACCATCTATTGTTACGGGCGGATTTCGTCACGGTTAACAGTAACAATGCCCGCAGCCATCGCCACTCCAACCCAATAAGCGCGTGACAGACGGTTTGGAAGTGTGATAGCATGACCAAGCATAATGATCGTCAAATACCGGTAATATTTAGAGGGTTAGTTAATATGGCAAGACAAGCAATCTCAACAACCGAAGCGCCCGCGGCAATCGGCCCCTACTCACAGGCCATCCGTGCAGGCGAGTTTATATTCGTCTCAGGGCAGGTCCCCGTCGACCCAGCAACCGGCGAGCTCATCCAGGGCAGTATCGATGACGAGACGGTGCGAGTGCTTGAGAACATGAAGGCAGTCCTCCACGCAGCAGGACTCACGCTCTCCGATGTTGTAAAGACCACAATCTTTCTGACCGACCTCTCCAACTTCACCAAGGTAAACGCGGTCTACGCGAGCTACTTCGGCGAAGAGCCTCCGGCGCGGTCAACGATCCAGGTGGGCGCTCTCCCCAGAGGCGCGCACATCGAGATCGAAGCCATCGCGATGTTCTAGGAATGTTAATGCGCCCGCTGTTTCCGGTCGCCATATCGTTTGTAGTCGGGATCATACTCTCGGGGATAATCGGCCTGCCGTGGATGGTTTCGGTCGCCGCCCTGATCTTCGGCGCGTGCGCCTCTGTGGTAACAAAGCGCCCGACCGTTGCCCTGCTCTTCGTCGTAGCGGCGCTTGGGGTCGTAAGGTACGAATTGTTCACGACGATTCCACCCAACGACGTCTCGATGTTCGCCAGAGCGGGAGTTTCAGCCGTTCGCGGCCGGATCCGCTCCGACATCGACCAGCGTGAGGACAAAGCGTTCATACCCTTTGATGTCTCAGCAATAGAGACCCACGGCAGACTGATCCCCGCGACTGGAACGCTTATGCTCACATGCTACAGGCCCGCAGGCGCTCCGAACTGGACACCCCCCGCCTACGGTGACGTGTTGCGCGTCAAATGCCGAGTCTCCACACCAAGCGAGTCAACCAGCGACAGCGGATTCTCATGGAAAGACTACCTGGCCCGCCAGGGAATGCACGCCGTCGCCTACGTCCGCGACCCAGAGCAGATCAAGACCCTGCGCCACAGTCCGCCAAACCCGCTGATGGCGCTCGCCCTATCCGCCCGTCAGTACATCGCGACAAGCATCTCCCAGGCTATGCCCGAGGAGGAGGCCTCCGTCGTCGCAGGAATGGCGCTCGGCACATACAGCAACCTCCCAGACCGAATCCTGACCAATTTCACCCGTACCGGCACACTGCACATGCTCGCCGCCTCCGGGTTCAACTGCGCCGTAATCGTCGCCGTCTTCGGATTCGTCCTGATAAAGCTTCTGCGAAGACCAAAGCGAGTCGCAAACGCGATCTTGATGGCGCTTTTGATAATCTACATGCTAATGGTCGGCGCAAAGCCCTCAATCGTCCGCGCGACGATCATGGCCGCGCTCCTGCTCTTCGGCGG
>JBBRAE010000082.1:0-3496 GCA_038207085.1 Armatimonadota bacterium
GCTTGAGTATAAGGCCGCCAGTCCGGAAGGTTATCAATACACCCAGTTCTGCAACTACTACAGGGATGGGAAAAAGAAGGTCGACGTGGTGCTCCGCCAGGAGCATCGAGCTGGCGAGAAGCTTTTCACCGACTACGCCGGTGACACCATAGGGATCACCGACCCCAGGACCGGGAAGATCAGTCGGGCATACATATTCGTGGCTGTGCTCGGCGCATCGAGCTACACCTACGCCGAAGCCGTCGCCACTATGGACACCCCGAGCTGGATAGCGAGCCACATCAGGGCCTTCGAGTATTTCGGCGGCGTCCCTCAGATTGTGGTGCCGGACAACGCCAAGTGCGCAGTCATCAAAGCCGACCGCTACGAACCCGACCTCAATCCCGCATTCGCCGGTATGGCGGCACACTACGGCACCGCCATCATCCCGGCCCGCGTGAGGAAGCCCCGCGATAAAGCTAAAGTTGAAGCCGGAGTCCTGTTGGTAGAGAGATGGATACTGGCGGCGCTGCGGAACCGCACGTTCTTCAGCATCCATGAGGCCAATGATGCAATATCCGAACTCCTGGACAGGCTGAACGAGCGCAAGTTCAAGAAGGTGAACTCCTCAAGAGTCGAGCTGTTAGAGACTCTGGAGAAGCCTGCCCTTATGTCGCTACCCGCGAGGTGGTATGAGTTTCTGGAATGGAAGACGGCGAAAGTCGGCATCGACTATCACATCTCGGCAGCTAAGCACCTCTACAGCGTTCCCTACCAACTCGTGGGAGAACAGGTAGATGTGCGACTGTCGAATCTCGTGGCGGAGATTCTGTATAAGAACCAGAGGGTGGCCAGTCACAGGCGCAGTTACACGGAGGGAGGCGTCACCACCAACCCGGATCACCGTCCCAAATCCCACCAGGCTCATCTTGAGTGGACGCCGTCGAGGATCATCAGGTGGGCCGAGACTACGGGGCCAGCGACTGCTGCCATGGTAAAGAGAATCCTTGAGAGCCGACCACACCCGGAAGCCAGATACAGGTCATGCCTTGGTATCATCAGGCTTGCCAAGCAGTATGGGAAGGAGAGAATGGAGCCTGCCTGCACGCGCGGACTTGCCACCGGTGTCACAAGCTACAAAAGCATCAAGAGCATTCTCGACAGGGGACTGGACGGCGTTGCGCTGAAATCGCAGTCAGGTAACGTCATCACAGCCCGACACGAAAACGTCCGTGGAAGCGAATACTACAAAAACTGAAAGGGGGTAGATGCTATGCCTGCAGTGAGAAGATACAAAAACGCAGCCGAGAGGCAGGCGGCTTATCGACGAAGACGCGCCGCCAGAGGGGAGGACGCGAGACTTGAATGGGTGCCGACTGCGAGACCAGTCACATCGTCGCCGGGACAGAGGCGGTGGAATGCTATGACGGCTGGGGCGCTGTCTCTTCTTGAGACGACCATCACTGAGATGGAGACTTACTACGAAGAGCGGTCCGAGCGATGGCAGGAAGGCGAACGTGGCGAGGCGTTCTCTGAGATGGTGGAGTCGCTCTCTGAGATAGCCGCCGCTCTAAAATACATATGAGCCTGAAGCGTAACGCGTTAGATGCGCCGATTAAAACCGGCAAGGTGTAAGGAGTGAGAGTCTCTACGGTGAAGGCATAGCGAGCCACACCGGCCCCAAGTCATGTCTCGTCGTCTGTAAGGATGGTGGGGAAGCGTTGACAGGGGAAACTCGCAGGCTGGGTATTGAGCCTCGAAAAATGAAATGTCCAGGGTGCCGACGTCGTTAACGTGGGCGGAAGGCAACATCAAGTGTGTCGATATCGCAAGACACACTGAGCCCTGCGTGGTCGGAGACCCCAGGCATGCGAGGAAGCATCTTGCAGTGAGTGAGAGAGCACATTTCTCACTCGATACGGGAATCGGGATATCCCACAGCCAACTTCGCGATGGCAACTGCGGAGTTCGTGCTGTGAATCCAATGGAGTAATACAGCAATGCACGACTGTGGGAAGTCGGACAGTCCCATATTACCGAAGAAGTCCGCGAACAAAGATGCCGATGCGCGTCGGTGTCGGCGGAGCGGATGGAGGGAAGGGGACTGGCCAAGGGGAATGCGCACGAGCAAAACAGGTTCCGGACTCAGAGCCGGGAGTTCCAGCAACCGGTTCAGGGACAGAGAGTCCGGCTCCCGGCCATCCAGTATCGCCTCCGTTATCCTCGGTGCAAGAAGGGTGAGCCGCAGCAGTCGTGCCAGCTTGTACCGGTCCATCTTGAGGGCCCCAGCCATTTCCGCTACTGATCCGTATCTGCCCTCGTCAAGGAGCTTCTTAAAGCGATGTGCGCGGGATATCGCGACGACAAGCGCCTCGTGGTAATCCGGACGGCTGTCCGTGGGGCTGTGGACACCGTCGGGCACTATCAACTCTTTTCTGCCGGATCGCCGCTTTATGGCCATCGGAACAAGCACCCTGATGGTGCCATCGGTCTCTGCCATTTCCATATTCATGCTGCTATAGTCCTTTCTGTGTCTTTGCCTTTCACCTCGGCGACTATCGAGTGTATGCCGTCTGCCCGCAGGCGTATGTCGAGACCGGCGCTGGAGACGATGACCCGTTCGACAAGAGCCCTGAACACCCTGTGCTGCTCAGCGGGAAAGAGTTCGTCCCAAAGCGGGTCGAGTTCACGCAGGGCTTCTGCTACGTCCTGCTCGGTGAGGAAATCGCCGTCCAGGTTGATGACAATATCGTCGACTTCAGCCAGTCGCCGCCGCGTCTCCTGTATCTCGTCGTTAAGGCCCGCAAAACGCTCTGCGCACCCGTCGCCGTCAGTATCCGCCGACACCATATCACTGGCGAGCGCCCGAAGCTCGACCATCCACATCTCAAGCTCTGACTTCTCTTCTCGAAAGGTCTGAATCTGCTGCGCCCGTAGAGCCTGTGCCGCACGAAACGTCTCGGCTATCACTTCCGGGGACTGCAAGAGCAATCGAAGCTGACCTAATATAGCCTTCTCTATCTCCCCCGCAGGCACCGACCTGACCGGGCACAAACACGCGCCGTTCTTTATCGCCCCACCGCAGGTGTAGTAGCGGTAGACAACGCCGTTTTTCTTTTTGGTGTATGTCCCGACCATCGACTTGTCACAGTGACCGCAGCGGATGATGCCACGGAGGAGTGATTTCACTTCGCTCGTCTCCCGTCCACGCTTGCGGGCTGTCCCGTCTGCCAAGATGCTCTGGACCTTGTCCCACAGGTCTCTTGGCACTATCGCCTGGTGCTCCCCCGGGTATGACTTGTCCTTGTGGACCGTTTCCCCGAGATAGATGCGGTTGTTCAGCGCGCGGTAGACGTGCTGGGTGTTCCAGGGACCGCCCTGATGGTGACTGCCGTTCTTGGTCGTCCACGTCTTGGTCGGTATGCCCCGACCATTAAGCTCTTTGGCTATCCCGAGGCATGAGCCGGTCTCGATGAACCGCTTGTAGATGTGACGGATAAGCTTCGCCTCGCCTGGA
>JBBRAE010000083.1:0-3423 GCA_038207085.1 Armatimonadota bacterium
TTCTAAGTTTGCCTTAGTGACTTTTGGTCTCAGTTAGTATAGTTGCAAGAACTGTGCCAATTGGTCTGCACAAATGTGGAGAAACATGAAAGCTGGTAATCTGAATGGGGAACGTGCAGCCTATACTAATTGTCCAAAGGCGCTTAGTTGTTGGTCTACCTCCATACAAGTTTGGGATACCGATCTATAGCCGGTTCCCTTTGGCCTGGTCTCATCATAGTGGACAGGCTCTGCTGCTTCAATTGCAGTATATCCCGGCCTATATGCTTTGTCAAGTGGTCTTTTCAGATATTTTTATCTGATTTTATGAGGGTAGATGCTGTCTGATGTGGAATAACAACGGGGGATAGACTAACCCACCGCCAAAGACAACTTCTAGCCCTTTCTCTCCTGTGCAAGTTCGCCGCACTAAGCTAGCGACTCGCTTCATAACACCCATAAAGCCCACCGGTTGCCCGGCTAAACCTTACAATTGCAAGATATCATGCACTGACAGCTATTGTCAACGACTTTTCGAGTAATCGCCGATGAATTATTGATGAATTATCGCACAAGCCAGCAGTTCAAGCAGATTATTGCGGGTTAGAAGGTGAACACACGCTCACGGTGGTATATATATGAGACACCCCTCACCCCTACCCTCTCCTCTCAGGGGGAGAGGGGGCATGCGCCGCCGAAATTGTAGGTGAGGCTTGAACTTGAACAAGATAGCGTCTAACGAGGTGAACCCGGATGAAGCGAGAACCTGCCGTTTCAGGCACATTCTACGACGACGACCCACAGGAACTGCGAGATACCGTAGACGCCTGCTACCTCGGGCCATTCGGCCCTGGAATGCTCCCGATGCCCGCGCCGATCATTACCCGCAACATCAAAGGGCTTATCTGCCCGCACGCGGGCCTGGGGTTCTCGGGATACGCCGCCGCGTGGGCCTACTACCACTTGGCCGAAGACGGACTCCCCGACACAGTGGTACTGATAGGGCCAAACCACCGTGGACAGGGAGCCCCCGCCGCCGTCATGACACAGGGAACGTGGGCAACCCCGCTCGGTGAGGTGGAAATCGACACGGACGCGGCACACGCCGTGCTGCAATCGTCCGGACTCTTTCGCGAAGACCCAACAGCACACATCCGCGAACACTCCCTTGAGGTACAGTTGCCATTTCTGCAGACTCTCGGCAAGCCCGTCAAAATCGTGCCCATAGTCGTCTCATTACTTGCATGGGAAGACGCCCCCTTATATGCGGAACAATTAGGTAGAGGCATAGCGCAGGCGATAGAGGGCCGAAACGCCGTCGTGATCGCAAGCACCGACCTCACACACTACGAGCCAAAGAGCTCGGCCGAGGAAAAAGACCATCTGGCGATCAGTGCGATAGTGAAACTCGACGCGCTGGGGTTGCTCGATGTGGTCGCCCGGCGTGATATCTCCATGTGCGGCGCAACGCCGACCGCTGCAACCATTGTCGCCGCAACAGCCCTCGGCGCAACTGTCGGTGAACTGCTGACCTACTATACCTCCGGCGACATCATCGAAGACCGGGATCAGGTGGTCGGCTACGGTTCGCTTATGCTTGTGAAGGAGTCTGGAAAGCAATGAACGTTATCGATGCAGTAATCGTCATCATGATTGCGGCTATAGTCGTAATCGAGACCAAACGCGGTTTTGGCAGGGTGATCTTTGATTTTGCTGCGCTGTTTGCCGCCGCCAGAGCGGCATCGATCGCCGCACCGACCGCCGCAGGCGCGGTTCACCTGGCAAAAGACGCCCCCGCAAACGAAGCCATCTGGCTTGCAATGCTGTTTGTCATCCTCGGCTGCGCGCTTGTCTACGTCGGCAAAGTCGCCTACGACCACACGCAGATATCGCTTGATCTGTTCGACCCGATGTTTGGCGGGGTCGCAGGAGTCGGGGTGGCGGTGACGGTCGCGCACGTGCTGTTATGCGCGCTCGCAATCTCATCAAATGTGGGTGTAAGCCCGCCGGAGGTGTTGGCGGGCTCGACGCTGGGAATGGAGTTCTACCGGTTCGGCGCCTATCACCAGATGATGCACTTCCTCTACACGTTCGGCGCGTGAAATCTTTCAGGGCAGGCGCGAGGGCTACTTTGCACCTGCCAGATCAACCTTGGCAAGCAGATTCATATCGACGCCGTCGACGCTTAGCACAGCACTCGCCCCAAGCATTGTGTCGGCTGCCGCCTGCGGTGTGGCTACAAGAGTGAACAACGCCGGCACCGATCTCCCGTAGGCCCCCATTCGCACGGTTGGAAGAACCGGCTTCACACTCCACCCCGAAGGCGGGATCAGGTTCACCTTGCCAGTTATCAGGCGGTCAGTCCAGTTGCGGAGAGCAGCACGAACCACATACCTGCCGGGCACCGATTTGCTCTTCTCCACGGAAAGGGTAAAGTCTACCGGAGTCAGAGCCTGAACGACTTCGTTGCGACTGATGGGATCAGGAACATATTTGATCAGGTTCGCCCGGGCCGACTGGATAGTGTCCCCAATCGTCGCCTGCTTCTCTGAAGGGTCGACCACCGACGAGATGATGAAACTGCCGGAAGGAGTGGAAATCAGACTCCCCTTTTGTGCGACCACGATGCGAGCCGTGCGGTTGTCGAGATCGTCATACTCCGCTTCCTCGATCCAACCGGGCACGCCTTTCAGAGCAGCCTGGCAGACCATGCCATCCGTGCGCACGGGGTTTGCGTACTTCGGAGCGAGCTTGGCGCAGTTTTCACGGATTCGTTTGAACGACTCCCACTCCGCAAGAGTCCTCTTCGTCCCCGGAATCCCGACCACGATACCGGCCTCAAGCTCTGATCGTGTCTTTACGCCTACGTAGTAATCTCTGTAATTTGGTGTTGGAGGAGGGTCGCCAAAGACTGCAAAGACGCTGGTTTTCTTGCGCACACCCTCGGTGTCCGTGTCCAGATAGAGCTCGTACTCATCTGCGTTCAGACCGAGAATGCGGACCGTAACCTTGCGCGCTGCAAGAGTCATATTGACCAGCTGAAGGCAGGGGGTCTCCTGTGCAGTTCCGAGGACAGGCGAAAGCGTGAGGTTCTTAGCGTTTCCATTGAGCTTGGCTTCGCTCAGCTTGTCGTAGTGGATTATGGCGACTTCGGCGGGCGCGGGAGTCGTATCGGCGGCAACCGATGTGGCCATCAGGCACGCAAACGCGGCAAAAAGTGGTCTTATCACTGCAAACCTCCAACATCGCTAGCGATGCTCTGTCTATACTATTAATTGACTGTTTATAGCGCACGGTATTACCCGTAATTCTACGGGAATTGCACGCAGGTCACCTATTTTCTCTATAAGCCTTGCCTGATCGGTAGAGATTGAGGCGGGCGGAGACTGAACTTGTGAGCTGCGGCAGGTCAAGCGATTTCGACCGAGCCACGGCATTCTCAGC